>JBHELD010000034.1:0-6233 GCA_046263255.1 Actinomycetota bacterium
GGATGCATCTGATCGCCCACGCGGCCTTCTCGTCGGACGTCTTGTCGCGCCACGAGATCTTGCCGACGGTCGGCAGGACCGCCAGCGCCACCAGGAAGGCGACGCGGTCGTGGTCGACCTTTCCGTAGGAGAACGCGATCACCATCCACTCGAGGTAGAGGCCGAAGACGAGGATGCCTGCCAGGCGGACGAAGCGTCCCGACGCGGCGACGACTGCGCACGCCAGGAGCGAGTACTTGACGACCTCGACGATTAGCGGCGTGGGGGTCGGGAGCGGCAAGAGCCGTCCGATCATCAGCGGCTGGTACCGGTCGCCCGGAACCAGGCCATAGTCGGCGACCCAGGGCCGCAGCCACAGGATATCGACGACCACGAACGAATAGAGGAAGACGCGCAGCCACGCCACGCGCCGGCGCGGGAGCGGCGCGAACCACCACGCCGCCAACCCCTTCCATGCGCGGGCGAAGACGTTCTGCTCTCGGCCTGCGTCCGAGACGCCCACCGTCATCCCCTCCACGTCGCGATGATCTCGACCGTCTCTCCGGCGGGCTTGCCGTTCTCGACGTCGATGGTTCGCTCCAGCAGGCGCAGCGCGACGATCTCTTCCTCGCCGCGATCGAAGCGGTCGTACGCGACCGCCATGTCGGCGAGAACCTCGGCCGGCGGCTGCGCGAGCATCCCCAGCTGCCCTTCGACGTCCGCGCGGCGAAGCCCGAAGTCGCTGAAGGGGAGGGGCACCCACGTCCCCGTCCGCGTGAGGCCGGCGATCTCTGTGGCCCGAACCTCGCCGTCGAGCTCCTGCTTCGTGGAGTACATGCGGAAGGGCCCGAAGGGGAAGTTGTCGTCGTCGCCCCAGAAGGTCCCGACGAGCAGCAGCAGGGCGACCACGATCGCGGCGGCCAACCGCGCGTGCATCCCTCGCGTCATCTAGCTCCTTTGCCCACCGCGGGCTTCGCCGGCCCGTGCCCGAGGAGACCACGGTACGTCGTTCGGCGCGCGCGATCGGAAGCGTCGTCTCTTCCTCCGACGCGTGATCTCCCGGGCCGTCAGCCATAGCCGGCCGAATGTTCGCCCCACGCTCAAATCCCTTATAGCGCGTGGCTTGGTGGAGAGATTCGAGGGGAGCGCCCCCGGCGTCACCGTCTCAAGACGGCTGAAATGCCGCTCTCTTCCGGGACTGCTGCTTCGAAGAGATCCCAGGCCCGTCGCTCCCGCCTCTCCTGCCTTGTGCCCGGGCACCCGATTCTGTGCGCCGCCGAGAGCCCCCTTGCGCCGCGGGCGTCTCGGGAGTAGTAGGGGAGACATGCCCATCGCCGACGAGCTGGTCCGGATCCTCGAGGCGTGGCTGGGGCGGCCTTCGCCCGTCCGCGTCGAGGCGTGGGACGGCAGCCTCGCCGGCCACGCGAACGCGCCGACTACGATCGTCTTCGAGTCGCCGGACGCGTTGAGACGGATCCTGTACGCGCCGAACGAGCTCGGCCTTGCCCGCGCCTACGTCGCCGGGGATCTCGACGTGCGCGGGGACGTCTTCGGCTTGTTCGCGCTGCGCGACGCCATGGCCGCCCCTGCCGAGGAGACCGACCTCCGGGTCCCGCGGCTCGAGCTGCTGCGTCTGGCGCGCCGTACCGGCGCGCTGGGCCGTCCGCTTCCGCGGCCCCGCGAGGAGGCGCGGCTGTCCGGACGGAGGCATTCACTCGCGCGGGATGCGCGGGCGATCGCCCACCACTACGACGTCTCCAACGAGTTCTACCGGCTCGTGCTGGGCGAGACGATGACCTATTCGTGCGCGTACTTCGCGCGCCCGGACGTAACGCTGGACGAGGCGCAGCACGCGAAGCACGAGCACGTCTGCCGCAAGCTCCGGCTGCGGCCGGGGATGCGCCTGCTCGACGTGGGCTGCGGCTGGGGCGGCATGGCGATGCACGCGGCAGGGGAGCACGGCGTGACGGTGGTCGGCGTGACGATCTCTCGCCGGCAGGCAGAGCTGGCGGCCAAGAGGGTCGCGGAGGCAGGCCTCGCCGATCGCGTGACGATCCGGCTCCAGGACTACCGCGACATCTCGGACGGGCCGTACGACGCGATCTCGAGCATCGGCATGTTCGAGCACGTGGGGCTGTCGCACCTCGGCGCCTATCTCGGGCGGTTGCACGACCTGCTCCGGCCCCGCGGGCGCCTGCTCAACCACGCGATCTCCCGGGCTCACCCCAAGAGGACCTCGTTCGCGCCGAAGTCCTTCATCGCGCGCTTCGTGTTCCCCGACGGCGAGCTGCACGAGGTCGGCTCGGTCGTGACCGCGATGCAGGGGCTGGGGTTCGAGGTCCGCGACGTCGAGTCGCTGCGCGAGCACTACGCGACGACGCTGAGGGCCTGGGTGCGCAACCTGGAGGCGGGTTGGGGCGAGGCCGTGCAGCGTGCCGGACGGGCCCGGGCCCGCATCTGGCGTCTCTACATGGCGGGATCGGCCGCAGCGTTCGACGCGGGCCGGATCAACGTCCACCAGGTGCTCGCGGTGAAGCCGGACTCCACCGGCGCGAGCGCGCTCCCGCCGACGCGCGAAGCCTGGTACGCGACGAGCCCGCTGCCGGGCTGAGCGGAAGCGGCGGGTCGCGGCGGCCGCGCCTGCACCTCGCCGACCGACCGCCGTCAGGGCTTCCGGCGCACCCCCAGCGACCGGTACACGTCGTCGTGGGGCCGGACGATGAACAGACCGCCGTTCATGTCGCCCACGAGGACGTTGCCGGACGGCAGGTACGGGTAGGCCGCCCACGCGCCGTCGAAGACGGCCGCGTCCGAGAACGGCATCGTGTCGAACCAGGCGACCTCCTTCAGCCTGCCGTTGGCGGCGTCCTTGAGGTCGAGGATCCGGAAGCCGTTGACGTAGTTCGCGTGGTACAGGGCGTCCTGCTCCGAGTACACGTTGTGGTCGATCGACATCGAGTCGGCGACGAACTTGCCGATCACCTTGGGTGCCTTCAGCTTCCGGACGTCCCAGATGTAGAGCGTCGACGGGTGAAGGTTGTTGACCTCGTCGCCCTCGTCGGTCGAGATCAGGTACGACTGGTCCTTCGTCAGGGCGCCCGAATGGATGTAGCCCGAGCCTTCGTAGGTCTCGCGCGCCAGCTGCCGGGGCTGAAGCGGGTTCGCGGTGACGTCGTAGATCGTCACCGAGTCGGTGTTGAAGTTGAAGCAGATCTCGTGGCCCCTGTACGCCTTGTCGACGCCTCTGTAGGTGGGGCACAGCGAGTCGTGGGTGTAGCCGTCGTCCGCCATGGCCCCGACGGGAACCGGCGCCAGCGGCTGGCTGACGTCGAAGATGAGCGGCGTCCCGACGGCGACGGCCGGGCCGTTCAGGAAGATGTGGCTGGTCTCCGGATTCGAGGCGATCGAGTGCGCGGTCCCGAGCGGCACGACGACGTCGGGGCGCCATACCGGGAGGGCGGCCTCGACGCCGCGCAGCCGCGAGAGGTCGAAGATCTGCAGGCCGCACGGCGAGAGATCGCACACCATGTAGGCGTGGTCGTTGAGGATCTCGATCTCGTGCCAGATCAAGGCTCCGTCGGGCTTCCCGAGCATGCGGCCGAGGTAGACGGGTTTCTCCGGCTTGGAGACGTCGAAGAACCGTGCGCCCCCCGCGCCGGCGAGGATCGCGTACTCCTTCTTCGTCTCCGGGTCGACCCACCCCCATACGTCGGCGACGCGGCCGCCCTGAGCCGCGGTCATCGTGACGTGGGCAATGAGGTCGATGTCCTTGCAGGGGTACCCGGCGGCCTTGCCGCGGACGCACTTCGCGGGCCCGTCGCTCAGGGTCTGCGCGGTCGCAGGAGCGCCGGGCACCAGCGAGGCGAGGGCGGTCAGGAGGGCGACGAGGGCCTTCGAACGCGAGCTCAACGACGTCATAGCTGGGAGGTTCGACTTCGTGTCTCGTGTCTCCTGCGCTAGGTTGCTGGTCGGTACGGCGTGAGCACCGGGCGGAGGGAGGGGCGTTTGACTCGTCGAAGGATGGTTTTCCGATCGGTTTGTGCGGTCGCAGCGTTCGTTCTGGCGAGCTGTGGCGGTGACTCGGGCGACGGCGAGGAGGTCCATGCTCTGGGCGAGCCCGCCACCGTCGGCTACAGCGACCCCACCGACCTCGAGGGAGAGGTCGCCACGACACTGGAGGTCACCGTCCTGGAGGTACGGGAGGGGACCCACGACGAGCTGACGGAGGCGGGCTTCGAGGTGGACGCGGAGGGTCGCGACACCACTCCGTACTACGTCGACGCTCGCTACGAGAACACCGGCGACGCGACGGTCGAACGCAACATCGACGTCAGCCTCGAGGACTCGGACGGCAACCTGATCGGCTCCACTCTCGTCTTCGACTACGGCGACAAGGGATTCCCTCTCTGCGAGAACGTCGACGAGGGCAAGCTCGCGCCGGGCGAGAGCTACGAGAACTGCACTCTCTTCCTCGTTCCGGAAGGCGTCGAGCCGGGGCAGGTCAGCTTCCTCAGCCACGAGGGCGCCGACACCCCGCCCGAGTTCGTCTACTGGGAGATCGACTAGAAGCCGCGCCCGGCGTCGTGACCGGGCCGCGCGACGGGCAGCCGCTCGCGGAACTTCCTTGGGGTCACGCTGGTTTACACGTCGTCGACGGCGTCGCGGTGGAGTACGAGCCGACCTCGAGGTCGCCCGAGGGCTGCGAGTAGCCGCGTCCTGCGTCGGTGCCGGTCGGCCCCTGCGATCCGGCGCGGCGCAGGGACGTTGAGGTATTCCGGCGACCCGCAGTCAGCTCAACCGGGGGTCGAAGCGATGGCGGGCATGAAGCCATCGAGCCCGCCGCCGTGGTAGTTGCCGCACCCGAATCGCGGGTGCGACGCCTTCGCGTTTGGCCACGGCGTCGGCTTCGGCAGCGAGCGCGTCGGCAGACACCGAACCCGTGACGCGCCAGCGGAGCTCCGGCGGGGCGGTCTCGCGCCAGCGCACCAGCGTGCGGAGGGGCGGGGGCCGGTAGTCGACGACGATCTCCAGCGCCGCCTTGCGGCGGCCGGCCACCCAGGCCGCTTTCCGCACGGCGTCGAGCCCCTCTCGATCCACGAGGCGAACGGAGATGGTCCGGCGTGGCTCCACGGCAGCTCCTCCCGAGTTCCCGCGCGCGATCGTACGCCCGGGTCGATCGCCCAGGAATCCCTCCTTTCGCGGCGAAGGAGTTCCTCGGACGCGAGCAGGGAGGCCCCGGATGCGAACGTTTCGCTGGGTTGCGGTCGGCGCGGCCCTGTCGTTGCTGACGGCTCTGCCGGTGGCCGCCGGCCACGACGAGAGCCTGCACTCCGACAACATCGAGGAGATCGCACGGGGGCCCATCAAAGTCCCCGGAGGCGGCGTCGCCGACGGCTCCGACCTCGCCTTCGAGGGCGACGTCATCGTCGCCGGGTCGTACAGCGGGACGGCGCTTTTCAAGATCCTGAAGCGCGCCCCGTACGTCAGGCAGGTGGGATTCCACAACTGCGCCGGCGGCCAGGGCGACGTCAACGTCTACCGCGACCTCGTGTTCGTGTCGCTCGACTCACCTCAGTCGTCCGGCAGCGTCGGCTGCCCCGAGTCGGCGGGGATGGAGGGCGTTCGCATAGTCGACGTCTCCGACCCGTCGAACCCGGAGCAGGTGAACTTCGTCGAGACCGACTGCGGATCGCACACGAACGTCGTCAACCCGCGCGGCGACAAGGTCTACGTGTACGTGATGTCGTATCCGCTAGGCGTGCCGAGCGCGAGCTGCAACGTGGCCTCGCATCGCAAGGTCTCGATCATCGAGGTCGACGTCGACGCCCCTGCGAAGGCGAAGGTCGTTGGGACCCTCGACGTCTCTCCCGAGATCGGCTGCCACGACGTGACGATCATGCCGGACGGGAAGCACGCCGCGGCGGCGTGCATCGGCGAGTCGCAGATCTGGGACGTCAGCGATCCTGCCCAGCCGGTGATCCTCTCCCGCATCGTCAATCCCGCCATCGAGATCCACCACGGCGCCGGCGTGACCTGGGACCAGAAGTACCTCGCGATCGCGGACGAGTTCGCCGGCTCGGTCACGGGCGAGTGCGCCGGCGACCGCAACAGCCCGGTCGGGGCGCTGTGGTTCTACGACATCTCCAACCGGCTCGTCCCCGTGCCGAAGAGCCACCTGCAGATCTCGCACCCGCGCCCGGCCGGCTACTGCTCGGCCCACCAAGCGAGCCTCGTGCCGCGCCGCGACGATCGCG
>JBHELD010000035.1:0-55300 GCA_046263255.1 Actinomycetota bacterium
GATCCTCGCCGCCGACACGATCCTGTACCTCGACCGGGGTCGGATCGTCGAGCGTGGCTCCCACACCGAGCTCCTCGCGCGCGGCGGCGCCTACGCGGCGCTGTACCACGAGCAGTTCTCCGACGGCCGCGTCGAGACGAGGTGCGAGGACGGCCTCGTCCTGGCCAGCGGCGAGGTCGTGAGCGCGGCGGAGAACGACCGGTCGCCTCGACGAGCGGCCAAGGACGGGATCCGAGCAGAGGAGGCAGTGTGAACATCCGCGGGAAGGTCGCGCTCGTAACCGGGGGTGCTTCGGGGCTCGGCGGCGCGACCGCGAAGGCGCTCCACGACGCCGGCGCGTCGGTCGTGATCGTCGACCTCGGCTCCTCCGAGGGCGAGGTCCGCGCGAAGGAGCTGGGGGAGCGGGCTCGCTTCGCGGCGGCCGACGTCACGAACGAGACCGAGGTAGGGGCCGCGGTCGACCTCGCCGCGGGGGAGTTCGGCGGGCTCCACGTGCTCGTCAACTGCGCCGGCGTCGGATGGCCGGGCCGCGTCCTGACGCGCGAGGGGAAGCCGACGGACCTCGAGCGCTTCGAGGCCGTCGTCCGGATCAACTTGATCGGGACCTTCAACGCGATCCGCCTCGGGGCGGCACAGATGGCGTCGCAACAGCCGGAGGGCGAGGAGCGCGGCGTGATCGTGAACACCGCGAGCATCGCGGCGTTCGACGGCCAGATCGGACAGGCGGCGTACGCCGCCTCCAAGGGGGGCGTGGCGGGGCTGACGCTGCCGGTGGCGAGGGACCTGGCCGGCAAGCTGATCCGTTGCGCCACGATCGCGCCCGGGATCTTCGACACGCCGATGCTGGCGGGCCTCCCGGAGGAGGCGAAGAGCAAGCTGGCCGAGAACGTCCCGCACCCCCACCGGCTCGGGAACCCGGCGGAGTACGCGGCGCTCGTGAAGCACGTCGTCGAGAACCCGATGATCAACGGCGAGGTCATCCGCCTGGACGCGGGCCTCCGGATGCCCCCGCGGTAGGGGCTGCCGCCGCTCCACGCCCCGTGTGCGGAACGAGTTGCGGTTTCCGCAACCAATGCCCGCAGGGGACCGTACCCGTGACGACCCCACGGGCAATAGAGGAGGCGCTAGTGGCTCTCGGCGGTGACCGGCTCTAGCGCCTGATGGTGCGGCTCCCCGTCGTCCGGCTCCGCCGAGTCGGGCGACGCGGAATCCGCCGCGGCGGGTGCCGACGCGGCCTGCGCCAGCTCCTTGTCGAGCTCGCGCCACTCCTTCTCGGCCCAGCGGAGCTTCTCGGTCGCCGAGGCGAGATCCAGGAAATGGACGGGGACTATCGAAGCCCGGGGGCGGAGGTAGGCGTCACCGATGAGAGCGTCTAGCTCCCTTCTGGCCGCCTGAAGCCTCTGTTGGATCTGCCGGAGCCGTTCGACCTGCTCGGCAGTGTAGCCGTGTGGCTGTACTCCCAGAACCAGGCTCCTTCCTGAACCAGACCGAGGCTCGGCGGTTCACGATCCAGAGTACATCGCCCTTCAATCGAGGCACAAGCGCACGAAGCATTCACGGCTCCCACGCCTGGGGCGCCGCGCGGACCTCCCGCCCACCGCCCGCCGGGGGCCGTATCCTGCCCGCGATGCTAGCCGAGGAGACCGTCAAGAAAGTCCTCTCCGCCGCGCTTGCGGCGGGCGGCGACTTCGCCGAGCTGTTCGTGGAGGACCGGTCGTCGACGGCCCTGCGCCTCGAGGACCGGCGGGTCGAGGACGTGGCGTCCGGGCGGGACTCGGGCGCAGGCGTCCGGGTCGTCGTCGGGGAGCGCTCCTCCTACGCCTACACGAACCTCCTGACGGAAGAGGGCCTGGCCGAGGCCGCGCGGGCGGCCCGGGCGGGGCTCGCCGGCGAGGCGGGAGCCGTCGCCGGCCTCAACCGGACGGCGCCCCCGGTCCGGCACCCGGTCCGGATCCCTCCGGAGGACGTCGGGGCAGCCGACAAGGTGGAGGCCCTTCGGGCCGCGGACGACTCCGCCCGCTCGGCCGGGAGCGAGGTCCGCCAGGTCGTCGCCTCGTACGCCGACGTGCGCCAGAGGGTGATGGTTGCTTCGTCCGACGGCCGCATCGCGGAGGACGACCGCACCCGCGTCCGCTTCGTCTGCCAGGTCGTCGCCGCGCGGGACGGGCAGATCGCGACCGGGTTCCGGGCGCCCGGGCACTCGGGGGGATTCGAGCTCCTCGAGGCTTTCCCGGCGGCCGAGATCGCGGCGGTCGCGGCCGAGAAGGCGCTCACGATGCTCGACGCACGGCCCTCGCCCGCCGGCGAGCTCCCGGTCGTGCTGGCGCCCGGGGCGGGAGGCGTCCTGATCCACGAGGCGTGTGGCCACGGCCTGGAGGCCGACACGCTCGTGAAGAACGCGAGCGTCTACGCGAACCGGGAGGGCGAGAGGTTCGGCTCGGACGACGTGACGATCGTCGACGACGGGTCCGACGTCGGCGCGTGGGGCTCGATCGGGGTGGACGACGAGGGGACGCCGGCGCAGCGAACGGTGCTGTTCGACAGGGGGATCCTGACCGGCCACCTCAGCGACCGCCTCTCCGCCGGCAAGATCGGGCATCCCCCGACCGGCAACGGCCGCCGCCAGTCCTATGCGCACCTGCCGATCGTCCGGATGACGAACACGTACCTGCTTCCCGGCCCCGACGACCCCGACGAGATCGTCCGCTCGGTGACGCGCGGCGTCTACGCGGCGAGCTTCGCGGGCGGCGAGGTGAACCCCGCCACCGGCAACTTCGTATTCGGGATGTCGGAGGCGTTCATGATCGAGGACGGGAGGATCTCGTACCCGATCAAGGGCGCGCAGCTGATCGGCAACGGCCCGAAGGTCCTGAACGTGATCGAGGCGGTCGCCGCCGACTTCGACCGCTGGGAGGGCGTGTGCGGCAAGGACGGCCAGCACGCCCCGGTGACGAACGGGATGCCGACGGTGCTCCTCGGGACGATGACCGTGGGCGGGACGGAGGCCTAGATGGCGGAGCTCCTCGACCTCGCGCGGTCGATCGCGGAGCGGGCCCTCAAGGACGAGCGGGTCGAGGCGTACGTTACCCACGAACGTGAGCTCTACGTGAAGGCGTACGAGGGCGAGGTCGAGGCGACCTCGTCGGCGGAGCCGCGCGGAGGGGGAGTGCGCCTGATCTCCGGCGGGCGGGTCGGCTTCGCCTACACGACCGACCTCACCCGCGAGGGCCTCGCGGACGTCGTCGGCCGCGCGCGCGACAACGCGGCGAGCGCGACGCCGGACGACGCCGCGGGGCTGGTCGACGCGTGGGCCGAGCCGCCGGAGGACGTGCCGGGGCTGGTCGACGAGCAGAGCGCGAGGACGGGTCCCGACGCGAAGGCAGCGTTCGCGGTGGAGCTCGAGCAGGCGACGCGCGCGGCCGATCCGCGGATCCGCACGGAGGAGGCGATCTACTCCGACTCGGACGCTCAGGTCGCGATCGCGACGTCGACCGGGGTCGAGGGGCAGTATCGCCGGACCGACGCGTGGTGCTACTCGGTCGCGATCGCGGAGGACGGCGACGACACGCAGGTCGCGTTCGAGTTCGACCTCGCCCGCGGCCTGGGCTCCCTCGACGCCGAGGCGGTCGCTCGGCGGGCCGCCGACCGAGCGCTCTCGATCCTCGGAGCGACGCGGATCCCGTCGGCGCGCATGCCCGTCGTCTTCGACCCGTACACGTCGGGCCAGTTCCTCGGCGTGCTCGCAAGCGCTCTGACGGGTGAGGCCGTGCAGAAGGGGCGGTCGCTGTTCGCCGGCAAGATCGGAGAGACCGTGGCGGCGGAATCGCTGACGCTCGTCGACGACGGACGCGTCGCCGGCGCGCCGGGCTCGGCCCCCTGGGACGCGGAGGGCACGCCGACCCGCCGCACGCCGGTGATCGAAGCCGGGACGTTGCGCTCCTTTCTCTACGACGTGACGAGCGCGCGGCGCGAGGGCCGCGCGTCCACCGGCAACGCGTCGCGGTCCGGGTTCAAGTCGGCGCCGCACGCCGCGCCGACAAACCTCGCGTTCGACTCCACCGGCGAGGACCGCGGCGAGATCCTTCGCAACGCCGGAAGGGCTCTGCTCGTGCAGGACTTCCACGGCGTCCACTCGGGCGCGAACCCGATCTCCGGCGACTTCTCCGTGGGCGTCACCGGGAGGCTGATCGAGAACGGCGAGCCGACCCGGCCGGTCCGCGAGGTGACGATCGCGGCGCCGATGCTCGACATCCTGGCGCGCATTGCCGCGGTCGGGACCGACCGCCGGTGGCTGCCGTTCGGCGGCTCCTACGGAGGAGCGACGACGCTCGTGTCCGAGATGACGGTCGCGGGGGCCTAGACGGCGAGGTAGAAGAGGACGCCTGCGACGACGCAGTACGCGGCGAAGGGATAGAGCGAGCGCGTCTTCAGGTACTTGATGAGGATCGCGATCGCCGCGTACGACGTCACGAGCGACGCGGCGAACCCCGCCAGGCCCGCCCCGAACCCGAGCGATCCTTCGAGGTCTGGCACCTTCACGACGGCGGCCCCGGCCAGCGCCGGGATCGCGAGCAGGAACGCGAAGCGGGCCGCGTCCTCCCTCTTCGTCGCGACCGCGAGCCCCGCAGCGATCGTCGCGCCGGACCGGGAGATCCCGGGCAGGATCGAGACCGCCTGCGCGACGCCGACGAGCCCCGCGTCGCCCGCGTTGAGATCGACCATCGTCCGGAGGCGGCGGCCGGTCTCGGCGCGCCGCCTCTCGTGGAAGGTGAGCGCCTGCTCGCCCGCGACGAGGATCACCGCCGTGGCCACGAGCTGCAGCGCCGATGCCTCGGCGTCCTCGAACGTGCCCTCGAAGTAGTCGCCGAGGACGACACCTGCGACCGCCGCCGGGATCGTCCCGAGCGCGAGGAGCCTCGCGAGCCGCCGGGCGCCGGCGTCGCCCGCCAGCGAGCCGCGGACGAGGTCGACCAGGTCGCCCGAGAAGTACGCGAGCAGGGCGATCAGCGACGCGACGTGCAGCAGGACGTCGAACGCGAGCCCGGGAGGATCCCACCCGAGGGCTTCGGGGACCAGCACGAGGTGACCCGACGACGAGATCGGGACGAACTCCGTGAGGCCCTGCACCGCGCCCAGGACGAGGGCTTCGAGAACCGGCACGGGCCGGGACTATAGCGGGAGGAGGGGCCGTGTCCGGCTTGTCCCGTTACGTCCGTAGAGGAATACACGTAACCAGAGCGAACCATGCAACAGGACGCCGCACGCCGGCGACGTGTTTCCCGTCACCCCACTACGGAGGTAGCGACATGAGGAAAAGGGCTCTTGCGATCGGTGGGGTCGCCACCGCGCTGACCATGCTGGCCGGCGTCGCCTACGCCGACTTCTCGCCGGCGTTCGACCTGACGCTCTCGGATACGAAGATCAACGCGAACCCGAACTTCGACATCCACCTCGAGTTCGACGAGAACGACGAGGAGATCCGGAACTTCAAGATGACGATCCCCAAGGGCTACGTCATCGCGGGTGACGAGGACGTCCCCGAGGAGCCGTTCATCCCCGGCCGCCAGGAGCGGTCGGGCGCCGACATCGGCGGCGGCACGGTCACGATCGCCGCGGGCCCCGACTGCCGGCCCGGTCCGGAGGGCGGTATCCCGGTGAAGCAGAACGTCACGATCCAGGCCGAGATCTACGAGCGCTCCCGCACCGAGGAGGAGGCGGACGCCGGCGTCCACGCAGTCTGGTTCCTCGACCTCGAGCCGGCCAACCGGGTGCGTCTCCTCGTTACGGGCAGCCCCCTGACGGGCTGGGTCGTCGAGGGCGCCCCGACGCCGAGCGACAACACCTGCAACCCGCTGGTCGTCGACCTGACGATCGAAGGCAAGACCCCGGACGGGGTTCCCGTGATCACGAACCCGGCCAAGCCGGGCAAGGCGAAGTTCACGGCACAGATCGAGAGCCAGGACTCTCCCGCGATCGCGGCGTTCACCGAGGTCTTCAAGATCACGAAGTAACGTACGGCTCCGCGACAAAGCCCCCGGGGGGTCTCCCGGGGGCTTTGTCATGCGGCCTACTCGATGCGCGCGCCCTGCAGCGCCGTGCTGCAGAGGCAGCTCCTGTCCGGCGGGATCTTCGGCGCCATCGAGAACAGCAGCCGCCGCAGCTTGTCGTTGTTCGCGTTGAACACCTCGAGCACGGCCTCGTGGCTGACCGGCTCCTCCTGGCCGGCGACGCCGACGTCGTAGTCGGTGATCAGCGAGATGTTCACGTAGCAGATCTCGAGCTCGCGGGCGAGGTACGCCTCGGGGTATTGCGTCATGTTGATCACCTGCCAGCCCGCGTCCTGGAACCACTTCGACTCCGCGCACGTCGAGAAGCGCGGGCCCTCGACCGTGACGACCGTTCCCCGCTCGTGGACCGCGATCCCCTCGGCCCGCGCGGTCTCGATCGCGAGCGCGCGCAGCTCGGGGCAGTAGGGGTCGGCGAACGAGACGTGGGTCGTGACGGGACCGTCGTAGAACGTGTCGCGCCGTCCGGTCGTGCGGTCGACGAGCTGGTCGCAGACGACGAACTCACCGGGCCTCACGTCGCGCCGGAGCGACCCGGCGGCGCACGGGCCGATGATCCTCGTCACGCCCAGCTCCTTCAGCGCCCACACGTTCGCGCGGTAGTTGATCTTGTGCGGCGGCAGCTCGTGCTTCACGCCGTGCCGGGGGAGGAACGCGACGTCGACGCCGCCGACGGATCCGATCGACACCGGCGCGGAAGGCGCGCCGAACGGCGTGTCGACGTCCTCGCGGCGGACGTCGTCGAGCAGGCTGTAGAACCCGGACCCTCCGAAGATCCCGATGGACGCCGTCACGCCGACTTCTCCGTCTTCGTCTCTTTCTTCGCGGCCGGCTTCTGATCCGGCTTCGCGGCAGGAGCCGTATCGCCCTTCGTCGCGCCGGCTTTGTCGCCCGGCGCCGCCTGCTTCGCGGCTCCCTTCGCATCGGTCGAGTAGAAGCCCGATCCCTTGAACACGATCCCGACGGGGGAGAACAGCTTCCTCAGCTGTCCGCCGCAGTGGGCGCACTCCTCGAGCGGAGGGTCGTCGAAGCCCTGCTTCGCCTCGGTCCGTTCCCCGCAGCTGGTGCAGGCGTATTCGTAGATGGGCATGCCGGGATCATCGCATTAAACTCGATGGGTCGAAGCGCCGAGAGATGCGTCCAAAGGGGGAAAGGAATACCTCGATGTCCCTCCAGCGGCGCCTCACGCTCTTCTTCGTGCTGATCGTGATCCTCCCCCTGGTCGCCGCGGGGTACGTCGTCCAGCGCGTCGTGATCGGCGAGATCTCGCGCAGGGCCGTCCTCGCGCTCGCTCCGTCGCTCGACGCCGCGGTGGCCGTCTACAACGACCGCGTCGCCGACATAGAGGACGACGTGCGCACGACCGTCGAGCGAGCGCGGCTCGCGCGCTTGATCGACGACCGCGACGCTGCGGCGGCGGGCCGGTTCCTCGCTCGCCGGCTCGCGGACTCCGACGAGCTGGACTTCCTGATCCTGCTCGACGGCCGCGGGCGGATCGTCGCCCGCGCGTTCCGGCCCGGCGAGTTCGCTCCGGGCTTCGAGAGGCCGCGTATGCGCCACGTGCTGGACGCGCGCGGGGGATCGGGCTCCGGCTTCAACCGGACCCGTGCGATACCCGTGAGCGTCCGCGGCGCCGGCGAGGTCGGCCGGGTCGTCGGCGGGTTCTGGCTCGACCGTTCGATCCTGATCGGCGCCAGCGCCGGGACCGTCGAGCTCTCGCTCGTCTCGGACGGCGCGGTGATCGCGTCGACCGCCGGCCTCGACGACGTCGTGTCGGTGGACGTGCCGGCTTCGGGGTCCTTCGAGACCGACATCGGGGGTGAGGGGCGCGCGCAGGCGAGGCGGCTGCCCGGCGACGGGATGTCGCTGGTGGCGTCGACGGCAGACGAGCCGATCCAGGCGCTCTCGGACAGGGTCATCGGGTATATGGCGGCGCTGCTGCTCCTCGCGCTGGGCGTCGTCACCGGCCTCGCCTACCTGCTTGCCCGCCTGATCACGCAACCGCTCGAGGAGCTGTCGGAGGGCGCGGCGGCGATCGCGGAAGGACGCTTCGACCACCGCATCAGGGTCCGCTCGCGCGACGAGGTCGGACAGCTCGCGGAGGCGTTCAACGACATGACCGACACGCTCGGCGATACGGTCAGCGCGCTCTCGTCGTCGCGCGACCAGCTGCGGCGCGCGATCCGGCGCGTCGGCGACACGCTGCGGTCAACGCACGACATGAAGCAGATGCTCTCGTCGGTCCTGAACACGACCGTGGACGCGATCCGCGCCGACGGCGCCGTCCTGTGGATGTTCGGCCCCACGCGCGAGGACCTGTATCCGGCCCGCGGCGTCAACGTCGACCTCGACTCGCTCGGGCGCGTGAAGGTGGGCGAGGGGGTCGTGGGGCTGGTCGCGGAGAGGTCGGCGAACGTTCTGCTGCCCCAGCACGCGGGACCGCGGCCGTCCCGGGCGGAGGCGGCGTTTCCGGTGATGATCGCGATCCCGCTGTACAGCCAGGACCGCATCATGGGCGTTATCTCCGTCCACCGCGAGGACCCGGAGGAGGTCTTCACCGAGGAGGAGTTCGACTACATCGTGTTCCTGGGCGAGCAGGCCGGCGTCGCGGTCGAGAACGTGCTGCTGCACGAGGAGGCGCAGCGGCTCGCGATCACCGACGGTCTCACCGGCGTCTGGAACCGCAGGTACTTCCTCATGCAGTTCCCGCAGGTCATCGCGGCGGCGCAGCGCTTCCAGCGCCCGTTCAGCGTGCTCATGCTCGACCTCGACTCGTTCAAGGTGATCAACGACACGCACGGGCACCAGCGCGGCGACGCGATCCTCGTCGAGTTCGCGAAGCGGGTCGACAGGGTCATCCGCGAGGTCGACATCTTCGCCCGCTACGGCGGCGAGGAGTTCATCTGCCTGCTCTCCGAGACCGACCTGAACGGCGCTCGGACGACTGCGGAGAAGATCCTCGACGCGGTGCGCTCGGAGCCGTTCGGGGCGCCGGGCGAGCAGCCGCTGACGATCACCGTCTCGATCGGGATCGCGTCGCACCCGGTCCACGGCGAGACGTACAAGGCGCTCGTGGGGGCCGCGGACCGCGCGCTGTACCAGGCGAAGCAGCAGGGGCGGGACCGCGTCTGCACGGCGAGCGAGCCGGAGCCGCCGCTCAAGCTCGCGACGTAGTCAGGCTAGCCATCCGCCGCCGCAGGCGACGACGGGCGCTAGCCGTATACCTGGAAGACGATCTCGCGCGGCTTCGGCTCGTCCAGCTCCACCAGCAACAGCCGTTGCCACGTTCCCAGCAGCAGCTTCCCGCCGGCGATCGGGATCGTCTGCGACGTCCCGCCCATCAGCATCTGCGCGACGTGCGCGTGGCCGTTCGCCCTCTCGCCGTCCTGGAGATTCTGATTCCGGATCGTAAGGTCGTCGTGGGCGTAGTAGATCGACGGCGGGAAGAGGTGGTCGAGGCGCACCCGGAGGTCCTCCTGAACGCCGTCCTCTAGCTCGTTGATCAGCAGGGCGCACGTCGTGTGCCGCGCGAACGCGATCGCGAAGCCCTCCTCGACGCCGTGGGCCGCGACGGCGCGCTCCAGCTCCGGCGTCACGTCCACGAAGCCGAGGCGGTGCGGCGCCTCGACGGTCACGAGCGCGGTCTTCGTGGTCAGTAGCTGCATCCCGGCACCTCCGTGGCGGTCATCTCCAGCGCGCGTTCGCGGGAGAGGTTCAACGACGTCCACGCTCCCGTCGCGCGCTCCGTCCGTTCGACGATCGTGCCGACGACGCACGCCCCTATCTCCCGCGGGAGCTCCAGAAGGGGGGGCAGCCCGTCCGCGCTCAGCGTAGCGAGGTAGCTGCGATCGATCTCACCGGTCGCGCGCCACCGCTCGACGCCGCTGCGCGCGATCCTCGCTTCGGGGTTCGAGGCGTTGAACGCGACCAGCGCCGCGATCGTGAAGGCGAGGACGGCGCGCGGGAGCCAGGATCCCCGCCCCACGGCGCCGGCGAGCATCACGAGGCCGAAGATCCCCGCGAGCCACAGGTCGACCGCGTAAACCGAGACGCGGATGCGGGTCAGGCCGTACGCCGCCTCGTAGAGCTCCATGCGGCGCAACGCCGAAGCGAGCACGACGAGCGTGAGCAGGCACAGGACGCCGAGCAGACCCTTCAGCAGACGCTGCCGCGGCGACTCCCGCAGGACCCTGACGGAGACCGCGACGACGCCGAGCACCAGCACGGCGATCCAGACGAGCTGGAAGAAGCCCGACCGCGCGTACTCCGCGTACGTCAGGCCGCTCGTCTCGAGGACGTGGCGGTGGCCGCCGAACAGGACCGTGATCTGCACCAGCACGAAGGCCGCGAACAAGGCGTCGAGCAGCCCGAGCGGGAGCGCCCACTCGATCGTGGAGATCTCCCGCCGCGGGGGACGTTCCCACACTCCGGCGAACGCGGGCGAGAGGGGCTCCGTCCGGGCACGTCCGGCGAGGACCAAGCCGCCCGCGCCGGCGAGCACCAGGAGGCCGACGATCACCCTCGCCGGCAGCAGCTCTGCGCCGAGGTCGGGGAGCAGCACGTCCCCGGCGATGCGCGCGAACGCCGCGTCCGCGCTGGTGAACAGCGCACCGAAAGTGAGCAGGAGCAGCGCCGACAGCATCGCGGCCCGCGCCGCCGCGCCTGCGTCGACGCCCGTGTCGCGGCGCGGCAGGGCACGCGCGAGGGCGGCCGGGACGCGGAGGGATCTCCCCGCCACGCGGAAAGGGGCTCCCAGGACCGCGGCCCAGCTCCCGGCGCCGGTGACCGCGACCGCCGAGCAGCCCGCCGCGGCCGCGACGTCCACGAGCATCAGCCACGGCGCGTCGAGGAACGCGGGCATCGTGAGGAGCAGCAGCGCGGCGGCGGCGAATCCGCCGGAGTCGAGGTCCAGCCGGCGCGGACGCGCGGCCGCGACGGCGGCGGCGACCGCGAGTCCGGTCAGGAGCATCCCTATTCCGGGCGGCCCCGACGGGACGACCGCCGCGGCGACGGCCGCGGCGGCAAGGATCCCCGTCCATACCCGGAGCCCGGGCGGCCCTTCGAGACGGTCGACGCTCACGCGGCGGCCCCCGGGAGCGACACGATCATCCTGCAGCCGCGCGGCCGGTTCGGCTCGACGGCGATCCTCCCGCCGTGCAGGTCGACGATCCACTTCGCGATGGAGAGCCCGAGCCCGGTGCCGCCCGCGGCCGACGAGCGCGCGGCGTCCGACCGGTAGAAGCGCTCGAAGACCCGCGCCGCGTCCTGCTCCGGAATCCCCGGGCCCTCGTCGGCGACCTCGATCGTGACGCCCGTCCGGTCCGAGCGCGCCGCGACCACGACGCGGCCGTGCGGCGGCGAGTGCCGGATCGCGTTGTCGAGCAGGTTCGCGATCACCTGGTGGACGCGCTCGGGGTCCCCGACGGCCGCGAGCCCGTCCGGCTCGACCGCGACGTCGAGAGCGACCTCCTTCGACGTCGCCTGCGCGTTCACGCGCGACTCGTGGACGGCCTGGTCGAGGACGTCACGCACGGCGAAGCGCTCGTGATGCAGCGCGAGGTTGCCCGACTCGAGCTTGGACAGGTCGAGCAGCTGCGAGACGAGCCGCCCGAGTCGCTCGACCTGCGAGAGCATGGTCCGGAGCGTCTCGGGGTTCGGCTCCTCGACCCCGTCGACCACGTTCTCGAGAACCGCCTGCAGCGCCGTGATCGGCGTCCGGAGCTCGTGCGAGACGTTCGCGACGAGATCGCGCCGCATCCTGTCGACCTCGCTCAGCTCCTCGGCCATCTTGTTGAACGCGCGCGCGAGGTCGCCGACCTCGTCGCGCGACGACGCGGTCACGCGCTCGTCGTAGCGGCCGCGAGACATCGCAGTCGCCGCGGCCGCCATCTGCCGCAGCGGCGACGTCATCCCGCGGGCCAGGAGCTGCACCATCCCCAGCGACAGGGCCGCGGCGGCGACCGCGCACAGGTAGAGCGGAAGTCCCGCGCGGACGCCGACGACGATCGTCGCGACGGTGACGACGACCGCGCTCACGATCACGATGCCGAGCTTCGTCTTGATAGACGTGAAGCGGTCGAGGGGCCTCACGCCCGGCCCCCGATCTCCAGCGCGTACCCGACGCCGTGCACGGTGCGGATGACCTCGCTGCCGAGCTTGCGCCGCAGCGACGCGACGTGCGTGTCGACGGTGCGCCCTCCCGCGGGGTCGTCGTAGCCCCAGATGTCGTTCAGCAGCTGGTCGCGCGTGAAGACGTAGCCCGGTTTGCCGGCGAACCGCCGGATCAGCTCGAACTCGATGGGCGTCAGGTGCAAGGTCTCGCCGTCGCGTCGTACGAGGCGCCTGCCGGTGTCGATCTCGATGTCGCCCGCCCTCAGCGTCGCCGGCTCGGCGGCGGCCGATCGTTCGACGCGCCGCAGCAGGGTCTTGACCCGCGCGACGAGCTCGCGCGGCGAGAACGGCTTCGTCACGTAGTCGTCGGCGCCGACTCCGAGCCCGACGAGGATGTCGGTCTCGTCGTTGCGAGCGGTCAGCATCAGCACCGGTACGTACCGCTCCGCCTGGATGCGCCGGCAGACCTCGAGCCCGTCCATTCCCGGCAGCATCAGGTCCAGGACGACGAGGTCGGGCTCGCCGGCGCGGAAGGCCTCGATCCCGGTGAGGCCGTCGGGCGCCGTCAGCACGTCGAACCCTTCCTTCTCGAGCCGCGCCGCAACCGCGGACGCGATCGCCTGTTCGTCTTCGATGACGAGGATGGTCGGAGGCACGGTGGTGCCAGTGTAGGAAGATGTTGTCCGGGAGTGCTCGCGACGATATGGAGATCGTGTGAGGGTTCGCAAGGCAGTCATCCCGGCGGCGGGGCTCGGCACGCGGCTGCTCCCGGCCAGCAAGTCCGTGCCGAAGGAGATGATCCCGCTCATCGACCGGCCGGCGATCCAGTACGTCGTCGAGGAGTGCGTCCGCGCCGGAATACGCGACGTCCTCGTCGTGACGGGCCGCGGCAAGGCGACGATGGAGGACCATTTCGACCGCTCGCTCGAGCTCGAGGAGCGCCTCGAGAAGGCCGGGAAGGTCGAGGAGCTGGAGGAGGTGCGGGGCGTCGCCGCGCTGGCGAACGTGCACTACGTCCGGCAGAAGGGAGCGCTGGGGCTGGGGCATGCGGTCGGGACCGCGCGCGCTCACGTCGGCGACGAGCCGTTCGCCGTGCTGCTACCGGACGAGATCGTCCCGGCCCCCCGCGGCGACGAGCCCCCGCTTCTGGAGCGGATGGTCGAGAGGCACGAGCACGACGGCGTGAGCGTCGTCGCGGTCCGGCGCGTCCCGCCGGAGCGAGCTTCCGCTTACGGGATCGTGGCGACTGAAGGCCAACCGGTGGACGACTTCGTGAAGGTCGTCGACCTGGTCGAGAAGCCGGCCCCGGCGGAAGCGCCGTCCGACCTGGGCGCCGTGGGACGCTACATCCTCGCGCCCGAGGTGTTCGACGCGATCGACGCGACGGTGCCCGGCGCGGGCGGCGAGATCCAGCTCACGGACGGCATCCGCGCGCTCGTCGAGTCGCCCGGTGTGTACGCGTACGTCCACCGGGGGCCCATCTACGACGTGGGCAAGAAGCTCGACTATTTGAAGGGGACGATCCGGCTGGCTCTGCGCCGCGACGACGTGGGGCCGCCGCTGGAGGCGTGGCTGCGCGACGTCCTGGACGCCTAGGAGCTCTTCGGCCGCTTCAGATACGCGGTCGTCCCGGTCGAGGCGCTCTCGAGGACCTGGACGAGCTCCCAGCCCTCTTCCCCCCACTGGTTCAGGATCTCCTGGAGCGCATGGGAGATGAGGGGCACCGTCGCGTACTCCCACTTCTGCATACGTGGTCTCCTCGTTCGGCTCGCTCGCGGTGGCGCAGCGGCTCGCCGGGGCGGCCACCGCACGGCGGCTTAACCTACTTCACGTGCAGACGCGGCTCATCGTCGCCGGCACCGGGAATATCGTCGCAGAGCGGGTGCACCGCGCGCGGACGTGGCGCGAGCGGGGGCGAGGGCTGCTGGGCCGGGAGCCGCTGCGGCCGGCGGAGGCGTTGGTGATCGAGCCCGCTCGTCAGCTCCACACGTTCGGCATGCGCTACGCGATCGACGTCTGCCTCTGCGACCGTGACTGGCGCGTGCTGCACGTGGTCCCCTCGATGCGCCCCCGGCGGCTGACGAGGTGGGTGCCGCGGTCCCGCTTCGGCGTCGAGATGCCCGCGGGCTCGATGCCCCCGCTCCGTCCGGGCGATCAGCTGTCGCTCGAGGAGGTCAGCGAGCGGTAGGCGCCGTCGTAATAGACGAGAGGATCGCCGTCCGCGACCCACGCCGCGGTGACCTCGCCCAGGACGACGTCGTGGTCGCCGGCCTCGAACGTCTCACGGGTGCTGCACTCGAGCACCGCTATGGCCTCGTCGAGCACGGGCGCTCCGTTGTCGCCGGTGCGGTGGGGGACGGTCGCGAACGGCTTCAATCCCGAGCGCGCGAACGCGCGTGACGTCTCCTCCTGGTCGCTGCGGAGGACGTTCACGGCGAACGTTCCGGTCTGCGCGACGAGAGCGCGCGTGTGCGACGTCTGGTCGAGGCACACGAGGACCAGGGGAGGGTCGAGTGACACCGAGGCAAACGACGAGGCCGTCATGCCGTGGAGCTCGCCCTCTCCGGCGACGGTGACGATCGTGACCCCCGACGCGAACTTCCTGAGCGCGCTCCGGAACTCGCCGGCCGTTACCGCCATCTCAGCGAGGTATTTCGTCGACCCCGGTGTCGAACGTCTCGTAGGGGAGGAACATCCAGTAGCCGGGGCTCTCGCCGAGCCGCTCCGTCAGGAACCTCAGCGCCTCTACGCGCGGTCCCGCCGACGACCCGGCGACCCGGGCCGCGCCGCGGCGCTCGAGCTCTTCGATCAGGTCCTGCGTCGGGTGCCCGTCGATCTCCATGCCGGGGAGTCTAGTCGGGTCCCTTGCCACCGGAACCCCGCGACGGGTACGTCTCGCGCGCCGCCGTGAACACCGCGATCGACGCGCACGCGAGGAACACGACGCCCGAGCCGACGACGACCGCGGTAGTCGCCCTGCGCCCGCCGGCGGGGAGGCCGATCCCGATCGACAGGAACAGGACGACGACGCCGATCAGCGCCGAGAGCGACATCCCCGAGATCGCAATCGTGTGGAGTGTCGACTGGGGCCGCGGCGGCGCGGGAGGGGGCTCGGCTCTTTCGACCCCCAGCGGCACTACCTCGGCGTCGTCGTCGTTCAGCGTCCGAACCCTTCCACGAACGAGACGAGCGTCCGGGCGGCCGTCCCGGTGCCGCCCTTGCTCGTCTCTCCGGTCGCGGCCTCGGCTCGCGCCGCGCCGGCGATGTCGAGGTGCGCCCACGAGATCCCTTTCCCGACGAACTGCTGGAGGAACATCGCTGCGACGATCGACCCTCCCCAGCGCGCTCCCGAGATGTTCTTGAGGTCGGCGACGTCTGATTCGATGTCCGCGGCGTAGTCGTCGAACAACGGCATGCGCCAGACCCGCTCGCCTTCCGCCGCGCCGATCTCCGTAAGACGCTGCGCCATGTCGTCGTCGTTGCAGAACAGGCCGGTCGCCCGCGTTCCCAGAGCGATCATGATCGCGCCGGTCAGCGTCGCGACGTCGACGATCGCGTCCGGGTGCTGCTCCGTCGCAAAGACGAGGGCGTCGGCGAGCACGAGTCGCCCCTCGGCGTCGGTGTTGAGGACCTCGACCGTCTTGCCGCCGTAGTGGGTGACGACGTCGCCGGGCTTCAGCGCCGCGCCGCCGGGCATGTTCTCGGCCGACGCCACGAGCCCGAGCACCTCGACGGCGGGCCGGATCCTCCCGATCGCGCCCATCGCCGCGATCACTGCGGCTGCTCCCGACATGTCGGTCTTCATCGTCTCCATGCTCTTGGCGTCCTTCAGCGAGAGCCCGCCGGAGTCGTACGTGATGCCCTTGCCGACGAGCACGACCTTCCCCGTCGGGCCCTCCGGGCGGTAGTGGAGCTGGACGAACCGTGGGGGCTGCGCCGAGCCCTGCGCGACGCCGAGGAGTCCCCCGAACCCGCGCTCCGCCAGCTCGTTCTCGTCCCACACCGTGCACGTCAGTCCCGTGACGTCTGCGACCTCCCGCGCCCGGCGCGCGAGCGCGTCCGGGGTCAGCGCGCTCGCGGGCGTGTTGATCAGGTCCCGCGCGAGCATGGTGGCCTCGGCGGCGGTCGCTCCGCGTTCGAGCTCCTCCTCGCCGGCGCCGGAGACCAGGATCGACTGGATCCGGGAGGGCTTCGGGTCCGACTTGAAGTCCGTGAACTTGTAGGACCCGAGCAGGACCCCTTCGAGAGCGGCGCGAGCGCCCCTCGGGTGGTCGACCGCGTCGTGCAGCGCGAGCGCGACCGTCGGCGAGTCGAGCAGCCGGCGTGCCGCGGCCCCCGCCGCGCGCCTGAGCTCGGCCGGTCCGGCTTCGCCCGCGGCCCCGAGGCCCGCGACGGCGAGGGTCTTCGCCGGCAGCCGGCCAAGAGTCGGCACGAGCGCGACGTCCCCGGTCTTGCCCTTGAACTGGAGATCGCGAAGATGCTCGCTAAGCGCTCCGTCGAGCGCCGCGTCGACGGCTCCGGCGGCGGCTCCGGCGAGCTCCGCGCCGCCGTCTCCCGTCGTGGCTCCGACGATCAGCGCGTCGCACGCGACCTCGCTCGGCCGCTCGTGTGAGGGGGATATCCGAGGTCGCGAAGGCATCGATGCTCCTTTGCCGGCAAATCCTTGAGAAGGCGGGAGGGCGGCGGTAGCGTGACGGGAGCTTATCGGGCGCATCGGTGGCCTCGGCCGGCGGCGCGCATATCGAGGGCTTGGGGAAGAGCTCTTGACGGCACTATTTCTCGGCGCGCTTGCGCTGGCATGGATCGGCGTCTTTCTGCCTGCTGCGTTGCGGGCAAGGGAAGACGCTCCTCTCTCCTCCGCCGAAGGATGGAGGCGCCGGATGAGCCTTCTGGCGCCGCGCTCGGCGCAGCCCCGCTACCTCCTCGTCCCCGCACGTTCCGACAGGCTCGCGCGCGCGGCCTATCAGAAGGCCCGGGTCCGCAGGATCCGCATCCTGGCGTTCCTCGCGATCGCAGCCCCGGTCTCGGGCGTAGTGGCGCTCTTCGCCGGTGGGTCGATGTGGGAGGTCCACCTAGCGTTCGACTTCTCGCTCGTCCTGTACGTCGCTCTGCTCCTCGAGGCGAAACGGCGGAGACAGGAGCGGCTGACGAAGGTCGAGCCCCTCGGACGCCGCGACGTCGCCGCCGAGCCGTACGAGGACGAGCTCGAGCTGATGGGTTCGCGCCGCCACGCCTGAGCGCTCCGCGCGCCGCGCCCATTAGGGTGCGGCCATGGACTTCGCATCCATTGCGGATTCGCTGCGCGTGACGCTCGACGCGAAGACGGCGGCGCGCGAGCGGGGCCTCGCGAGCAGCCGCAGCGCGATCAGGTCGTGCGGCAACGCGATCCGGGCGCTCCACCGCTACGAGATCGAGGCGGCCACGGCGCTCCTCGACGAGGCGCAGGGGCACGTGGACGATGCGCGCTCGGCGCTGAGCGCGCATCCCGACATGCTGCATGCGGGCTTCGTCCACGACGCGGAGAAGGAGCTGTGCGAGGCGCGGATCACGTTCGCCCTCGTGACCGGAGCGCCGTTCCCGGCGCCGGAGGACGTCGGCGTGCCGCCGGCCGCGTACCTGAAGGGGATGGCGGAGTCGATCGGCGAGATGCGCCGGCACATCCTCGACCTGATGAGGCAGGGCAAGCTGGCGCGCTGCGAGGAGCTTCTCGGAGCGGTCGACGACATGTACTACGTTCTCGTGTCCATGGACTACCCGGACGGCATCACTTTCGGGCTCCGGCGTCTCACCGACGTCGCCCGGTCGATCATCGAGCGCACGCGCGGCGACTTCACGACGTCCACGATCCAGAGCTCGTTGCGCGAGGCCCTCCAGAAGCACGGCTCCCTGCTCGCCGAGTAGCCGATGGATCGCCGCAACCTCGCCATCGTCGCCGCGATCGTCGCCGCCGCCGTCGCGGCGATCGTCGTGTTGCTCGTCACGGGCGAGGCCGAGCCGGTGAGGACGTTCGAGGACCGCGCCGGCGACCCGGTGTTCGGCGAAGGCGAGAACCCTCCCGGCGACACGACGCTTGCCGACATCCGCGTCGCGGAGGTGCGCTCGGAGGACGGCGGGGTCGTGTTCGAGACGCAACTCGCGGGGCCCATCCCGAACGAGCTTCCCGAGGGGAGCCTCAACCTCCGATGGGAGATCTACGAGAGTGGTGACAGCACCTTCCTCGTCACCGCGAACCTCGACGTCGGCCCCGTCGCGACGATCATCGGCGAGCAGAACCGGTACGGCGCGAGCACGCTCGACGAGACCCTCCCGGGATCGCTCGCCATCGACGACGACACGCTGACGATCCGGCTCGACACCGACGAGATCCCCGACTTCCCGGAGAGGTTCGGCTGGGTGCTCGAGACGTCCCTGGACGGCGACAACGGCGACCCGGAGTCCGCGAGGGCCGAGGACCGGGCGCCCGACAATGGGTTCGGGGAGTACCCGGCCCGTTAGACTGAGCCCCGCGGGCCAGTAGCTCAGCTGGTAGAGCGCACCCCTCGCACGGGTGAGGTCAGGGGTTCAACTCCCCTCTGGTCCACAAGTGATCCCCTGCAAGAACGCCGGCGGCGATACGTGGGCTATGGCAGGGTCCATGTCAGCTGGTGCGGCAACGACGGGACGAACAGGATCCGCTATTGGGATCCCAGCTACGACGCGTGGGTTCGTACAGACTGGGGCGCTGTGCTGGACATCAGTAAGAGCTACAGCAGCGTCGTATGCGACGAATACGACGCACATTCGGGGTACTGCAACCAACGCACGTCGTGGAGCAGCTGGGATGTCTACAAGGGGTGGTGCCCGTACTGCCAGCGGCGAACACCAGTCATGTTCTTCCGGGGATGGTGGCAGGGGGCCCGCCAAAGCGACGCCTGGGGGTACTAGTGGTGCGAACTCTGTGGACGCAGGGGTAGACGAGTTGAGGGCGTGCGGTCAGTGGGTGAGCTTGAGGGTCACGAATTGTGGTCGTATGACGACCACAGGAGTGTCCAGAAGCTCGTCTCAGTGCTGACCCTTGCCCGGACTGCCATCAGGCGCTGCACTGGCAGTATGAGAAGCCCCCGGATCCAACCACGTCGAACCGCTACCACCTGGGACCGGCTCTGGCGATGGTCGAGATCATCGCTCAGTCAGGCTGGGATAGGAGCGAGTTGCAGGAACACCAAGCGCGAGTGGTCGAACTCTGGCGCGTTCGGAGCAGCAGCTTGTGGACCCTCGACCCAATGGCTGGAGAACATTACGGCTGCAGCATCGGCGTGCTGTCGCCGGAGGAACGGCTTGAAGTGCATCCATCCAGTGACATGGGGAAGAGGCTCACGCGGGATTCACTTGCTTGCCAGGCCGTCACCAGACCAAACCCTGATCGGACCAGTAAGGTCCGGCTCCGGCGACACGGATGAAGGCCACTCTGCATACCGACGGGGCGGCACGTCGGAAGCGGGGGGAACCCACGGGTCCCGCGGGGATTGGCGCCCTCCTGATCTCGGAATCGGGTCAAGTCCTCGGTGAGATTGCTAACTCGATCGGGTTCGCGACCAACAACGTCGCTGAGTACACCGCTTTGATCGAAGGCCTCCAGATGGCTCTCGATAAGGGGGTCACGGATCTAGATACGTACATCGATTCCCCAGTCGTTGAAGGCCACTTACTGAAAGGCCATCGGATTAAGGCCGATCACCTGCGCCCACTCGCCGAGCGGGTACGTGAATCGCTCGATCTCTTCCCTGCTTCGTCACTCACTCGCGTGCCGCGTGTCCTGAATACCGATGCAGACAAGCTGGCGAACCGGGGTATCGATGACGCGATCACGCCTGGCGTAAGTCGCGCGAAGACTGACGGCACCAAGGGGTAATCGCAAAGGGGGAAGATTATGCAGGTCATGCGGACTGGCGTGACATGTCGGATAGTTCGTGCACTTCACGAAGCCGTCGGATATCGCGGCGATCGACAACCTCCTAGCGATCCTTCGTGACTCTCAAGCGAACCCCGGTCCGTCATCATTCGGTGCAGGGCGAGGTCTCGACGCTCTGGGTGAAACGCAGCGCTGTGTGTGTATGAGCGAGATACCCCTTGATCTCCTGGACCGCCCGGTCCGCCGTCGAAGTCCCTGTGACTTGGTTTTCGGAAGGATTTCATCACCGCTCGAGCTGGTGCCCGCGTCTGGTACCTCGATCGATCGGAGCCAGTGGCGAACGCGTTCGAGGAGCGGAGCCATCTTGACTCCTTCGATCCGGAGGACCCCTTGTGGAGGCTGACGCCATCTGATTCCCATGGGCAGCAGTGCCGGCTCGTGGTGCCTTTGCACGGATACTGATAGGGAAGGGCGGTGCTTCGGGCAGTCAGAGGGGGAGGCGGCGTGTCCCCTAATCGTCGAGCGACTCGGCGAACCGGATGGCTCCATATCCAGATCGTGACGCCGAACGGCGGAATGTTGCTACTGGGCCGATTTCCCGGCATTTACTCACAGTCACCTACTCGGTGAAGGAACCAAGCTTGCAGCGTCGAAACCTCTCATAGGGCCGATTCGCGGGTCTCCCTTTGACGGTGCCAGTCATTCGACGAATAGCGAGGAGTTGGTTCGTGAAGAGAATCTGGCATTTGTGCGCAGCCGTTGCAGTGGTCACTGTGATGCTGCCGGCTCCCGCCCAAGCGGGCGGCAGCATTGGGGTGGGAGCCACCTGCGACCCGGTTTACCCGCAGTTCTGCGTAGCGACCGAGGCCACCGCAGAGGGTGCGGGAACCACGTTTACTAATCCGCCGGGTTACGTCGCCGCGGCGTGCAAGGTGGAGACCACGGGCGCTCTGCTGACATCTTCAACGTGTTCGGTCGAGGGAGGAAGCAGGACGATCTCGCTCCCCGGGCCTAACAGCGCGTCGGCGGTAGTCACACCTACCGCAAAGTTGACCGGCCATGAAGTCTGCTGGGTTTCAACGGGGTACTTCACCAATCCACTGGGTGGGACGGTTGTCGTCACCGACGACGACTGCGCCATCCTCACCGTGTAGAACCTCACATATCGCTCTTAAGGGACATCGACCTCACCGAGACCCGCGAATCTCGGTCCCGTAGGAACGGAGTCCGTAACGGCGAACTCTACGGACAGGAGAGGAGCTCATGAGCACTCGAAGAGCAGGCCGACGACTCGTAGGAATTGCGCTGACGGTGGTGGTCCTCAGCGCGCTCGCGATGTCCGGTGCCCACGCCTTGGTCAGCGCGGGCATCTCGACCAACTGTGATTTCGACGGACACTGCGTGACGGGAAGCGCAGCCTCGTCAAACGCAGGTTCAAACACACGCGTCGAAGTGCAGGTCGTTCGTGACGGTACGGGGGCAGCCGTGGCGATCTGCAAAGGAACCGCGAATCTGTCGAGCCTAATCGAGATCACCTGCTCCCACGGAAATCTGAGCAATACCATGTCGTTTCCGGGCACCGCCGGAGTGGTACCGCTTCAAACCACGCAGGCACGGCTCGAGAGGCTGCCGGTTTGCTGGGTCGTGACCGGGTACTTCCCCGCAATCCTCGGCGACCCCCATATCGTGTCGACCGACGATTGCGCCCAACTGGCGGTGTGAGTGCCCGATGAATCCCCGTCTCTTCCTAGCGTCGATATTGGCCGGAACCCTCCTTTTGGCGGGCGTTCCAGCGGCGCGTGCGGGAGATTCGGGAGCGGAAGACGAAGGTCATTGGGTTCCGAGCCTCCATGTGAAGCCCCAGGGCTTGATACAGCTCGACCTATTCGAAGACGGGACGGCGTTTGCCTTCAACAACAACGACACGCCGCTGTGGTACAGCCCGACCGGCGGTCTAAACTGGATCCCGCTTCCGTCTCCGCCCACCGCGGGAGGAACGCCGCGCGTAGATTTCTCGTCACCCGATCTCGGCTACAGCCTGTCCGGCGGGACTTTGTTCGCGACGACCGATAAGGGTCTGTCGTGGGAAGAGATGGGCGAGGTCCCACTCCCGGATGCCCGCGAGTCCGACTTCGCAGTCACTCATGATCTCTATGCCGTCCCGGAATCGGATCGAGTGGTGGTCGCTGGGAGGGGCTTCTACGTACGCGACGGATGTCCCGTCGAGCAGACGGAGACGCTGATATGGCGGAGCGACGATCGCGGGTCGAGCTGGGAGACCACCCGCGTGAAGTTCCCAGCTCTCGCGCCAGAGGTCGAGTTCCTCAATGACAGGGTGGGCGTGGTTCTCTTGCTCGAGCTGGAAGTGATCGGGCGACGCGCTTGCGGGAACACCAGCGCGGGCTTTCGCTCATCGGTGCAGCTGACGACCGATGGCGGTCGTCATTTCCGGGAGATCTACAGCGCCTTGCATGCAGACCAGGACCCCGTCACCGCCGTGGCCATGCCGTCGAAGAAGAGGATCGTCCTGGGCACGGCAGACGGGGGCGTGCTGCTTAGTAGGGACCAAGGCAAGAGCTTCGAAGAAGTGGCGACTCTAGTGAATCCCCTCCACGAGCAGGCCGGGACCCCAGCGCAATTCGCCATCGATGCCGTCACGTTCGGGACCGAGAAGGTCGGGTACGCGGGAACGAACGGCGCCGGCACGTGGCGCACGGCTGACGGCGGGATGACGTGGAGCCTCGAGACGTCCCACCAGTCGCTGTTCGGCCTCAACATCGGAGACATCGCGGCGGCGGGATCGACGGAAGCTCTGGCCTCGGGCCCGTGGGCCGTGGCTCGCCGAATCGCACCGTAGGACGGATCCTCGGCTGCTGGGCGTGTCTGTTCTCGCGGACACCCCTGCGTTGGTGGAGCCTTCCCGGCCGACGCGGCGGCAGCCGCCGTGTAGGTCGTCGACAACCATGACATTGCTGCGGTGGCGGCGCGTTCTACGAGGATCGGGTCCCCCCGATATCCACTCATGGCGGGTCCACCAGCTCCTCCGACCCGCCGGTCCCCCTACTCCTCCCCCGACGCGCCGGTCCCCCTACTCCTCGTCCGACTCGCTACAGGCCGACACAGGCACGTGCATCTACGAGGGGGGTCCGCCGGTCCCGGACTCTGCCGCCTATCACCAGGGCTGCTACCAGCTTGGCGCTCGGGGCCTTCGCTTCTCCGCGGTCGCGGCCGCCACTGGGTTCGAGATCCGGTTGATGTCGTTGACGCGGCCGTTGAGCGCGGGGCGCTGGGGGCATGGTCTTTACTACGAATGCGCCTGCGCGGCCACGATCCACGAAGCGTTCAGCGTCTGGATCGCGTTGTAGCAGGTGCCCTCGCACGCGAGGGTGGTGTCCTTCTCGCCCTTGCGCAGCGCGGATCGCGCTTCGTCACTCGATGCCCCGATGCAATCGCCGTGATCGAAGAACAGCACCACGACGAACATGTCGGTCGCGTGCGACCGCAGGGTCACGAGCTGCCGAGAGGATTCATCCGCCACCGCGAACACTCCTTCGTGTCGCGCGTGCCGATGCGTGGATTGCCGGCACCCGACCATGACACCTACGACGTTCCCGACGGTCGGCCGCCTGCAGACGACGGATGATGCCTTGGACGTCATCCGGGTCAGTCTTGGTCATCATCTGGTCATCATCGGAGGTGATTAAGGCTGGTAGAGGATGGGCACCCGTGACAATGCGAAACCGGTCCTGACCAGGAAAGACGCCGATTTCCCCTCGTGCGGCGTCTGGCAGTCTTTCCTCTCGCACGGGTGAGGTCAGGGGTTCAACTCCCCTCTGGTCCACAAGAGCAAAAGCGCAGGTCAGAGGCGGTTTTCGCTGGCGGGTGCGAAGGTGCCAGGCTGGTTCGTCAAAACGCCCTGGTCATCAATAGGTCATCACGGGGGTGGCGCGGGCCATGATTTGACCGGCGCAGGTTCGTGACCGCCCGCCCACGACGGACCTGTGACGACTACGTTTCTGGTGCCCGATGCCGCTGGGACGTACTAGGTGAGCCCGATGAAGTGTCAGCTCTGCCGGATCGAGGGGGACCCGAAGGCAGCGGACCCGACCGAGTGGACTGTCCACGAAGGTATCGACATCTCCTCTGAAGAGAAGCGTCGGCTGGTCGAGGCGCTGGACGTCTTGATGCAGGAGAGCGAACAGGAAGCCCGCAATCTAGTGCTGCACAGATTCCAGCGGCTTTTCGGCGTGAAGCAAGCCAGCCCTGCGGCCTTTGAACGGTTGAAGTCGCAGCCGACCGGCATGAAGAGACTGAACGGTGAGTTGCGAGGCGCGATGTTCGAGTGGCTCCAGGCGATCCGGGTGTTCCTCGACCACACCGAGACACGGCTCAAGAGGCGGTACGGCGAGGACTCGCAAGAGTTCAACGCGTTCGACGAAGCGACCAGCGCGATGTACGACTCATTCTTCTCCTACAGGTTCCTCTACAGGCTTCGGAATGCCCAGCACGTCGATTTCACGCCGATTGGCATCGTACTCAGCGAAAAGCTCGAAGGGGGCCGCTGGGTCGCCGTCGGGTCCGCGCGGTTTCGGCGAGACGAGCTGCCGACCGGTTTCTCCAAATGGGGGCGCGTCAAAGCCGAGCTGGAACAGTTCCCGGAAACGTTCCCTATGGACGAGTTCGTGGTGACGATGATGCAGTGCCTCGACTACATCGCATATGTCGTCGCCGAGGCCGAGCGTCCGCTCACCATAAGTACCTCACGATGAGCGGCCGCGCCACGGAGTGTGTGCGATGGGCTCGGACACTCGGGCGTGGCGACTTCCTTGGACTAAAGAAGATGTACGCCAAATGACCCGGCGTATAGGGCCCCTCCGGGTTCGGGAGAGCTTGTCAGGGAGTGAGAGCCATCGCACTCGCCCTAGGGCTGATCTTGGTTGTCCCCCACGCTGCTTTCGCGGACAGGGGAACAAGGCGCGATCCAGAGGATGCGTCCGGGGTTCTTGATGTTCGCCGGATCGCCCATGCTCACGGCGGCGGGAACATTCTCAAACACCGCTTGTCCACCTGGGAAGGGTGGGATTCTCGACGCCTCGGCGGGAGAAGTTCGATACAACTCTATTTCTCTAACGATCGCGATCGAATGTTTGAGAGGCTGGTAGTCGTGGACTACAAGGGCGGAACTCTGCGCGGCCGACTGTACGACTACCATGGTTCGGGAGATAGTTTTGGCGTCGTCCCCCTCGGACGCGTCAAGGTGCGAAAACCCGCTCGCCCTACGGTAATGGTTTACCTTCGCCGCTGGCGGGACCTTGGCATCGGAAAGCGGGACGCCTACTCATGGGATGCTTCCACACGGTTTGCATCCGACCGCAGCGGGCGATGCTCCACCGCGGTCTGTAAGGACGTCGTAACTCGTGATCTGAAGCATCGTCTCTAGAAGTCGGCTCGCACCGGCATTCCAGTTCTGGCAAAGGAGCCACCCACGGTTCGACGTCGGGTGCGAGCGTCTACGCCTCAACTGGTCCCGGGGACCAGGGTGACAAGTACGCCGGGTGGACATTGGCGGTTTGCCTGTCCGTGGGCGCACTCGAGAGGATTTCAACTCTGGGGCATTGACCCGATGGACGGAAGCGAAGGAACCGATGGAGAGTCGGGGGGAGGCATTCGGCGTGAGATCGCGAGCGAGACCTCCTAATCGGCTCCGGATCGGCGTTCTCGTCGTCCTGGTGTCTCTATCCGGCTGCGCGACGCCGGATGAGCGGACCACGGCGCCCGAAGGAAGGACCTCTTCTCCCGCTCCGACGACCCTGCCCGCGGCCAACGCTTCGAGGGCTGCCTGCTCTGATGCTCAACCTCGAGTAGAGATCGTCCCGCGTGCCGCTTCCCCTGGTGACCGTGTCCGACTGCGGGGGAGGTGCTTCGTTAGCAAGTATTGGAGCCGGCTCGAACCACACGAGGGCTACAGCGTCGCGTTGATCGCGTCCGTCGACGAGAGCGGGCGGCCGGTCAAGAGAGAGCGCGACATCACTTGCGAACTCATAGCGCATGGGAAACACAGGTTCGCTCTTGACGATCGAGGACGTCTTCGGGGCTCGTTCGAAGTTCCACAGGACGGCGTCTGTTTTCAGCAGGACGAGACACGACCGGTTCGAAGTGGGACGTACGGGTTGCTTCTCGGCTGCCATACCTGCAAAGTCGCGACGTTGAAGATCCGAGGCTAGGTCACGTGCGGCAGGGAACGAAGTGCTGCTCCTGGCTGAAACGCCTGCAACGGAACTGCTTCCTGCCAAAAGGCCGGTTGACATAGGAATATATCTTCCTATAAGGTCGCCGTATGAGACGGAGAAAGGGACAGCTGCTCCAAATCGAGGAGGCGATCCTCGATACAGGGATCACCCTCAAGGCGCAGGGAAGCGCCACATTCCACGGTTTTGCTGTCGCAAAGTTGATTCAAGAAGCTCAGGGAACACGCCGGCTGACCGCCCACGGCACGCTGTACAAGGCGCTCGGTCGCCTCGAACGAGCCGGTCTGTTGGCGAGCCAGTGGGAGGACGCCGATCTCGCCGCCGGTGAGGGTCGTCCTCGCCGACGCCTGTATCACGTCACCGATCTGGGAGAGAAGTCGCTGGCTTTGTCGCGTTCGGAGAGGCCGTTGCCGGAGATAGCCGCTCACGGATTAGCGACGCGATGAGGACGGAGTCCGTCGCGGCGGCCTTCGCTCGTGCCTGGACGGCGACCTACACAGCAGGACTCCCTCGCGAGACGCGCGATCGACGCCGGGAGGAAATTGCCTCGGACCTGTGGGAGCAACGGCATGACACGGGAGAAGAGCGATCCCAGCGACCGTCGGGCCTGGCAGCCCGCGTGGTTCTGGGCATGCCCGCCGACCTGGTGTGGAGATCAGGAGAGTTACGAAGCGCGAGGAGGTTGGAGTTGATGAATCTGAGAGTGGATCGTAAATGGGACTGGAGGATGCGTTTCGTCAGCCACGGGGCGATCATTGTTGGGATGGTCTTCTACGCAACCATCGCTTTCGGTGCGCCTTGGCTTCTGTGGGCCACGGTCCCTGTGGGTGCAGTCGTGCTGGCTCTCGAGATGCGCAGGCTACAGAGGGACAAAAAGGAGTTGGGCGTCGTGATTGATATTGATATCGCAGGCAAAAGGCGGCGACGGGCCGCAGTTCTTGCCGTTTCGGTGGCGGTCTTCGTGATTGGTCTATTTGCTAATACGCTGCCAAGCCAGGAGCTACACGACGAGTACTGGTTTCTGTTCGTAGCTCCTTCAATGATCGCCTTCATGGTGGGGGCGGTTGCGCTACTCATGCTGGGATGGAGTTACCTGCCTCGGCGCGACGACGCAACGACGGATTCCCCCTAAGGTTCAACTCCCCTCTGGTTCACAAAAATCCCAGGTCAACGTACATTTTCTCGAGCCCGCCATCCGCACTCGGGCGGCTCCCAACAAACGGCTCCGCTCGCGTTCACCGACGCGCATAAGCGAGTTCCCTAAGACGCGCCGCGCTCGCCGCGTGACCTCCGACCTCCGCTAGAACGAGGGCGCGACTCGCGATATCGCGCGTTCCCGCGTCACCTCGCGCCGCCGACAGTTCTGCTTCGGCAAGTCGGGCTTCGTAACCCGCGAGCGGCGGTCCCGTCATGAGTGCCGCGGAGACGTAGCGCCCAGCTTCGTCGAAGTCACCCTGCGCTATCAGCACGAGCGCAAGACGCGCTGCTCCCCACGATGCGAACAGTGACACGGTCGCGCCCACGTCGAGCACTCGACGGAACGCGTCGCCCGCGCCTGCGAGGTCATCCGCCGCCTCGAGGGCGATCCCAAGGGCCCGTAACGCCATGGCGGTCCAACTCCGGTGGCCGATGCTCTCCGCCAGCGTCACCGCGCGCGTCGCGCCTTGCAGCGCCTCATCGATCCGTCCGAGCGCGACGAGCACCTCGCTCCTGTGCCACAGCGCCATCGCCTCCGCGTCCGGCATGCCGAGCGTCTCGGCGAGCGCGAGCGCGGCGTCGGCGTCCGAGAGAGCGTCTTCTGCCCGTCCCATGAACGTGAGTCCATGCCCACGCGTCGACCTGGGAGTCACAACGCGCAGCAGGTTTCCAGAGTCCTCGAAGAGTCGCGCCGCCCGCTCGAAGGAATCGACTGCGGCCGCGATGCGCCCGTTCATGAAGGTCGCCATCGCCTGCGCGTCGATGATGTCGGCCACGCCGCCGGAGTCGCCGAGTGCTTGGAACAAGCTGAGTGCCTCCGCGAACCGTTCATCGGCGCGCTCGAATCGCTCCGCGTTCATGTCCGCGATTGCAGCAACGACGAGCGCCTCTGCCCGCGACCGACGATCACGTCCGGCTTCGACAAGGGCGAGTTCGCCCAGTTCTGACGCGCGGGCGAGGTCCCCGGTGGCCAACGCGAGTCGCGCCATGCGATTGAAGACGCGCGCTCGCGCCGATGGGTCCTCGAGTGCTGTCAGTGCGGCGCGAAGGTCGTCGCGGGCGCCGCCGAGGTTGCCCACGCGAGCTCGGGCCTCGGCGCGCGTTTCCAGCAGGCCTGTCCTCGTACCATCGGGGGTCGCGAGAGCCAGTCCCGCCTCGGCTAGGCGCTCCGCCTCGCGGTTGGCGAATCGTTTGAGGCTGGCGGCGGCGGCGGTGGCGAATGCTTCGGCAGCAGCGTCGGAATCGCCCGCCTCCGCAAGATGGAGCGCGATCTCGGAGGGGTCCGCCCCGTGAGCGCGGAGCGCGTCGGCCAGGAGCCCGTGGGTGCGTCCTTTCTCGGCGCGCCCCAGCGTCGCCGCCACAGTGTCGCCGATGAAGTCGTGCGCGGTCCGCCAGCCGTGATCGCCGAATCGAACGAGATCGGCGCGGGCAAGCAGCTCGAGGTCGTCGAGAACGACGCGCGTTTCGACATCGAGAGCGTGGCCGAGCACCCGCGCGGGAACCTCACGTCCCAACACCGCAAGAAGCGACACGAGGTTACGTCGGCGCGGAGCCAGACGCTCGACGCGCGCGAGAATCATCCGCTCCTGTCCCGCACGAGCGGACGCGCGCGCAACTTCCATGACGTTGTCGACCCGTGGGCGCCACCGGCCGTGCGCATCCCGGATGACCGATCCCTGCGCCTGCAGCGCGCGGATCGTCTCCTCGACCGCCAGCGGAGTGCGGTCCGTACCCGCTGCGATGACCGTGGCGAGATCGTCGTCCGCGACCAGCTGCGCTATCTCGGCGGCCGACAGCGGGTCGAGGCTAATGCTCTCGACGGATCCTGCACGGACCATCTCGCGCAGGAAGCGTCCCATAGCGCCGGCCTCTTCGGCCTCGTCTGAGCGATGCGCGATGACTACTCGAAGCTCTACGACGCGGTTCGTCGCAAGGGCGACCAGCTCCAGGCTCGTCGCGTCGGCCCACTGGAGATCGTCGAGAATCACGAGCAAACCGGGAGCGGCGGCGTTTTCGATGACTCGCAGCACGCCCTCGAGGATCAGGGCGCGCCGGGTCTCGGGGTCGAGCGACGCGTCGGCGACCGGAGCATAGTCCTCGATCTCGGGGAGGACCTCGGCGAGGGCCGCAGTCGCAAGACGCGGCACAGACCGCGCTGCGTCGGCGTCGAGCGCGAGCGCCTCACGCACGAGAGAGCGTGCGAGGCTCCACGGCTGCTCGCGCCCGGCTAGGAAGGCACGCGCCGAGATCACCGGGAGCGTCGCTCGTCGGGCAACCTCGGCAAGTAGGCGCGACTTGCCAACGCCCGACCGCCCCGCGACCACGACGACCCCCCGCCCGTGCGCGAGGTTCTTCTCGATCGCCGCGAGCTCGCGCTCGCGCCCGACGAACGGGAGCTCCTCGAGATGGGGGTCGACCGACGCCGGCGTGGATGTGCGCGCAGTGCGACCCACTGGCTCGCCGCGCAGGATGCGCAGGTGGAGTTCGGCAGCTTCGGGCGAGGGGTCGAGCCCAAGCTCGTCGGCGACTCGCGTCCGATAAGAGTCGTAGGCCGCGAGCGCCCCGGCGGTATCGCCCGCAGCGGCGAGTGCCCTCACGAGCAGCAAGTTGGCGCGCTCGCGCAGCGGCTCGCGCGCCGTGGCTTGCTGCGCGAGCCCCACTGCTTCATTGGGATCACGGACGTCGAGCGCGGTCGCAGCGGCGGCCTCGAGCGCGTCGAGGTGGATGGCATCGAGTTCGGCGCGGTAACCGCCTGACCAATCCTCGTAAGTGTCCTCAGGCAGGGGCTCCCCGCGCCACAGCGCTAGTGCGAACTTGAACTCGCGCAGGGCTGCGGCGGAGCGGCGCGCGCCGAGATGCTCCTTGGCTGCTGCGACGGTGGCCCGGAACGCCTCGGTGTCGATGAAACACGATTCCGATGGCGAGAACGCGTAGCCCCCGGCACCCGTTGCGATGAGATCCGGATCTCCGAGCGCCCGCCGCGCTCGATTGACCAACACCTTGACGTTGGAGGCGGGGTCCTTCGGGGCGCGATGAGGCCAAAGGAACTCGACGAGCTCGTCGACGGGCACGAGCCCTCCGCGCCTCGTGATCAGAACTCGTACCAGCTTGCGCGCCTGGCGACCCCCGAACGCGACCGGCGCGACCTCGTCGCCATCGCGGCGGACCATAAAGCGCCCGAGCAGACGGATCTCGATCTGCGGGGCCATCCGTACATGGTCGGCGCGCCGCTACCGAATCGCAACCTCGCCCCCCTAGCGTCGCCCTATCGAGGCTGACAGACAGCCTCAGAAGGGAGGCCGGCATGGCGCGGGAGGATGTCCATCTCGAGATGAAGGAGATGTTCGGCGAAGTCATCTCCTTCATCGACCGTGTACCGGACGAGTTCATCGACTCGGAATGGGACCTCGTCAAGCGGGTCCAGTTCGGGGACACGCTCATCCCAAACAAGTACAAGGAGCTGATCGGACTGTCGGTGTCGGCGGTCACCCGATGCCGCTATTGCGTGCTGTTCCACTCCGAAGCGGCGCGGCTCAATGGGGCAAGCGATGCCGAGATTGAAGAGGCGTTGCACTACACGAAGCTCGTGCAAGGCTGGAGCATCTATATCAACGGTCTTCAACTCGACTACGCCGACTTCGCGGATGAGGTGCGGCGCGTCGTGGAGCACGTTCGCGCGGCCGCGAGCTGAGGTCGATCGGCTTGAAGCTGCGGTGGGCGAGGCCGGGTGTCGTGACGATGACGGCGCGAGTGGAAGAGGTCGCAGCGCTGGTCGCCGGTGCGCGCGTCGCAGCAACCGCTCTCGCCCGCAGCGACCCGGAAGGGACGGCGGGCCTCACGCGGGTTCTCAAGGATTTCGACCGGGCCCGGCAGACGCTCCTGCCGGACGCGGCCCCGGGCCACGAGAAAGGAGCAAGGTCATGAGCATGTCTCACGCTCAAGCCGTTAACGAGCTGCGAGAGAACCTCGCACCGATCTTCGACCGCAGCCCGGACGGCGTGTATGTCTGGTTGGACGAGACGAACAAGGCGTGCAACGACAAGCTCGCGAAGCTGTTCGGGTACTCGGTCGACGAGTGGGAGGCGGTCGATGACTTCGCCGCGACGTTCCTGGCCGACGACCGCGGCCATTACGTCTGGGAGTACCAGACGAAGGTAGCGGATCTGAGGTTCCCGGTGACATTCCGCTTCAAGGGCAAACGCAAGGATGGATCCACGTTCGACGCCGAGACCGACATGATCCCGCTGACCTATGGCGGTCACACCGTCGCCTACCACTTCGTGCGTCAGGTCGGAGCATGAGCGACGTCGTTTCGCGGTTCAACCGCGCGTGGAACGACCACGACCTCGAGGCAGCGCTGGCATGGGTTACCGATGACGTCGTGTTCGAGAGCACGTCGCCCGCGCCCGACGGTTTGCGGCGCGTGGGGAAGCCGGCGGTCGCCGCGACTTGGGAACCGATCTTCGCGGACACCTACAGCCGTTTTGACATCGAGGACAGCTTCGCCGTCGGTGATCGAGTCGTACAGCTGTGGCGCTACCAGTGGGATGGGGGCTACGTCCGCGGCGTGGACCTGATCCGTCTTCGCGACGGGAAGATCAGCGAGAAGCTCAGTTACGTGAAGGGCTGATCCGATGCCCGATGGGAGGATCGCATGAAAGTGTTCAAGAACGAACTAGAGGTAGTCCAGTCATTCGAGAGCGCGCTCGAACGGTTCGGGGAGAGACTGGCTGCGGCCGGTGATGATTCCTGGGGCGCTCCGACACCATGCTCCGAATGGGACGTGCGCGCGCTCGTAAACCATGTCGTGAGCGAACTCGCGTGGATCCCACCCCTTCTGGACGGCAAGCACATCGCCGACGTGGGGGATCGCCTCGACGGCGATCTGCTCGGGGATGATCCCCCAGCCGCCTGGCGGCAAGTTGCACGCGACGCGCTTGTGGCAGCGAGCACAGAGGGTGCCCCCGAGCGAACGGTGCACTTATCGGCCGGGGACGCCAGCGCGGACAGGTATCTGGCGGAGGTCACGGCGGATGTCGTGGTCCACACCTGGGACCTCGCGCGCTCCATCGGGGCTGACGAGCGGTTGGATCCGACACTCGTCGAGTTCGCAGAGGCGACGTTGCGCCCCCTTATCGACAGCTGGCGAGCCGCCGGCCTGCTCGGGTACGAGATCGAGCTCCCGGAGATCGCAGATCGTCAAACGGCTCTGCTAGCCCTTTTGGGGCGGCGAGCGTAGCGACGATGACGTGAGGTCTGAGTCGAACCCTCCCGGCATTGCCCGCGATGACCGCGGGTCACGAGACGCCAGCGCCGCCTTAGCGCGGCGTTACACGCAGGATGCCCTCGCGTACAAGAAGTTGTGGGCTCCTCAACTCAGGCGGGCGGCCGCGCAACTGCTGGGCGCGCTGCCGCTTCACGACGCGAGACGGGTCTTGGATGTCGGGTGTGGGGTAGGCGCGCTGCTCGACGACTTGGCCGCCGCTGCTCCGGCCGCGACGGTCGCCGGGATCGACCTCTCGCCGGGAATGCTGCGTTTCGCTCCCTCGCGTTATGGGAGGGCGGTCATGGACGCGACCCAGATGGGATTCGCATCCGGGAGCTTCGACGTCATCACGATGTGTTTCATGCTCTTCCACGTTGGCGATCCCGCGGCCGCGCTGCGCGATGCCGCACGAGTAGCGCAGCCCGGTGGATGGATAGGCGTGATCACGTGGGCCGACGATCCGAGCTATCCCGCCCTCGACGCGTGGACGGAGGAATTCGAGAGTCACGGCGCGGCGCCGTTGGGCCCAGTGGCTACTAGGCACGAGTTAGTCGACACGCCAGACAAGGTCGCGAACCTACTCCGCGGGGCCGGATTCACACCCGTTCGATCATGGACATCGGAGTTGAACGAGACTCTGGATATCGATGCGTTCATCGAGGCTCGCACACAACTCGGGTGTTGTAGGAGGCGTTTCGAATCTCTCGATGCTCCAACAAGAGAAGTGTGCTTGCGAAGAGCCAGGGCTCGTCTCGAACGTATGCCTGCCACTGATTTCAGCGATAGATCGTCGGCCGTATTCGTCGTCGCAAGTAGCCCGGGGTAGACGCTCGCGGGGGTCTGCTCCCAACACATACCCAACATCACTATCCTAACTTGTGCTCGATAGCCTCGGCGTAACGACCGTTTGGCGGAGATAACCGGCCGAGGTGTCGGGACTGCGCAGTCCACCGAGCCGGCCGGCGATCTTCACGAAAGCGTCCTGCACGATGCCTCGGCGAGCTTTTTGTCGCCGGTCAACAGGTAGGCGAGTCGCTTGGCGGGAGTCCGCATGCGGCGTAGAACTCACCGAGCTCCGCCCGCCACGTCTGTCGCATCGAGACTCCGATCGTGCCGCCAACTGAGATCCGTTCCATCGCTATTAAGACGCATAGGTAATTCACGAAGACGGTGGGCTTTGAAAAGACCCGCCTACACCTCAGTCTGTGTCGATCCTCGTAGACGTCTGCAACTCACTAAGACGGTCATCGAGGGGACGGCCCGTCGCAGGACCGCGACGGGACCGCGGGTCGGGACAATTCACGGCAATGTTGAGAGATCCTGAATCATGCGGCTGAACTGCCTCCTGCTCAGCATCCCCTTCCGGCCCATCCGTAACCACCGGCCTTGCAGGAAACAGCCGTAAAAGCACTTCTGCACCGCTCGCACGAATGAGGCTGGGGGTTCAACTCCTCTCTGGTCCACAGCGGTCAGGAGTTCTAAGGTGCAGAACTCGCGGGAGCGACGACTCTCAAAGGTCGATCCTCACGACGCTCCCGTCACTGGAGTGCTTGACCCAAACAGCTCGTGCTCCGACCGCGATGCTTATGGGAAGGCTTCCAGTCCTTATCTTCTCCGTCACCTTCATCGTGCTTGGATCCACGGCGAGAACTGAATCGGTCTTGGAGTCGCAGACCCACAACAGCCCCTCGCCGACGTCAACATCGGTGAGTGCCCTACCGACCTGCAGCCTGTCGATAACGCGCCCGTTGTGTGCATCCAGCTTCAACAGCGTTCCGGCCTCTTCATTTCCGAAGGCAACCCAGAGGTGTCCTTTGTCGCCTGCCACGTGCAAGCCGACGTGTGTGTACGGCTCTACCGGCAGATCGAAGGTATCGACGACTTTCAGCGTGTGTTGATCGATCTTCAGGATCACGTTGCGCCCGGGCTCGCGCGGGTTTTCGAGATCCGGGAACCACCAGGGTAGATAGACATGATCCCCGTCCGCCGTGATTGTGTGTTTTCCGCTAAAGTCGGGATTGCCCTGGTACTCGACGATCTGCTTTTCGCCCGTCGTCGGATCGATGCGAGCGAGGCCCCCGAACTGCAGCTCTGCCGGGCCGACCACGACCGTCCTGGTCGAGGAGAGCATCGCGAACACGCCGTCGTCTGTCGCGACGAGCCCGGCTGACTGTCCCGGAAGGCGCAAAGGATCTCCGACGAATTGTCCCGTCACCAGATCGAGCCGCCATAACCGGAACTTGCGGGTCCACTCACGTCCCGCGTGGTACTCGGAAACCCACAGGGAACGGTCGTCGGCGGCCGCATCGTCGACATCGATCAGCAGGCCGGTGTAACCCTTTGGCATCTCATCGACAACCGGAACGAGCGGCGCCCGGGACACGACCTCATTGGTCGCTGGATCGATGCGAGCGACGTATCCGATGCCTCCCGTCAGCGACTGCCCTTGTCCCCCCTCGATCCCGTTCGTCCAAACGGCGTCGTTCGCGAAAAGCACCGGCCCGCCGAGACCGCGCACGTCGATCGTGGCGCTGACCCGCGGATCGCCCTCCACCTGGAAGCGCTCCGGTATCGGTGGGCCCCCCACCCACAGCACCCGCGCGCCATCCGGTGTGACGATCTCGAACTCGGACGGGTCGAACGTCGTCCCGTACGAGATGGACGTGACCTCGAGCCAGGTCAGTCTCCCGATTGGCTCGCCATCAACGGTGACTCCGTCGCTCTCATAGCGAAGGACGAATCCCCACTCCGCGTCCACCCAGATGTCGGTATCGATGTCTTCTTGGCACTGGATATGTCTCGCCCGGCGCCCGGCGATGGTGTCGTCGGGCAACAGCTTGCAGTGCTCCTCGAAGTAGGCATCCGAGTAATCCCCAAACTCGTGCAGATCGGGATCGAGGAGCGCGGTTGCCCTAAACCTGATCGCCGAGATGTCTTCGTCCTCGAGGCGACCGACGCTGAGCTCGTTTTGGAACGCCCCGTAGTCCGCGAGGTAGGTGCCGTCGGCAACGGTAAAGGAGCCGCCCGACTCCCGATGGTCATTCCAGGCCCCGGTCTTGCCATCCCAGGAACTGCTTACGACCTCGACACGGAAATGAGCGTCGTCTTGATAGGCCACCTCGCGTTGCACGACCAGATCCGGTGCTCGCTCGAGTCTCTCTTCCTCTGCGATCGCCTCTCCGGGCGTGCGTTGGATCACGGTCGCGCGGAAAGGCGGGATCTCTGCGAACTTCTCGCGTGCGTCCTGCACCACAGCTAGGGCAGAGGGGCTCCCACCCGGCAGGGTCCCGACCAGTAGCGCGACGATCGCCAGCGCAACTGTGAGTCCGCCCGCGAGCGCTGTACGCCGCAAGAGCACGCTGCGGGGTCGTTGCTCGCGCCGTGGCGCGGGGGACGATTCGACAGCGGCTCCGTCGGCGAGCTCCATCTCGAGCATCGCCAGCAGCGCCTCGGCGAACTCGGGGCGGGGATCGAGCGGACGATCGAGGTCGCGCAGGACCTCTTCGACGTGCACCCTAGCCATGGGAAGCCTCCACATATCTGACCCTGAAGGCCTGCTTGCCCCTCATGAGCAGTGACTCCGTGGCGTGGACGCTCTTGCCCAATTGCGCCGCAACCTGGGGAACCGACAGCCCGTCGAGGTAGCGGAGGACGAGGGCGGCTCGCTGCGGCCCCGCCACGTTTCCCAATGCCTCGAGCGCACGCTCGTGGGAGTCCTCGTCGCCTTCCCAATCGACGAGCTCGCCTAAGTCGACCGACGCGGCTACCGCCGCGAGCTTTCGCTCTTCCCGCTCGCGACTCCGGTAATGATCGACCAGCTTGTGCCGCGCGATCCCGACGATCCAGGCGGTCGGATCGTCCACCCGTGGGCCCTTTTTCAGCGCCTGCACTGCTGCCATGAACGTCTCCTGGGTCAGGTCCTCCGCGACGGCGGGGTCGTTGCCGCAACGGTTCATGAAATAGCCGTAGATCCGGGGGAGAGCGTCCCGGTAGAAGGCTCGAAAGGCGCCCGGATCCTCCAGCCGGGGGGCTGCTTCAGCGCTCGGGGTCACACGGCCTCTCCTTGGCGTCCTCTCGTCGAGGTAGTCGTCGGAAAGCTCCCACCTCCGTCGCAACCGCACAATCCCGCGACGGAAATGGCGGCTTCGAACCGACTCCTCGGGAAAGGCAGCACGATCGGGGAGGCAGATGCGACTAAAGGAGAAGGTGGTCCTCGTTTCCATGGCTGCGGCGATGGCCGTCGCGGCGCCGGCAGAGGCCGAGCATCACAAGCCATCCGGCTATACGACTCTGAGCGAGAGCGCGTGCAGGTTCACGGCCGCCGCGCAGTGGACTGGTCATCCGACCACGGCCCGAGTGAAGCTCCTTCTCGGAGCGAATTTCGGCGGCGGTCCCGTCACGATTGCGGAAACCGACACGGCGCCGACATTCGACGCCGACGGACGCGGGAGCGGTACCGCTACGTGGACCCTGTCACCCGCGCCGGACAACGCAGCCTTTTGGTCCGAGGCATGGCTGGTGGATGCCAACGGCGATGTGCTCGAGGTCTTGAGAAACAAGTCGGCGAAACCGCTCAGAGCACGTTGCGCCTGACTTCCAACCGTCGATTGCCAGATCGTTGCAACGCTCGACTCGGGAGGCGGAGATGCGCAGACATTTCATGACGTTGCTGGTAGCCCTGCCTTTGGTGGCGGCGCCGGGACCCTCGCATGCGGAGCCGCACGGCATCCCGGGAGCGAGCGGAACGCTGTGGGTAACCGAGCGCACGCCGAGCGCGAGCACGGTCACTGCGTTCGACGCCGCGACCGGAGAGGTGCTGGGGACGACTCCCGTCGGGCCGGCGCCCATCGGTATCACGCAGCCATCTGGGACCGACAAGGTGTATACGTCAGACGAAAACGCCGATCAGCTGTCCGTCATCGCTAAAGATACGATCACTGTCATCGATACCATTCCGATGGGAGACCGGCCACACCATCTGATGGCCAGTCGGAATGGCAACCTCATATACGTTGCCGAGTTCAACTCCAACAAGATCGGGGTAGTCGACACCTCCCTCGACGCCCGCGTGGCCGGCTTCACCGCGAGTGCGAACCCGGCTGCCCAGACGCACGCGGTGTGGATCACGAGAGACGGAAAGAATCTCTACGCCACAAACGCGGGACCGGCCAACACGATCGCGAAGCTCGACGCCGTTACCGGCGAGCTCATCTGGGAGCTCCCGATCGGAAACAATCCCAGCGAGATCCTGGTGACGCCCGACGGAAAGACGGCCTACGTATCGATGCGGGGGGAGCACCGGGTCAAAGTGGTCGACGTGAGCGGGACTCTTCCGGTCGTTACGGGTTTCGCGGAGGCTCAGCGGGAGCCGGACACCTTGTCGTTGACCAACGACGGCAAGACGCTCGTCGTAGGCCTGCGAGCTTCACCCACCGGGCTGCCGGCGCGGATGGCTCTTATCGATACCGGGACGCTCGTTACTACTTATGTCGAGCTGCCCGGGCACACCACGACCGGACATCAATGGCTCTCGGCGAACGGTCACTACACGTTCATCGGGGTCGAGAGTCCCGGAGCAGTCGACGTTGTGGACAACCGGGCAGCCACACGCGTGCAGGAGTACCCGTACCCGGGAGGCACGAGGCCGCATGGTGTGTTCTACGAACCGTCTGAGCGCCGGTAGCGTCCGACCCCGCCACGAACAAGCTCCCCGGTGGCTCGAAGCTGCTCGGGAGATATGGAGAGTGGTGGAATGAGCCGCTTGCCCGAGGCGGCACCGCCGCCTCCTGAATACCGAATAGGTGCTCGCTGCTGGTCTCCTCCCAACACACACCCAACATCGCCGGCGGATGTAGACGGGATCGGATGTGAGTAGGCGTGACCGGAAATTGCATTGTGAGCTGCATTGATGGTCGTAAAGGTGTGCCGGTGTAGGTCGCCGTCAAGGGCCTTAGCACCCCTCGCACGGGTGAGGTCAGTGGTTCAACTCCCCTCTGGTCCACGAGCACGAAGACACCGCCATCACTCGCAAGAAAGTCGTGGGACGCCGCGTCGATCGCGCCGGGCGCATCAGCATTTTGAAACACCGCTATCACGTGGGGCGTCACCTCGCAGGAGAACCCGTGTCGATCGAGTCGACGGACGGGCTGCTGCACATCTCCCACAACGGTGTGGTCGTGGCGACCCATTCCCGACGGCACCTGATCGACGACGACGACAAGATCGACCGTCGACCTCAGCACGCCGCCGGCCCACGCAGCCCACCAGGGGGACCGAGGTCTTACGCATCGTCGACAAGCACGGCGCGGTGAGCTTCGCCGGGACCGGCTAACGGGTCGGCAACCGCCACCGTGTTAGGACCGTCGGCGCGCGTGTGGTCGGCGGCACCGTCCAGATCACCCTTGACGGCGAACTTCTGCGGACCCATCGTGCTCGGCACGACAAGAGGAAGGAGTTCGGAGCTTTGGGTCAACCCCGCGGTAAGCCCAGGAAGGCCCGAGCTACTGGGACATAGCTACCGGAGCCCATCTGGGACACGAGTGGTGAGACTTCACAGGCTGCATCCGCCTGTTTCAGGCGCTGGTCGAGATGTTTTTCGAGGGCGTTGCTGCGGTCGTGATCTGAGTGACCTCGAAGTAATGAGATAGGTGAGGTCCGATCATGATCTTGAAGCGGACACGCGGCGGGTCACGCTGTATCGGTGCGCCGGACACCAACGACGGTAAGACTGCGCGTGGATCTGTCGTCCATTCAAGCTCGACTTCTTCGACGGCGCCGAATCGAGCCCGGAGAAGCGCGTCCTCGAGCCGAGCTACGTCGTGCACGAGTCCCCGCGGGTGGCGCTCCAGGACGAACGCGAGGAAGGCGGGGCCCAGCTGCTCGATGAGCGGCGAGACTCCGCCGGCGCGGACGAACTGCTCGAGGATCGACTCGAAGACCCCGGCGCGCTCGAGAGCGGCCGCCGTGAGCGGACAGTAGCGCGTCACGCGAAACGCGCGCCACCACAGCGATATGTCGCGCAGCAGGCCCAGCCTCGGCGAGGCCTGTAGATCTCTCACGTAGCTCGGGTCGGGGTGTCGAGGAATCTCGGTGCCGGCAAGCAACGCGGCGACCGCTCGCTGGTCGGCTGCGAGGCTCATTCCTGCGCGTCCACCAGAGCATGTCGTAGGCGCCCGAGCTCACGCGCGATCGTCTCTTCGCCCCACATCGGGATGGCCTCGTCGAGCAACTCGAAGGTCACCAGATCCACGGAGTCGGCGGTGCTGAGCACGTCGCGTGCGAGGTCTATCGTCGACTGCGCGACGGGTCGAGAGTGGATGTCGAGAAGGAACTCGTCGTGAGCGACGCCCCCTGCCACATGCACTTCCCTGACTGCCGAAAGGTCGAGCTCCTGGAGGAACGCCTCGGAGTCGAAGCCGTTGTTGTGAGCGTCACACTCCAGGTTGTAGGCGTCGAGAAGGATGCCGCAGCCGGTTTCTGAGACGAGCCGATTTAGAAAGGCCGCGTCGTCGAGCTCCGGCGATCGCTCCGGCAGGACATGAACGACGTTCTCGAGAAGGAATGGAATACCGTATCGGTCGAGGATCCACACGACGCGTTCGACAATGAGCTCCAACGCCTCGCTGGTTCGCGGAACGGCGACCATGGTTCCGAGGTTGGCCCCGTCGACGTTCACGTATCCCAGATGCTCGCTGTGCCACCTAGCCGGTATTTGCTCGAGGATCTCGTCGAGCAGGCGGATGTAGCGCTGCGACATAGCGTCGTGGCTCCCGATGGACAACCCGACCCCATGGACGACGACCTCGACGGCTGACGCGATGTCGCGTAGCTCGGCGAGTGCATCCGGAACAATCCGAGCTTGGCCGCCGTCCGTCGTGGCAATGCTGTCGGGCGTGACCTCGACGTAGTCGACGAACGGCGCGATTTCTGCGAACAGCGAGGGATGACGGCCGTTGTAGCTGAACCCGAGCCCGATCCGCCTCGCCTGCGCGGACATGGAACGAACTTCGCGGCGTCGAAAGACCTTCAGGACTGGATCGTCATGCCAAGGACGCCGTCGAAGCTGTCGAGCTCCCCAGAGAGCTTCGCGTCGCGAACGAGAAGGCGGAGGTCGATCCCGATGAGCCCGCACGCCGGACACCCGTTCATCTCGAAGATCCGATCGAGGGCCGCATGGATCTCGGAGGCGGCTACCTCGTCCCCGAGCAGCACCGTCGCAGTGGGTCGCCGGACATCCGTCTTGCCAACAAGCCGACTCTGACTGCTCCCGCGGGTCCCCATGGAGACCTCCTTTCGTCCTTACGACTTACCCCGGAGCTTAAGGAAGCCCCTCCCAAGAGTAAAGACGCGGAGAGCTGTTCGGCGACGACGGAGGCGTAACGCAGCGTCGTCGTCACGAGTGGCCGTCCTTGGAGCGCTCGGCCCGTCATCCGCGTCAAGCCACCGGAGAGTCACACGCAGGCCAAGCGCGCGGCTGCCGCTCCTATCGACTTGACGGGGCCTGCCCGGTGGAGTCAAGCTGAGCGAATCCGAAGACAAGCCGGAGTTGGCAAGAAAGCAGCGTGGTGTTGAACGAGAGGGCGGCGCCCACGCTCAGCGGGCTGCTCGCTCCCACGAGCGTGTCGGAGTTCACGGAGCGCTACTGGGAGAGGGGCTGGCTACACGTCGCGCACCCGGCGCGCTCCGGATACCGCGGCCTCATCGACCTCGCGGATCTCGACCGCCTCGTCGCGTTCCACCGGCACCCGACGATCCCGCCGTTCAGCCTGGCCGAGAACGGCCCCGTGCGGCCGCAGGCGGCGTCGAGCGGCGTCCGCGACGCCGCCGAGGCGCTGCGCGCACGACAAACGATATTCGTGGGAGCACTCCACGAGCGCTGGGATCCGGCCGCTCGGCTGTGCTCGGCCCTGGCCGCCGAGCTCCGCCACCCCGTCGGGGCCACGCTCGTCGTCAGCCCCGCCGGGGTGCAGGGACTGCAGGCCCATTTCGACGCCGCGGACGTGTTCGTGTTGCAGCTCGAGGGCGAGAAAGTCTGGCGGATCGGCCCCCCCGAGCGTCCGCTGCCCTTGCCCGGCGATCCGCTGGCCGCCGACGCCGCTCTCTCGGAGACCGCATCCGAGGTACGGCTGGGCGCCGGCGATCTCCTCTACGTGCCGCGTGGGTTCCCGCACCTCGCGTTCACGGAGACCCACTCGCATTCGGCGCACCTCTCGATCTACATCGAGACCGTGCGCTGGAAGCAGGCCGTGGCGCGTGCGCTGGACCTCGCCGCCGAGCGGAGCGTGGAGCTGCGCCGTGGTCTGCCCCCTGGGGCCCTGGCGACGCCGGACGCGCAGACACTCGCGCAGGAGCTGCATGCGCACATCGAGGCGGTGCTCGACGAGCTCGACCCCGCCGAGGTCCTAACCCGTCTGGGTGGGGATCTCATCCGCGAGATGCCGGTCTTGCCCGATCGCGACCTGGCCGGGGCCGTCACCGCTCCCGAGATAACGCCGCATTCGGAGGTGGCCCGCCGCGACGGGGCCGTCTGCGTCGTTCGGGAGACGTCCGCTCAGGCCGCGATCGATTTCCCGGGCGCGTCGGTTGCGGCGCCTGCGCATCTCGCCCCCGCACTTCGGTACGTCGCGGCACACGCGCGCTTCACCGTCGCGGACGTCCCCGGGCTGTCCGACAGCAGCAAGGTCGTACTCGTTCGAAGGCTAGTGAAGGAGGGGTTGCTTGGGGTCGTAGAGAGGCGGGACGGAGAGCGCGGCCGCGACGGTCGGCCGGCGGACGAGTATGACCAAACCAGGGAGGTACGGGTCTGATGGCAGTGACTGGGAGTGGCACGGCGGCGGAGCTCATCAAGAAGATCGCAACGGACCAGCAGTTCCGCGAGCAGCTCACCTCGGCGAGCGGGGCGGCGGCGAAGCAGATCCTCTCCGACGCGGGGTTCGGCGACGTGACGCCCGACCAAGTCCGCGACGCCTCGTTCGATGCCGTGAACGAGGTCACGGACGACCAGCTCTTCACCCAGGTCGCCGCCAACGCGGCGGACGACACGATCACGACGACGACGACTACGACGACGGTCTTCGCCGCGGCGTCCGCCGCCGTTGCGGCCGCCATCTGACGTCGCCGTGCCGGCGAGCGCCGGCATTCGGTTCGCAGGGAGGGTCCTGAGGGCCGTCAAGCGCTTCACATACGGCACGCACCGGACGACGGCACCGGAGGAGACGATCGCGTGGCTCCGGCCGCATTCGCGCGCGGCCGGGGTGACCCGGTTCGCCGACGTCACCGGGCTCGATCGCGTCGGCCTCCCGGTGGTGCTGTCGCACCGCCCGAACGCTCCGACGTTGGCGAACGCGGGCGGCAAGGGCGTATCGGTTGCTGCAGCGACCGCATCCGCGGCCATGGAGGCGGTGGAGGTGTTCCATGCGGAAGAGCTCCACCTGCCCGTGCTCCACTGCACCTACACCGACCTCGCCCGGGAGCACGAGGTGATCCCGATCGAGATGCTTCCGTTCGCGAAGCGCTCGCTGTTCCGGCCGGGGCGGCCCGAGCATTGGGTCGTCGGGTGGGACCTCCTGTCCGGGACCGAGGTCGCCGTTCCCCACGCGGCCGTTGCAGTGACGCCGCCACCGCGCCGGCGCCCGTCCACGTGGATGCCGTTCAGCATGGGAACCAACGGCCTCGCCGGGGGCAATCATCTGCTCGAGGCGATCGAGGCCGCTTTGCTCGAGGTGATCGAACGGGACGCGGTCACGTGTCACGCCCTGGCCACGACCGCGCGGGGATACCCGACTGGCCGCGTCCGGCTCGAGACCATCGGCGACCCACTCGTGCAGGAGCTCGTCGATCGCCTCGTGACTGCCGGGGTCGGGCTGGCCCTCTACGACTGCTCGTCGGACACGGGGGTCCCGTGCTACACGGCGACGATCTGGGACCGTTGGATGAGGCACCTCGGGCGTCACAGTGGGTTCGGCGCCCACCTCGACCCACACGTGGCGATGTTGCGCGCGCTGACGGAGGCCGCCCAGTCGCGACTGGTCTACATCGCGGGCTCCCGCGACGATCTGTTCCGACGGGACCAGAGGACGCATCAGCTGTTCGACACCGACGAAGTCGTCGAGACGCTCGACTCCGCGCCCGAGGTCGTCGACGCGTTCACGCTGACGTCTCGAGCGGGCTCGACGTTCGAGGCCGACGTCGCCTGGATCCTCGATCGGGTGCGCGCCGTCGGCTGCCGCCAGGTGATCGCAGTCGACCTCACCCGAGAAGAGATCGGAGTCCCCGTCGTCAAGGTCGTCATCCCGGGCTTCGAGGGTCACATGTTCGACCATTACCAGCCGGGGCCGCGCGCCCTCGGGATCGTGGAAGCGGCACGCGCGGAAGCCGGTGTGATGTGACGACTGTCTCGGCCGTGGCCGACGCGGGCGGCGTGGCCATCGGCCCGTCGTTCCACAGGGCGGCAAAGGTCCGCGACGCGGGCGCAGACCGCACCGAGACGGTCGAGACGACGCTGGCGCGCGTCCTGCCGCACCTGGCGTCGATCGGCGTGACGCGCCTGGCGGACGTGACGGGTCTCGACCGCATAGGCATCCCGGTCGTGCTGTCCGTCCGGCCGAACGGGCCCTCCCTCAGCGTCGACGCCGGGAAGGGAGCGACGCGTCCTGCCGCGACGGCGTCCGCGGTGATGGAAGCCTTCGAACGACACGCGGCCGAGGTCGCCGAGCCGGAATGCCTGTTCCTGAGCTACGACGAGGTGGCGGAACGGTATCCCGTGCCGCCGCTCGAACACCTCCCGCTCGTTCGCAACTCGCTGTTCAGTAGGACGCGGCGGGAGGAATGGACGCTCGGATGGGACCTCTTCTCCAGGGAACGCGTCGCGCTGCCTGCCCATTGCGTCCGGCTTCGGCACCGGACCGGGCGCCGCCCCGACGTGGTCCCGTTCCAGGGTGGCTCCAATGGGCTGTCGGCGGGCAACTGCCTCGTCGAGGCCGTTCTCGGAGGGCTGCTCGAGGTGGTCGAGCGGGACGCGTTCGCGTGTCACCGCTTGGGGTGGGAGCTGGCGAGGAGACCTTCGCCGCGGGTCGACCCGGCGACGATCGACGCGCCCGTCGCGACACAGCTGCTCGACCAGTACGCCGACGGAGGGATAGCCGTCGCGATCTTCGACCTCGAGGTCGACACGCGCGTGCCGGCGTACCTGGTGCAGATCTGGGACCTGCTCGCCCCCGAGCTCGGCATCTACCGCGGCTACGGCGCCCACCTCGACAGGGGCGTGGCGGTGACCCGGGCGCTCGCGGAGGCCGCGCAGAGCCGCCTCGTCTTCATTGCCGGATCGCGCGACGATGCGGTGCGGCACCAGCGCCGTCTGCGCCGGACCACCGACCTCCAGACGATCGGGAGCATCACTGCACATCCGCCGACCCATGACTTCGCGGGGCGGCCCCCGGAGGCCACGCGCACGATCGAGGGTGACGTCGCGGTCCTGCTCCGCAAGCTCGCCGCCGTCGGGATCGAACAGGTCGTCGTCTTCGACCTGAGCGAGGTAGGGCTTCCCGTCTCGGTCGTGAGGATCGCGGCGCCGGGCCTCGAAGGCTACGTGTTCGACAACTACCGGCCGGGCAGGCGGGCGTTGGCCTACGCAGGGGCCGCATGACCGTCGTCGTCTTCCTCGGCCCGACCCTCGCCCGCGCGGACGCCGAGCGCATCCTCGACGCGGTCTACCTGCCGCCGGCGCGCCAGGCCGACGTTCTGAGCGCCGTCACGACCTACCGCCCCGCGGCGATCGGCCTCATTGACGGCCTCTTCGGACAGACGCTCTCGGTGTGGCACAAGGAGATCCTGTTCGCTCTCGAGCGCGGGGTGGCGGTCTACGGCGCCAGCAGCATGGGCGCGTTGCGCGCCGTCGAGACCGAGCGGTACGGGATGGTCGGCGTCGGCGAGGTCTTCCGCATGTACCACTCGGGAGAGCTGACGGACGACGACGAGGTCGCGCTCGCGCACGGCGACAAGGAGGGGGGGTTCCGTCCGCTGTCGGAACCGCTCGTGAACGTCCGCAAGACCCTCGCGCGTGCACGGGCGGAGGGCGTGGTGTCGCCGGGCGAACACGACGAGCTCGTGCGGATCGCGAAAGGCCTCTACTTTCCCGAGCGCACCGTCGAACGCATCGTCATTCTGGCTCGTGAGTCCGGTCTGGGCGCGGAGCGCTCGGCCGAGGTGAAGCACTTCTTCGAGACCTCGTACGTGGATATCAAGCGGGACGATGCCGTCGAGCTGCTGTCGCGGCTGGCGCGACGCGAGTGGGAGGGTGCACCGCCCCCAGGGCCGTTCCGAACGACCCGCTCCCACCTCTTCGACGCGATGTTCAACCGGGACCGGACGGTCCGGCACGGCGACGTCGACGTGCCCCTCGAGAGCATCGCCGCACACGCCGCTCTGCACCTACCGGAGTTCCCGGCCCTGGCCTCGGCAGCGCTCAATCGCACGCTCGTCGGGATTCTCGCGGAGCTGCTGGAGGTCGAAGCCGACGAAGAGGAGATACAGGCCACGCGCGGCCGGATGGAGCGCCAGTTCGGAGTCGAGGAAGGGAACCTCGATGCGTGGGCCGAGCGCCAGCGGTTGGAGCCCGAGGAGCTCGACGAGATGGTCCGCGAGCAGGCAGTGGTGCGCAAGCTCCAGCTCTGGCTCGTGACACGGCGCTTCCTGGAGCGCACGACGAAGATGATGCTCGACGAGCTGCGTCTGGCCGGCCGCTTCGACGAAGTGCTCGCCGGTGGCGCGCTCACGGAGCGCGTGATCCGGGAGCACTACCCGACGATCGAACAGTTCGACCACTCCGACGTGGAACTCCAGACCTTGCTCGGCGAGCACATGCGCGCCACGCAATGCCGAATCGACGGCGACCTCGCTGATTGGATCGAGATCGCGGGCTTCAGAGACGTGCACGAGCTGCGCTTCGAGCTGTTGCGGGAACGTTTGGTGCGCGATGTCCTGCGAAAGGCCGCCGCGGACCTGTCGGCGGCTCTGTCTCGAGCCGATGGCGACTAGGACCACGCGGAAGACCTTCGAAGGCGCCGTCGTGCTCGACGAGGTCATCGCGCGCGCCGCATCTCCGTTCGAGCGCGCTACCGGGGGCTGGCTGGCGCCGGCCGGCGCCGGTCGCGTCGACGAGCGACTCGAGGCGTGGGCGGCGAGCGCCGCAAACGGCCGGGTCGACGAGCTGCTACGGCTGCTCGCGCGCCGGGGGTTGACGGGGGCGGCGCTGACGCGGGCGCTGTCCGACGCAGAGGTCGCCGCGCCCGGTGGCCCCGAGGAGCCCCTGTGGGCGCGGGCGACCCGTCGCCTCGCCGCCGTGGGCCGCCGTGGGGACGCCGAGCCGCCCCCGATTCGCGCGGTCGACGTCGTCGAGCCGGGCGACCTTCCGGCAGCGACCCCGGCCGCCGCCGCGTGGCGGTTCGAGAGCGTGTGCCGGCCGTGGCTCGCGGCGGCGGCGGAGGTGCTCGACGGTGCGGCCGGCGCGTGGGGTTCCGGGGTCGCGCAGCGGGCGCGCTCGGGGCTGATCGGGGGGTTGGCCCGCCGCTGGCACGAGATCCTCGTCCGCCCTCTCCACGAGCCGCTCACCCTGGGGGCCCGGTTGTACAGCGTTCCGGCCCGAGAGGCCGCGACCGTCGAGGCCGCGTACCTCGGCAGCGCACCCGACGCAGACGACTGGCTCGGCTTCTGGCGCGCGTATCCGGGCGCGGCGCGGCTCATGGCGTTGTCGTTCGAGCTCTGGCGCTCGAATGTGCACACGCTGTTCGACCGGCTCGTCCGGGATCGAGCCGACCTGGAAGCGGCGTTCGCCCGCGGGAGTTCGCTCGGGCCGCTCGAGCGGGCTCGGTGGGCCGGCGATCCGCACGAGGGGCACCAATGCGTCGCGTTGTTCGCCTTCGCGTCGGGCGCGGAGATCGCCTACAAGTCGCGTCCGCTCGATCCCGACCACTGGTACGCGGGGGCGTACCGTGAGCTGACCGGCGACGTGTACGACGTTTGCGGGCGCATCGTGGCCCGGGACGCGTACGGCTGGCAAGGCGTCGTCGCGGAGGCTCCCTGCGACGGTGAGCCTGCGGTGACGGCGTACTTCCGGCGCATCGGCGCGCACGCGCGCGTGCTCGAGCTTCTGGAGGCGATGGATGCGCATGGCGAGAACGTCGTCGCAGACGGCGACGCCCCCACGATGATCGACATCGAGACACTCCTCACGCCGCGGCTGTCGGAGCCGGGGCAACCGTTGTCGGCCGCCGATCTGCGGTCTGAGTCACCGGTCGCGACGGCCCTGCTGACGACCAAGGCCCGAGGGCGGCCCGGCCGGCCGGCGCTGGAGATCGGAGCGCTCGCGGCCCCCGGCTCCATGACGACACCGTGGGACGTCGCCGTCGCAGATCCCGTAGCGGGACGACTCGCGTTCGCGCCCGGAAGGTTCGAGGCCGCCAGCGCGCTGCCGCGCCGCGGCGGGGCATCGGTGCTGCCGGATGCCTACGAGGACGAGATCGTCGCCGGGTACCTGGCAGCGGACGCGGGCATCCGCAGGGACGGCGCCGCGTGGCTGCGAGACGGTCGCGCGGCGGAGGCGTTGCGGCCTCGGTTCGTCTACCGCGAGACCCGCCTGTACGCGCGCCTCCTGACCGCCAGCGTCGGTGCAGCGGCATTGCGCGACGGCGTGGCGCGGGAGCTCGTCCTCGAGGTGCTGTGGCGCGTCGACGTGAGACGCGCGGCCCCCGTGCCCGCGCTGGTGCAGGCGGAGATCGACGCGTTGCGCGACCTCGACGTGCCGCTCTTCCGCAGCTGTCCCGCAACGGGCGATCTGCTCGCGCGTGGTCGTCGCGTACGCGGCTGCGTCCCGCGCGCGCCGCTGGACGAGCTCGGACGGCGGGTCGCTGCCGCGCCCCGCGTGCCGGGCGCCGTCGCTGCCGACCGCGTCCGGGCCGCGCTGTTCGTGCGCGACCCAATGGTCCGTCCGAGCCGGCCAGGGGGGCGCCCAACACCGGAGCCTACGGACCCGCGGGCCATCGGCCGCCGGCTCCTCGCACTGGCGATCGAGAGGCGCGATGCCGCGCCCGCATGGGTGGGTCTGCGCTACGAGAGTGCCTTCGAGTGCTGGTCGTTGGGTCTGCTGGGTGGAGACCTCGCCACAGGGACAGCGGGTATCGCCGCGGTGCTGGCGGAGCTGTGGCGGCAGACCGGCGATCCCGCGGCCGGGCGCGTCGCCGAGCGGCTCGTCGCGGACGCGCCGGAATCCTTAGAGGCGTTCGTCGGCGACGCGGCGACGCCCGAGCAGGACGCGGCCGCCGCGGTCTACGGCCTTCATCGCGCGGCGCGGACGCTCGGCCTCGATGCGGCCGCGCTCGAGTCCCGGGCAGAGGATCGAGCCGTAGTCGCGCGCGCGGCCGGATCGGACTCCGCGAGCGCGTGGCTCTTGGGATTGTCGGGGTGCGCGGTCGCGTCGGGGAGCCTGGAGCGGCTGAGGCTGGACATAGCGAGAGACCTTCGCTCGCAACTCGACGACCTTCCCGACGACCGTCCCGGCGGGATAGCGGGCAGGTTCGCCGATTTGACGCCCCTGGCTCGGGCGATCGTCGCGCTTGCACGCGTGAGTGCGGCGCGCAGCGACGCGTCGTTGGCCGTCCCGGACGATCGTGTCGTCGCGTGCTGCTGCTCCCCGAAGGGCCTCGACTCGCTCGCGGCTCACGCCTTGCTGGCCGCGGGCCTCGCCCGGCCCGAGGTGCGCTCCGCGCTCGAGCGCGCCGTGCGGGGACACCGCCTTCCCGCTGATGCGCCGCCGCTCGAACGCGCCGAACATGCGCTCGCGCGTTCGTGGAGCGGGTGCGGCAGCGGCGACCCGCGCACGTGGCTCGAACGGCGGCGCTCCGGCGCCCGGGCGCCGGAGCGCTTTGATCTCGGCGCCTTCGGCGGGCTCGCCGGCGCGTGTCATCTCGCGTTGCGGCTGGCGCAGCCGAACGCGATCCCACCGCTTCGGACATATCCACAGCCCTAGCCGCAGGAGGAACGATGGATCTCACGCATCCCACCGCCCTCGAGACAGAAGTCGACGACCTGTGGATCGGATCGACGCCCGCAGTCGTGCTGCGAGTTGCGACGCCGCCCGGCTTCAACGACCGTCTGGCCGCGATCGTCCTCGCGCGCGAGCGGGAGGTCCTCGACGCCAGCGTGCCGACGCCGATCGCAGGGCTGCAGGAGGGCATGACGACGCACTGGCAGTCCTACAATGTGCTCAACTGGCCCGAGCCGGAGCCACTGGCGCTGCGCGGCGTGATCCTCCGCGGGATCTCGGAGTTCGTGACACGGCATTGCCCCGACGACGACGACGGCCACCAGATAGTCGGGATCTCCTGCTGGGCGAACGTGCTGCGGTCGGGGGAGGGGCTGAGCGAGCACACCCACGCGCCCTCCTACCTCCTCGGGAACTACCTCGTCCGGGCCCCTGCCGGCGATCCTGCCAAAGACGCCGGCGGGGCGACGCGGTACAGATCTCCCGACCCGGGCCTCGCAGCGGAGGTCGTGGTGGCGCCGCGCGAAGGCCAGTTGATCGTGTGCCGAGGCGACGTCCCGCACGAAGTGGTTCCGCACACGACAGCGGGCGAGCGGATCTCGATCGCGTTCGACTGCATCGTAAAAAAGCAGAACGCGCTCCTGTACCTGGGCGACCCCCGGGCGCTCGAGCCGTACCGCGGGCCGCGCTGGTACGCCCCGCCCGGGCAGAGGCTGCTGGGAGGTTCGGCTCGATGACGGGGGCTGGGTCGAGGGCGCTGTCTCCCGCCGCGCTGGCGACGGTGGTACGTCGCGCCCAGGAGGCAGCGCCCGAAGAGGCTTGCGGGAGCGTTCGGAGAAGCGGCCCGCTGCGACGGGCTCGCAACGTGCAGGACGAGTTGCATCGCAGCGATCCCCTGCGCTACCCGCGTACGGCGCGCACGGCGTTCGAGATGAGCGCGGACGACCTGCTCGAAGTCGACCGCAGCCTTGCCGGCGACGATCCGGTCGAGATCGTCTACCACTCTCACCCCGGCGGCGCCGGGGCGTACTTCTCGGCCGGGGACGAGCGTCGCAACGTCGTCGACGGGACTCCGCTGGTCCCCGTCGACCACCTCGTCGTCGCGGTGGGAACAGATGGAGGGCCCGCCGGGCGGGTCTCTATGGATGGGACGGGAGCCGCGGCTTCATCGAGAAGCGCCTTTTCGAGATCAGAGAGGAGACCAACGTGGCCGATGCCTACGTGCTTGTCACGATGCCCCGGAGTTTCGGCGCCTACGCAGACGGCACGTGCGAGTGGAAGGTGAAGGGCGCGACGGTCGTCGAAGCCCTGGCTGCCGCGTGCAGCGAGTTTCCGGAGCTCCGTGGCCGGATCTTCGATCCGAGCGAGACAGGGTTGCGAACCTACGTGAAGGTGTTCGTGGACGACGAGCAAGCGGATCCGCTCACCCCGTTGAAGGGTGGCGCGCACGTGCGCGTTCTTCCCGCGCTCGGCGGCGGCTCCGGCTCGCGCCGGTCGTGATCCCCCGCGCGGGTCCCGGGCGCACGTGCGGGGAAGTGCGGGCATTCGTCGTGGCGAAAGAGGAGCTCGCGCGATGGCTGGAGCGCTACGTCGCTTTCTGGCGCAGCAAGGACCCGGACGCCGTCGGCGATCTGTTCTAGGAGGACGCGGAGTATCGCTATCACCCCTACGACGAGCCGGTCCGCGCCGCGCGGCGATCGTCGCGTCGTGGCTGGAGGAGGACCGGCGCGACGAGCCGGGTGGTTCGGACGCCCGCTAGAGCCGCTGGCGATCGATGGAGACGTCCGGCCTGCGGCGTAGACATCGTAGCTCGATGAGTAGTCGGTCGGGGGTCGGCCCTTCTTCGACTGAAAGATTCGGGAGGCAGCTTCACCCGATGCTTCCACCCGGGAAGGATGATGTAGCCGCCGTCGATCGGACCCACGACTCGGTCGAGTTCCAGGTCGATGATCTGGTGGTGGTGGACGGCTTGGTTGCGTACGGCGGTGAACGGTCTCACCGGGCGAACGATCTCTCGACACAAGAGGGATCCGGGAGAGGCGACGTTCCGATCTCAAGCTCACCTACAGCCCTCGTCTCCGTCACGTCGCGCCGCGACCGACTCCCGCAGAGCTCCGTGTTCTTACAGCTAGCCCGCTTCGCGCTATCGAAGGTTCGGATTGGTCATCACTAGGTCATCACCCGAAGTGGTCACGTCTGGCAATCAGTGATGCTCACCGATACCGGATAGTGGTTCTGACCAGGAAGAAACGGGCAAATGCGCAGGTAAGCGTCGCCGCCCGCTTTCCTCTCGCACGGGTGAGGTCAGTTGATCTTAGGGGTTGAATGACTCACCCGATTGTGGGGCGTGATCACATCCGGCTGATGGAAGCCGTGCACGAGCCTTGCGCAGGAAGGGTCCTGGCGAGCGTTCCATCCCTACTTGGGCAGCTCCCAACAAACTCCCAAGCTCAGGACGCTTTCGCATCTGAGCACTCTGCCCGCCGGCGCATGTGGGGTTCGGCAGTCGGCCCGGTCTTCAAGACCGGTTCGTTCCCGGGCCTAGCCCAGTTGGTCATCATTGGATCATCACCCGAGGTGATTCCAGCCGGCAAGCGATGATCGCCCGCGACACTCATCGGCCGCTTAGCCAGCGAGAGCGGGCATTTCCGCTGGTGGACCGGGCGGCTCGTTTTCCTCTCGTACGGGTGAGGTTGGCGTCGCGCCGCCCGGCGTTGTTCTGCATGTCGCCGACCCGAAAGATGTCCCAAGCGCGCTTATCCTCTTCGCGCTGAGGACGCCGCGGGGGGTGGATGTGCCAGAGGTCGAGAAGGACAGCCGAGACACTGCCGCCATCCGGCTGCCGCTGGCTTTCCACAAGGTTTGGATCGCTTCGACCGTATCGAACCTCGGCGACGGAATGCGGATCACCGCGCTGCCGCTCCTCGCTGCGACTCTTACTCGGAATCCCGGTCTCGTTTCGGCGCTGACGTTCGCGTCGTTCCTGCCATGGCTGTTGGTGGGATTGCCCGCAGGCGCGATCGTGGACCGCACCGACAGGAAGTCTCTGATGATGACGGTGGATCTTGCCCGTGCAGGCGTGGTGCTCGCGCTGGGCCTACTCGTATCTTCGGGGATGGCTCATATCACCGTTCTCTACGTTGCCGCATTCCTGATCGGCGCCGGTGAAGTCTTCTTCGACACGGCATCGCAAACCCTCCTTCCCAATGTCGTCGATCCGCCCGCTCTGGAACGCGCGAACGGGCGGCTTTACTCGGCGCAGCTGGTTACGAACGAGTTCGTCGGCCCGCCCCTCGGGGGAGTGCTCTTCGGCATCGCCGCCGCGCTCCCGCTGTACGTGGACGCGGCGACGTTCTTGATCGCCCCTGCGGTCCTCGCAACCATCCCCGGGCGCTTCCGGGCCGGGTCCGCGGAGGTTGCCGGGGAACCTCGAGAGATCTGGACCGAGATCCGCGACGGGGCGCGATGGCTGTGGCGGCACACGCTGCTTCGTACGCTCGCTTGGATGCTCGCCATCCAGAACTTCATCGCCGGAGCGGTTTTTTCGATCTTCGTGCTGTTCGCGCTCGAGGTGCTGGACGTGAGCAATGCCGGATATGGATTTCTCGTTGCGGCCGGGGCCGTTGGTGGCGTGACGGGAGGCGTGGTGGCAGACAAGCTCGCGAAACGGATACATACCCAGCGGCTGATCGTGCTCGCGTTGTTCCTGACGGGCGTAGCGTTCGCGGGTATGGGGACCACTTCGCACGCGGTGGTCGCCGGTGCTTTTTTTGCGGTCGAGGGTTTCGCGAGCGTGCTTTGGCAGGTGGTGACAGTGTCGTTGCGACAGTCGATCGTCCCTGAGGGGCTCCTCGGCCGCGTCAACAGCGCGTACCGGTTCGTTGGAATGGCGATCCTGCCTCTGGGTGCTCTGGCCGGTGGCGCGCTGGCAACGATCTTCGACCTGCGTACCCCGCTCGTGTCGAGCGGCGTCACGTTGCTCGCCCTCGGGCTGCTTGCGTCCGTCTTGGTGACACGTGAGCTCGTCGACGCCGCGCGTACCAAGTCGTCTGCCGGAACCGGGCAAACGGGATGAGGCACGACCCCGCCAGCTCGTCAACGGCTCGACAGGCCGCGGCGGGACCGGGGCCGCCGAGGGCGAGCGCGCGATCGTTCGTGTCGTTGGAGGACTTGTCGCGCGACGACATCTCGTGGATGTTGGACGCGGCCGCCACAGTCAAGGCCGCGCCCCGGTCGTTTGCGGAGGTTCTAGCCCGCCGCCACATTGGGCTCCTGTTCGAGAAGCACTCCACCCGGACCCGCGTCTCTTTCGACGTCGCGATCGCCTCGCTCGGGGCCCATCCGGTATCGCTCAACCCGGCGGAGCTTCAAATGGCGCGGGGGGAGACCCTTCGGGACTCGGTGAGGGCTCTCGGCAGGTATCTCGATGCTCTCGTCTTCCGTACGTTCGACCAAGCGAGGATGGAGTCCGTCGCCGCGATCCTCCCCGTCGTCAACGCGTTGACGAACGAATGGCATCCTTGTCAGACGCTCGCGGATCTCCAAACCATCCGCGAGGCGAAGGGCGGCTTTGCCGGAACGAAGATCGTGTTCGTCGGCGATGGGAACAACGTCGGATGCTCGCTGATGCTGGGCGCCGCGAAGGTGGGCGCCGATGTCACGATCGTCAGCCCGTCCGGCTACGAGCCGCCGGACCGCGTCGTGGCCGCCGCGCGCGCCGCAGCGACGGAGCCGGAAGCACGCGTCACCGTCACGAATTCGATGGATGCCGTGCGTGATGCAGACGTTCTCTATACAGACGTGTGGGTCGGAATGCATCAAGAGCAAGAGCGGGACGAACTCGCGCGCAGAGCGGCGGACTTCGCTCCGTACCAGTTGAACTCGGATGTGCTACACGCCGCAGCTCCGGGCGCGATCGTGATGCACTGCCTCCCTGTGCGACGCGGGAGTGAGATCCAAAGCGAGCTCCTGGAGGGGAAGTCGTCGGTAGTCTGGGACCAAGCGGAGAATCGTCTTCATACCGCCAAGGCCGTGCTCGTGTGGATGTTCTGCGAACCGAGACGAGGGGGAGCGTCCACGGCCTAACCCCTTTCTTGACTCGAGGTCGCGTGCTAGGGTCGGCTAGTGGGTGGGTGTCTTCGTCGCATAGCTTTGCTTCGCGTCTTGCCATGCGGTAGCTCGATGGCCCGCGACGGAAAGCCGGACGTCCTGTAAGCAGCCCGAGCGCGCGCCGTGAAAAACATCCCCCCGCTGCTGACCGAGCGCGAGCGCCACCGCATCGTGGTCGAGTGGAACGACACCGCGGCGCCGTTCCCGCAGGCCTGCATCCACGAGCTGTTCGAGCGTCAGGTGCGCGCCACTCCCGGCGCGGTGGCGCTCGACTGCGACGGCGTCGAGCTCACCTACGCAGAGCTCGACGTCCGCAGCAACCAGCTGGCCCACCACCTGCGCGACCTGGGCGTGGGTCCCGAGGTCCTGGTGGGGATC
>JBHELD010000036.1:0-55818 GCA_046263255.1 Actinomycetota bacterium
GACCGCCGTAGCAGCGTTCTTGACCGCAGACTCGGCCTGCGACTTCCAACCCTTCTCCCTCTGCTTGAGGAAGACGGGAATCGCGATCGCAGCAAGGATCGCGATGATGATGATGACGACCAGGAGCTCGATGAGCGTGAAACCGCCCTCTCGCTCCTCCGTGGCTGCGTGGAACCGCTGGAACATCCAGCACCTCCCCTTTCCTTGGTCCCTACAAGCCGGCTCAGGGACTCGACGACGAACCGATGCAGATCGCCTGCAGTGAACGGCCCGCCCTTAGGACCGTCCCTGGTGCAGGTAGCCCGGCTGGCCCGTGTTCCGTTGCTGGGCCCCGTGGCTTTGCGTCCCCGCCTCTCGGCGGGTTTGCCTTTCGCTGCCTTGCTCAGGGTTCCGGCTTGCACTTCCTGTATCGGTGCGGTCCCGGACGCCCTTTAGACGGAGCCGGGGAACGCCGCATACGCATTTCTACGGACGCGCCGGCCGCGCGCGTCCGGACGCGCCGCAGCGGCGCCTCCGTCGGGGAGAGCGCCGCTGCGGCGGTGAGCGGGCTGTTACTTGATCAGGTCGAAGATCTTGAACATCGGCATGTAGAGCGCGATCACCATGGCTCCGACGATGCCTCCCAGCACGGCGATCATCAGCGGCTCGATCAGCGACGTCAGCGCCTCGGTCGTCGACTCGACCTCCTGGTCGTAGAAGTCGGCGATCTTGTCGAGCATCGCGTCGAGCGCACCGGTGTCCTCGCCGACGGCGATCATCTGGACGACCATCGGCGGGAAGACGGCCTCCTTCGTCAGCGGCGCCGACATCGACTCGCCGCTCCGGACGCTCTCCTTGACCTGGCCGGCCGCCCGGGCGAGGACCTCGTTACCCGTGGAGTCCGCGACGATGTCGAGGGCCTGGAGGACCGGGACGCCGGCCCGGAGCAGGAGCCCCAGCGTGCGGGTGAAGCGGGACACGGCGACCTTCTGGAACAGCTCGCCGAAGATCGGGATCTTCAGCTTGAGCTGGTCGGTCCGGAGCTTGAAGTCGGCGTTCGCGGCGCGGCCCCTCTTGTAGCCGATCCGCCCCACGACCGCGAACACGACCGCCAGCGGCACGAGGATCCTGGCCTGCTGGCTGAGGGTCATGAGGATCTTCGTCGGGAGCGGCAGCTCGCCGCCGAGGCTCGTGAACATCCCGGCGAACGTCGGGACGATGAACAGCAGCATGACCGTGAGCAGGATCACCGCGATCCCCGCGACGACGACGGGGTACGTCATCGCCGACTTCACCTTCTGGCGGAGCTTGTAGTCGGCCTCGAAGTTGTCGGCGACGCGCGACAGCACGGTGTCGAGCTGGCCTCCGGTCTCGCCGGCGCGCACCATCGCGACGTACAGGTTGGAGAAGACCTTCGGGTGCTTCGACATCGCCGCCGAGAGGCTCGACCCTCGCTCGACGTCGTCGCGGAGTATCCCGATCGTCTTCGCGAGCAGCGGGTTCTCGGTCTGCTCCGCGAGGATGTTCAGCGTCCTCAGCAGCGACAGGCCGGAGTTGATCATCGTGGAGAACTGGCGCGAGAAGATCGCCAGGTCCTTGAGCCCGACCTTCTGGGGAAGGATGTGGAGCTCGGTCTTCATCGAGACCTTGGCTTCCTTCGAGATCTGGATGGGCACCATGCCCTGAGACCTCAGCCGGCTCGCGACCGCTCCCTCGCCGTCCGCCTCCATCTTCCCTTCGACGACGCGCCCTTCCTTCGTCCTTACGCGATAGGCGAAAGACTCGGCCATGGCCTACCCCCTCCCCGTTAGTCTGTTGAACTCTTCCGGGTGGTGCGAACGCTCGAGGCCGATGTCGTACGTGATCTTCCCGGCCTTCACGAGCTCGGCCAGGTGCTGGTCCATCACCTGCATGCCGTACTTGCCGCCGGCCTGCATCGACGTGTAGATCTGGTGGGTCTTGCCCTCCCGGATGAGGTTGCGGACGGCAGGCGTCGCGACCAGCACCTCGGCGGCGACGACGCGTCCCTTGTTGTCGGCGGTCGGCAGCAGCTGCTGCGAGACGACGCCCGCGAGCGTGCCGGCGAGCTGCACCCGGATCTGCTGCTGCTGGTGCGGCGGGAAGACGTCGATGACCCTGTCGACCGACTGCGGCGCGTCCTGCGTGTGCAGCGTGCCGAACACGAGGTGGCCGGTCTCGGCCGCGGTCAGCGCCGCCGAGATCGTCTCGAGGTCGCGGAGCTCGCCGACCAGGATGACGTCGGGGTCCTGCCGGAGCACGTGCTTCAGAGCGTGCTGGAACGCGTGCGTGTCGGTGCCGACCTCGCGCTGGTTGACGATCGACCGCTTGTGCTTGTGGAGGAACTCGATCGGGTCCTCGACCGTCATGATGTGCTCGGCCCTCGTCGAGTTGACGATGTCGACGAGGCCGGCCAGCGTGGTCGACTTCCCGGAACCGGTGATGCCGGTCACGAGCACGAGCCCGCGCCGCAGGCCGGCAAACTCCTTCACGGCCCCCGGGAGCCCGAGGGTCTCCAGCGACTTGATCTCGAACGGGATGATCCTCATGACGCACCCGACGGCGTCGCGCTGCTGGAACACGTTCACGCGGAAGCGCGCCTTGCCCGGGAGCGAATACGAGATGTCGAGCTCGAGCTTGTCCTCGAAGATCTCCCGCTGCCGCTGCGTCAGGATCGAATAGACGATCTCCTGCAGGTCCTTCGGGAACAGCACCCGGTATCCCTTGATCGGGCGCATCTCGCCGTGCACGCGGATCGTCGGCGGCACGCCGGTGGTCAGGTGGAGGTCCGACGCCCCCTGCTCGAGGACCTGCAGCAGGAAGTCGGCGAGGTTCGGCTCCTTCTCCTCCTCCTCGGGCTCCTCTTGCTCGACGTCCGCCGCCTCGACGAGGGGGAGGTCGTCGGCGCGAAAGGGAGAGATCCCGTTGCCGTTGGGCTTCGTGGACCCGGCGGGCGGCGCCTTGGCGGCCGCGGAGTACCAGCGGTCGATGGCGGCGGCGAGATCCGAGCGGTAGGCGGCGGCCGGCGCGATCGTCCTGCCCGTGGCCGTCTTCAGCTCCTCGACCGCGAGGTGGTTCGTCGGCTCGGCCATCGCGACGACCAGCGCCCCGTTCTCGACACGCATGGGGAGCACGAGCTGCCGGCGTGCGAGCTCCTCGGGGACCGCGGCCATCGCCTCGGCCGTCGGCGGCTCGGCACGGGTGTCGAAGTACCGCAGCCCGATCTGCAGCGCGCGGGCTCGGACGAGATCGCGCTCGGTCAGAACCCCTCCTTCGAGGAGCACCTTCCACGCGGACTTGCCCGTGTTCGCCTCCTCCTGAGAGGCGAACGTCAGCTGGTCGGAGGTGACCAGCCCCTGCTCGAGCAGCACGTCGGAGAGCTGCCGTGGACCGTTCGACATACGTCGCTCCCTTGCCTAGAGCCCCAAAGTCTCAGGGCGTCCGGGACGGACGCGGGCGCGTCCGCAGCCGGAGCCTTCGTTTCGTGTATCGGCGGGCGGGCGGATCGCCCTAAGCGCAGGAAGGGGGTTTTTAGACGACGACCCTGAGGATCTCTTCGATCGACGTCAGGCCCATGCGCGCCTTCTCCATGCCGTCCTGGCGGAGCGTGATCATGCCCTGCTCCCGGGCGACGCGGCCCATGGTCTCGGCCGAGGCGTTCTCCGCGACCAGGCGCTCGATCTCCTCGCTCACCGGCATGAGCTCGTGGATCGCCATCCGGCCCTTGTAGCCGGTGTTCCCGCACGACGTGCAACCGACCGGACGGTAGAGCTTCGGCGGCTCCTCCCCCGGCTCGAACGGGAACTTCGCGTGCGTCAGCTCCTCGACCGACGGCGCGTACGGCTCCTTGCAGCGGTCGCAGAGCTTCCGGGCGAGCCGCTGCGCCAGGACGCTGTCGAGCGACGAGGCGACGAGGAACGGCTCGATCCCCATCTCGACGAGCCGCGTGAGGGCCGACGGCGCGTCGTTCGTGTGGAGAGTCGAGAGCACCAGGTGACCGGTGAGCGCCGCCTCGACCGCGATCTGCGCCGTCTCGCGGTCGCGGATCTCGCCGATGAGGACGATGTCGGGGTCGGATCGCAGGATCGACCGCAGCGCGGAGGCGAACGTCAGCCCCGCCTTGGGGTTCGTCTGGACCTGGTTGATCCCGGCCAGCCGGTACTCGACGGGGTCCTCGACCGTGATGATGTTCACGTCGGGCTTGTTCTTGATGTTCAGCGTCGCATAGAGCGTCGTCGACTTGCCCGAGCCGGTGGGGCCCGTGACGAGGATCGCCCCGTACGGCTTCATGTAGGACTCGCGGAACCGCTGGAAGTTCTCCGGCAGGAAGCCGAGGTCCGACAGCTGGAGCAGGACGCTGGACTTGTCCAGGATCCTCATGACGAGCTTCTCGCCGTGGACCGTGGGCAAGGTCGCCACGCGGATGTCGATCTGCTTGCCCTGGAGGACGAGGCCGATGCGGCCGTCCTGCGGGATCCGCCGCTCCGCGATGTTGATGTCGGCCATGATCTTCAGGCGGCTCGTGATGCCGGCCTGGACCGACTTCGGAGGGGTCATCACCTCGTGCAGCACGCCGTCGATCCTGTAGCGGACGCGCAGGTCCTTCTCGCCGGGCTCGATGTGGATGTCCGAGGCGCGGTCCTGCACCGCCTGCGTGATCAGCAGGTTCACGAGCTTGATGATCGGGGCGTCCTCGGCCCCCGCGGAGGCGAGCTGCGCCTCCAGGTCGTGGGCCGCGTCGTCGACCTGCTCGGCGGCGGCTTCCTCGGCGAGCGTCTCGGCCGTGCGGTCCAGGCGGTAGTGCCGGCCGATCGCCGCGGCGACGTCGGCCTTCGTGGCGACGACCGTCTTGACGTCGCGCTTGCTCATGGCCCGGATGTCGTCGACCGCGACGACGTTCGCGGGATCGGCCATGGCGACCACCAGCCGCCCGCCGTCGTCGAAGGCGATGGGGATGCAGTTGTGCCGGCGCGCGACGAGCTCCGGGACGAGCGAGACCGCCGTGGAGTCCACCTTCGTCTCGCTGAGGTCCACGAACTCCAGGCCGAGCTGCTGCGCCAGGATCGAGACGAGGCCGGCCTCGGTCACGAAGCCGAGCTCGATGAGCACGCGCCCGAGCGAGCGCTGCCTCTGCGCGGCCTGGTCCTTCGCCTCCGTCAGCTGCTCCTCGGTGACGAGCCTGCGAGCGAGCAGCAGCTCGTCCAGGCCCGCGGCCCGTGGCTTAGAGGTGACGCTCATCTAGGCTCCCCGGCGTGTGGATACGTGCCTCCCATAGGCCATTTATCGGCGGTGGGCCGAGCGACTGAAGGGGAACTTGGCGGGTTTCCGCCGCGCTCCAGCGGGTGGCGCGGGGACCTAGGAGGAGGCCGCTGCCACCGGCTCGGCGGCGTCCAGCCGCTGCAGGACCCCGAAGAGGATCCGGAGCAACAGAGCCTTGACGTCGTCGCGCGCGCGGGGGTCGCAGGCCACCACGGGCGCGGCGTCGCCCAGGTCGAGCCGCTCCGCGACCGCGGCGAGCGAGGCCCCCGGCGAGTCCAGGTGCGTCACCCCGACCACGAACGGGACGTCCGCGTAGCGGCGGAAGGTCTCGAGCTGCGCCGCCGCCTGCTCGGCCGAGCGCTCGTCGCCGGCGTTCACGAGCAGGATGAAGCCGATCATTCCCTCGGACAGGACCTCCCACATGACCTCGAAACGCTGCTGGCCGGGCGTCCCGAACAGGAAGAGCGAGGGGCCGGACCCGGCCGCACCGAGCTCGATGCGGCCGAAGTCCAGGGCGACCGTCGTCGTCTCCTTCGTCGCGGCGGTGTCGTCCGAGATCGACCGCTCCGTCCCCAGCGCCGTCACGTCGCTGATCGTCTGGATCAGGGACGTCTTGCCGGCGGCGAACGGACCCGTGACGACGATCTTCAGCGGGCGCGCCCCAGGGCTCTCCGGGCGCCGCCTCCGGACGATCCCGGGACGGGGCCGGCCTCTCACAGGCCTTTCACCCCGTCGATGAGACGGGAGATCAGGCCCCGGGTCACCTGGTCGTCGTCCTCCACGCGCCGCGGACGCGGCGGGGTGGGGGGAGAGGCGACGAACGTCCCGCCGGCCGCGGGGCCGGGGTCGTGGCCGGCGTCGAAGAGGCCCGCGAGCTCCCGTGCCGCAGTCGAGCGGTCGAAGCCGGAGGCCTCGAACGGGGGCGCGTCCAGCCCGGGGGCGAACGTGGCCGCCTCGGGGTGCGCCGCGACCGCGGGCCCGGCCTCGGGAGCCCCGGGGGGCGCCGCGACCGCGGGCCCGGCCTCGGGAGCCTCGGGGGGCGCCGCCAGCAGACCCTCGGGCTCGGGATCGGCGGCGCATACCTCCTCTTCCCCGGCCGCGTCGAAGACGGCAGACGTGTCGGACGCGTCTGTCGTGTCCGGCACCGGTCCCGGCGAAGGGGCCTCGCGCGGCGGGGGCGCCCCGGCATGCGTCACCAACCCCGCGCTTGCAAGTCCGTAGAGGACCTTCATCGCGGCCACGCCGTCGAGGCCGGCCGCGGCGGCGATGTCCCGAACCGGCCGGCGGCAGTCGACCATCACGAGCACGCGCCACTCCGCCGGGGCGATGTTGATCTCGACGGCGCCCTCGGGGGGCTGCGGCGCCATCACGAGCACGGCCTCCTCCGAGGGCACGAGCGTCTTGATCTCGGCCAGCTCCTCGAGCCGTCGCGCGACGTGCGCGAGCAGGTCGTCGACCGACACGGCGTCGCCGGCCGGTCCCGGCGGGACGTTCTCGGGCTCCCAGGAGAACTCGCCGCCGTCCCACCTCATGAGGTCGAACGTCAGGTCCTGCGGGGTTCCCGCCGCGCCGGCTACCGCGCCGTCGCGAAACAGCAGGGTGCCGCGGCCGGCGTCGCGCGACACGGCGAGTCGCCCGGTGCGCCCGCCCGACCCGATGAGCCGGAGCACGTCGGGCAACGTGAAGTCGTCGAGGGTCCCTCTCAGCATCGGTGGCTTCTCCTGAGCTCTGCGGCGAGCGGCGGCTAGTGCCAGCTCGGGACGGACGCGATGGACGGCTCGTCGCGGGCGGGCGCTTCCTGCTCGCCCACGACCGCGATCCCCGCGGGCGTGTCGAGCGCATCGGAGACGCCGGCCGTCATGATCGCGGCGACGCGCTCGGCGATCCGGCGCATCTCGAAGAGGACGAGGCCCACCTTGGCTCCGCGCGCCGTCACCGCGACGAGGACGGAGTCGGGCCCGGCGGCCATGAGGATCACGTGGCCCCGAGGGCCCTCGATGAAGACCTGGGCGAGCTCGCCCTTGCCGAGCTCGGACGCCGCCCTCTCTCCCAGCGTGAGGAGCGCCGCGCTCATCGCCGCGAGCCTGTCCTCCTCGACGTTCGGCGGCAGCGCCGAGGCCATCGCAAGGCCGTCGGCGCTCACCACGGCCGCGGCCTCGACCTCGGAGGAGATCGCCAGGAAGTCGTCGAGAGCGAGCGCGAGAAGGTCGGCCTTGGTCACGGGGGTCCTCCTGATCGGGGGGTGGGGGCCTAGTCCTGATTACCTAGTCACCTTCGGCAGGACCCGCCGAAACCTTGAACCGCGCGCGCTTCAGTCGCCGGCGATCTCGCGGTAGAGCGCGACGAGCTGCTCGTGCACGATCGGGGGGTCGTACACCGCGTCGTAGTGGGCCCGGGCGCGGCGTGTCAGCGCGGCGGTGTCGTCGTCCCAGAGCCGGCGCGCCGCCGCCTCCAGCTCGCGCTCGTCACCGGGGGCGACGAGGAGCCCCGTCTCGCCCTCCACGACGGTCTCCGCCAGCGCGCCGATGCGCGACGCGAGGACCGGCGTCCCGCACGCGTACGCCTCGACCGCGATGCGGCCGAACGTCTCGTACGAGAGCGACGGCACCACCACGAAGCGAGCGCTGCGGATCACGTCCAGCGCGGCGCCGTGGGAGGTCTCGCCGAGGAGCGTGACGCGGTCTGCGAGCCCGCCGCGCTCGATCTCGGCGCGGACGCGAGGGCCCTCCTCACCCGCTCCCACGATCACGAGAGGGATCTCCGTAAGGCGCCGCCACGCGCTCAGGAGCGTGAAGATCCCCTTCTCGTACGTGAGCCGGCCGACGAACGCGGCGTGGTAGCGCGGTCCCACTCCGCGAGCCGCGGTCGTGGCGACGACGTCCGGCTTGACTACGATGCGGTCGCGATCGAGCCGCAGCGACGCGAGCTTGTGCCCGAGGAACTCGGTCGGCACGACGTAGACGTCGACGCCGTCGCGCCAGGTCCCGCGGACGGAATGGACGGTCTGCATCGCGACCACCGACGCGCTCTGGGCCGCGGACGAGTGGTAGCAGCGGTGGACGACGCCCGGCCACTGCGGGACGCGGCCGACGCAGTCCTCGCACACGTGGCCGTCTCGGAAGAAGAGCCCGTTCGCGCAGAACTGCCGGAAATTGCGAACGGTCTGCACCACGACCGCGCCGCGCCGCCGGCAGGCGGCGTACGCCGCCGGCGAGATCAACGGAAACGTGTTGTGGAAGTGCACGATCTCCGCCGGCGAGTCGGCGAGGATCCGGTCGATCGCCGCCGCGGACCGCCGCGACCACGTCATCCGGAACGGCACGGCCGCCTTCTGCAGGGGCCCGTAGTCGTCGATCTCCCTGCTGTCGACCACGTGCTGCGTCAGCGCCACCCGCTCGTCCGCGCCGAGGAGGTCGCGCTCCGCCTCGAACGACCGGTCCTCGCCCGCCCTCCGGCGGTAGCGGTTGTGGACGAGCAGGACGCGGATCACGACGCGACGACCCGGTCGAGCATCTTCAGGACCGCGTCGCGGAAGTGGCGGCCGGAGTAGGAGGTCGTCAGCCGGCGGTGGCCGGCCTCGCCCATCGCCCTCCGGAGCCCGGGATCGCCGAGCAGGCGGAGCGTCGCCGCGGCGACGGCGTCGGGAGCCGGCGCCACGACGATGCCCTCGATCCCGTCGCGCACGACCTCGGGGGCGGCTCCCCCGGCGCCGGCGATCACCGGCAGCGCGTGCCGCCACGCCTCGAGGTACACGATGCCGAAGCCCTCCTGCGTCGAAGGCAGCACGAAGACGTCGCTCCCGGCGTACAGCGCCTCGCGTCGCTCGTCCGACACCGCGCCCAGGAAGTGCACGCGCTCCGCGACGCCGAGAGAGCCGGCGAGCGACTGCAGCTCGCCGCGCCACGCGCCGTCGCCCACGACGTACAGGTGGGTCGCCGGTGCGCGATCGACGACGCGCGGCATCGCCAAGATCACCTTGTCGACGTTCTTCGCCTTGTCCAGCGGGTTGAGCCGCGACACCGTCAGCAGCTTGTCGCCGGCGCGTTCGGGGCGGCGCGGCGCGGGGCCGGCGGCGTCGACGGCGTTGATCACGCGCACGAAGCGCTCGGGAGCCATGCCGTACGCGGCCGCCATCGCCCGCGCGGTGTAGTCGCTGACCGCCGCGACGCGGTCGACCGCCGCCCGCATCAGACGCCGCTTCGGGGCGGAGGGGCGGTCCCACACCTCGTAACCGTGGGCGATCAGGACGTTGACCGCGCGCCGGCGCAGCACGCGCGCGACGAGCCCGAGCGGGACCAGCAGCACGTGGCCGTACAGGACGACGTCGGGCCGCTCGCGGCGCAGGACGCGGACGAACGCCCGCACGGCGCGGAGCTTGCTCCCCCCGCACGCGGCGTACGAGACGCGCGGGGGCCGCGCCGCGGCCTCGTCCTCGCGGTCCCACAGCACGACGGCGTGGGCGCGGTGCCCGGACGACGCGAGGCAGTCGAGCAGGCGCCGGTTGAACCGTTCGATGCCGCCCTCCCGGCTGTAGACGCCGAGCCCGACGAACGCGACGTTCACCGCCGGGCGAGGATCAGCAGGTTCTTCGTGGGGATCCGGGGACGGGAGCTGTCGTCGGCAAGGAAGACCGCGTGGTGGACGAGCCGGGCGTAGACCTCGCGCGCGTAGCCGAGCGGCGTCGTCGCGTTCCACACCGGCAGGACCTCGACCTCGTCGTCGGCGAACCCGGCCGTCATGAAGAGGTCGCGGGCCGTCTTCTCCGTCAGCCCGAACTCATGGGACAGGTCGTTGTACCGGTGGTACTGCGCGTAGACGCAACCCATGTTCGGCGTCTGCACGAGGAGCAGCCCGCCCGGCGCCAGCCTCCCGCGCGCCAGCTCGAGAAACGTGCTCGCCTTCTCCTTCGGGATGTGCTCGAGGAGGTCAAGGGCGAAGATCCGGTCGTAGCGGGGATCTCCCGGCAGGCGGTCCATCTCGAGCGCGTCGAAGCGGTGGACGAAGTCGAGCCCCTCCCTGTTGCAGATCGCGACGTTCTCCTCGGAGAGGTCGAACCCGGCGAGGTTGCGGTGCCCGCGCTCCCTCAGGTAGCCGAGCAGGCTGCCCTCGCCGCAGCCGGCGTCGAGCACGGCGGCGCCGGGGTCTGCGGGAAGAAACCGGGCGTAGACCCGCTCGAACGAGGCGAACATCACGTCGCGGTATCGAGCGTCGTGCGCGGTCGGTCGCCGCGTGAGCGTGTTGTACCGCTCGATCAGGCGCCCGGTCGTGGTATCCCGCCGTGCGCCGGGGTGGCTCATCCGGGAGGCCTCCCGACCTCGATCAACGGGTAGGCGCCATCCTCACACGTGCCGGCGACCGCTCTCCGTCTTTTACCGCGGCAGGGAGGTAGAGCCCCGCGACCGCGGCGGCTGCCGCGGCGCCGGCGCAGATCCCCCACGCCGCACCGGTGGCTCCGTACGCGCCGCCGACCGCCAGGACGGCGACGAGGGCCGTTCCGGCCCCGACCGCCGTCGCGACGAAGACCCCGCGACCGTCCCCCGCCGCCTTCAACAGCAGGAACGTTCCGAGGCCGGAGGCGACGACGAGCTGCCCGAGAGCGACCGGGATCATGACCGCGTTCGGGACGTGGAACGACGGGCCGAACGCGAGCTCGGTCAGCGGCTCCTGCGCCGCGAGCGCGACGGCGAGATAGCCGCCGCAGAGGGCGCTCAGCGCGATCGTCAGCCGCCTCGCCAGCGAGCGCGCGGCCTCGGCCGAGGCGCGCAGCGTGCGCGCGACGACCGGCAGCGCGGGGATGTTCACCGCGGGGAGCAGCAACGTGAGCGGCGCGAACAGCGTCTGCACCGCCTTCAGCGTCCCGAGCGCCGCAGGACCGCCGACGATCCCGAGCGCGAACTGGGCGCCCTGGATCCCGGTCGTGTAGACCACGGTCTGGAGCGCCAGCCATCGTCCGAGCGGCCACGTCGACCTCCACCACGCCCACGCGGCGTGCGGGGAGGCCGGGAGGTGGCGCAGGCGCGCCCACGCCGCGATCGAACCCGCTGCGGCTCCGGCTCCCCAGGACAGCGCCGCGTCACCCACGCCGAACCCCCTCGCCGTGGCGGCGAGCCCTGCGGTCGTCACCACGAGCCAGACCGCGCCGGCCGTCGCTCCGGTCGTCGGCTTGCCCGCACGAAACCCCGCGACGCGCAGCGAGTCCACGAGGAGAGCCGGCACGACCCACGGAGCGAACGCGGTCAGCGCGGCGGCCGCGTCGGCCCCCAGCGGGAGCGCGAGCGCGTACATGACCGCCGTTCCGGCGACGCCGACCGCGCAGGAGCCGGCGAGCGCGGCGCGCTCGCCGCCCGCGTCACCCTGCACCGAGAGCGGGTCGAGGACCAGCGCGCGGTTGAAGCCGACCGCGACGAGGTAAACCGCGAGAGCGAACGCGACGCTGCCGAGGCCGCCGGCGCCGAGGCGGCGGCCGGTCGCCACGGTCAGCACGAGCCCCACGGCAGACGCCAGGCCCTGGTCCACGACGCTGGACGCGAGCGCGAACCTCAGCCGGCCGCGCAGCCCCGAGGGCGTCCTCCGAGAGGTCTCCATCAAGCCGCGTCGAGAGCCGAGTCGGGCGGCGCCGCCACCTGCATCACGGGCCATCGCACGATCCCGACGACGAACCCGGCGAACGCCACGGCCGCGAGCGCCACGAGTGCCGCGGCCACCGGGGGCTGCGACAGCGCGACGACGACGCCGAACGTCCCGCACAACCCCGCTCCGCCGTACAGCCGCAGCGCGACGTTTCGGACCGGCAGGTCTCTCTGGAGCAGACGGTGCGATACGTGATCGAGCCGGGCGCCGATGACGGGTTCGCGGCGCAGGATGCGGCCGAGGGCCATCACCGTCGTGTCCAGCACGAACAGGCCCAGGACGATCACAGGGACGGCGAAGGCGACGTGGGGATGGACGCCGGGGAACTCGGCCTTCACCGCCAGGACCGCGAGCCCGAAGCCGAGCGGCAGGCTCCCGGTGTCGCCCATGAAGATGCGCGCCGGGTGGAAGTTGTGCCTCAGGAAGCCGGCGCACGCGCCGGCGAGGCCGAACCCGAGCAGCGAGACCAGCTGCTGGCCGAAGACGATGCCGACGATCCCGAGCGACGCCGCGGCTATGCCCCCGACTCCGGCGGCGAGCCCGTCCATGTTGTCCATGAAGTTGAACGCGTTGGTTATCCCGACGATCCACAGGACCGTGAGGACCAGGTCGACGGCGTCGCTCTGGAAGCCGCCGAGGTTGTCCAGCGGAGACATCCTGATCCCGCCGGCGAACACCATGACGGCGACGCCGACCTGCACGACCAGCCGGAGCCGCTCGCTGATGTCGTGCCTGTCGTCGACGAAGCCGACGATGCACAGGATCGTCATGCCGGCGAGCAGCACCGCCGACTCCCTCAGCGCGTCGGCGGTGACGAACGCGACCAGCCAGCCGGTCAGGATGCCGAGCCCCCCCAGGTACGGGATGACCCGCCCGTGCACCTTGCGCGCCGAGGGCCGGTCCTCCATCGACAGGATCCCGGCGAGACGCCCGGCAAGCGGCGTGGCGCCGTACGAGACCGCGGCGGCAACGCCCGCCACGACGAGGGTGACGGCGGGGCTCACCGGCTCGACCGTCCCACGGGCACGAGCCGCTCGCGCGCGAGCAGCGACAGGAAGCGGGTGTTGCCGACGAGGTAGCGCCGCCACAACCGGCGCGGGTCCGCGGCCAGGCGGTGCAGCCACTGCAGGCCGCTGCGCTTGACCCACCCCGGCGCCTCCTTGACGCGGCCGGAATGGAAGTCGAAGGCGGCTCCCACCCCGGCGAGCACCGGGGCGTCGAGCGCGGCGCGGTGCGTCTGCATCCACAGCTCCTGCTTCGGGTGCCCGAGCCCCACCCAGACGACGTCGGGCCGCGCGGCGTTTATCACCGCGACGTCGTCCTCCATCAGCTCGGTGCCGGAGGTCGTGCCGGGGCAGCGCGTCCCCGCGACGACGAGGCCGGGATACCGCGCCTCCAGCCGCCGGGACATCTCGTCCGCGACGCCGGGAGCGCCTCCGTAGAAGAAGTGCCTGAGCCGCGTGCCGGTCGCCTCGATCAGGGCGAGCATGAAGTCGGGGCCGTAGACGCGCTCGACGCGGCCGCGCCCGGCGCGACGGCCGAGCCAGACGAGCGGCATCCCGTCGGGCGTCACGACGCCGGCGCCCTCCATCGCGCTCCTCACGCGGGCGTCGTCGCGCGCGCTCAGGACCGAGCTGACGGTGGAGAAGACGACGTATGACTTAGCCTTCGCCCCGATGGCCTGCTCGACGGCGGCGACGACGGATGCCGGAGTGACCGCGTCCACGCGCACTCCCAGCACGCCGAAGCTCCTCGGGGGCCGCGGTCCCGGCGCGACCTCGTCTACAGCTCTCATGTCCACAGCTCCCATGACGGCCGGGGCTACCGGTCGGCCTCTCCCGCGTCATCGGCGGCGGGCGACTCGGCCTTGAGGCGGGCCGGCCTGCGAGCGGCGGCCGCGGCGCGCCTGTGGACCCTGCTCGCGCTCGTGTTCGCGACGCCGGTCTTCTTCCTGTGGGACGTCACCTACGACGCGTTCCTCCTGCCGAAGGTCGCCCTGCTGGCGGCCGGGGTCGCGCTCGCGGGAGGGCTCCGGATCGCGGAGCTGGTGCTGGGCGCGCCGTGGCCGGGGGTCGCGCGGGTCGGGCTCCCTGCGGCTTTCGCGGCGGTGCCCGCGGCCGTCGCGTGGGCGGCCACCGACTACAGGCGGTGGGCGCTCCTGGGCGAGGAGTCCCGACTGAACGGGCTCGTTCCGATCCTTCTCGTCGTCGCCGCCGGGGTCCTGCTGAGCGACGCCTTCCGCGGCGACTTCCGCCGCCCCGCGCGCGCGTTCGCGGGGTCGGCCGCCGTGGTGGCGGCGTACGGGCTGGCGCAGTCGGTCGGCCTGGACCCGCTGCACGTGCCGATAGCCGAATACGCGCCGTCCACGATCGGGCAGTCCAACTTCGTCGGCGGGTTCCTCGCGATCGCGCTCCCGGTGTCGCTCGCGGTCTGGACCCCGGCGACGGGAGCCGCGCGCGCGGCATGGACGGCGGCAACGATCGCGATCGTCCTCGGGCTCGTCCTCGCCTTCTCTCAGGGCGGCTGGCTCGCAGGTGCCGCGGGCGTCGCCCTCTTCGCGGGGCTGCGGCTGCGGGAGCGGCACCGCGCCGCTCCGGCCGCCGGGGTGCTCGCGGCGGGAGCCCTGGCGGCGGCAGGCGTGGGGCTCGTCCTAGCCGGGTTCTTCTTCGGCCCGTCGAGCCGGGTCGTCCCCGACACCGCCCGTGCGAGGGGGTTCTGGTGGCGCTCCGCCGTCTCGATGGGGGCGGACTCGCCGGTGTGGGGGCATGGGCCGAACGTCTACGCGATCGAAGGACCGCACTACCGGATCGCAGCCGACGCGCTCGCGCACGACGACCTCGTCGCGGACGACCCGCATTCGGTCCCGCTCGCGCAGTTCGCCAACCACGGGCTGCTCGGCGTTCTGGGGTACGCCGGGCTCGCGGGCTGGTTGCTGGCGCAGGGGCGGCGGCGTGTCCCGGCCGTACGCGCGGGCTGCGCCGCCGGAGCAGGCGCGTACTTCGTCCAGTCGCTCGTCAGCGTCGACTCACCGCTGCTCCTGCTCGCGCTGTGGGTGTGCGTCGCGGGCGTGACCTCGGGCGCCGAGGAAGACGCCGCCGCAGCGCCGGCGCGTCCGGCGGGGTGGGGCCGCCGCAGCGCGGCGATAGCCGTAGCCGTGGCGGCGCCGGCCGGGGCGCTGTGGTGGGGGGGCAACCTCCTGGCGGCGGACGCAGAGGTGCTGAGCGCCGTCGAGGATTCCTCTTTCGGCCGGCACGGCGAGGCGCTGGCGGGCTTCGAGCGCGCGCTGCGCCGGCGCGGTTGGGAGCCCTATCGAAGGCAGCACGCGCTCGCCCTCGGACGAGCGGCGCTGGACGCGGGGTGGACCGGGCGGGGTCTGTTGGCACGCACGAAGGACGCGTTCGCGTACCTCGACGGCTTTCCCAACGTCCAGGCGATCGGCGAGCTCGCCGGGGTCCTCCACCAGTGGTCGATCTACGACGTCTCCGAAGAAGAGGCCGCGCTCGTGCAGCTGAGGCGCGTGCTGGCGCTCGACGAGTACAGCCCGAGCGCGCGGATCGCGGCCGCCGAGGCGCTCGTGCGGCTCGGGCGCGCGGACGACGCCGTGGAGGTGCTCGAGTTCTTCCTCCCGGAGATCGACGAGGAGCTCGAGCTCTACGCGCACCGCCGTCCCGGCCTCCGCGGCGCCCTGGCGGTCGCGTACGCGGCCGCGGGACGCGAGGAGGACGCGCGCGCCGCGCTGGACGACGCGCTGGCCGCGGACGCGGGGCCGCCCCCGGCCGGGGACTGTCACGTGCTCGTGGCGCGGGAGCTGCTGCACGCGGCCGGCGAGGAAGCGACGCGCGACGCGTACCTGGAGTCGTCGCCCGGCCTGTTCACGTGCGATCCCGCGACGCTCGCGCTCCTGCCGGGGTACGACCCGCAGGAGGACGCGCGCTAGCCGAAGGCCCGCGAGCGCGCGTTGATCGCGTGGATCGCCGCGGCCGACATCGCTTCGATCGGCGCGGCCTGCCCGGTCCAGATCGTGAACGACGCGGCGGCCTGCCGCACGAGCATGCCCAGCCCGCCCCACGCCTGCGCGCCGGCGGCGCGCGCGGCGTCGACGAGAGGCGTCGACGGCGGGACGTAGAGGAGGTCGACGACGCACTGGCCCGGCCGCAGCGCGGTGCCCGGCAGCGCGTGCTCGCCCGCGGCGCCGAGCGGCGTCGCGTTGACGACGAGGTCCGCCTTCCCCGCCGCCTTCGGCGCGGCGTCCCATTGCTCGACGCGCGCGGCCGCGCGCTGCGCGAGCGCGGCGACCGCCCCGGCCTTTTCGGCGCTGCGCGCCGCGACCGACACCTCGGCCGCCCCGAGCCCGTCCAGGGCCTTCATCACCGCCCGCGCCGCGCCTCCGGCTCCGAGCACGAGCGCGCGCCGGCCCGCGGCATCGAACCCCGCGTCGCCCGCCAGGAACTCCAGGAAGCCGTCGACGTCGGTGTTGTGCCCCACGAGCCGGTCGCCCACCCTCTGGATCGTGTTGACCGCGCCGATCGCGCGCGCGTCGCCCGACAGCTCGTCCAGGTGCTCGATCACCGTCTCCTTGTGCGGCATCGTGACGTTCGCGCCGCGCGCGCCGAGAGCCCGCAGCCCCCGTACGGCGTCGCCGAGCAGCCGGGGCTCGACCGGCCACGAGAGATACGTCCAGTCGAGCGCGAGGCGGCGGAACGCGACGTTGTGGATCACCGGCGACAGCGTCTGCTCGAGCGGCCACCCGAGGATGCCGACGAAGCTCGAGCTCCCGGTCCCCTTCACGAGCAGTCGAGCGCCTGGTAGGCGGCCTTGTCGGCGAGGAACTCGTCGTAGCTCGAGCTGAAGGCATGGCGGCCGCCGCAGTCGGCCAGGACGTAGAACAGCCACTCGCCCTCCGCGGGCGCCGCCGCGGCCCGCAGCGCCTCCTCCCCGGGCGCGCCGATCGGCGTCGGGGGCAGCCCCGGATACAGCCTGGTGTTGTAGGGCGAGTCGATCGCGAGCTCGGACGCCGTGAGGTCGAGCTTGTGCTCGCCGATCGCGTAGTTGACGGTTGCGTCGATGCCTAGCCTCTCTCCGATCTCGAGCCGGTTGTAGATCACGCGCGCGACCTTCGGGCGCTCCGAGTCGATCCTCGCCTCCGCCTCGACCATCGAGGCGATCGTGATCGCCTCGTAGCGCGAGTACCCCATCGCCTCGGCGACGCCGAAGTCGAGCGGCGCGACGCGCTCCACCATCTCGGCCACCAGACGGCGGGCGACCGAGACCTCGTCGTCGTCCTCCGACACCTGGTAGGTCGAAGGGAACAGCAGGCCCTCGTGGTTGCTCGAGCCCTGCGGCAACAACGACGAGCGGACGCGTCCGGCCGAGAGGACCTTCAGGAACCGGTCGCCGGAGAGGTCCGTCTCCTCCTCCAGGATCCGCGCGAAGTCCTCGAGCCACAGCCCCTCGGGGAACGTGACGTCGACGAACTCGGGGACCGGAGGGGCCTTCCGGAGGCGCGCGAGCGCGTCGCGCGCGGTGAGCCCGGTCGGCAGCTCGTACCGCCCGGCCTGGATGTCCTCCGCGCCGCCGTCGAGGTACGCCGCGACCCGGAACCCGAACGCGGACTCGATCACCTCCTTCTCCTCGAGGAGCTTCCCGATCGCCTCCACCCCCGCGCCCTTCGGGATGACGATCGCCACGGTGGCGCCGGGATCGCTGTCGCCCCACACGCCGATCGACCGGAGGTAGACGTTCGCGGCGAGCGCGGGCACACCCAGGATCACGCCGAGGATCGCCACCAGCACGACGAGCCGGCCCCGGCGCGTGAGGCTCACCGGCGGCCGTCCAGGTAGCCCTGGAGCATCACGGAGGCCGCGACCGCGTCGCGCAGCGACTTCCGGGCCGCGCGCCCGGCGCCGCCGGCGCGCAGAGAACGTTCCGCGATCACCGTGGTCAGCCTCTCGTCGTGCTCGACGACGTCGACCGGCAGCGCTTCGCGCAGCGCCGCGGCGAACGCCGCGGCGTCGGCGACGGCGCGGCCCTCGGTCCCGCGGAGCGACAGCGGCCTTCCCACGACGACCAGAGTCGCGCCGTGCTCGCTCACGAGCTCGGCCAGCCTGAGGACGGGGTCGGTGGCCGCGGCGTCGATCACCTCGAGCGGCCGCGCGAACGACGTCTCCTCGTCGGCGACGGCGACGCCGACCCGCCGCGCCCCCGGGTCCACGCCGAGGATCATCGGGACAGAGCTTGCCGCGCCTGGTCGGCGACCGCCTCGAGCGCCTGGTCGACCTTGTCGGCATGGGGGCCGCCCGACACCGACAGCTCCGGCTTGCCGCCGGCGCCGCCGCCCAAGAGCTTCGCCCCCGGCCCGAGAAGATCTCGCGCCGACACGCCTTGCGACACGAGGTCCTTCGTCACCGCGGCCACGAGGTTCGCCTTCCCGTCCGTGGCCGCGCCGAGCACGACGACTGCGGAGCCGAGCCGCCCCTTGAGCAGCTGCGCGAGCTTCCGCAGCGCGTCCACGCCCAGGTCGCGGCGCGCGACGACGATGCGGGTACCGTCCACGTCGTGCGCGGTCTCGGCCAGCGCCGCCGCGTCGGCCTCGATGGACCGTTGCTCGGTCTCGGCGAGCTTTCGCTCGAGCTCCTTGTGCGACGAGACGAGCCGCTCGACCCTCTCCGCGACGTCGTCCGGGTTCGTCTTCAGCAGCGTCGCGGCCCTCGCCAGGACCGCGAGCTTCGACTCGAGGAACGACAGCCCCTCGCGCCCCACGAGGGCCTCGACGCGGCGCAGGTTCGCGCCGACCGAACTCTCGCCGGTCACGACCACGACTCCGATCTGGGTCGTGTGCGCGACGTGCGTGCCGCCGCACAGCTCCTTCGAGTAGTCCCCGACCTCGACGACGCGGACGAAGTCGCCGTACTTCTCGCCGAAGATCGCCATCGCGCCGATCGAGCGGGCGTAGTCGTAGCTCGTCTCGTACGCCCGCACGCCGTCGTCCGCGTCCACCCGCGCCTGCAGCTCGCCCGAGACGTCCTCGAGCTGCCGGCCGGCGAGCGCGTCGAAGTGGGTGAAGTCGAAGCGCAGCCGGCCCGGCTCGACGAGCGACCCCGCCTGCGTCGCGTGCTCCCCCAGCCGGTCGCGCAGGACCCAGTGCAGGATGTGCGTCGCGGTGTGGGCGCGCTCGCACCCGTGGCGGAACTCGCCGTCCACCTCGAGCTCGACCTCGTCCCCCGCGCGGATCTCTCCCGCGCGGACCTTCACGCGGTGCCCGGTCAGGCCCGGCACGATCCGGCGCGTGTCGAGCACCTCCGCACGGCCGGACGCGGATCGTATGAAGCCACGGTCGCCGACCTGGCCCCCGCCCTCCGCGTAGAACGACGTGCGGTCGAGGACGAGGTCGGCCACGTCCCCCTCCCCGGCCACCGGCACGCTCTCCGCGCCGTCGAGGACGCCGATCACGCGCGCGTCGCCGCGAAGGTGCTCGTCTCCGACGAACTCGGTCGCGCCGTGCTCCTCGAGCAGCGCCAGCGCCGCGTCGACCGACGCCGCCTCCTCGCCGGCCTTGCGCGCCGCGCGGGCGCGGTTGCGCTGCTCCGCCATCAGGACCTCGAACGCCTCGATGTCGACGTCGAGCCCCGACTCGCCGGCGATCTCGACGGTGAGGTCGATCGGGAAGCCGAAGCTGTCGTGCAGGCGGAAGGCGGCGTCGCCGGGGAGGCCCGCGCCGAGGTCGCGCGCCTTCCCGATCTCGCCTTCGAGCACGCTCACCCCCTGACGCAGCGTCTCGTCGAAGCGCGTCTCCTCGCGCCCCGCGACGTCGAGGACGAAGGCGCGCCGCTCAACGAGCTCCGGGTACGCGTCGGCCATCAGGTCGACCGTCGTCGCGATCAGGTCGGGCAGCACCGGCTCGTTGCGCCCGAGCAGCCGCGCCTCGCGGATCGCGCGGCGCATGACCCGGCGCAGGACGTAGCCGCGCTCGGTGTTCGACGGCATGACGCCGTCCGCGATCAGGAACGTGAGCGAGCGGGCGTGGTCGGCGAGGATCCTGAGCCCCCTGTCGGTGCGCTCGTCCGAGCCGTAGGACTTCCCCGTGAGGGTGGAGGCCGTCCGGACGAGCGTCCCGATGGAGTCGGTCTCGTAGATCGACCCCACGCCCTGCAGGAACTGCGCTAGCCGCTCGACGCCGGCGCCCGTGTCGATGCTCTTCCGGGGCAGCTCCGCCACCGGCTCGATCGCGGCGTTGCAGTCGTCCTGCATGAACACGAGGTTCCAGATCTCGAGGTAGCGGTCGCCGTTGCCGATCGGCCCGCGCTCCGACGGCTCGCCGAAGCGCTCGCCGAGGTCCACGTAGATCTCGGAGCAGGGGCCACAGGGCCCCGCCACGCCCATCGACCAGAAGTTGTTCTCCTTGTCCCAGCGCAGGATCCGCTCCGGCCGGACCCCGACCTCGTCCGCCCACACGGCGTAGGCCTCGTCGTCGGTCTCGTAGATCGTGACCCAGAGCAGCTCGGGGTCGATCCCGAACGACTCCGTCACGAGCTCCCACGCCCACGGGCAGGCCTTCTGCTTGTAGTAGTCGCCGAACGAGAAGTTGCCGAGCATCTCGAAGAACGTGAGGTGGCGCGCCGTCTTGCCGACCTCGTCGATGTCCGTCGTGCGGAAGCACTTCTGGATGCTGAGAGCGCGCCGCCACGGGGGCTGCTGCTCGCCGAGGAAGTACGGCTTGAACTGGTTCATCCCGGCGTTCGTGAGGAGCAGCGACGGGTCGTTCGGCACGAGCGACGACGAGGGAACGCGGGTGTGGCCGCGCTCCTCGAAGAACGCGACGAACTTCTGACGGATCGTGTTCGAGTCCACCGGCGCGCCTTCCGGGGCTAGACGCGGTCGCCGGGCCCGGGGGCCGGCGCCTGTGAAGCTCGCGCGTTCGACTCCTCGAGCTTCTGGTTCAACTTGTCGAGCAACGTTCCCGTGATCGCGTTCGGCCTGAAGCGATCGCGCTGCCGCCGCATCCAGCGGTCGGCCTGCAGGGCGGCCGCGGCGCCGACGGCGATCCAGAACAGTCGTCTGAGCATGCGCCCGACACTACCCTCGGGCGGGCGCGCCGGCGCGCCGGAACTACCGCGGCGCTCCCAGCAGCCTGCGCCTCGCCTTCTTGCCGGGGGCGCTCTCCTGGACGCCCTCGGCCGCGTCGTCGGGCTCTGCCTCGCTCCCGACGGCGTCGTCCGGCTCGGCCTCGCCCTCGGCCGCGGCGAGGTCGACCTCCGCCTCCGGCGCCGCGCCGTCGAGGAAGCTGCGCAGCGTGCCGACGGCGGACGAGAACTCGGACACGCGCGCGCCGATGTCCCCGACGGCGGCATGCGCCTGCTCGACCATGTCGCGCGCGCGATCCCTTGCGTCGGCGACCAGCCTGTCGGCTTCGGCGCGAGCCGCCTCGAGCGCCGTCTTCGACTCGTGCTCGGCGGACTCGCACATCTGCGTCGCGCTCGCGCGCGCCGACTCCTGCAGGCGCTCGGACTCGGCCGTGGCCGACTGCAGGAGCTCCGCCACGTCGTGCTCGACCTTCGAGCGGATCTCGGCGGCCTCGCGCTCCGCCAGCTCGCGCGCGCCCGCCACCTTGGCCTCGGCCTTCGCCAGCATAGCCGTGACCTCGCCCTCGGCACGGGCGACCGTGCCGGCGGCGGACCGCTCGGCCTCGAGCAGCATCTCGCCGGCCCGGCTGCGCTCGCCCGAGGCGTCGGCGGCCGCGACGCGCCTGATCTCGTCGGCTTCGGCGACCGCCTGCTGGCGCGCGGCGGCGGCCTCGGCGGCGGATTGCCGGCGCAGCGCCGCCGCCTCCTTCTGCGTCAGCTCGTAGAGCGCGGCGGCGCGCTGCTTCAGGTCGTCCGCCTCCTTCTCGCGGGCGGCGCGCAGCTTGGTGATCTCCTCCTCCGCGCGGGCCTTCATCGCCGCGACCTCCTCGCGCGCGGCGGCGCGGAGCGCGGCAGCCTCGTCCGCGGCGTCGTCGCGGAGCTTCGCAGCCTCGGATTCCGCCTTCGTCCGCGTCTCGGCGGCCTCGCGCCCGGCCCGGCTCTTCAGCTCCTCCGCCCTCTGCTCGCTGCGGCTGCGGCTCTCCGTGATCTCTCTCTCGGCGGCGAGCCGGGCTTCGGCCGCGGCGGCGTCGGCTCGCTTCCGGATGTCGACCGCTTCGGTGATCGCGCGGGCGCGGATGTCCGTCGCCTCCTCCTCGGCGCGGGCCCGCAGCGCCTGGGCCCCCTCCTCCGCCGCGCTCTTCGCCTCGTCGGCGGACCGGCGCGCGGCGGCGACCTCCTCGGCCGCGATCGCCCGCGCCTCGTCGAGCTCGCGCGCGGCGGCCGAGCGCGCGGCGTCGATCTCCGCCGCGGCAGCCGAGCGCGCCTCCGCGCGCATCGCGGCGGCTGCGGCGGTCGCATCCTCCAGCATCCTGGACGCGGTGACCTCGGCCTCTGCCGTCATCGCCGCGGCTGCGGCTGCGGCCTCCTCCCGCAGCTGCGCCGCGGCCGAGGCAGCGTCGTCTATCGACCTGGACGCGGCCGCGGCGGCGTCCTCGCGCACCTTCATCGCGGCCGACGTGGCCTCCTCCGTCATGCGCGCGGCCGCAGACGTCGCCTCCCCCATCACCTTCGACGCCTCGGCGGAAGCGGCGCGCAGGTCCGCCGCGGCCTTGGCCTCGGCTTCCGCCGCAAGCGTCTGCGCGAGGTGCCGCGCGGCGTCCGCCTGCTCGGCCGCGTCGGCCGAGTCGCGCCGTGCCGACGCCAGCAGCTCGCCTGCCTCGGTCTCGGCGCGCGTCCGGAGATCCCGTGACTCGTTCTCGGCGCGCTTCCTCATCTCGTCCGCCTGGGACTCCGCGCGGGCGAGGACGGCCTCGGCCTCGGCCCGGTGGGCCGCGGCCTCCTTCTTCGCGTCGTTCCTGACGTCCGCGGCCTCGCGCCCGGCCTGCGTCCTCACCTCCGCGGCCTTCCGGTCCGCGTGCAGCCGCACGTCCGCAGCCTCTTCCTCGGCGCGGGCCCGCAGCTCCGACGCCCTGGCCCGGGCGGCCTCCGCGTCCGTGTCGGCCGCGGCGACGAGCCGCGCGGCACGCTCCTCCGCGGCCGACGTCACCTCGGCGGCGGAGCTCTCGGCGGACGCCATCAGGATCGCCGCGGCCTCGCGGGCGGCGGCGACGACGGTCTCGGCCTCGACGCGCGCAGCGGCCTGGACCGCCTCGGCGTCGTGGCGCGCCGCGGCGCGCATCTTCTCGACGTCGGCGTCGACCCTGCGGCGCAGCGCGATCGCGTCGACGTCCGCCGCCTTCCGGAGCTCGGCGGCCTCGGCCTCGGCCGCAGCGCGCTGCTCGGCCGCCTCGTGACGGGCGGCGGCGCGGATCTTCGCCGCCTCGCGCTCGGCCCGCGCGCGGGCCTCGGCCGCCACGGGGTCGACCGGCCTCACCGCCCCGGTGGGCGCGCGACCGGTCGCCGCGGGCTGCGACGTCTGCGTGCGGGCGGCCGCGGCCGGCTGCGCGGCCGGCTGACGGGACGGCTCGCGCCGCGCCGGCGGCTGCTGGGTCGTCGACGCCCGATCAACCGTCTGCGCCGGTCGCGCCGTCTGCGTCTTCGTCGCCGTCTTGGCGGGGGCCCTCCGGGTGCGGCTCTCGACCGGGGTCGCGCGCGCCTCCGCGGCCGCGGCGTCCCTCTGGGGCCCGGCCTTCGCCTCGCGTCTCGTCTCGGCCCGCGCCTCCGGCCGGGGCCGGTCGGCCTTGGCGGCCGGTCGGAGCGCCTGCTCTACCAGCGGCTCCTCGACCGCCCCGCCGATCTCGGACAGCGCGGTCTCGACCTTCTTGCGCGCCAGCTGGAACGCCTGGTCCACCTCGGCCCGCAGGTCCTCGAGCTCGCCCCCCACCCCCTGCGTCAGCGAGTGACCGCGGGGGCAGCGGTCGGCGTCGGCGGCTACCTCGGCCCCACAACGGGGGCAGGAACGGGTGCTCATGAGGACCTCTTCCCGGGCGTCTATGGGAGCAAGTTCGGATCCGGGTCTCGGCACCGTATCCGGTCAGGCGAATGATAAAGAGGCGCGTCAGCGTTTATCTGGTTTTGGGCGCGGAGCATCGCCTCGCCGGTGCTCCCGCGAACGGGAGAGGGCCGCCTCGGCCCCCCGGACCGGCGCGAAGTACCGCCGGTCCCTCAGCGCCTCGGGCAGGTAGTCCTGCTCGACGTAGCCGCCGTGGTCGTGCGGGTAGAGGTAGCCCTTGCCGGCGCCGATCGAGCGCGACGCGGGCGAATGACTGTCGCGCAGGTGCGCCGGGACCGGCAGAGGGCCCGCCTCGAGGTCCGCCTCCGCCCGCCACAGCGCGACCGCGCTCGCGTTCGACTTCGGCGCGAGCGCGAGGTACACGGCGGCCTGCGCCATGTTTAGCTTCGCCTCCGGCAGCCCGACGAACTCCAGCGCCCGGTGCGCGGCGACCGCGACCTCCAGCGCGGTGGGGTCGGCGTTGCCGACGTCCTCGCTCGCGAAGATGACCATCCTGCGGCAGATGAAGCGCGGGTCCTCCCCGGCGTCGAGCATCCGCACCATCCAGTAGACCGCCGCGTCGGGATCCGAGCCGCGCATCGACTTGATGAACGCCGAGATCACGTCGTAGTGCCAGTCGCCGGACTTGTCGTAGGGCAGCGCGCGCCGCTGCAGCGCCTCCTCCGCGGCCCCGAGATCCACCCGCCCTCCGGTGGAGGTCGCTATCGACGCTGCGGCCTCGAGCGCGTTGAGGGCCGCGCGCGCGTCCCCGCCGGCCCCCGCGGCGATGTGCGCGACCGCCTCCTCGTCGACCTCGATCGGAAGGCCGCCGATCCCCCGCTCGGCGTCGCCGAGCGCGCGGCGCAGCACTTCGATCAGGTCCTCCTCGGTGAGGGCCTCGAGGCGGAACAGCAGGCTGCGCGACATCAGCGGCGTGTTCACCTCGAACGACGGGTTCTCGGTCGTGGCGCCGACGAGCACGATCCACCCGTTCTCGACCGCCGGCAGCAGCGCGTCCTGCTGCGCGAGCCGGTCCCGCGCCGCCTCGATCACCTTCCGCACGTCGGCGACTCCCGACGCCACCGCCGACATCGGCTCGAAGTGGGCGCTGCTCGTCCCGGCGATCACGTGCGCGAGCGTGGTCTTGCCCGTCCCCGCCGGCCCCCACAGGACGATCGACGAGAGGTCGCCCGACGCGACGAGAGCGCGCAGGGCCTTGCCCTCGCCGAGCAGGTGGCGCTGGCCGACGATCTCGTCCAGCGTGCGCGGCCGCATCCGCGCGGCAAGCGGCGCGTACTCGGCGAACCGCTCCTCCAGCGCGTTGTCGAAGAGGTCCATCTTCTTCTCAGGTGGCCGGCGGTGGTGGTGCCGTGCTCTTGAGGTGCAGCACCTTCAGCTGCGCTTCGTCGACCTCGGAAGGCGCGTCGGTCAGCGGGTCGTAGGCCGTCTGCGTCTTCGGGAACGCGATCACCTCGCGGATGTTCGTCTCGCCCGCGGCCAGCGCGACGATCCGGTCGATCCCGGGCGCGATCCCGCCGTGGGGAGGGGGGCCGTACTTGAACGCCCGCAGCAGGAAGCCGAACTTCTCCTCCGCGACGTCGTCGGAGATCCCGAGCGCCCGGAACATCCGCTGCTGCAGCGCGGCGTCGTGGATACGGATGCTGCCGCTCGCGAGCTCCCAGCCGTTCAACGTGATGTCGTACGACTTCGAGATCACGCGGCCGGGGTCGGTCTCGAGGTACTGCAACGTCTCCTCGACGACGCCCGTGAACGGGTGGTGGATCGGCTCCCAGCGATCCTCCTCCTCGTTGCGCTCGAACCACGGGAAGTCGGTGATCCACGCGAACTTCCACGCGTCGGGGTCGCTCCTCGCGCGCTCCGGGACGAACCCGAAGCGCGCGGCGAGGCGGTTGCGCAGCGCGCCGAGCACCTTGTAGACGACCGAGACCCGTCCGTCGGCGACGATCAGGACGAGGTCGCCGGCGCCGGCGCCCGTCGCCTTCAGCAGCCCCTGCCGCTCGTCGTCGGTGAAGAACTTGTCGATCGGCGACCTGAGGCCGGTGCCTTCCCCGCCCGCCCCCGTCACCGCGATCCAGACGAGGCCCCCGGCTCCGAGCGCCTTGGCCTCCTCGACGAGCGCGTCCAGCTCCTTGCGCGGAAGGTCTCCCTTCCCGGCGACCGCGATCGCCTTCACCGCGCCGCCGGCGCCGAGCACGGACTGGAAGACCTTCACCTCCGTGCCGGCGAAGACGTCCCCGAGGTCGGCGAGCTCCATCCCGAACCGCAGGTCCGGCTTGTCGACGCCGAAGCGCTCCAGAGACTCCTGATAGGTGAGGCGCGCGAACGGCGGGAGCTCCACTCCCAGCGCCTCGCGCCACACGTACCGGAACATCTGCTCGGTCGAGTCCAACACGTCCTCGACGTCGACGAACGACATCTCGACGTCGAGCTGCGTGAAGTCTGGCTGCCGGTCGGCCCGCAGGTCCTCGTCGCGGAAGCACCGCACGATCTGGTAGTAGCGGTCGAGCCCCGACACCATGAACAGCTGCTTGAAGAGCTGCGGGGACTGCGGCAGCGCGTAGAACTTGCCGGGGTGGAGCCGCGAGGGGACGAGGTAGTCGCGCGCGCCCTCGGGCGTCGCGCGCGTGAGCATAGGCGTCTCGATCTCGAGGAACCCCTCGGAGTCGTAGAAGCGGCGGATCGCGGAGACGATCGCGTGGCGCAGCTTGAGGTTCTCCTGCATGCGCTCGCGCCTGAGGTCGAGGAACCGGTACTTGAGCCGGAGCGTCTCGTCGACCTCCTGGTGGTCGTCGATCTGGAACGGCGGCGTCTCGGCCGCCGACAGCACCTCGAGGTCGTCGACGAAGACCTCTATCTCGCCGGTCGCGAGGTTTGGGTTCGCCGTTCCCTGCTTGCGCCGCGCGACCGTCCCGCCCACCCGCAGGCAGTACTCGTTCCGGATCGGATGAACGAGGTCGGGGTGAACGTCCGAGGCCCCCGGGCTGAAGACGAGCTGCGTCACGCCGGTCGTGTCACGGAGGTCGAGAAAGACGACGCCGCCGTGGTCTCGCCTGCTGTGGACCCAGCCGCACAGGCCGACCTTCGCGCCTTCGTCGCGGGCCCTCAGCTCGCCGCAGGTGTGGGACCTAAGCATGCGGTGCGACTCTCCTCTCGACCTCGCCCAGCGGGACCTGCTCCTGCTCGCCGGTGGCGAGGTCCTTCACGGTCGCGGCCCCCGCGGCGAGCTCCTCCGCCCCCAGGATCACCGCCCACCGCGCGCCCGAGCGCGCCGCGTCCTTCATCTGGCCCTTCATGCTGCGGCCGGCGAGGTCCAGGTCGGCCCCCGCCCCCGCGGCGCGCAGCCTGGTCGCGAGCTCGAACGCCGCCGTCCGCGCGTCGGGCGTGGCCGTGACGACGTACGCGTCGATCCGCGGCCGGGGGCTCGCGAACGCCCGGCCGGCCAGCAGGATCCGGTCCATGCCGAGCGCGAAGCCGATCCCCGGCAGCGGATCGCCACCGAGCGACTCCGCGAGCCCGTCGTACCGTCCGCCGCCGCCGACCGCGCTCTGGGACCCGATGTTGCCGGCGACGAACTCGAACGCGGTGCGGGTGTAGTAGTCGAGCCCCCGAACGAGCCGGGGCTCGAGCTCGTAGTCGACCGAGACCTCCCCGAGCAGGGCCGTCACGCCGGCGAAGTGCCCGGCGCAGCCCTCGCAGAGGTGGTCGCTGATGAGCGGAGCGTCCCTCATCACCGAGATCGTCCGCTCCTCTTTCGAGTCGAACGTCCGGAGCGGGTTCGTCTCGGCCCGCTCGCGGTCGACCGGCGCGAGGTCGCCGGCGCGGTCCCGGAGCCAGTCGGCCAGGAGCTTCACGTAGCCCCCCCGGCACGACTCGGACGGATGCCCGATCGAGTTCAGCAGCAGCGTGGGCTCGACGCCCATGGCCCTCAGGTAGCGGGCCCCCACCTCGACGACCTCGGCGTCGACCGCGGGATCGTCGGTCCCGATGGCCTCGATCCCGACCTGGAAGAACTGGCGGAAACGGCCCTTCTGGGGGCGCTCCTGGCGGAACATGAAGCTCCCGTAGGCGAGCTTGACGGGCAGCGGCCCCTTGTCGAGGCGGTGCTCCAGGACCGCCCGCACGACCGGCGCGGTCCCCTCCGGACGCAGGGTCAGCGACCGGTCGCCCTTGTCCAGGAACGTGTACATCTGCTTGTTGACGACCTCGCTGGTCGCGCCGACGCCGCGCTCGAAGACCTCGGTGTGCTCGAAGGCCGGCGTCTCGACGGGCGCGTAGCCGGCGCGGGCGAACGTGTCGAGCGCGAGCCGCACCCCCTCGACCCACCGCCACGACTCCGGCGGGAGCAGGTCGTACGTCCCTCTGGGGGCCGAGAATTGTGGGTCCTGTGGCATCCATGCATCCTAGGTGCGGAGAACAGCTCGCGAAAAATGACGTGGTTTCATACCCCACGGAAGCGCGGAGCAACGGTCCTGCGAACCGCAGGAGCAAACGGGAGGTGCAATGCCGGCGGCGCGTACCGACGACCTCACCGAGCTAGCTGAGATTGCCAGGCGGATCCGCCGGGACATCGTGAGGTCGACGACCGCGGCGGGGTCGGGGCACCCGTCCACGTCCCTCTCGATGGTCGAGATCCTCACCGTCCTCTACTTCGGCGGCGTCCTGCGCTTCGACCCCGACGACCCCGACGACCCCGACCGCGACCGCTTCGTGCTCTCGAAGGGGCACGGGGCCCCCGGGCTGTACGCGGCCCTCGCGGAGGCCGGGTACTTCCCCCGCGAGGACCTGATGACGCTGCGCCGTCTGGGGTCTCCGCTCGAGGGGCACCCGAACATGTGCCGGCTTCCCGGCGTCGAGGCGTCGACGGGGTCGCTCGGACAGGGCTTCTCTATCGCGATCGGCCACGCGCTGGCGGCGCGGCTCGACGGGCGCGCCTACCGCGTCTACGTGATGGTCGGCGACGGCGAGAGCGAGCAGGGGCAGATCTGGGAGGCCGCGATGTACGCGGGCAACCACGCGCTCGACAACCTCACGCTGATCGTCGATCGCAACGGCTACCAGCAGACGGGCGCGGTCGCGGACATACAGCCGCTGGACCCGCTCGAGGAGAAGCTGCGGGCGTTCGGGCTCGAGGTGACGACGATCGACGGGCACTCGCTCGAGGACGTGGCGAAGGCGCTTCGGTGGGCGCGCGGCGTGACGGGGCGGGCGCAGGCGATCGTCGCCGACACCATCAAGGGCAAGGGCGTCTCGCTGCTCGAGGCGAAGCAGGGCGCCTGGCACGGGAAGCCGATCCCCCCCGACGAGGAGGCCCGGGCGCTGGAGGAGATAGGGGCCGGCTCATGAGCTTCGGGATCACCCGGATCGACCTCCCGACGGGCGACCCGACGCGGGAGGCGTTCGGGCGCGCGCTGGCCGAGCTCGGCGCCGACGAGCGGATCGTCGTGGTCGACGGGGACGTCAACAACTCGACGTTCACGATGTACTTCAAGGAGCGGTATCCGGACAGGTTCTTCAACGTCGGCATCGCGGAGTCGAACATGGTCGGGATCGCCTCCGGCCTCGCCGCGTGCGGAAAGATCCCCGTCGTCGCCTCGTTCTCGGTCTTCCTCACGGCGAACGCGTTCGACCAGATCAGGATGTCGGTGGGGTTCCCGAACCAGAACGTGAAGCTCGTCGGCTCGCACGCGGGGATCTCGATCGGTGAGGACGGGCCGTCGCAGATGGCGGTCGAGGACGTCGCGCTCGCGTGCGCGGTGCCGGGGATGACCGTGATCGTGCCGGCGGACGCTCCCAGCACGGCGGCGGCGACGCGGGCGATGATCGAGCGCGGCGGTCCGGTCTTCCTCCGCTGCGGCCGCCCCGCGGTCCCGCTCGTCTACGGCGACGGCGCGGACTTCCACGTGGGCAAGGCGAACATGCTGCGCGACGGCGACGACGTCACGATCGTCGCCAACGGGATCATGGTGGCGATGGCGCTGGACGCGGCCGCGGGGCTGGCCGACGAGGGAGTGAACGCGCGCGTCCTCGACATGCACACGGTGAAGCCCGTTGATGCCGCCGCGATCGAGCGCGCCGCGCACGAGACGCGCCGGATCGTGGTCGCGGAGGAGCACATCGCGCACGGGGGCCTCGGCTCGATCGTCTCGATGGTCGTCGCCGAGCGGAGCCCCGCGCGCATGGCGTTCGTCGACATCGGCGACACCTACGCGACGTCGGGGAAGCCGGACGAGCTGCTGCTCCAGTACGGGCTGACGCCGGAGGCGATCATGGACGCGGCCCGAAGGGTCACGAAAGACTAGCCCCGCGGCGGAGCCGCTTAGCGCTCGCAGCTGGCGCGCGACTCCACGGCCACGCACGTGTCCTCCCCTTCGCGGCCGTCGGCGGTGTCCACACCGTCTCCGGTGTCGAAGAAGTTGTCCGCTTCGTCGCCGTAGAAGTAGTCGTCCTCGTCGCTGCCGTACGCGCCCTCGATCCCGCTGACGATCGACGTCACGTCTTTCGAGACCGGGTTCTCCACGACGGCGGTGCCCGCCGCGAGGTCGATCGTCATCGAGTGGATCCCGTAGACCCTGCCGCCGTCGTAGTGGGAGACGGCCGTGAGGCGATCGAAGCCGGGCCCGCCGACGAGCGCGTCTACGCCCCACTTCATGTCGAGGACGTCGTCGCCGTGCTCGCCGAAGACGGTGTCGTCGCCGAACCCCGCGAGCAGCCTGTCGTCGCCGCCGCCGGCATAGATCGTGTCGTCGCCACCGCCGGAGGCGATGATCTGGGACGCGTCCGTGCCGTAGACGACGTCGTCGCCCAGGCCGGTGCACACGTCCTCGAACCCGCCGACGACGTCGTCGCCGAACCCCCGGGCGACGCCGGCGCGCAGGTCGACGTGGGTAGCCCGCGTCGAGCTACCGCGAGCGAAGTAGCAGAAGTCGATCAGGTCGCGTCCTGCACCGCCGTACATCCGGTCGCTGCCGCGGTCGCCCCAGACGGTGTCGTCGCCGGCGCCGCCACGGTGCAGGTCGGAGCCGGGGCCGCCAAAGATCCAGTCCGCGCCGGGGCCCCCGAGGCCGCGGTCGGCGCCGCGGCCGCTTCGCAGGGAGTCGCCGCCGCCGCCCCCGAGCAGCGCGTCGTTCCCGATGGTGCCCTGCATGCCGTCGCCCCCCGCGCGCCCCAGGAGGACGTCGGCGCCGATCCCGCCGTCCACGTAGTCGTCGCCGGGTCCTCCCACGAGGAGATCGTCGCCCCAGTGCCCGTAGACGTCGTCGCGCCCGCGCGACCCGCAGATGACGTCGTCGCCGCCGAAGCCGTCTATCGTGTCCGCCCCGCCGAGCCCGACGATCACGTCGCGGCCCGGGCCCCCTTCGATCCAGTCGTCGCCGGCAGTCCCCACGATCGTCGCGGACCGCCCCGAGCACTGGGGGGCAGCGTCTGCGGCGGCGACTGCTGAGGGGAACAGAAGCAACGAGACGACTGCTGCCGCGGGAAGCTTCCTCATCGCCGGCTCCTTCGGACGAACGCGGGCTTCGTCGAGCTTGGACGACGCCGGGGCCGGCGTCCGCTCAGTCCTTTACAGAACGAGCGTGCGACGCGCGGACCTCAGAACGTCTTGTCGGAATCGAGCAGGATCGTCACGGGGCCCGCGTTCACGAGCTCCACGTCCATCATCGCCCCGAACTCGCCGGCCGCCGTCGTGACGCCGAGGCTCCGGAACGCCGCCACCACGTCCTCGTAGAGCGCCTCGGCCTCCGGCCCCTGCGCGGCCCGTATGAACGACGGGCGCCGGCCCTTGCGAGCGTCGCCGTAGAGAGTGAACTGGGAGACGACCAGCCCCTCGCCGCCGACCTCGAGCAGCGACAGGTTCATCTTGCCGTCGGCGTCGTTGAAGATGCGCAGGTTCGCGACCTTCTCCGCGAGCCACGCGGCCTCGGCCGCGCCGTCCGGCGGCGCGATCCCAAGCAGCACGACGACTCCGGCGCCGCACTGGCCGACGTGGCGGTCGCCGACGGTGACCTGCGCCCGCGCGACCCGCTGGACGACCGCCCTCATGGCGCGAGCGGGAGCGTCGCCTGCAGGATCGCCCGCGCCAGCGGGGCCGCGACCCGGCCCCCGATCCCGCCGAGCTCCGCCACCACCGCGACCGCGAGCTTCGGGTCGTCCGCCGGCGCGAACGCGACGAACCACGCGTGGTTCAGCCGCTTGCCGGCGACGTCGACCTCTGCCGTTCCGGTCTTCCCCGCGACTCGCACGCCGGGGATCCGCGCCGCCGTCCCCGTCCCGCCCTCGACGACGTCCTCCATCAGACGTGTCATCGTCGCGGCGGTCTTGCGCGACACCACCCGCCCGGCCGAGGGCCGCACGTGCATGGAGACGCGCGGCTCCATCCTGCGTCCGCCGTTCGCGATCGTCGCGGCGACGGTCGCCATCTGCAGCGGCGTGGCGAGCACCTGCGCCTGGCCTATCGACCCCCACATCACGTCCCCTTCGTCCTCCGGCCGCGGGAACGACGACGTCGCGGCGCCGAGCGCCATCTCCGGCGGCCGGTTGAAGCCGAACGCGCGCGCGTAGCGCGTGAGGCGCTTCCCCCCGAGGTCTTCCGCGATCTGCGCGAACGCAGTGTTGACGCTGAACTTCACGGCGGTCGCGAAGTCGAGCGCGCCGAACTCTCCCGACTCGAAGTTGCGGACGCCCTTGTACTCCGCCGGCCCCGTGAGGCGGGTGCCGGGTCGCACGACCCCGGCCTCGAGGGCCGCGGCCCCCGTCATGACCTTGAGCGAGGACCCCGGGGGGTAGAGCCCGGAGAGCGCGCGGTTGAAGGGCCGCACGCCCCGCGCCCCCACGTAGTCGGCCGGGTCGAGCTCGGCCGACGAGACCACCGCGAGCAGGTCGCCGGTCGACGGGTCGAGCACGACCGCCCCCCCGGTCGTCGCGCCGTAGGCGGCCGCGGCGGCGGCCTGGACGCGCATGTCGAGCGTCGTCTTGACCGCCCGGCCGGGGTCCGGGCGTCTCCTCACGAGCGTGTGCAGCGACCGCGAGCCGCGGACGACGTCGAGCCGGAGCCCGGAGTCGCCGGCGAGGCGCTCGTCGAACGCGGCCTCCAGCCCGGACGCGCCGGCGAGGTCGCCCGCCCGGTAGAGGTCCGACCCGGCCGCCTGCGCGCGCGTCAGCGCGCCCACGTGACCGACCGTGCTGCCGGCCGACGAGCCGAACGGGTAGGTGCGGTGCCCCGCGCCTCCGCGGGCGAGCACGCGCCCGCGCCGGTCGAGGATCGGCGCGCGCCTCGGCCGGCGGTACGACAGCTCGATCCCCGTGGCGCGCTCGAAGCCCGGCCACATCGCGTCGCGCTCCCACGCGACCTTCCAATCGCCGCGGGCGTACGTCATCTCCAGGGCCCCCGCCAGCGGTAGCTCGCCCTCCGACCCGCCGACGGAGTAGACGATCTCGTAGCCGGCCGTCGCGGAAGGAGGTGGGGGCGACGCGCCGCCGGCGTGGTCCTCCGTCTCGCCCTCCTCGACCTCTCCCAGCGTCACCTCGAACTCGACCGGGCCGTGCAGCGCCTCGCGGAAGAACCGCTTGAAGCCTTCCACGGGCTCGACCAGCATCTCCGCCATCGCGTCCGTGTCGCGGTCGTTCCACGCCTCGACGAACGCCTCCGCCGGGGGCTGCGCGGAGGGCAGGTCCGGCTCGTCGGCCGCGGGGGTGCAGCCGGCGACCAGGAGCGCCGTCGCGCAGCAGGACGCGACGGTGCCGAGGGGGCCGTGGAAGCGGAAGGTCACTGCGGAACGGTCAGGTGCGCGCCGAGGAAGGCACCGTCCGGTACGCGTCGAACACGGAGTCGACCCGCCGCACGCTCTGTATCACGTGCTCGAGGTGCGACGGGTCCGCGAGCTCGAAGGTGAACAGCAGCGTCGCGATCCCGTCGCGGCCCGTGCGCGTGGCCGACGAGACGATGTGGATCCCGTGGTCGGAGATCGCCGTCGTGACGTCGCGCAGCAGCTTCGTGCGGTCGAGCGCCTCGATCTGGATGCTGACGATGAACGTGCCTTGCTGCCGGTCGTCCCACCAAACCTTCGCGATCCTCCCCTCGTCCGGCGCCTGCAGCGCCTTAGCGTTCGGGCAGTCGTCCCGGTGGACCGATACCCCCCGGCCCCTGGTGAGGAAACCCACGATGGGATCGCCCGGCACCGGCGTGCAGCAGCGAGCCAGCCGCACCAGCAGGTCGTCCACGCCCTCCACGATCACGCCCTTCCCGCGCGGCTTGCGCGCGCGGCGGCGCTGCGGGAGCTCGACGACCTCGTCCGCCGGCTCTTGCTCCTGGGGCTGGAACAGCCGGATCACCCGCGTCGTGATCGTCTGGGGCGACAGGTGGCCGGCGCCGACCGCGACGAACATCCCCTCGAGGTCCGGGTACTTCAGCTCGTCGGAGATCCGCTGCAACAGGTCGCTCTTGGTGATCTTGTCGACCGGAAGCCCCTGCTTGCGCATCGCCGCGGAGAGCGCGTCGCGGCCCTGGGCGAGCGCGTCCTCGCGCCGCTCGCGCGCGAAGTGCTGGCGGATCTTGTTCCGGGCGCGGGGCGTCTTGACGAGCTGCAGCCAGTCGCGCGACGGGGCGGCGGGGCCCTTCGTCGTGATGATCTGGACGCTGTCACCCGAGCTGAGCTCGTAGCCGAGCGGCACGATGCGGCCGTTCACGTGCGCGCCGACCGTCCGGTGGCCGACCTCCGTGTGGATCGAGTACGCGAAGTCGACGGGAGTCGCGCCGCGCGGGAGCTCGACGACGTCGCCCTTCGGCGTGAAGGCGAAGACCTCGTCGGCGTAGAGGTCGATCTTGAGGGACTCCATGAACTCCTTGGGGTCCGCCGACTCCTTCTGCCAGTCCATCATCCGCTGCAGCCACGCGAGGTCGTCCTCGGAGACCTTGCCGCGGCGCTGCTCCTTGTAGAGCCAGTGCGCGGCGATCCCGAACTCCGCGGCGCGGTGCATCGCCTCGGTGCGGATCTGGATCTCCATCACGCGCCCCGCGGGGCCCAGCACGGTCGTGTGGAGCGACTGGTACATGTTGAACTTGGGCATCGCGATGTAGTCCTTGAACCGGCCCGGGACCGGCGTGAAGAGCGTGTGGAGCGCGCCGAGCGCGCCGTAGCAGTCCTTCACGGTCTCGACCACGACGCGGATGCCGACGAGGTCGAAGATCTCCTCGAACTGCTTGCCGCGCAGCACGACCTTCTCGTAGATCGCATAGAGGTTCTTGGGCCGCCCGAAGACGTCTGCTTTGATCTTGACGTCCCTCAGCTTGTCGAGGATCTGCTCGCAGACCTCGTCGAGGACCCTCTCACGCTCGGGCTGCCGCTGCTGCACCAGCCCCTCGATCTCCGCGTACCGCTTCGGGTGGAGCGTCTGGAACGACAGGTCCTCGAGCTCCCACTTGACGGCGTACATCCCGAGGCGATGCGCCAGCGGCGCGTAGATCTCGAGGGTCTCGAGCGCGATCAGCTCGCGTTTGCCCGGCGCGAGCGGCGCGAGCGTCTGCATGTTGTGGAGGCGGTCCGCGATCTTGATCAGCAGGACGCGCACGTCCTTTGCCGTGGCGACGATCATCTTCCGGAGGTTCTCGGCGCGCCCGTGCTCGGCGGAGCGGAAGCGGATCTTCTCGAGCTTCGTGACGCCGTCGATGAGCTGTGCCACGTCGAAGCCGAGCTCGGTCTCGACCTCCGGCAGCGTCAGCTGCGTGTCCTCGACCGCGTCGTGCAGCAGCCCGGCAGCCACCGTCGTGTCGTCGAGCCCGAGCTTCGCCAGCGACAGCGCGACCCCGACCGGATGGGTGATGAACGGATCGCCCGACTTCCTCATCTGCCCCGCGTGCGCCGCCTCGGCGATCTCGTACGCCCGCTCGACGATCTTGAAGTCGCCCTTCGGCCGCCGCGCCTTCATCTCACGCAGGATCGTCTCGAGAGCGGGATCGACCTGCGCCTTCGGGGGGCGTACCTTCTTCAGGACGGCTTTGACGCCGCGGGGATGCGCGGGCTGAGAGGCCGGCGCGCTCGCCGGCTGCGTCGCGGCGGTTCGTTCGGACGGGGCAGCCATCCCGTCCATTGTCGCGTCTATCGGGCGGCTTCGGCGTCCCCGCTTCTGACGAACAGGACGCTGGCGCGCGCCCCGCCCATGCGCGCCACCTCCCATCCGGCGGTCAGCCACGCCCGGCTGTGCATCCTCTTCGGGTCGTTCCGCCACCACGAGGGGAAGCGGGCGTTCGCCGGGAGCTCCTCGTCGACCAGGTCCGCGATCTCTCCGATGGACAGCTCGATCGCGTCGGTGTCCGGCGGCTGCGATGCGAGGAACGCGGCGAGCCGGATGTAGCTGAGCGAGCGGCGCCTGGACGGGCCCTCTGGGGCAGTCATCGCGACCGAGCGTAGGGGGTGGTGCCCGGTCCCGACAGTAGGTAGGTGCTTATGTCCCTTTTGCGGGCGCGGCGAGGTCGCGCGGCCGATCAGTACGAGATGATGCTCAGGTACTCGTAGTTGGCGAGACGTGCCCGCCCGTCGAGGAACGTGAGCTCCATGATCGTCGCGATCCCCGCGACCTTCCCGCCGCACCGCTCGACGAGCGACGCGGTCGCGGCGGCCGTGCCTCCGGTCGCCAGCACGTCGTCCACCACCAGGACCCGCTCTCCCGGCTCGACGGCGTCGCGGTGCATCTCGAGGTGGTCGACGCCGTACTCCAGCTCGTATTCCTGCGCCTCGACCTCCCACGGCAGCTTGCCGCTCTTGCGGACGGGGATCAGCCCGGCCGTGAAGCGGTAGGCGAGGGGGGCCGCGATCATGAACCCGCGCGCTTCGATGCCGACGACCTTGTCGATCTCGTCGCGGTCGAACTCGTGCGCGATCGCGTCGATCGTGTAGGCGAAGGCGCGCTTGTTCGCGAGCAGCGGCGTGATGTCCTTGAAGACGACGCCCGGCTTCGGGAAGTCGGGGATGTCGCGAATGTGCTCCTTCAGCCAGTCGTGGTCCCGCGGGGGCACCGTGTCCCTCCTCTGGTCGTCAGCGGCGCTTGCGGCGTTTGGCCTTCTTGGTCCCGGCACGCGCCCGCGGCGGCGCCGTTCCGGTAGGGACCGGGCGGGAGGGAACGCTCCCCGCGGTCCCGGCCGCGGGCGACAGCACCTCGGGCTTGCGCGGCGGCGCCGCACCGGCGCGTTGAGCCTCGCGCAGCTTCTTCTCGCGGACGTTGCGGTAGCGGGGCTCTCGCTCCTTCATGATCGACAGCACGGGAGTCGCGATGAAAATCGAGGAGTAGGTCCCGCCCAGGATCCCGACGAAGAGCGCCAGCGCCAGGTCCTTCAGCGTCGCGGCCCCTGCGAGCCCGGCGCCCACGAACAGCAGCGCGGCGACCGGGATCAGCGTCGTGAGCGAAGTGTTCAGCGACCGCGCGAACACCTGGTTCATCGCCAGGTTCGCCGCGTCCTGGTACGTCATCCTGCCCGTCCCCGCGTACGCGTCGGCGTCCTCCTCGACCTTGTCGAAGACGACGACGGTGTCGTACAGGGAATATCCGAGGATCGTCAGGATCGCGATGACCGTCGACGGCGTGACCTCGAACCCGACGAGCGAGTACGCCCCGGCCGTGATGAAGAGGTCGTGGACCAACGCGATGATCGCGGCGAACCCCATCTTCCAGTCGAAGCGCCACGAGATGAACGCGAGGATGACGAACAGGAAGATCACGAGGGCGCGGATGGCCTTGTCGGTGATCTCGCCGCCCCACTTGCTGCCGATGCGCTGGCTGTCGGTCTCCTCGACGGTAGCGCCCACGGTCTCGCTCACCGCGTTGACCACGCTCTGCTGGACCTCGGGGTCGTCGATCTGAGCGGTCTGGACGATCACGTTGCGCTCGTCGCCCTCGGTCGACTCCTCGACCTGGATCTGCGCGCCGCCGGCCCCGAGCTCCCCGAGCGCGTCGCGCACCTCCGCTATCACCTCGTTGTCGTCGAGGTCGGCCGCCGGCCCGTCGTCCGCTATGGGAGCCTGGACGGCGACGCCCCCCTCGAACTCGATCCCGTAGTCGAAGCCGCGGACGACCATCGAGACGAGGCACACCATGATCACGACGCCGGATATCGCGAACCAGAGGTTGCGCCGGCCGATGAAGTCGACCCTGGTCTCACCCCGGTAGAGGCGCCCGAGCGCGCTCACGGCGTAGCCCCCGCGGGCTCGTTCGCCCCGACCGCGGCACCGCCGAGGTGCTTCGTCCGTCCGAGCAGCACCATCGCGGGACGGATCAGGAAGAACGCGAGCAGGACGTCGACCGCCGTCGCGAGGCCCAGGGTGAGGGCGAAGCCGCGCACGGGTCCGACCGCGAGGAAGAACAGGATCACCGCCGCCGCCCCCGTGACGAAGTCCGCGACGAGGATCGTCTTGATCGCGCGGTCCGAGCCGCGCTGGACCGCGGCGCGGATGCTCTTGCCCGAGCGGACCTCGTCCTTCAGCCGCTCGAAGGCGACGATGAAGGAGTCGGCCGCGATCCCGATCGAGACGATGATCCCGGCGACGCCGGCGAGCGTCAGCGAGAGCCCCGCGGTCTCGCCGAGGATCGCGAGCACGGTATAGACCAGCGCGGTGAACTGCGCGAACCCGAGCCAGATCACGAGCCCGAGCGTCCGGTAGTAGAGCAGCACGTAGATCATCACGAGAGCGAGCCCGACGGCGCCGGCGGTGAGGCCGGTCTTGAGGGACTCCCGGCCCAGCGTCGGCGAGACCTTGCGCACCTCCTGCTGCTCGAGCGTGATCGGCAGCGCGCCGGTCGTGAGCACGAGGGCGAGGTCCTTGGCCTCCCGCTCGCTCCCGACCGTGATCGACGTCCGCCCGTCGGGGATGCCCTCACCGCAGACGACGCCGCCGCCCGACGCCGCAGGGTCCTGCATCCCGGCCGCGGACTCGACCTTGCCGTCGAGCACGATCGCGACCTGGCTCTTGATCTGCTCGCCCTCGTCGCGCAGGCACGCGAGCTCCGACGTGAACTCCTCCCACAGGTCGGCCCCCTGCGCGTTCATGTCGATGCCGACCGACCACGTGTTCCCCTCGGGGATGGCCTCGGCCCTGTCGACGATCGTGCCGGTGAGGCCGTTCGCCGGCGCCAGCCGGTAGATCGTCTCGTCGTCCGGCTCGGCCGAGGGGTACACGACCTCCGCGTCGTTGACCGACGAGTCCTGCTCCTCGGTGACCTCGGGGACCTTCTTCCCGCCCGCCTGGTGGACCTCGAGGACCTGGCGGAACGTGAGCTGAGCGGTCGTCCCGATGAGCTCGAGCGCCTGCTCCTCGTCCTCGACGCCGGGGAGCTGGATGAGCACGTTGTCGCTGCCGGCGCGCGTCACCTCCGGCTCCGCGACCCCGAGGGCGTCGATCCGCTGGCGGATGAGGCCGACGGTCTCGTCGAGCACGTCGTCGCGGACCTCCTCGCCCGTTGCCTGCAGGATGACGCTGATCCCGCCTTCGAGGTCGAGGCCGAGCCTGGGCTCGGCGCCGGCGGCGACGACGCCGGCGAGCCCCCCGAACGCGACGACGAGCCCCACGACGAGCATGATCTTGTGGCGCTTGGTCTTCATCGGTCCCCTCGTGTGCCTAGAGCAGCTTGCTCCCGTTGATGTCTATCTTGAACCGGCAGTCGAGGAACTCCGCCGCCCTCCTGCACATCACCATGCGTGACAGGAAGATCTCGAAGTACTCCATGACGCCCGCGAGCTCGGTGTCGATCGTGAGCTCAAGGGTGAGAGTACGGGCATCCGAGTCCACGCGCAGGAACGAGTGCTCCACCGCGTGGTTGACGCGGTCGTGGATGTCGAAGAGCTGCGGGTCCTTCACGCGGACCCGGGAGCGGTGCACGTCCGACTTGTCGGCGACGATCAGCGCCGCTCCGGCCGGGTTCACGGGGTTCCCGAACTCCTCCTCGTGGTTTCCGATCGCTCCCAGGACGACGCCGGCCTCCCCGTACGGGAGCCCGAGGTCGCGCAGGATGCCGTAGGTGATCGCGGCCCCCGTCTGCGAGTGCATCGTCCGCGAGACGAAGTTGCCCATGTCGTGGAGGTAACCCGCCATCGCGCCGAGCTCCTGCATGCGCTCGTCGTAGCCGAGCCGGTGCAGCACGTTGTAGGCGATCTTCGCGACGAGCCCGGCGTGGCGGAAGCCGTGCTCGGTGTAACCGAGCTCGCCCAGGTACCTGTCGGCGAGCGAGATGAACGTCTGGACGCCCTCGTGCGCCTGGAGCTCGGCGAGCCCGATCGACGACGCCCCCTCGATCGGCTCCGGGCCGGCGGCCGGCTCGAGGGGCCGCGGCTCTTCCGGCTCGAGGCCGGCGCCCGCGGGATCGCCGGCCCTCTCGGTCACGCCCCCGGCTCTCCCGCGTCCGCCGCGGTCTCGTCCGGCGCGTCTTCGTCCTCGGCTTCGAGTTCCTCGGTCACGCGCCGCGCAATCGCCGACTTCACGAAGCGCATCCTCGTCCCCGGCGCCGGCTCGAGCTCGAAGTCGTCGTCGCCTACCGCGGTCACCCTTCCGTAGAGACCGCCGATCGTGATGATCTCGTCGCCCACGTCGACACTGCCGATGAGCTTCTGGTGCTGCTGGACCCTCTTCTTCTGCGGCCGGATCAGCACGAAGTAGAAGACCGCGATGAGGACGCCCAGCAGGATGACCTGGCTCAGACCTTGTTCCACGACTCACTTCCTTCCGAAGGGGTGCGCCCACGCGAACAGAGCCGCTTCTCGGCGGCTCGGACGACCATCCTACCGGGGGGACGGGGCTAGCTCTCGAACAGCCGCGCCGCCGCGCTCCCCTCGGGGGGCGCGGCGCCCAGGTGCGCGAACGCGGCCGCGGTCGCGACCCTTCCCCGCGGCGTCCGGCGCAGGAGCCCGAGCTGCATGAGGAACGGCTCGTAGACGTCCTCGATCGTGTCGGGCTCCTCGCCCACCGAGACGGCCAGGGTCGAGAGACCCACCGGGCCGCCGCCGAACCGCCGGACGAGGACGTCGAGGATCGCGCCGTCGGTCTTGTCGAGCCCCTTCTCGTCGACCATGAACACCGCGAGGGCCTCCCGCGCGACCCCCCCGTCGATGACGCCGCCGGCCCGCACCTGTGCGAAGTCGCGGACGCGGCGGAGAAGGCGGTTCGCGATACGGGGCGTCCCGCGCGAGCGCCGGGCGATCTCGAGCGCGCCGTCGTCGTCGAGGGCCACGGCGAGGATCGCCGCCGACCGCCGCACGATCTTCTCGAGGTCCTCGGGAGGGTAGTAGTCGAGGCGCTCGGAGAGCTCGAAGCGGCTCCGCAGCGGCCCGGTGATCAGCCCCGCGCGCGTCGTCGCGCCGATCAGCGTGAAGCGCGGGAGGTCGAGCCGGATCGTGTGCGCGCTCGGGCCCTTCCCGATCACGAGGTCGAGCTGGAAGTCCTCCATCGCGGGGTAGAGGACCTCTTCGACCGTGCGCGGCAGCCGGTGGATCTCGTCGACGAACAGCACGTCCGAGTCCTCGAGGTTCGTGAGGATGGCGGCGAGATCCCCCGCCCGCTCGAGCGCCGGTCCCGACGTCGGCCGTATCGCCGCGCCCATCTCGTTCGCGACCACGTGGGCGAGCGACGTCTTGCCGAGCCCGGGCGGCCCGGACAGCAGCAGGTGCCCGGCGGGCTCGTCCCGCGCGCGCGCGGCCTCGAGCACGATCGCGAGGTGCTCCTTCAGCTCGGGCTGGCCGACGAACTCGTCGAGGCGCCGCGGCCGCAGCGACCGGGCCGCCTCGCGGTCTTCGGCGTCGGCGACCTTCGCCAGGACGCCTTCCTCGCCCCGCTCCCCGAGCCGACCGGCGGGCTCGGTCATCAGGCGAGGACCTTCAGGGCGGACTTGATCACGGCCTCCACCGGGTCGTCCGGAGCCGGCCCGACCTCGCTCAGCGCGACCCGGACCTCGCCGGCCGAGTAGCCGAGGTTCTCGAGCGCGGAGCGGGCCTTCGACAGCGCGTCGGGCCGGACGCCGACGACCTCGAGGTCCGGCAGGGCGAGCTTCTCCTTCAGGTCGAGGACGATCCGCTGCGCGGTCTTCTTCCCGATGCCCGGCACCGAGGCGAGCGCGGCGACGTCGTCGGTGACGAGCGCCTTGCGCAGCGCGTCCGGCGCGAACGCCGAGCACACCTGCAGAGCGACCCTCGGGCCCACGCCGGCGACGCCGAGCAGCGCCTCGAAGATCCGCTGCTCGGACTCGGTCGCGAAGCCGAACAGCGCGAGCGCGTCCTCCCGGACGTGCAGGTGCGTCCACAGCCGCACCTCCGCGCCCTCGTGGGGGATCGCCGCGAGCGTCGTCGCCGAGCAGGCGACGCGGTACCCGACGCCGGCCACGTCCACGAAGCAGCCGTCGGCGGTGCGCGCCGCGACGCTCCCGCGCAGGAACCCGATCATGCCGTCGCCTCTCGCTGCGCCCGCGCGATCGCGCCGCTCAGCCCGGTGCGGTGGAGGTGGCAGATCGCCAGCGCGCATGCGTCGGCCGCGTCCGCGGGGGTGGGGAGGGCGTCGAGCTTCAGGAGCGCGGCGACCATCGCCTGGACCTGGTGCTTGGTCGCGTTGCCGACGCCGACGACCGACTGCTTCACCTCGGGAGGGGTGTAGTCGACGACCTGGAGCCCCGCCTCGGCCGCGGTGGCGAGCGCGACGCCGGACGCCTGGCCGACGGACATCGCAGTGCGGACGTTCGAGTTGAAGAACAGGCGCTCGATCGCGACGACGTCCGGCAACGTCGCGCTCAGCACGTCGAGAAGCGAGGTCCTCAGGTACGCGAGACGCCCCGCCTGCGGAAGAGACGCCGGGGTACGCACGGCGCCGAGCGCGACGGGACGAAGCGACCCCGCCACGCGCTCGACCACGCCGTAGCCCGTCGTCGCGAAGCCGGGATCGATCCCGAGGACGCGCACGGTCGCAGCTCCTTCGTCTTCGAGGCCACCTGTCAGAGGCCGTACCCGTTGGCGAACACCTGTTCGCACGCTACCGCGACGGGCGGCGCCGGAGCCGGTTTTCCGGGGGCTCGCTCCCCCCGATTCTGGTTCGTCACCGCGAGGTTGGCCGCGGCCGGCGAGCGCCGTCTCCGGCTCGAGGCGCCGTCGCGCGCAGAACCCTCTGGTCTCTTCGGAAGACTTTCGGAAAAGCTCCCGGGAGCCCGCGGGCGCAGATCGAAGCGACGGCGTTCGCCTAGAGCGGCGTCACGGGGATGCCCCCCGCGTCGCGGACCGCCTTCGGCGTCGCCTCCGGCGTGTCGGCGACCGTCTTGTACAGCACCGCATCGGGGTCGATCCCGATCGCCCGCGCGTCGTCGTCGGTCAGTCGTTCCACGAGCGCCTTCGACGCCAGGAGCCGCCCGTCCCGCGCCGTCTCCTGGATGCGTGCCGCCTCGTTCACCTCGTCGCCCAGCGCGGTCGCCTCGAGGCGCCCGCCGGTGACGAGCTGCCCCATGTAGAGCGCGCCCCCCCAGTGGATCCCGACGTTCACGAGGCAGTCGTCGAGCTCGAGCAGCCCCGTCTCGTCCTTGATCTCGCGCGCGGCCGCACGCGTGCTCTCGATCATCGCGCGGCCGGCCTCGATCGCAGCTCGCGCCGCTCCCGACGGGGAGCCGAGGTCGTCCGCCAGGAAGAACGCGGTCACCCCGTCGCCCGCGTGCTTGCCGACGATCCCGGTCTTCCTCACGACCTGCTCGTCCATCGCCGTCGTGATCGCGCGCACGAGCTTGAAGTACGCGGAGCTCGGCAGCCGGCGCGACAGCACCGAGGACGCCTGCAGGTCGGCGAACAGGACCGCCGCCTGGCGCCGGCCCGGGTCGACGAGGCGCTTCATCCTCTGGAACATCTCCTCGTCGCCCCGCGCGACGAGCGACAGGACGCTGGCCGGAAGCGCGGGGCCGTAGAGGAACGCGCGGCCCATGAAGTCGTCCGTCGCCTTGTCGTACAGCTTGATCTGCACCTCGGTCACCTTCACCGGCGGGAGGTCCCTCTGGACGAACTCGATGTCGCTCGTCCAGAGAGGGGGCGGGCGCAGGGGCTCCATCTCGAGGAACTTCTGGACGAGCTCGTCGGTGACCATGCTGCCCTCGAACGCGAGCGGAGCGGCGCCGGCGACGATCTCGAGAAGCGCCTCCTTGCCGCCTTCGGTGCCTTCGATCATCAGCGGCAGCTCGTTCGCCATGGACTCCATGCAGCTCTCCTCGGTGATCGCGCGGGTCCACGTCTCTCCGACCATCGCCTCGACGAGGTGCTTGCCGTAGCCGAGCTTGCCCTCGTCGTGCTCGCCGAGCAGGTTCGCCATCTCCTCGGAGACCCACACGAGCCGGTAGTCCGCGTCGACGATCGACGCGGCCCACCTCGTCGCGCGGATCTGCTCGGCGACCTCGCGCAGCCGCGGGTCGCTAGGAAGCGAGGGTGGCGAGGACATCGTCCGAGATGTCGAAGTTCGCGTACACGTCCTGCACGTCGTCGAGCTCCTCCAGCGCGTCGACGAGGTTCAGGACCTTCTTCGCGTCGGAGCCCTCGACGGGGATCGTCGATCTCGGCACCTCGGTGAGGTCGGCCGACTCGACCCCGGCCCCCGCATCCTCGAGCGCGTCCTGCACCGCCTTCAACCGTTCGGGCGGGGTCACCACCTCGATGCTCTCCTCCGACGCGCGCACGTCCTCGGCCCCCGCGTCGACGGCGACCAGGAACGCGTCCTCCTCCGAGATCGAGTCGCTCGCGATCACGAGAACGCCCTTCGTCTCGAACATCCAGGCGACGGAGCCGGGCTCCGCCATCTTCCCGCCGTTGCCGTTGAACGTGCTGCGCACGTCCTGCGCGGCGCGGTTGCGGTTGCTCGTGAGGCAGCGGACGAGGACGGCGACGCCGCCGGACCCATAGCCCTCGTACGAGACCTCCTCGTACGACTCGCCCTGCAGCTCGCCGGTCCCGCGCTTGATCGCGCGCGTGATGTTTTCGTTGGGGACCGAGCTGCTCTTCGCCTTCTGGACGGCCGTCGCGAGCGTCGGGTTCGCCTCGAGGTTGCCCCCGCCCTCGCGCGCGGCGACCTCGACGAACCGCAGCAGCTTCGCCCACGTCTTGGACCGCTGCGCGTCGGCCGCGCCCTTCTTGCGCTTGATCGTCGACCACTTCGAATGACCGGACATCTACTCGCTCACCATCTCCACGAACATCGAGTGCACCCTATTGTCGCCCGTCATCTCGGGGTGGAACGCCGACCCCAGCATGCGTCCCTCGCGCACGAGCACGGGACGGCCGTCGAGCGACGCGAGCACCTCGACGCCGTCGCCGGCGCGCTCCACGACGGGCGCGCGGATGAACACCGCGCGGAAGAGGGCGTCGAGACCGTCCACCTCCAGGTCCGCCTCGAACGAGTCCACCTGGCGCCCGTACCCGTTGCGGCGCACGGTCACGTCCATCACCCCGAGGCGGTGGGCGGCGTCCTGCGGCCCGGCGACGTCGCTCGCCATGAGGATCAGGCCCGCGCAGGTGCCGTACAGCGGCATCCCCTCGCCGGCGCGCTCGCGCAGCGGCTCGAGCAGCCCGAACCGGTCGAGCAGCTTTCCGATGGTCGTGGACTCGCCGCCCGGGATCACGAGGCCGTCGATCCCGGCGACCTCCTCGGGGCGGCGCACGACCAGCGGCGTCACGCCGGCGGCCTCGAGCGCGTGAGCGTGTTCGCGGAAGTCGCCCTGCAGCCCGAGGACGCCGATCTTCACCCTTGCTACCAGCCTCGTTTCGCCAGCCGGCCGCTCTCGGGGATGTCCGGGATGTTGATGCCGACCATCGCTTCGCCGAGACCGTGCGAGACCTTGGCGACGATGCCCGGGTCCTGGTGATAGGTCGTGGCCTCGACGATCGCGCGGGCGCGCGCCGCGGGGTCGCCGGACTTGAAGATCCCGGAGCCGACGAAGACGCCGTCGGCGCCGAGCTGCATCATCAGGGCCGCGTCCGCCGGCGTGGCGATGCCCCCGGCGGTGAAGAGGACGACCGGGAGCGCCCCCGTCTCCGCGACCTCGCGCACGAGCTCGAACGGCGCGCGCAGCTCTTTCGCCTCCGACATCAGCTCCGCGCTCCCGACCGAGGAGAGCCGCCTGATCGAGCCGGTGATCGACCGCATGTGGCGGACGGCCTCGACGACGTTGCCCGTGCCGGCCTCGCCCTTCGAGCGGATCATCGCGGCGCCCTCGCCGATCCGGCGCAGGGCCTCGCCGAGGTTCGTCGCGCCGCAGACGAACGGGACGTCGAAGTCCCACTTGTCGACGTGGTTGCTCTCGTCTGCCGGCGTCAGCACCTCGGACTCGTCGATGTGGTCGACGCCGATCGCCTGGAGGACCTGCGCCTCGACGAAGTGCCCGATCCGGCACTTCGCCATGACCGGGATGGTCACGGCCTCCATGATCGCGGCGACCTTCTCGGGGTCCGCCATCCTGACCACGCCGCCTTCGGCGCGGATGTCCGCGGGCACGCGCTCGAGCGCCATCACCGCGACGGCTCCGGCCTCCTCGGCGATCTTCGCCTGCTCGGCCGTCGTGACGTCCATGATCACGCCGCCCTTCAGCATCTCGGCGAGCCCTCGTTTGACGCGCTGGCCGCCGGTCTCCCGGGTGGTCTCCGACATCGGGGGATCCTTTCGCTGCGATTCCTTCGGTCCCCAGGATAAGGCCGGGGCTAGAGATCGAGCAGGGCCCCCACGCGTTCGTCCCGAGGGACGTGGACCCGCGCGTCGGCGACGAACCAGAACGCGGCACCCCTGCCGCGCCGCGGCACCGCCTTGCGGATCGCCGACGCGAGCGCCGGCGGAAAGCGGGTGACGGCCGCCGCCGCGAGGTCGTCGGCGCCGCCGACGGCCACGCCGAACCGGGGCGAGACGTACGACAGCGCGAGCAGCGTCCGCGCGAGCGGCGTCGTCGTCCGCGCGATCCGTACGAGGCAATGGGCGACGACCGCCTCGAGCTCGGTGCGCGTGTACGTCTCGACCAGACCGCGCGTGACCGCGAGCGCGGGGCGCTTCGTGAAGCAGACCAGTGCGTTGGGCGCGTCGTCGTCGACGATCCAGAGCTCGGGGGCGGCGATCCCCGTCTGCTCGGCGAGCCCCTCCGCCATGTTCTCGAGTCGCGGCGACGTGCCGGACCTGACGCGGACGGCGCGCTCGCGCCGGAGCATCCCGCGGCCCGAGTTCGACACGGTCCAGACGATCGCGCCGGCGAACGCCGCCGCAAACGCCGCGACGCCGATCCAGCCCAGGGCGAGCCCCGCGAGGGCGGCTCCGGCGATGCCGGCCGCCGCGACGAGGCCCAGGAGCGACAGCTCTCGCTCGCGCGCGGCCGTGTGCCGCGGCACGCCGGGTGAGTCGTCCCATTCGGGGAGACGCGGCCTTGCGGTTGCCGAGCTCAATACCCGGGGCCGTGCTGGATCAGCGTCTCGAAGCTGCTCGTGTACTCGCCGAACCCGCTCGCGACCGCGATCTTGCCGTCGGTCTTGATGAGGCTCTTCGTGCGGGAGTCGAGCCACAGCGTCGTCTGCGCGCGGCCGGTGAACTCGCCCCTGAAGTTCGTGACGCTCCGGATCCGGTAGACCTTCGTCGGGACGTCGTCGATCTCGAAGTCCTCGACGGCGACGACCCGGACCGTGTAGTCGCCCGACGTCCGCGCCTCCCAGCTGCCGCTCCACCTCTTGCCGGCCTTCAGCGGGAACTGCAGCGCCTCCACCGGGGGCCGCGGCTCGTACGTCTGCGTCATGTCGAAGCTCCCGTAGGAGAACTCGACCACCACCTTGGTGATGAGGGCGCGGTCGGGCGTGTACCGGGTGGTCGTCGTCATTCTCTGGCCGTCGGACGAGCGCGTCTCGGTCACGACCGTCGCGCTCTCTTCGGCGCGCTCCGCGTACGTCACCTCGACCGTCTGGGTCTCCGGGAGCCGGCGCTTCTCGCAGCGCGGGCCCTGGCAGAACTCCTCGGACCCCTCTTGCGCGTAGGTGTACTCGCCCGCGGCCGGATAAGCCGGCGCGTCGCCCCCGCCGGAGCCGCCGTCGTCTCCCGATGCCCCGCCGCCGCCCGTCCCGGGGGCAGCGCCACCGCCGCCGGCGTTGCCCGATGTCCCGGCGCCGTCGCGGCCCCCGGACGACTTCCCGTCCCCGCGCGAGCCGCCGTCCCCGGGGCCGCCCGTCCCCTCGCCGGCCGGGGAAGCGGGCGCCGCGGCATCGCCGGGCTCGGTCCCCTGCGGGTCCGAGCAGGCCGCGAGCAGCAGAAAGAGCGCGGCGGCGCCGGCCGTCCATCCCGCGGTGCGAAAGACCCTCATGACTCCGTTGTACCCCGCCCGGCGGCCGGCTCGAACCCCCCCTCCGTCACGGCCCCGACGGCAGGGAGGCCCGCGCGACCTTGCCCGAGGGCAGGCGGGGCAGCTCGTCGACGAGCACGAGCTCCTGCGGGGCCTTGTAAGGGGCGGTCGCGGCCGCGACGTGGGCGCGCAGCTCGTCCAGGGTGGGGCGCGACCCGGGAGCCGGGACCACGTACGCGACCACGCGCTCGCCCCACTCGTCGTCGGCGCGTCCCGCGACCGCGACGTCTGCGACCGCCGGGTGCGCAGCGAGCAGCGACTCGACCTCGACGGGCGAGACCTTCTCGCCGCCGGTGACGATGAGGTCGTCGGCGCGGCCCAGGACGCGGAGCCTCCCGTCCGCCCACTCGCCCAGGTCCCCCGTCACGAACCAGCCGCGGTCGAGGGCGGCCGCGGTCGCCGCGTCATCGAAGCGGTACCCGTCCATCACGGTCGGCGTGAGCAGCCGGACGACCCCGCCGGCGTCGATCTCCACGCGGACGCCGTCCAGCGGCACGCCCTCGTAGACGACCCCGCCGCACGTCTCGGTCGTCCCGTAGGTGCGGACGATCCTGGCGCCGGCGCCCCGCGCCCGCTCCAGCAGCGAGGGCGCCGCGGCGGCGCCCCCGAGCAGGATCCACCTCCACCGGGCGACGTCGGCGCCCGCGGCCAGCAGCCGCTCGAGCATCGTCGGGACCAGAGAGATCAGGTCGGCGTCCGCGCCCGCCACCGCGGCGGCGTCGAACCCCCGGAGGACCACGGGCTCCGCCCCCGACACCCGGGCACGGACGAGGGTCATCAGGCCGGCGACGTGGTCGAGCGGGAGCGCGCACAGCCACCGCTCGTCCGCAAGCCCCAGGCGCGCGCTCGTCAGGCGCGCCGACGCCTCGGCGGCGGCGTGGCTCAGCAGGACCAGCTTCGGCTCCCCGGTGCTGCCCGCGGTCGGGACGCACAGAGCCGTGCCGGCGCGGACGGGCCGGCCGCGGTCGAGGCGCGTGACGCCGCCCGGCTCGACGAGCGCGGCGGGACGGGCCCGTTCGAGCAGCCGTCGGGCCGCCCTCCCGGGGAGGTCCGGGCGAAGGGGCAGGATCGCGACGCCCTTCTCCCACAGCCGCTCGAACGCGGCGGCGGCATCGGGTCCGGGAGGCCACCTCAGCGCGTAGAGGTCCTGCTCACCGGTATCCATGACCACCTGCTACCGTAATCGTGATCGTACGACTAATCACTCAGGAGCAATCACTTCATGGATTGGGAGCGATCCGGGGCGTACGAGGACATCCTCTACGAGAGCTCCAAAGAGAATCCCGATTCCGCCCTCGGCGGAGCCGGCGGCATGGCGAAGATCACGATCAACCGCCCGGAGGTGCGGAACGCGTTCCGCCCCCAGACGCTGTTCGAGCTGCAGCACGCCTTCAACGCCGCCCGCGACGATCCCTCGATCGGCGTGGTCATCCTCACCGGCGCGGGGAACGAGGCGTTCTGCTCCGGCGGCGACCAGCGTGTCCGGGGCGACGACGGCTACAAGGACGCGCAGGGCGTCGGGCGTCTCAACGTCCTCGACCTCCAGGTGCAGATCCGACGTCTGCCCAAGCCGGTGATCGCGATGGTCGCGGGGTACGCGATCGGGGGCGGCCACGTCCTGCACGTCGTCTGCGACCTCACCGTCGCGGCCGACAACGCGCGCTTCGGCCAGACGGGGCCGAAGGTGGGGTCGTTCGACGGCGGGTACGGCGCGGGCCTCCTCGCGCGGATGGTCGGCCACAAGAAGGCGCGGGAGATCTGGTACCTGTGCGAGCAGTACGACGCGCAGGAGGCGCTGGCGATGGGGCTGGTGAACAAGGTCGTGCCGCTCGAGCGCCTCGAGGAGGAAACCGTCGCGTGGGCACGGCGGATCCTCCAGATGAGCCCGCTCGCGCTGCGCCTGCTGAAGGCGGCGTTCAACGCCGACACCGACGGCCTCGCCGGGATCCAGCAGCTCGCCGGCGACGCGACGCTCCTCTACTACATGAGCGAGGAGGCGCAGGAGGGGCGCAACGCGTACCTCGAGAAGCGCGCGCCGCGGTTCGACAAGTTCCCGAAGCGTCCCTGAGGATGCCGGCGCCGCGCCGCCGGGACTGCCGGACGCGATGAGCATCTGGGTTGAGGCGGCGCGGCCCCGGACGCTTCCGGCCGCCGTCGTGCCCGTCCTCGTCGGGACGGCGACCGCCGGTCGCGTGATCGCGTGGAGGGCCGCGGCCGCGCTCGTCGTATCGGTCGCGCTGCAGGTCGCCGTGAACTACGCGAACGACTACTTCGACGGCGTGCGCGGCATCGACACGCCCGAGCGCGTCGGCCCGCGACGAGTCACCGCGTCCGGGCTCGTGCGTCCCTCCCGGATGCGGATCGCGATCGGGGTCGCGCTCGCCGTCGCCGCCGCGGCCGGCAGCGCGTTGGCCGTCGCGGTCGGTCCCGAGCTGCTGCTCGTGGGGGCCGCGTCGATCGCGGCGGCCCTCGCGTACTCGGGGGGGCCCCGGCCCTACGCGTCGGCCGGCCTCGGCGAGGCGTTCGTGTTCGTGTTCTTCGGGCTCGTCGCGACGACGGGATCCGCGTACGTGCAGGCGGGGACGATTCCCGCCGTGACCGCTGCCGTCTCGATCACCGTCGGCCTGCTCGCCACGGCGATCCTCGTCGTGAACAACCTCAGGGACATCGGCACGGACGAGGCGGCGGGCAAGCGGACGCTCGCCGTGCGGCTCGGGGACCGCGGGACGAGGCGCCTGTTCGCCGGCCTCCTCGCGGCGGCCGCGACCTCGCTCGCGCTCGTCGCCGCGGCCGCGCCTCACCCCGAGCGCGCCCTCGCGCTGCTGGTCCTGGTCGTGCCCGGCGTCGCGCTCGTGCGAGACGTCGACGCGGCCGAGGGGGCGGCGCTCGTCCGCTGCCTCGTGCGCACCTCGTTGCTCCACCTCGCGTTCGGGGTCGCGGCCGGAGCGCTGCTGTGGCGCTGACGTTCGTCCCGTTCCGCATCCCTCTGCGCGTCCGCTTCCGGGGCGTGAGCGAGAGAAGCGGCGTCCTGGTCCGCGGCCCCCGCGGCTGGGGCGAGTTCTCGCCGTTCCCGGAGTACGGGCCGGCGGAGAGCGCGCGCTGGCTCGATGCCGCGCTCGAGGCCGCTGCCGAGCCGTGGCCGGCGCCGGTGCGCGAGTCGGTTCCGGTGAACGCGATCGTCCCCGCGGTGCCTCCGGCGAGAGCACACGAGATCGCGGTCGCGTCCGGCTGCACGACCGTGAAGGTCAAGGTGGCGGACGGTGACGACGAGGCGCGCGTCGAGGCGGTGCGCGACGCGCTGGGACCCGGTGGGCGCATCCGTGTCGACGCGAACGGCGCGTGGGACGTCGACGAGGCGGCCCGCCGCATCAGCGCGCTGGCGCGCTACGACCTCGAGTACGTCGAGCAGCCCGTAGCGACGCTCGAGGAGATGGCCGAGCTCCGCGGCCGCGTGGACGTCGCGCTGGCGGCCGACGAATCGTTGCGCAAGGCGCCCGACCCGCTCCACGTACCGGGCCTCGCGGCGGCCGACCTGATCGTGCTGAAGGTCCAGCCGCTCGGCGGCGTGAGGCGGTGCCTCGCGGTCGCGGAAGCAACAGACCGGCCCGCGGTGGTCTCGTCCGCGGTCGAGACGTCGGTGGGGCTCGCCGCCGGGCTCGCGCTCGCGGCCGCGCTGCCGGAGCTCCCGTACGCGTGCGGGCTCGGGACCCAGTCGCTGCTCGCCGGCGACGTCACCCGCGACCCGCTGGTGCCGCGGGACGGCGCGCTCGCGGTGCGGCGGCCGGACGTGGACGAGGACGCGCTGGCGCCGTTCGACGTCACCGGCGACCCGGAGGGAGAGGCCCTGATCGACCGGCTGCGCGCCGCCGAGGCGGCGCGGTGAGCGGCCGCAACGCGGGGGGCGCGGCCGCCGCGGCCCTGCTCGACGAGCTCGTCCGTTGCGGGACGCGCCACGTATGCCTCTCCCCCGGCTCGCGCTCGACGCCGCTCGCGGCTGCGGCCGCGGGCGACGACCGCCTGCGCACGCACGTCTCGATCGACGAGCGGTCGGCCGGGTTCCTCGCTCTAGGAATCGCGCGCGCCACGGGAGCTCCGGCCGCCGTCGTCTCGACCTCCGGCACCGCGGCCGCGAACTTCGCGCCCGCCGTGGCCGAGGCGTCCGCCGGGTCGGTGCCCCTGATCGTCGTGACCGCCGACAGGCCTCCGGAGCTGAGGGGGACGGGCGCGAACCAGACGATCGACCAGGTCAAGATCTACGGCGCGCTGCCCCGCTGGTTCTGCGAGACCGGGGTGCCCGAGGACCGGCCGGGCGCCGGCGCCTACTGGCGCTCGCTCGCGTGCCGCGCGTGGGCCGAGGCCGCCGCAGGCGACCCGGGGCCCGTCCATCTGAACGTGTCGTTTCGCGAACCGCTGGTCGCCGGCGCGGACGAGGACGTCGCGCACGACTTTTCCGGCCGCCCCGGCGGACGTCCCTGGACGCGGGTGTCGCAGGGCCCGGTGGTGCCGGGCGCGCGCGACGTCGAGTGGGTTGCGGAGCGAGCGGCGTCGATCGAGCGCGGCCTCGTGCTCGCCGGCGCCGGCGAGGTGGACGCCGCCGGCGTGCACGCGCTGGCGGAGGCGGCGGGATGGCCGGTCCTCGCGGAGCCCGCGTCGGGGCTGCGGTTCGGCCCGAACGCGGTCTCGACGTACGAGGCGCTGCTGCGCAGCGGATGGGGCGACGCGCACCGGCCGGACTTCGTCCTGCGCACCGGGAAGATCGGGATCTCGCGCGCCGTGAACTCTTTCTTCGGCCACGACATCGAGCAGGTGCTCGTGGACGCACGGGCGCGCTGGCTCGACCCCGAGCGGACGGCGCACCGAGTGGTCGCGGCCGACCCGGCGTTGCTGTGCGCGGCTGCGGCGCGTACCCTGCCGCGGCGCGGCGCGAGCGGCTGGCTGTCGGAGTGGCGGGCTGCGGACGCGGCGGCGCGCCGGGCCGTCGACGCGGTGCTCGATGCCCGCGACGAGCCGTGCGAGCCGCGCGTCGCTCGCGACCTCGGGCGGCACGTCTCCGCCGGAACGACGCTCGTCGTCGCCGCGAGCATGCCGGTGCGCGACCTCGACTGGTTCATGGAGCCGCGCACCGGCGTGAGGATCCTCGGCAACAGAGGGGCCAACGGGATCGACGGCTTCGTCTCGACGGCGCTCGGCGTCGCACTCGGCTCGGGCGGTCCCACCGTCGCGCTCGCGGGCGACCTTTCGATGCTGCACGACGCGAACGGGCTTCTCGTCGCGCGCGCCGAGGACGTCGCCGCGACCTTCGTCGTGCTGAACAACGACGGTGGCGGGATCTTCTCGTTCCTCCCGCAGGCGGGAGCGGTCCCGGACTTCGAGAGGATCTTCGCGACGCCGCACGGGATCTCCTTCGCCGACCTCGCGCGCGCCTACGGCTGCGGCCACTCCGTGATCGAGAAGAGCGACGAGCTTCCCGCGGCTCTCGACGCGGCCGCGGCCGGCGGGATCCGGCTGCTGGAGGCGCGCACGGACCGGGCCGCGAACGTGGAGCTGCACCGCGAGCTGTGGGCCGCGGTCGCAGCCGCGCTCGGCGTCTAAGCCCCCTCGAGGGCGGACATCATCGCCCTCAGCTTGACCCGCGTCTCCTCGAGCTCGTCCTCCGGCTCCGACGCCGCGACGATCCCGTTCCCGGCGAAGAGCCTGCCCCGAGCGCCGTCGAACTCGCCGCAGCGCAGTGCTATCCCCCACTCGCCGTCGCCGGCCGAGTCGACCCACCCGACCGGCCCGCTGTAGCGGCCCCGGTCGATCCCCTCGAGCTCCCGGATCAGCGCGAGCGCCTCGGCGCGCGGCGTCCCGCAGACCGCCGCGGTCGGGTGGAGCAGGCCTGCAAGCTCGAGCGCGGTGGCCTCCGTGGCGAGCCGTCCTTCGACGCGCGTGCTGAGGTGTTGCGCGTTGGCGAGCCGGAGCAGGTGCGGCCCCTCGACGGTCAGGCCCGCGCAGACCTCTCCGAGCGGTCCCGCCACCGACTCGGCGGCGAACGCGTGCTCGGCCAGGTCCTTCTCGGACGTCGTCAGCCGCCGCGCGAGCCGGTCGTCTTCCGCCGCGGCGTCGCCGCGCGCCGCGGTGCCCGCGAGGACGACCGAGCGCACGCGCTCGCCTGCCCGCGCCACGAGCAGCTCCGGCGTCGCTCCGACGAGGCCCGCGCACGAGAACGTGAAGCAGCCGGGGAAGCGCGCCGCCAGTCGCCTCAGCAGCAGCGGGACGTCGAACGGCTCTTCCGACCACACGAGCACGTCGCGGGCGAGGACGGTCTTCTGCGCGACGCCTCGCCGGATGCGCTCGACCGCGGCCGCCACCGCGTCGAGCCACGCCACCTCGGAGATCGTCGAGCCTCCGTAACGGACGCGCGCGGACGCCGGCGTCGCAGCCGGGCGAAGCAGCGCCGACGGCTCGACGTCTCCGGTGGTCGTCACCGACGCGCGGCCCCCCCGCCGCGCCCACACGACCGCGGGAACCACGAGGGCCGAGGTGCCGGAATCCGGATCGAACGCGAAGCTGCCGAACGCGAACGCGCGCCCGCCGTCGGCGACGTGGAACCTCGAGAAGACCTCGCGCAGCGCGCCTGCGGCGCGCGGGAAGCGATCGTCGCCGGTCCCGACGTCGACCCGCGCCGCCTCTCCGGCGGCGACGATGCCGTCCTCCCCGTTCAGCCACACGAAGGGGCTCTCCGCCCGCGCTGCGACGTCGAGCAGGTCGAGGCGGCGCGCGGGGCGCGTCACCACGCGCAGGGCCGCCCGCGTCGTCACCGGCGCGCCCCCGTGAGGAGCTGAACGGCGCCGAGGCCCATGTGCCTCGCGGCGACGTCGCCGAACCCGCTCGCCCGCAGGCGCTCGAGCAGGCTCTCCGTCGGCGGGAGGTACGCGGTCGAACGGGGGAGGTAGCCGTACGCGTCCCTGTCGGACAGCAAGCCGCCGATCAGCGGGACGACCTTGTGGAAGTAGAGGTGATGCCCCGCGCGCAGTGCCGCCGAGCGAGGCTCGGAGACCTCGAGCAGCGCTATCCGCCCCCCCGGGCGAACCACCCGCGCAAGCTCGTCGAACAGCGTTCCCACGTCGGTGACGTTCCTCAGCGCGAAGCCGCACGTCGCGGCGTCGACGCTCCCGTCGCGCAGCGGGAGGCGGAGCGCGTCGGCCTGCAGGAGCGGCGCGTCCGTGCGGGCCGCGCGCAGCATCCCCATGGAGAAGTCGACGCCGGCGACGAAGTGGCCGGCGGCCGCGGCCTCCCTGCAGAAGTCGCCGGTGCCGCATGCGACGTCGAGCACGATCGAGCCGGGGCGCAGCGACAGCGACCGGATCGCCCTGCGGCGCCAGCCGGTGTCCATGCCGAACGTCATGACGCGGTTGACGAGGTCGTAGCGCGGCGCGATCGAGTCGAACATCGACCTCACGGCCCGAACCTTCTCGTCGCCGACGGGAAGCTCGGGGCCGCTTCGTTTGCGTCCTGCAAGCCGCGCCACTACGGCTCCGCGATCGAGGCTTCGAGACGCCTCTGGGCCTCGGCGATCAGGAGCCTGCGGAAGTG
>JBHELD010000037.1:0-16615 GCA_046263255.1 Actinomycetota bacterium
AAGGGGCTGCAGGATCCCGTGCGCGGATACATGCCTGGAAAGTAGAGGAAAACAGTGCCCAAGCCCCCAGAGCCGAAGAAGATGGAGATCATCGAGAAGCCCATCTTCCGGGCCGATTACGAGATGCAGCTCGTTGACTCCGACTGGCTGAAGTCCGCAGTCAAGCCGAAGAACTTCATCGACTTCATCCCCGAGCAGTGCATCCTCTGCGAAGGGTGCGTCGACATCTGCCCGTGGTACTGCATCTTCATGCTGGACCCGAGCGCGGTCGAGGAGTCCGGAAACGTCGAGCTGGCACGACAGATCGATGGGAACGACATCCTCTTTCTCATCGACGACAATGCCTGCACGCGCTGCAACCTCTGCGTAGAGCGCTGCCCCACGGGTGCGATCGTGCAGAGCGAGGTGCAGGGAGGAAAGAAGCGAGGCGCCCGGCCGCTGGGCAGCGTGCCGCAGTCCCAGAGGGCGAGCTAGGAGGGAGCGCGTGGCGAAAGCGGAAGGCCGGCTCAGCCCGCGGGAGCGCATGTCGGCAGTGATGGACCAGCTCCACGGAAGCCAGCTGTGGCGCGCGATCTTCCGCCCGGGCTCGATCTTCCGCCGCGGCTACGCCGACTCGCCCAGGAACCGCGCGTACGTCGTCATGAACTCGGTGCTGTACCACCTCCATCCCGTGAAGGTGAAGCGGCACGGGATCAAGCTGTCGTACACGCTGTGCCTCGGCGGGCTGTCGTTCTTCCTGTTCATCCTGCTGACGATCACCGGCATCTACCTGATGTTCTTCTACCGGCCGTCGGTGGAGGTCGTGTACTCGGACATGCAGCGGATCCACACGCAGGTTTCGTTCGGGCTGCTGGTCCGCAACCTCCACCGCTGGGGCGCGCACCTGATGACGATCAGCGTGTTCCTCCACATGGCCCGGGTCTTCTACACCGGCGCGTACAAGCCGCCGCGTGAGTTCAACTGGATCGTCGGCGTCGTCCTGCTCCTGCTTACGCTGCTGCTGGCCTTCACCGGCTACCTGCTGCCGTGGGACCAGCTCGCGGTGTGGGCCGTCACCGTCGGCACCGAGATGATGAAGAACACGCCGGTGATCGGCGACCAGGTCCAGTTCGCGCTGCTGGGCGGCCCCGTGATCGGGGCCGAGACGCTGCTGCGCTGGTACACGCTCCACGTCCTGCTGCTCCCGTTCGTGATCGTGATCTTCATCTCCATCCACTTCTGGCGGGTCCGCAAGGACGGAGGTATCTCCGGCCCCATGTAGGGGGGAGCCAAGGCCATGCCCACACCCGACGAGGTATTCGAGCAGGTACTGGCCGAGGAGACCGCGAAGGGCTCCTCGCCGGCGGTCGCTCAGGCGCGCGCGAAGGCGGCGCGGGTCCGGGCATCGCGCGGTGCGGCCGATCCGTCGAAGCCCGACCCGTCGACGGCTCCGCGCAAGGCGCCCGCCGCGGCCGGCGGCGGGGGCGGAGACGCCGCGCCGGCCGCAGAGGCCAAGCCCGCGGCGGAGGCCAAGCCCGCGGCGGCTGCGACGGCGAAGCCGGCGGCGGCCGCTCGTCCGGCGGCGGCTCGTGGAGGCGCGGGTGGGCCGGGGGCCAAGAAGGCCGTCGGCAACGGAGGTCCCGCGGTCCCGGAGCGCGTGCAGAGGCTGCTGGCGGTCGTCAAGCCCGAGGCGATCCAGAAGGTCGAGCGGCGGCCGATGGACCGCGTCAACGTGTGGCCCCACCTCATGGCGGCCGAGTTCGTCTCGCTGCTCGTCGTCCTCGCGGCCGTGACGTTCTTTTCGATCGCGGTGGACGCGCCGCTGCGCGAGCTGTCGAACTTCAACCAGACGCCGAACCCGTCGAAGGCCCCGTGGTACTTCCTCGGCCTCCAGGAGCTCCTGCGCTACTTCCACCCGCAGGTCGCCGGCGTGACGATCCCGCAGGTCATCATCATCATCCTCATGGCGTTCCCGTTCATCGACAGGAACCCGTCGACGCGGCCCGACGACCGCAAGCTCGCGATCGTCCTGTTCTCGTTCTTCGTGCTCAGCTTCGCGGTGCTGACCACCATCGGTATGTTCTTCCGGGGGCCGGGGTTCAACTTCGTCTTCCCCTGGGAGGGCGGCATCTTCTTCGAGCTATGACAAAGGGAGTGGAGCTGTGAGTCCGCAGACGTGGGCCCTCATCGTGGTCGCGGTAAGCATCCTCGTGTTCGCGCTGTTCATGCTGAACGTCACGGTGCGCCGGCAGCGGCAGGCGAGCGCGGGCGACGGCCGCGCGGAGACCGGTCCCTCGCTCACCGATCTGCCGCCGAAGCCGTCGGTGCGGCCGCAGCCCGAGCAGGCGAAGGACGTCACGGTTCAGAGCGTCCCCAAGGAGCAGCGGAAGCCGCCGACGCCGGACCAGATGGCGGTGTCGCGGCGTCAGTTCCTGAACCGCTCGTGGACCGCGTCGTTCGCCGCCTTCCTCGGTTTCTTCGGGATGGGGTCGCTGTCGTTTCTCTGGCCGAAGCTCACCGGCGGGTTCGGCACGGTGATCAACGCCGGAAACTACGACGACCTCATCGCGCAGGTGGGCCCGGCGAACAACTTCAAGCCGCTGTTCATCCCCGACGGTCGGTTCTGGCTCGTCTACTACGACGGCACGGGCGAGTCCCCCGTCTACGCGACGACCGGCGCCCTCGACCTCAAGCTGCTGGCGCTCTATCGCAAGTGCGTGCATCTCGGGTGCTCCGTTCCCCATTGCGACACCTCGATGCTGTTCGAGTGCCCCTGCCACGGGTCGAAGTACCAGCTCAGCGGCGAGTACTTCGCGGGCCCGGCGCCCCGGGGCCTCGACCGCTTCCCGGTCACGCGCGAGGGTGATGCCGTCATGGTCGACACGGGCAGCGTCCAGACGGGGCCCCCGCGTGGGACGAGCACCTGGGAGAAGTTCGCAGAGCCCGTCGGCGCGTACTGCGTGCCGGTGTAGACGGACGACGACGAGCGAAGGAAGGCAGGCGGCGTAGTGTCGGCAGGCGACGTTCTCACGCTCGCGCTGGTGGTGATCGTCCCGGCGGCGCTGATGTGGGCGATCTTCCTCGCGCGCAGCGGAAGGCCCGCCACCGGACCGCGCCCGACCATCGGCATCCCGCACGCCCTGCGTCCCGGCGAGCCCGACGAGCGGCTCGAGGGCCCGCGGCTCGAGCGGATCATGGTGGGCGGCGTGCTCGCGACGGTCTCGCTCGCGATCTTCGTCCCGCTCTACTGGCTGCCGGAGGCGGACCGCCAGACGTCCTTCCAGGAGCGCTTCGACGAGGAGTCGCTGCACCGCGGCGAGCTGATCTTCGCCCAGCCGCCGACGCTGCCCGAGAACGCCCCCGCGTCGGAGTACAAGGAGCTCGAGAAGTCGATCGCCCTCGGGATGAACTGCGCCCAGTGCCACGGCGGCGAGGCCGGAGGCGGGACGGTCACGAGGGCCGACCCCGCGACGGGCAGAGAGCTCGTGTGGCAGGCGCCGCCACTGGACACGGTCTTCCACCGGTGGGACGAGGAGGTCGTGAAGTTCACGATCGAGCGCGGCCGCCCCGGGACCCCGATGCCGGCGTGGGGAGTCGAGTTCGGCGGGCCCATGACCGAGCAGATGGTCCAGGACGTGATGACGTGGCTGAAGAGCATCCAGCTCCCGCCGCCGGAGCTCGCGGAGGCGTGCAACGACGGCCTCGCCGACGAGGCGCTGTCGTGCTCGTCGGGCAGCGAGATCTTCGAGGCACGCTGCGCCGTCTGTCATGGCCTGCGCGGCGAGGGCCGCGAGGCCGACGGCACGCTGGAGGACCCCGTCAAGCAGGGGATGGCGCTCTGGAGGGGGGACGTCAAGCACCTCAGCAAGGCGCTGCACCTCTTCACGATCCGCAACGGGCGGAGGTTCGCGTTCATGCCGGCGTTCGCGGAGGCTCCCGCGCAGGGCATCCCGATCCCGCCCTATCCGCTGAGCGACAAGCAGATCGAAGCCGTGCTCGAGTATGAGAGGACGCTCTAGGTGGACAGCCTGTTCGTCGAGGGCGTCGCGGCGACCATCTCCGCGATCCTCGTCTTCTGCGGCAGCGTCTGGCTTCTTCTGACCCTCGTGCTCGGCCCCCGGCTGGCGTACTTCGTCACCGCCTCCGTGACGCTGGGGTTCCTGCTGCTGATGGGCGCGGTGTGGTCGTACGGCACCCCGCTGGGCCCGGTCGGGGAGCTTCCGTCGTGGAGCGAGGTCGGCGTCGCCGAGACCGTGGACGAGATCCAGTTCGGTCCTGCCGCGGACTACCCCGAGGGGGCCTGGTTCGAGCCCGCCGAAGACGACAAGGAGCACAACGAGTTCGCCAGCTCCGCCGAGGGAGAAGCGCCCGACGAGCTCGAGGCCGCGATCGACGAGGAGAGGATCACGGCGTTCACCGACATCGACCAGGCGGCCGTCGACTCCGACGCGACACGCGTGCTCGACCAGGACGGGACGATCTACGCGGCGGTGCGGTTCCAGGTGGCGCCGGCCGCGGAGGAGGCCGAGGAGCAGGGCGACGCTCCGTCGGACACCGACCTCGGCGCCGAGCCCGGCGACGTGCAGGGCGACGTGCAGGGCAAGGACGGCGCCGCCCCCGAAGAGGAGGGCCCCGCCCCCGACGCGGAGGCCTTCGTGATCCTCGAGAGGCACCCGGGAAACCCGTCGTTGAAGGCACGCCAGATCACGGCCGGCACGTTGGTCCTCTTCGTGCTGCACCTGCTCGGCCTCAGCTGGTCCGAGAAGCGGGCCCGGCGGGTCCCGTAGGAGGCGAGACCCATGCGCAGACGAACCCACCTGCGGACCTCGGCCGCCGCGGCCGCTCTCCTGGCGCTCGGCGGCTGCACCCGCACGGGCGTGAACGCGGGCGAGGAAGGGGGCACCGCGTTCATCCTCTTCACGGTCATGCTGATCCTGACGGCCGTGATCCTGTGGTTCATCCTGGGCCGCGAGGAATAGGGGCCGCCCCGAGCCGGTACCGGCGTCCCCGCGCTACTTGGTGCGGTTGCGCGCCGCCATCGCGAGGAAGAACCCGTAGGCCAGGAACACGTACCCCGTGAAGAACGCGACCACGTAGACGAAGCGCGGCAGGTCCTTCACCGCCGCGTCGACGATCGAGGCGGCGAGGAGCAGCAGGGCGCCGACGAGCATCGAGATCCGCCAGCGCGGCCATCTCGTCGCCCGCGGCGGGGCGTCTTCATCCGGCGGCGTCTCAGGGGGTTGCGAAGACATCCCGCGCCGCCTCCGCGACCTGGTCGACATGCTCCTCGGTGTGCACGCTCGAGAGAAAGAGGGCCTCGAAGCGCGACGGGGGCAGGTAGACGCCGTGGGCGAGCATCCCGCGGAAGAAGCGCGCGTAGGTCCCGGGGTCCGTCGCCGCGGCGCCCGCGTAGTCGAGGACCTCGTCGCCGGCGAAGAAGAACCCGGCGAGCCCGCCGATCGCCGCGGCGACCATCGGGATCTCCGCCTCGTCGGCCGCGTCGACGAGCGCCTTCACGAGCGAGCGAGCGCGCTCCTGGATGCGGTCGTAGAGCCCGGGATCCGACTGGATCAGGCCGAGCGACGCGATGCCTGCCGCCATCGCCAGCGGGTTCCCGGAGAGCGTCCCGGCCTGGTAGACGGGCCCGGCCGGCGCGAGCTCGTCCATCAGCGACGACGCGCCGCCGAGCGCGGCCGCAGGGAGCCCCGCCCCCAGGACCTTCCCGAGCATCACGAGGTCGGCGCGTATCCCGAACCGCTGCTGCGCGCCGCCGGGGCCGAGCCTGAAGCCCGTGATCACCTCGTCGAAGACGAGCAGAGCCCCCGTCTCGTCCGCGAGCCCGCGCAGCCCCTGCAGGAAGCCCTCCTCGGGCAGCACGAGGCCCATGTTCGCCGCGACCGGCTCGACCAGGATCGCGGCGAGATCGTCCTCGAAGCCGTCGATCGCGGCGCGGACGGAGACGGGGTCGTTGTACTTCGCGACGAGTGTGTCGCGGGCCGCCCCCTCGGTGACGCCGGGCGTCCCCGGAATGCCCAGCGTCGCGACGCCCGAGCCCGCGTCGACCAGCAGCGCGTCGACGTGTCCGTGGTAGCACCCGGAGAACTTCAGCACCTTCGAGCGCCCTGTCGCCCCGCGCGCGAGCCGCACCGCGGTCATTCCCGCCTCCGTGCCCGAGGCGACGAAGCGGACCTTCTCGAGGCTCGGGACCATCGACGCGACGAGCCGTGCGAGCTCCACCTCGAGCTCGCTCGGGGTGCCGAACGACGTCCCCTTGCGCGCGGCCTCCGAGACCGCGTCGACGATCTGCGGGTGCGCGTGCCCGAACAGCAGCGCGCCCCAGCTCTGCACGAAGTCGAGGTAGGTGTTGCCGTCGACGTCGGTGAGATAGGGACCGGAGGCGCTCGCGACGAAGAACGGGTGCGCGCCGACGGCCTCGAACGACCGGACCGGCGAGCTCACCCCGCCGGGCAGGAGCCCGAGCGCGTCCTGGAGGAGCTTGTCCGACCGGTCGCGAAGGGGCCCGCCCGTGAGGCCGGCGCGGTCGCGCCGGGGCGGCCCGGGCGTCAGGTCAGCCACTCGGTCGCTTTCCTCGCGTGGTACGTGACTATGAGGTCCGCGCCCGCGCGAGCGATGGAGGTGAGGACCTCGAGCGTCGCGGCGCGTTCGTCGATCCAGCCGCGCTCCGCGGCGGCCATCAGCATCGAGTACTCGCCGCTGACGTTGTACGCGGCCGTCGGGAGCCCGAATCGCTCCTTCACCGCCCGGAGCACGTCGAGGTAGGGCAGCGCCGGCTTGACCATCACCGCGTCCGCGCCCTCGCCCACGTCCAGCGCGACCTCGCGCAGCGCCTCACGCGCGTTCGCGGGATCCTCCTGGTAGGCGCGCCGGTCGCCGAACTGCGGCGCGCCCTCGGCGGCCTCGCGGAAGGGTCCGTAGAAGCTGGACGCGAACTTCGCCGCGTACGCCAGGATCGGCGTGTCGTGGTGGCCCGCGGAGTCGAGCGCCGCGCGGATCTCCCCGACCTGGCCGTCCATCATCCCCGAGGGCGCCACGACGTCGGCGCCCGCGTCCGCCTGCGACGCCGCGATGCGTCCGTAGAGCGAGATCGTGCGGTCGTTGTCGACCTCGTCGCCCGTGAGGACGCCGCAGTGGCCGTGCGACGTGTACTCGCACATGCACAGGTCCGCGATCACCAGCGTGGCGTCGCCGAGCTCGTGCTTCAGCGCGCGGAGGCCCTTCTGGACGATCCCCTCCGGGTTCCACGCCTCCGACCCCGATTCGTCCTTCGCGGCGGGGATCCCGAACAGCAGCACGCCCGCGACGCCCCGCGCGGCGAGCTCGTGCGCCTCCTTGACGAGCGAGTCCAGCGTGTGCTGGTAGTGCCCCGGCATCGACGAGATCGCGACGGGGTCGGAGATCCCCTCCTTGACGAACAGCGGCGCGACGAGGTCGTCCGGGCGGACGACCGTCTCGGCGAAGGCGCGCCGGAACGCGGGCGTGCGGCGCAGCCGGCGCATGCGGTTCGACGGGAAGGGGGTCACGTCCCTATCGTGCCTCAGGTTCCGCTCCTCCCGAAACGGTCCACGAGCGCCCGGACGAGGCCCGGCACGGTGTGCTCCTGCCCGACGACGTCGACGCGCAGCCCGGCCGCGCGCGCGGCCTCCGCCGTCGAGGGACCGATGCACGCGACGTGCACGTCGTCCGGCGGCGGCCCCGCGATCGAGAGGTAGCTCCGGACGGTGGACGCGCTCGTGAAGGTGACGACGTCGAACCGGCCGCTCGCGACGACCGCGGCGCCGAGCGAGTCTTTGCCCGCCGGAAGGTTGCGGTACGCGGTCACCGCCCGCACGTTCCACCCGGCGCCCGACAGCGCGTCCACGAGGTCGCTCGGCGCTCCCTCGACCCGCGGGATCAGCACGCGGCCGCTCCCCCGCCCCAGCGCCTCCGCGACCGCGGCTCCGGTGAACTCCGGCGGAACGAGGTCGGCGCGGACGCCACGGCGCGCGAGCGCGTCTCCGGTCGAGCTCCCGACCGCGGCGACCTTGACGCGTCCTAGCGCGCGGGCGTCGAGCGACGCGTGGTCCAGCCGCCCGAACACCTTGTCGACCGCGTTCGCGCTCGTGAAGACGACCCACCTGAAGAAGCCCTCGGCCAGCAGACGCAGCGCCTGGTCGAGGTCGCTCCACGACTTCGGGTCGGCGATCGAGATGACCGGCATCTCGACGACCGCGGCCCCGTGACCTTCGAGCGACGACGTGAGCGAGCCGGCCTGGCCGCGACCGCGCGTGACGACGACGCGCAGACCGAACAGCGGCTTGCGCTCGAACCAAGCAAGGGTGCCGCGCAGCCCGGCGACCTCCCCCGCGACGACCACCAGGGGGCCGCGGAGCCCCGCGGCGCCCACGCGTTCGACGGCTTCGCCGAGCGTCGTCTCGACGACGCGCTGAGCCGTCGTCGTCCCCCATTCGACGACGGCGCACGGCTCGCCGGGATCGCGGCCCGCCTCGAGCAGCGACGCGACTCCCCCACGGAGCGTCGCTTCGTCCGCGAGCAGCACCGCGGCGCCCGCGGCGCCGGTCCGTCCCGACGAGATCGTCACGGTTCCCCCTTCGCGCACCGTCAGCGGGATGCCCGCGTACGCGGGGGCCGCAAGCGCGGCCGGCACGCCCGGGACGATCTCCACCGGCACGCCCGCCCGCGCGAGCGTGAGCGCGTCCGCGGCGGCGTCCGAGAAGAAGAGCGGGTCGCCCGCACAAAGCCAGACGACGTCCTGCCCGGCGTGCACGTGTTCGGTCACCGCGGCACGTACAGCGCCGGCGTCGGGCGGGGGCGCTCCCGGCCGCGGCGACGTGTGGATCCGCGGCGCGCCCGGCTTCAGCTCCTGCAGGAGCGCCGACGGGATCAACCGGTCGAGGACCACGGCGTCGCACGCGCGCAGGAGCTCGAGGCCCCGCCGGGTGATGAGCCCGGGATCTCCGGGCCCCGCGCCGACGAAGTAGAGGCGGCCGCTCAAGGCGCCGCGGGAGCCGGCGGGTCCGCCTCGCGCAGCTCTTCGAGGATCTCCCGCCCGCCGGAGGCGTATATCGCGCCGGCGAGCTCGGCGCCCAGCTGCGCCGCGGCGCCCGGCGGACCCGAGATGCGGTCGCGCAGCCCGCGGTCGCCGTAGGGCGAGCCGAGGTAGCCCGTCACGGTCATGCGTCCCTCCGAGGTGCGCGCGAGACAGCCGAGCGGAACGGAGCATCCTCCTTCGAGCCGTGCTGCGAAGGCGCGCTCGCACGCGAGCTCCGCCGCAGCGGTGTCGTCGTTCAGGGGGACCAGGAGCTCCCGCACGTCGACGCGATCGGCGCGCGCCTCGATCGCCAGCGCTCCCTGCCCGGGAGCGGGAACCCACCAGTCGTCCTCCAGCGGCGCACCCGTCCCCGCCGGGACGCCGAGACGCTCCAATCCCGCGGCGGCGAGGATCGCGGCGTCGACCTCGTGCTCGGCGACCTTGCGGAGCCGCGTGTCGAGGTTCCCCCGCAGCTCGACCGTCTCGAGGTCGGGCCGCGCCTCGGCCAGCAGGGCGCGGCGCCGGATGCTCGACGTTCCCACGACCGCGCCCGGCCCCAGCCGTCCCAGGCGCTCCCGCCCCGTCTCGCCGCCGCTCCCCACGACGACGTCTTGCGCCGGAGCACGGGGGGGGACCGCGAGGATCGAGCACTCCGGCGCGAGCTGCGCCGTGAGGTCCTTCGCCGAGTGCACCGCCACGTCCGCGCGGCCGTCCACCACGGCCCGCTCGACCTCGGCCACGAAGAGCCCCTTGCCACCGATCGCCGAGAAGGGACGCCGGTCGGCGTCGCCGCGCGTCTTCACCGCGAGGACCGTCACCTCGAGCCCCGGATGCGCATCACGCAGCGCCTGCGCGACGCCCTCGGATTGGCGGAGCGCTAGGGCGGAGCCCCGGCTCGCGACGACGATCCGGCTCAGGGCTCGTCCGAGAGCCCGAAGAGCTCTTGCAACGCGGTCAGATACAGCTGCCCCTGCTTCGACCCCGCCATGCCGCGCGCGGCCCTCAGCGGGGCGTGCAGGAGCTTCGCGACCATCCGGCGGCTGAGGTGGTCGACTGCCTCGCGCTGCTCCGGCGTCATCGTCGCAAGCTGCGCGGCGATGCGCTCGAGCTCGGCCGCGCGGATGTCGTCCGCCCTCTCCACGAGGGCCGCCGCGGTCGGCGCGATCTCCGTCGACCGCTGCCACTGCGAGAAGCGCTCGAGCTCCTCGGCGATCAGCTCCTCGACGCGCCCGACCTCGCCCATGCGCGCGCCGACGTTGCCTTCCACCACCGTGCGCAGATCGTCGATGTCGCGCAGGACGACGCCGGGAAGGTCCGCCACCGCGGGATCGACGTCACGCGGCACCGCGATGTCGACGACGAACAGCGGCCGGGGTCCGGCGCCGCGCCGCGCCCCCTCGAGAGCCGGCTTGTCGATCACGGCCCGCGGCGAGGTCGTCGAGCAGATGACGATGTCGCTGTCGCCGAGAACGGCTGCCAGGTCCCGGAACGGCCGGCTCGTGGCGCCGAACGTCTCGGCCAGGTCGCGTCCCCGCTCCTCCGAACGGTTGACGACCGTCACGCCGCCCGCGCCGGACGATCGCAGCGCCTGCGCGGCGAGGCGGCCCATCTTTCCCGCGCCGACGATCGCCACCTTCTTGCCTTCGAGGGACCCGTCCGGCCACGCGCGGCGGGCGAGCTCGACGGCCGCCGACGAGACCGATACGGGGTTCTGCCCGATCGCGGTCTCGGCGCGGGCGCGCTTGCCGACGCGCAGCGTCTGGCGGAAGGCGGCGCCCAGGACGCGATGGATCATGCCCTCGTCGGCGGCGCGCTGGTAGGCACGGCGCACCTGGCCGAGGATCTCCGACTCGCCGACGACCATCGAGTCGATGCCTGCGGCGACGCGGAAGAGATGCCGCAACGCGCCCTCGTCGTGGTACGTGTACAGGTGGTCGGCGAAGTCCTCGGGCGCCGCGTGGCAGAACTCGGCGAAGAAGTTTCGCAGGTCCTGCGCGCCTCCGTGGAACTTCGACACGACCGCGTACGCCTCGATGCGGTTGCAGGTCGAGAGGATCGCGCCCTCGAGGACGTGCTCGTAGGTCGACAGCTGGTGCAGCGCCTTGCCCAGGCGCTCGTCCGAGATCGACAGGCGCTCGAGGACGTCTACGGGGGCCGTCTTGTGGTTGAGACCGACGACGACGATCGACATCGAGGTCAACGTTACTCCAGCGTCAGATGCCGGAGCCCAACCGGCGGTTGGCCTCGCGGGCGGTCGCGATCGCCTGCGTGCGCTGCTGGTAGAAGGAGAGGATCTGCAGCTCGATCGAGAGGTCGACCTTGCGGGCGCTGACGTCCGGGTGCACGTTGACCACGGCGGGGGCGAAGTTCAGGATCGACTTCACGCCCGCGTCGACGAGACGCTCGGCGACCTCCTGCGCGGCCCCCGGAGGCGTAGCGATGATCCCGATCGCGATCTCCTCCTCCGTCGCGACCTCCTTCAGGTCGTCCAGGTGGCGGACCTTGAGGCCGCCCACCTCCGTCCCGATCACCGACTCCTCCACGTCGAACAGCGCCATGATGCGGAAGCCCCGCTCGGTGAACCCGCGGTACGAGGCGAGGGCGCGGCCGAGGTTGCCGACGCCGACGATCGCCGCCGGCCAGTCCTTCGTCAGCCCGAGCTCCCGGGTGATCTGGTAGAGGAGGTACTCGACGTCGTAGCCCACGCCGCGAGTGCCGTAGGAGCCGAGGTAGGAGAGGTCCTTGCGGACCTTCGCCGCGTTGACGCCGGCCATGTGCGCGAGCTCCTCCGACGAGACCGTGAGCTGGCCGCGGCCTTCGGCGAGATCGAGGAGGGCCCGGAGGTAGACCGGGAGCCGGGCGACGGTCGCTTCGGGGATCGGCCTGCTTCGCATGGGCCGCATCCTACGAGCTTGTGAGAGGTATCACAAACTAGAAATGCCGCCATTACCAGGGCTTTTGCAGTCGGTGGCCGGGGCACAACGGGTCATTGGTGAATTTGTGCACCGGCGCGGGCCGGCCGACGCCGAGCAAGAGACCCTTCGCCACCGCCGTCTCCGGAGCGTCGCGGGAAGCCCGGCAAGCCGGGGGCCGCTCGTTGACCGAAAACCGTCGCCTGGCGTGTGTTTTTGCTCACCGAGCAGGCCCCGCGGGGATTCGGCGCCCGGAAAATGCCGAGATTACGGACAGACGTGCGGCTCCTCGTGCTATAGCGTTCGCCTCGGGGCGTCGAGACGCCTCTCCGTAGGCGCGGGGCTACGAAGCGGGGCTACGAAGCGGGGCTACGAAAGGGATCGGTGTGAGCGAATCTCAGCGGGCAGCGGGTGACGGATTCTCCAGGCGAAGGTTCCTGAGGAATGCCGCGGTAGCCGCGTGGTCGAGCCCCCTCATCGTCACGATGCTCTCCCGGACGGCCGAGGCGGCCGGATCGCGCAGCTGCGGGACGAAGATCGGCGGCCCCGGGACGACGGAGTGCCGGGTGACGGCTCCTTGCGGCAGCACGGCGGCCGTAGGGTGCAAGGCGAGCCCCGCCGCTCCGGCCGGCACTCCCTGCGTCTGCATCTAGCCGGAAGAGGAAGGCCGGGCGCCGCAGGCACGGGCGCCGGCAGGCACGGGCGCCGGGCGGGGACCGGCGAGCACGGGCGCCGGCGAACCCTCGGGGCAGGCACCAACCGCCGACGGGGAAAGAGCAGGAGCCTCGCCCTTCGCAGGACCCCGAAAGGCGAACCGTCCCCTACCGGGGACGGATCTTCGTGTTCGCCTCCAGCCGGACCGTCTTGACGACCCTGTCCCTGCCCCGGATGTTGATCCAGAACGTCACGTACGGCTCGTCGGGCCAGTAGTTGTAGAAGTCGGCCGTCACGAGGTGCGCGCGGCCCCCGCCGTGGTCTACGACGTAGGTCATGGCGCGCCCGGGTCCCGGCTCATACCACTACCGTACGCGATCCGGGGCCCGCCGCCTATACACATTTCCGGCAATTCCGCGGGTGCCGCCGCGGGTCGTACGTCCCCCGCAGCCGCTCGTACATCTCGACGAGAGCGGGGGCGTCGCACACCTCCTCGGCGCTCTCCTTCGCGAGAGCCCGCATCAGCCGCTCGTATTCCAGGCCCAGGCTGCGACCGATCCACTCGCCCAGGCGGACCAGGTTGTCGAACTCGTCTACGGCGAGGAACCGGTCGTGGGTCGGGTAGCGCGGGTAGATCCTGTCCCGCAGCGAGAACGAGAGCGCGTTGATCGGCGCGTCCTTCGCCGGCATCGCGTTGCCGTAGAAGAGCAGCCCGGTCTCGCACTCGTCGGGGCCCACGCCCCCGCAGGTGTGGTAGCGAACGAGCCCCACCGCGACGGCACGATCCGGCAGGCCCCGCTCCGGTGCGATCAAGGGCGTGACGTCGATGTCGATCTCCGCGCCGCACTCGATGCGAGCGAGCACCCGCGCCGCCTCCAGCGTCTCGAGCGATTCGGGGGCGTCGCCGCTCGCGTCGACGCAATAGATCCATCTGCAGCGGCGGCGCACGAGCTCGACGAGGCCGAGGTTCTCCCGGTGACCCCCGTCTGTGACGTAGACGTACGGGTCGTCCGTGTCGTGGACGCCGAAGACCTCCTTCAGCAGGTACGTCAAGCGAGGCCGCTTCCATCGGCCCGACTGCGGGTACCGGGGGTTCGGCATCCACACCCCGAGCCGGACGTTCAGCGCGGCCAACAGCGCGTTCGTCGTCCCCGGGCTCTGCCGCCCCATCGCGGAGGTGAACGCGGCCCCCGACACGGCGACGGCGGCCGACACCGACCCGAGCCGCGGCGCCCACCGCCACGGCTTGCGCAGCCGGGCGACGTAGGCGTCGGAGGCGACGAGATGATCTGCCGTCACGACCCGGGTGCCGGAGGAGTCCCATCGCGGCTCGCTGATGCCGACGGCGTCGTCGGAGAACGTGAAGGCCAGCGCGCGCACGCCCGTCACGTCGTCACGGTTCTGCGCTGCGGCGCATACCAGCAGCTTCGGCCCCGGGCGTCCGGCATAGTCGTGCCAGTCCCCCTCTGCTTCGAGCGACAGCGGGTACACGCCCCTGTACGCGGGTGCGCCGAGTGCACGCTTGGCCTCGTCCTGCGTCGTCGCGAACGTCGAGCGCAGCCGCAGGTATTGGATGCGGAACAGCGACCAGGTCTGCGCGTTCGCAAGCGCGTAGAAGAGGACGGCGGCTCCGGCGACCGCGGCGTACGCGCCCGCCGGCCACGCGAACGCGCCCACGCCGTATGCGGCGTCCGTCGCGACCTTCCCGCCGAGCAACAGCGCCAGCAGTCCCACCAGCAAGCCGCCGAGACGCAGCACGCTCCGTGCGAACGGCCTCAGGAACGCGAGCAGCGCGACGGCGGCGATACCGGCAGCCGTCACCGCGCCGGCGAACCACGCACCTCCCGTCACCCCGGAGAACGGAAGGTCCACCAGCAGCTTGGGCACCTCCGCGAGCGCGAGCGGCACCCCCACGAGAGCGGCGAGCAACACGACGCCGCCCCCGGCAAGCGCGCCCGCCGCGCGCAGCGCGAGGGAGCGGCCGCGCTCCCACAGGAACAACGACGCGGAGGCGGAGACCAGCGCGAGCGCGAGCCCGACGGCCCCCGGCCGCCACAGGCGCGCGTCCACCCACAGCGACTGCAGATCGACGCCGCGGTAGTCGAAGGTGCGCAGGTCCGGCTGCACGACCCACGACGAGGCGAACCTGCCGGCGGGCCACGCCACCACGCACACGAGGACGCCCAGGACCGCGAGGTTGAGCGCGATCAGGACGAGGCCCGTCACGACGTTCGCCGGCGTGCCGCCGCGCCCCGTCGCCAGGTAGCGGCGGTTCTTCCTCACGTACGCGAACAGGTCGGGCTCCGACGGCGGCTCGAGGAGGCGGTCGCGGCCCCCTTCTGGAGGCGGCTCGACGCGGCCGGCCTCGGCGGCGCGACCGCGTGCGATGAACCATGCGCCGGCGGCGTACGCGCCGCCCGAAACCGCCGCGATCCAGCGGGCGCGCCGGAAGATCGCTCGGCGATCGAGGGCGCGCAGCGCGCCGGTCGCGAAGCTCGCCGACCGGATCCCTCCGCCCGACAGACAGATGCCGGTGTCGTTGCCGACCGGCGGGACGAGCGCCGTTCCCTGCGCAGGCTGCGGGGGCTGCGGTGTCCTCACGTTCGCGAGCGCCGCAGCCGCCGCCGCGCAGAGGGCCCCGATCGAGCCGGCGGCGAGCCCCCACTTCCACCAGCCGGCCACCCCTGCCGCGGCCGCGTCGAAGTCCTCGAGGCTCAACCTGCCCTCGGCGTCGCTCACTCCGCGGAGCACGAAGAGGTTCTCGACGACGTCGGCCACCCCGGTCGCCGCCGGGAGCCACGCGACCCACGCCAGGCCCTTCCGCACCCGGGATATCCGCCACGCCCGCGGCCACAGCCACACCAGCGCCACGGTCCCCACGAGCGCATAGAGCCCGATGACGCCGAGGTCCCACCAGACCGCCGCGCGCGCTTCCGCAGCCGTGAGACCGGCGCAACCGGGCGCGACCTCGGTAAGGAAGAACCCCGCGTCCCCGGAGAGCGCCGCGCCGACGTGGAAGACGCACGTCCCGTCGTGTCCCGGCGCGGCACCCCCGGCGACGGCCCAGCCGATCGCCGCACCCACGACGACCGTCGCGACGACGACGTAGGCCGGGACGACGTAGCGGACGAGGCGTCCCGGGCCGGTCGCGACCGAAGGGCCCGCGTGGCCGAGCACCGCTAGCTCCGCGGAGCGACCGGCCGGCGGGACCGCGACCGGGACCGGAGCAGGACCCCGTCGAAGATCGGCGTCTGGTGAGCCCCCAAAGAAGACCTTCCCCCGGTCGTGCCGCGTGCGGACGGAGTCCTCGGAATGATCTCAAAGGGACGTGCCGTCTCCGGGGATTACGAATGCCGGCGTGACCGTCAGATGTTCGCCAGGAAGTCGAGGTTGAGCGCGAGGAACGTCCTCTGCATCCATATCGAGATCTGGAAGAGCTGGTTCGTGACGAAGAGCAGCCCGACGACGACCATAGCCGTGCCGCTGACGACACCGACCGCGCGCGTGTGCCGGCGCAGCCAGCCGACGACCCGGCTCAGTCGAGTGATCCCGAGGCCCGCCGCGACGAACGGAACGCCGAGGCCGAGTGAGTAGGCCCCGAGCAACGCGGCCCCCTTCCCGGCTCCTCCGGCGGAGCCGTTCCCGGCCGCCATCGTGAGCACGGAGCCGAGAACCGGGCCGATGCACGGGCTCCACCCGAACGCGAACGCGCCGCCGAGGACGGCGCTCCCCCACAGGCCCGAGCCCGGGCGGGGCCGGAAGCGCGCCTCGCGCTGCAGCGGCCCGATGCGGAAGACGCCGAGGAACACGAGCCCGAGGAAGATGATGAAGATCCCGCCGGCGATCCGCAGCTGGTCCTGGTAGTCGTTGAGGAGCGAGCCGAGCAACGTCGCGGTCGCGCCGAGAGGCACGAAGACCACCGTGAACCCGAGGACGAAGACGGCTGCAGCGGCCGCGGCGCGAGCGGGGGCGCGGGCGGTGTCGGGAGCGGTCGCGGAGATCCCCGACATGTACGAGATGT
>JBHELD010000038.1:0-13727 GCA_046263255.1 Actinomycetota bacterium
CGGCCGGTGATCGTGAAGACGTCCTCGATCGGCATGAGGAACGGCTTGTTGACGTCGCGCTCGGGCTCGGGGATGTACTCGTCCACCGTCTGCATGAGCTGGATGACCCCCTCGGAGGCCTCGGCGTCGCCGTCGAGGCCCTTCAGCGCCGACACGCGCGTGACCGGGACGTCGTCGCCGGGGTACTCGTACTCGGTGAGCAGCTCGCGGACCTCGAGCTCCACGAGGTCGAGGAGCTCGGGGTCGTCGACCATGTCCACCTTGTTCAGCGCGACGACGATGTAGGGGACGTTTACCTGGCGGGCGAGCAGCACGTGCTCGCGCGTCTGGGGCATGGGACCGTCCGCCGCGGATACGACGAGGATCGCGCCGTCGACCTGGGCGGCCCCCGTGATCATGTTCTTGATGTAGTCGGCGTGTCCGGGCATGTCGACGTGCGCGTAGTGACGGTTGTCCGTCTCGTACTCGACGTGGGCGATGGCGATCGTGATGCCGCGCTCCTTCTCCTCCGGAGCCTTGTCGATCTGGTCGAACGCCGTGAACGACACGTTGGGGTTCCGGTCGGCGAGCACCTTCGTAATGGCGGCCGTGAGCGTCGTCTTCCCATGGTCGATGTGGCCCATGGTGCCGATGTTCACGTGCGGCTTCGTGCGCTCGAACTTTGCCTTTGCCATCTCTGTTCCTTTCTTGGAGCATCGCCGGGGCGATGCTTCGTCTCCCTCTCTCCCTGCTTGGCCTAGCTCGTCGGTTCGCCACGGACCGTGGCCACTACCTCGTCTGCGATGGACTTGGGCGTTTCCTTGTACGAGTTGAACTGCATCGTGTAGGTCGCGCGGCCCTGCGTGCGGCTGCGGAGCTCGGTGGCGTAGCCGAACATCTCCGCGAGCGGGACCTGCGCCTTCACGATGCGGTCGGTCCCCCGCTGGTCCATCGACTCGATGCGGCCGCGGCGGCTCGAGAGATCGCCGATGACGTCGCCCATGTACTCCTCGGGCGTCACGACCTCGACGTCGAAGACCGGCTCGAGCAGCACGGGCTTGGCCTTCTTCGCCGCCTCCTTGAACGCCATGGAGCCGGTGATCTTGAACGCCATCTCGGACGAGTCGACGTCGTGGTACGAGCCGTCGAGCAGCGTCACGCGCACGTCGACGACCGGGTACCCGGCGAGGACGCCCGACGCCATGGCCTCCTGGACGCCCTGGTCCACGGCGGGGATGTACTCGGTCGGGATCCGGCCCCCGGTGATCTTGTTGATGACCTCGTAGCCGCCGCCGGGACCCGTGGGCTCGAGCGCGATGACGGCGTGACCGTACTGGCCCTTACCGCCGGTCTGCTTGACGTAGCGGACCTCCGCCTTCTCGACGGGGTCCTGCACCGTCTCGCGGTAGGCGACCTGCGGCTTGCCGACGTTGGCCCCGACCTTGAACTCGCGGATGAGGCGGTCCACCAGAACCTCGAGGTGCAGCTCGCCCATCCCGGAGATGATCGTCTGGCCGGTCTCCACGTCGGTGTGGACGCGGAAAGTCGGGTCCTCCTCCGAGAGCCGCTGCAGCGCGTTGCCGAGCTTGTCCGAGTCGGGCTTCGACTTCTGCTCGATCGCGACGTCGATGACCGGCGTCGGGAAGTTCATCTCCTCGAGCAGCACCGGGTCGTTCGAGTCGCAGAGCGTGTCGCCGGTCAGCGTGTGCTTCAGCCCGACGACGGCGACGATGTCGCCGGCGAACACCGCCTCCTTGTCCTCCCTGTGGTTCGCGTGCATCTGCAGGATGCGTCCGATGCGCTCCTTGCGGTCGCGCGTGGAGTTCAGGATGTGGTCGCCCGACTTCATGCTCCCGGAGTAGATGCGGAGGTAGGTCAGGCGCCCGACGTACGGGTCGCTCATGATCTTGAACGCGAGGGCGGCGAACGGCGCGGAGTCGTCCGCGGCCCGTGCGACGGTCTCGCCCGAGTCGGGCCGCGTCGCCGCCATGGGCGGGAGGTCGAGAGGGCTCGGGAGGTACCAGGTGATCGCGTCGAGCAGCGGTTGCACCGCCTTGTTCTTGAACGCGGTACCGCAGAACACAGGCGTGATCTCCCCGGAGAGCGTGCCGCGCCTGATCGCCTTACGGATGTGCTCGACCGTGGGCTCCTTCTCCGCGACGTAGAGCTCCATCAGCTCCTCGTCGTGGTCGGCGAGCGCCTCCAGCATGTCGTGGCGGTACTGGTCGGCCTGCTCCTTCAAGTCGTCGGGGATCGGGCGGTCCTCCCACTCCTCGCCCATCCCGTCCGACGGCCAGTAGTGGGCGACCATCGTGACGAGGTCGACGACGCCGTGGAAGTCGGCCTCCTTGCCGATCGGCAGCTGGACGACGACCGGCGTGCCGTTCAGCCGGCTCTCGATCATCTCGACGCAGCGGAAGAAGTCGGCGCCGGTGCGGTCCATCTTGTTGACGAAGCAGATGCGCGGCACGTTGTACCGGTCCGCCTGCCGCCATACGGTCTCGGACTGCGGCTCGACGCCCGCCACGGCGTCGAAGACCGCGATGGCGCCGTCGAGCACGCGCAGGCTCCGCTCGACCTCGACCGTGAAGTCGACGTGCCCGGGCGTGTCGATGATGTTGATCCAGTAGCCCTTCCAGTGCGCGGTCGTCGCGGCGGACGTGATCGTGATGCCGCGTTCCTGCTCCTGGACCATCCAGTCCATGACGGCGGCGCCCTCGTGGACCTCGCCGATCTTGTAGGTCTTGCCGGTGTAGTAGAGGATCCGCTCGGTCGTGGTCGTCTTGCCCGCGTCGATGTGGGCCATGATCCCGATGTTCCGGGTGTGGCTCAGCGGGTACTCGCGGATCCTCGGCGCGCCGCCGCCCTTGACCGCGCGCATCTGCGGCTTGTCCTGTCTCTGTTGCTGCGCTACCTCAGCCATCGCTCGATCCCGTCACGTCTTGGCCGCCCGCCGAGGCGGCCGGTCGACCTCTTGGCCGCCCGCCGAGGCGGCCGGTCGTCACCACCTGTAGTGGGCGAAGGCCTTGTTGGCCTCGGCCATCTTGTGCATGTCCTCGCGCCGCTTCACGGCGGCTCCGGCGCCGCCCGACGCGTCCAGGATCTCGCCTGCGAGGCGATCGGCCATGGAGGCCTCGCGCCGCTTCCGCGAGAACGTGACGAGCCACCGGATCGCGAGGGTCGAGCCCCGGCGGGACTGGACCTCGACCGGAACCTGGTAGGTCGCGCCGCCGACGCGCCGCGAGCGGACCTCGAGCAGCGGGCGGATGTTGTCGACGGCCTTCTTCAGGAGCGGGAGCGGGTCCTTGCCGGTCCGGTCCTGCACCTTGCGGAGGGCGTCGTAGACGATCGACTCCGCGAGCGTCCTCTTGCCTCTCGTCATGATCCGGTTCTGGATCTGGGTGACGAGGAGCGAGTTGTAGATCGGGTCGGGCAGCAGCTCCCGGCGCGCGGCGGGTCCTTTCCGGGGCATCAGGAACCTCCCGCCTTCTTCGCGCCGTACTTCGACCGGGACTGGACGCGGTCGCGCACGCCTGCCGTGTCGAGCGCGGCGCGGATGATCTTGTAGCGGACGCCCGGCAGGTCCTTCACGCGGCCCCCGCGGACGAGCACGATCGAGTGCTCCTGCAGGTTGTGGCCGATGCCGGGGATGTAGGCGGTGACTTCGATTCCCGAGGTGAGACGGACGCGGGCAACCTTCCGGAGCGCGGAGTTGGGCTTCTTCGGAGTGGTGGTGTAGACGCGGGTGCAGACGCCCCGGCGCTGCGGCGACCCCTTCAGGGCCGGCGACTTCGACTTGTCTCGCTTGCTCTGCCGGCCCGTCCGGACCAGCTGCTGGATCGTCGGCAACTCGTCTACCTCCTGGCCGGCCTCGGGTCGAGACCCGGCGACGGCCATGTCCTTTCGTCCCGGCGCGGAGCCGGGCTGTCTCACCTCTATGGGCCGCCGCGCCGAATACGGCGCCGCGAGCCTTTTGTGCCTGCGTCGAGGAGATAAAGGGCCCGTCTCCCCGGGCGTCCTCCCGACGTCTTCGCGTTCGGCGATGAACCCCGACCGCTGCGGTTCCCGGGGCAACCGGGCCTGCAGCGGCTCGCCGAACTCGGGTGGTGCTGTTCGTCCGGGCACCGCCACGGGTGCCCGTGCGCAGACGCGCGATGCGTCCCCGGAGGGACGCAGCCGCCAAGGATAGGCCAGTAGCAGGAGCCGGTCAAACGACTGCTGTAGTGCCCCCGGCCCGCCCGCGAGTCCCTCCGGGCTCCCCGAACGCCCGTCCGGCCGGGCTCCCCGAACGGCGATCCCGGCACCGGCGCAGGGCTCGCTACCGGCGCGTCGAACCCCTGGGAGAGGTCTGACAATTCCGACACATCAACGGGGGTACAAGGTGCGCAAGACGATCAGGAGAAGGCTGCTGGCGGGCGTGGCCGGCGTCGCGGCGCTGTCGCTGGCGGCCGGGCTCGTAGCCGGAGTGGGCGCGAAGGCCAAGCAGACGGGCACGAAGGGCGCCGGGGGCAGCGCGGTCGCGCACCTCGCCGGCGGTAAGAGGATCTCCGCGCCGGACGTCCCCGAGGCTCGCTGGTACGACACGACGCTCGACGCCGGCGAGCCGACGATCGCGCACTCCCAGGACGGCTCGGTCTTCTTCGTGGGAGCCGACATCGACACCGTGGGCGGCCGGCCGAACCAGGTCGACGTCGCCCGCTCGGACGACCGCGGCGGCACCTGGACCAACGTCTCGCCCAAGATCGGCCCGGAGAACGCCCACCCGATCACGCTGGACCCCTACATCTGGATGGACAAGGACACGGGCAGGCTCTTCACGATCGACCTGACCGTCGCCTGCTCGCTCCTCTCGTTCACGGACGACGAGGGCGCGTCTTGGGTCACGAACCCCCTGGCGTGCGGCCGTCCCGTGAACGACCACCAGACGCTCTTCGGCGGGCCGCCCGCCACCAGCTCTCCGGTCGCCTACGAGAACGTCCTCTACTACTGCTGGAACGACGTCGCGACGTCTTCGTGCTCGAAGTCGATCAACGGCGGCCTGAGCTTCCAGCCCACCGGCAGCCCCGCCTTCCGCGGCGTGATGGTCGACGACGAGGGCAACCGCCGCGTCTGCGGCGGCCTCCACGGGCACGGGATCGTGAGCCCCAAGGACGGGACGGTCTTCCTTCCCCGCGAGTACTGCGGCAAGCCTTTCGTGGCGATCAGCCACGACGAGGGAGTGAACTGGGAGCAGGTCCAGGTCTCGCGCCTCGACGCTCCCGACGGCGCCGACCCGAGCGTGGACGTCGACGCCGCCGGCAACGTCTACTACACGTGGATAGGCCCGGACTACAACCTGTGGCTCACGATCTCGCGCAACAACGGCAAGACGTGGGGCAAGCCCATGATGGTCGCGGCCCCCGGCGTGAACGAGGCGAACCTCCCGGCGATCGACGTCGGCCGGCCCGGGAAGATCGCGATCTCCTACATGGGCAGCGAGAACTCGCCGGGGACGCCGCGCGAGGACGGCGCCGACTACAGCCGGGTCACGTGGAACGGGTACATCACGATGTCGGCCAACGTGCTGGCGAAGAACCCCGTCTTCTACTCGGGCGCCCTCAACAGCCGGAAAGACCCGCTCACCCGCGGGCGCTGCGGGCCGGGGCGGTGCGGCAGGGTCTTCGACTTCATCGACGTCGAGATCTCGCCGGACGGCACGCCCTGGGGGTCGTTCGTCGACGCGTGCATCGAGATCTGCGCGCAGCCGACGGGCGCCTCGAACTACGGGGACAAGGGCTTCGCCGGGCGGCTCGTGGGGGGGCCGAGGCTCCGCTAGCACCACCTGCTTGCTTTGTGAGATGAGGGAGGGGCCGGTCTCGCCGGCCCCTCTTTCGCGATCGACCATCACACACGGAGCGGGCCGGTCTTCCCGGCGGCGGCCCCTCTTCGCGATACTCGCCGGGTGGAGCGCCTGAAGTGGGCGATCGTCTCGCTCGCCGCCGTGGACGCGGGGTACATGGTCGTGGACGGGCTGCGGGCGCTCGTCGCCGGCGACTACTTCACCCCCTCGTCGGGCGACCACGCGGGGGAGCTCGGGCCGTGGGCCGGTCTCGTCGAGTCCGTCGGGATCGCTCCTCGCTCGACCGGGATGAAGGCCTTCTTCGTGGTCTACGGCCTCGCGTGGCTGGGGGCGACGGTCGCGTTCGCGGTGGAGAGGTCGTGGGCGTGGGCCGCCATGCTCGCGCTGGCGGTGGGGTCGCTCTGGTACCTGACGGTCGGGACGGCGATCGGCGCTCTCGTGACGGTCCTGCTGCTGGTCCCGGCGGTGCGGGACCTCTACCGGGGCTGAGCCCCGGGAGCGTCTAGTCCTCGGCGCGGGCGAGCCTCCGCTCGCGGATCCACTTCACGTCGTCGATCGCGCGGATGCCCGCGTAGGCCCCCGCGAGGACGAAGAAGAGCTGGAAGAGTGCGTCCCTCATGCTGCAAGCCTCGACGGCGCGCCGGGGCGACCTGAATACGCAATGAGCGAAGCCGAGCCCTTCGTCGAGCGAAAACGTGCGCCGGACGTGCGATTCCGCGCAACGAAAGGGGCCCCCGCCGGCCGGCGGGGGCCCCTTCTTGGTACCCGTATCTACTCGGCTACCGAGACGTCCTCGGTGCCGGGCCCGGTCCCGTCGCCGTCGGGCGACGGCACCGCCGTGAGGCCGACGCCGCCGAGCAGCTTCCGGGCCGCGCTGGCCGCGTCCTCGTCCTCGACCCTCGGCGGGAGCCCGAACATGGCCCTCGCCTCCTCGTCGGACATCGACGGCTGTCCGGTCGTGGTGACCCGGATCGCCCGGTAGCGGCTCATGCCGGTGCCGGCCGGGATCAGCTTGCCGATGATCACGTTCTCCTTCAGGCCGAGGAGCGGGTCGGACTTCGCCCGGATGGCGGCCTCCGTCAGGACCCTCGTCGTCTCCTGGAACGAGGCGGCCGACAGCCACGACTCCGTCGCCAGCGACGCCTTCGTGATCCCCATCAGCTCGGGCCGGGCCATCGCAGGCTCGCCGCCCTTCGCGGCGATCCCCTCGTTGGCGTCCGAGAAGATCTTCGCGTCGACCTTGTCGGCCGGGAGGAACTCGGTGTCGCCAGGCTCGATCACGGTCACCTTGCGAAGCATCTGCCGCACGATCAGCTCGATGTGCTTGTCGTGGATCGGCACGCCCTGGCTGCGGTACACGCTCTGGACCTCGTTCACGAGGTAGAGCTGGACGTCGCGCATTCCCATGATCTCGAGGATCTCCTCGGGGTCCTTCGACCCCTCGGTCAGCGCGTCTCCCGCCTGCACCTCGTCGCCGTTGCGGACCCGGAGGCGCGCACGGCGCGAGACCTTGTAGGTGATGGGCTCGGAGCCGTCCTCGGGGATCAGCTCGATCGAGCGCGTGCGCTCGTCCTCGTGGATCTCGACGCGTCCCGACGCGCGGGCGATCTCGGCCTTGCCCTTGGGGGTGCGAGCCTCGAACAGCTCGACCACGCGCGGGAGGCCGTGCGTGATGTCCTCACCTGCGACACCGCCGGTGTGGAACGTCCGCATCGTGAGCTGCGTCCCGGGCTCGCCGATCGACTGGGCCGCGACGATGCCGACCGCCTCGCCCAGCTCGACGAGCTTGCCGGTTGCGAGCGACACGCCGTAGCACTTCTGGCACACGCCGTACTTCGCCTCGCACGTGAGCACCGAGCGCACCCGCACCTCGGCGACTCCGGAGGCGTCGATCTGCCTCGCCATCTCGGCCGTGACCTCGGCCCCCGCCTCCACGACGACGTTCCCGTCGGGATCGACCGCGTCCTCCAGCAGCACCCGCGAGATCAGCTTCTGCTTGAGGTGCGCGCGTTCGGCCGCGACGTCGAGCCTGATGCCGCGGTCGGTGCCGCAGTCCTCCTGGCGGACGATGACCTCCTGGGCGACGTCGACGAGACGCCGCGTGAGGTAGCCGGAGTCGGCGGTTCGCAGCGCCGTGTCGGCCAGACCCTTGCGGGCGCCGTGCGTCGAGATGAAGTACTCGAGGACGGTGAGGCCCTCGCGGAAGTTCGCGCGGATCGGCCGCGGGATGATCTCGCCCCGCGGGTTGGCGACCAGCCCGCGCATACCGGCGATCTGACGGATCTGCATGATGTTCCCTCGGGCGCCCGAGTTCGCCATCATGTAGATGGGGTTCAGCTCGTCGAAGCCGGCCTCCATGGCGTCCTTGACCTTCTCGGTCGCCTCCGTCCAGATCTCGATGAGCTCCTGGCGCCGCTCGTCCTCGGTGATGACGCCCCTGCGGTACTGCGTCTCGACCTGGTCGGCGCGCTTCTCGTGCTCGGCCAGGATCTTCGGCTTCTCGGGCGGCGTCGTGACGTCCTCGAGACCGATCGTGATGCCGGCCTTGCTCGCGTAGCGGAATCCCGTCGCCTTCACGCGGTCGAGGATGTCGGCGAGGTCCTTCTTGTGGTACGTCCGCGCGCACCGGTCGATCAGCGCGGCCAGCTCCTTCTTCTTGAAGGCGGAGTTCTGGAAAGGGAGGTCGGCCGGGAAGGACTCGTTGAAGATCACGCGGCCCGGCGTCGTCTCCATCAGGCGGGTGGGATTCGCCTCGTACTCCTCGACGTTCTCGCCCTCGAAGCGCTTGAGCCCGCGGACCTTGACCTTCGCGTGGATGCCGACGACCTTCGCGTCGTACGCGCGCAGCACCTCGTTCGCGGAGGAGAACGCGCGTCCCTCTCCCGCCTCGCCCTCGTGGGCGACGGTCAGGTAGTAGGAGCCCATGACGATGTCCTGCGTCGGGGCGACGATCGGGTCGCCGTGCGCCGGCGACAGGACGTTGTGCGCCGAGAGCATGAGGATGCGCGCCTCGGCCTGAGCCTCCGAGCTGAGGGGCACGTGGACGGCCATCTGGTCGCCGTCGAAGTCGGCGTTGAACGCCGCGCAGACGAGCGGGTGGATCTGGATGGCCTTGCCCTCGACCAGCACCGGCTCGAACGCCTGGATGCCGAGACGGTGCAGGGTCGGCGCGCGGTTCAGCAGCACGGGGTGCTCGTGGATGATCTCCTCCAGCACGTCCCACACGTGCGCACGGCTGCGCTCGACCATTCGCTTCGCGCTCTTGATGTTCTGTGCGTGGCCGAGGTCGACGAGGCGCTTCATGACGAACGGCTTGAAGAGCTCGAGCGCCATCTGCTTCGGCAGGCCGCACTGGTGCAGCTTCAGAGTCGGGCCCGAGACGATCACGCTGCGGCCCGAGTAGTCGACGCGCTTGCCGAGCAGGTTCTGGCGGAACCGCCCCTGCTTGCCCTTCAGCATGTCCGACAGCGACTTCAGCGGACGGTTGCCGGGGCCGGTGACGGGGCGGCCGCGCCGGCCGTTGTCGAACAGCGCGTCCACGGCCTCCTGGAGCATCCGCTTCTCGTTGTTGACGATGATCTCCGGCGCCCCGAGGTCGAGCAGCCTCTTCAGCCGGTTGTTGCGGTTGATCACACGGCGGTAGAGGTCGTTGAGGTCGGAGGTCGCGAAACGGCCGCCGTCGAGCTGGACCATCGGACGGAGGTCCGGCGGGATCACCGGCACGCAGTCGAGCACCATGCCCATAGGGCTGTTCTTCTTGCTCGGGTCGGTGAACGGCGCGACGACCTTCAGGCGCTTGATCGCGCGCTGGCGCTTCTGGCCCTTCGCCGTCTTGATCTGGTCGCGGAGGAACTCGGCCTCGCCCTCGAGGTCGAGCGCGGCGAGCAGGTCCTTGATCGCCTCGGCCCCCATGCCGCCCTTGAAGTAGTCGCCGAAGCGGTCGCGCAGCTCGCGCCACAGCACCTCGTCGTCGACGATCTGCTTCGGAGCGAGGTCCCTGAAGGCGTCGATCGTCGCCTGCACCAGCGCGATGTTGCGCTCGGCGCGGTCCTGCACCTCCTTCTTCTGGCGCTCCGCCTGGTTGCGCGCCGCGGTCTTCTCGGACGAGCGCGCCTTGCGCCCCTCCATCTCCTCGAGCCGGACCTCGGTCTCCTTCAGGATCTCCTCGATCCGCTGGTCGCGCTCGGACTCGAGGCGGGCGATCTCCTTGCCCACCTCCTCCTCGAGCCGCGGGAGGTCGCGGTGCCGCTTGTCTTCGTCGACCGACGTGACGATCGACGCCGCGAAGTAGATGACCTTCTCGAGCTCCTTCGGAGCGAGGTCGAGCAGGTAGCCGAGCCGCGACGGGACGCCCTTGAAGTACCAGATGTGCGTGACGGGCGCCGCGAGCTCGATGTGGCCCATCCGCTCACGGCGGACCTTCGCCCGGGTGACCTCGACGCCACAGCGCTCGCAGATGATCCCCTTGAAGCGGACCCTCTTGTACTTGCCGCAGTAGCACTCCCAGTCCTTCGTGGGGCCGAAGATCTTCTCGCAGAAGAGCCCGTCCTTCTCCGGCTTTAGCGTGCGGTAGTTGATGGTCTCCGGCTTCTTCACCTCGCCGTTGGACCACGCGCGGATCTGGTCCCCTACGGCGAGGCCGATCCTTAGTTCGTCGAAGTAATTGACGTCGAGCAACTAGACCTCCTCGACCGAAGACGGCTCACGACGGGACAGATCGATGCCGAGCTCCTCCGCGGTGCGGAAGATGTCCTCGTCGATCTCTTTCATCTCGATCTCCTCGCCGGTGGCCGAGAGGACCTCGACGTTCAGGCAGAGGGACTGCATCTCCTTGATCAGGACCTTGAAGCTCTCGGGGATCCCCGGCTCGGGGATGTTCTCGCCCTTGACGATCGCCTCGTAGACCTTCACGCGGCCGAGCACGTCGTCGGACTTGATCGTCAGCAGCTCCTGCAGGCAGTAGGCCGCGCCGTACGCCTCGAGCGCCCAGACCTCCATCTCGCCGAACCGCTGGCCGCCGAACTGCGCCTTCCCGCCGAGCGGCTGCTGCGTGATCATCGAGTAGGGGCCGGTGGAGCGGGCGTGGATCTTGTCGTCCACGAGGTGACTGAGCTTCAGGATGTACATGTATCCGACGGTCACCTCGTTGTCGTAGGGCTCGCCGGAGCGGCCGTCGTAGAGCTGCGCCTTGCCGTCGACGTCCGTCAGCGGATACTCACCGGGACGGCTCGCGACGGCCTCGAGGGCGCCGAGCAGCTCGTCCTCGCGAGCGCCGTCGAAGACCGGGGTCGAGACCCACGTCGGCTCCTGGTCGCGCCAGTGCCCCGCGATCGGGGGCTCGTCCTCCTCCCACCGCTGCTTCGCGGCCCACCCGAGGTGCGTCTCGAGCACCTGTCCGAGGTTCATGCGGGACGGAACGCCGAGCGGGTTCAGGATGATGTCGACCGGGGTGCCGTCGGCGAGGAACGGCATGTCCTGCTCGGGCAGGATCTTGCTGATCACGCCCTTGTTGCCGTGCCGGCCGGCGAGCTTGTCGCCCTCCGAGATCTTGCGCTTCTGGGCGACGAAGACCCGCACGAGCTCGTTGACGCCCGGCGGGAGCTCGTCGCCGTTCTCGCGGCTGAACTCACGAACGCCGATGACCTTCCCGGATTCTCCGTGCGGCATCTTCAACGACGTGTCTCGCACTTCGCGCGCCTTCTCGCCGAAGATCGCGCGCAGCAGGCGCTCCTCCGGCGTCAGCTCGGTCTCGCCCTTCGGCGTGACCTTCCCTACGAGCACGTCGCCGGGGCCGACGTCCGCGCCGACGCGGACGATGCCGCGCTCGTCGAGGTCGGCGAGGACCTCCTCGGAGACGTTCGGGATGTCGCGGGTGATCTCCTCGGCGCCGAGCTTCGTGTCGCGCGCGTCGACCTCGTACTCCTCGATGTGGATCGACGTGAGGATGTCGTCCTTGACGAGGCGCTCGGACAGGATGATCGCGTCCTCGAAGTTGTAGCCCTCCCAGGACATGAACGCGACGAGCAGGTTGGCGCCGAGCGCCAGCTCGCCTTTGTCGGTCGAGGGGCCGTCGGCGAGGATGTCGCCCTTCTTGACCTTCTGCCCCTCCGTGACCAGCGGACGCTGGTTGATGCAGGTGGACTGGTTGGAGCGGCGGAACTTCTCGAGCTTGTAGACCGCACGCTCGCCGCCGCCGGGCGGCGCGACGACGATCCGCTCGGCCGAGACCTCCTCGACCGTCCCGTTGGCCTCGGCGACGATGACGTCGCCGGCGTCGGTGGCGGCGCGGTGCTCGAGCCCGGTCCCGACGTACGGAGCCGTCGGCTTCAGGAGCGGCACCGCCTGGCGCTGCATGTTCGCCCCCATGAGGGCCCGGTTCGCGTCGTCGTGCTCGAGGAACGGGATGCACGCCGCGGCGACCGAGACGATCTGCTTCGGCGAGACGTCCATGTAGTCTACGTTCGCGGCGTCGTCGTAGTCGACCTCGTTGTGCCGTCCGCGCACGAGCACGCGGTTGCCGATGAAGCGGCCCTCGCCGTCCAGCTCCGCGTTCGCTTGGGCGATGATCGCCCGGTCCTCCTCGTCGGCCGTGAGGTAGTCGATCTTGTTCGTGACCTTGCCGTCGACGACCCTGCGGTACGGCGTCTCGATGAACCCGTAGAGGTTCAGGCGCGCGTACGTCGAGAGCGAGCCCATCAGGCCGATGTTCGGGCCCTCCGGCGTCTCGATGGGGCACATCCTGCCGTAGTGGCTCCAGTGGACGTCCCGCACCTCGAACCCGGCGCGCTCGCGCGACAGGCCCCCGGGGCCCAGCGCCGAGAGGCGCCGCTTGTGCGTGAGCCCGGCGAGCGGGTTCGTCTGGTCCATGAACTGGCTCAGCTGGCTCGATCCGAAGAACTCCTTGATCGACGCGACGACCGGCCGGATGTTGATCAGCGTCTGCGGCGTGATGGCCTCGACGTCCTGGGTCGTCATGCGCTCGCGCACGACGCGCTCCATCCGGCTGAGGCCGACGCGGATCTGGTTCTGGATCAGCTCACCCACCGGACGGATGCGGCGGTTCGCGAAGTGGTCGATGTCGTCGACCTCGTAGTCGGGGTCGCCGGCGTGCAGCTTCACGAGGTACTGGATCGTCGCGAGGATGTCCTCCTTACGGAGCACGGTGCCCATCGCGTCGATCGACTTCTCGTCGTGCTTGAAGCCGAGCTTCTTGTTGACCTTGTAGCGGCCGACCTTGGCGAGGTCGTAGCGCTTGGGGTTGAAGAACAGGTTGTCGAGCAGGCTGCGCGCGCTCTCGACCGTCGGAGGCTCGCCCGGCCGCAGCTTCCGGTAGATGTCCATGAGCGCGTCTTCCTCGGTCTGGATCGCGTCCTTCTCGAGGGTCATCTGGATCGACTCGGCGCCGCCGAACAGCTTGAGGATCGCCTCGTCGTCGCCGTGGCCGAGGGCCTTCAGCAGCACGGTCACGTTCTGCTTGCGCTTGCGGTCGATGCGGACGCCGACGAGGTCCTTCTTGTCGGTCTCGAACTCGAGCCACGCGCCGCGCGCGGGGATCACCTTGCACGCGAAGATGTCCTTGTCGGACGTCTTGTCGATCGACTTGTCGAAGTAGACGCCGGGCGAACGCACGAGCTGCGACACGACGACGCGCTCCGTGCCGTTGATGATGAACGTCCCCTTGTCGGTCATCATCGGGAAGTCGCCCATGAAGACCGTCTGCTCCTTGATCTCGCCGGTCTCCTTGTTGATGAAGGCGGCGGTCACGAACAGCGGGCGGGAGAAGGTCATGTCCTTCTCCTTGCACTCGTCCTCGTCGAACTTGGGGTCCTCGAAGCGGTGCGAGAGGAACTGGAGCGCGAGGTTCCCCGTGAAGTCCTCTACCGGTGAGATGTCCCGCAGCGTCTCGCCC
>JBHELD010000039.1:0-18298 GCA_046263255.1 Actinomycetota bacterium
GAGCAGACGACGGGTCGGCTCGGCGAGACGTCGGAGCAGACGACGGGTCGGCTCGGCGAGACGTCGGAGCAGACGACGGGTCGGCTCGGCGGGACGTCGGAGCAGACGACGGGTCGGCTCGGCGAGACGTCGGAGCAGACGAAGAAGCCGCGGCGCCCCGTCGGCGAGGGCCAGTGGGGTCTCGGCTACACGACGCCGCTCAACAGGCCGGAGCAGACGAAGCGCGACGACGACGGGCTCAACGTGCGTCGCCGGATCGAGGAGGTCTACTCGAAGAAGGGCTTCCGCTCGATCTGGCCGGACGACCTCCGCAGCAGGTTCCGGTGGTGGGGCCTGTACACGCAGCGGGCACAGGGAGTCCCGGGCGGCCGCACCGCGGCGGTCGAGCCGCACGAGCTCGAGGCGGAGTTCTTCATGCTGAGGGTCCGGATCGCCGGCGGCCTGCTGACGAGCGACCAGCTCCGAGCGATCGCGTGGGTCTCGGAGAGGTTCGGCCGCGACGTCGCCGACGTCACCGACCGGCAGAACGTGCAGCTCCACTGGATCCGGATCGAGGACGTCCCGCGCATCTTCGAGGCGCTGGAGTCGGTCGGCCTCACGACGTGCGAGGCGTGCGGCGACACACCGCGCAACATGATCGGGTGCCCTCTCGCCGGCGTCGACAAGCACGAGGTCATCGATCCGACGCCGGTGCTGGTCGAGACGTCGCGCCGCTACGTCGGGGACCCCGCGTTCTCGAACCTCCCGTGCAAGTACAAGACCTCGATGACCGGCTGCCTGCAGCAGTGCGCGCAGCACGAGATCAACGACGTGTCGTTCGTCGGGACCCGCGCCGCGTCGGACGGGCGGCCGGGGTTCGACCTGTGGGTCGGCGGCGGCCTGGGGCCCAACCCGAAGTTCGCCCGCCGCCTCGGCGTGTTCGTCGAGCCGGACGACGTGCCCGACGTGTGGGCCGGCGTGACGTCGGTGTTCCGCGACTTCGGCTACCGCCGGGCGCGCAACCGGGCGCGGCTCAAGTTCCTGATGGCGGACTGGGGGCCTGAGCGCTTCCGCGACGTGCTCGAGGACAGATACCTCGGGCGCGCCCTGGAGGACGGCGGCGCTCCCCCGCCGTCGCGGTCGTCGCAGCGGGATCACCTCGGGGTCCACGAGCAGAAGGACGGGTTGCACTACCTCGGCTTCGCGCCGCGCGCGGGCCGCATCTTCGGGCACCAGCTCCGTCACGTCGCCGACCTCGCGCAGCGGTACGGGTCCGGCCGCATCCGGACGACGACGCAGCAGAAGATGGTCGTGCTCGACGTGCCGGGCGACCGCGTCGAGGCCGCGGTCGCGGAGCTCGAGGACCACGACCTGCGGGTGCGGCCGAGCGTCTTCCGCGCCGGCACGATGGCGTGCACCGGCATCGAGTTCTGCAAGCTCGCGATCGTCGAGACGAAGCAACGCGCGGACTGGCTCTACCGCGAGCTCGAAGAGCGGCTCCCGGACTTCGACGAGCACGTCCGGATCAACGTCAACGGCTGCCCGAACTCGTGCGCGCGCTTCCAGGTCGCGGACATAGGGCTGATGGGCTGCCTGATCACGCGCCCCGACGGGACGAAGGCCGACGGCTACCAGGTGCACGTCGGCGGCCACCTCGGGAAAGAGCACCGTCTCGGCCGCAAGGTGAAGGCGCTGAAGGTTCCGGCGAACGACCTCGCGGACTACGTCGAACGCGTGCTCCGGCGCTTCGCCTCGTCGCGCGAGGACGGCGAGCCCTTCCACGCGTGGGCGGCGCGCGCGCCGGAGGCGTGGCTCAAGTGAGCGCAAGCGCGCGCTCGCAGCCGTTCTACTGCCCCTACTGTGGCGAAGAGGACTTCGAGCCCGCGGGTGAGGAGGCGGGGACGTTCGCCTGCAACTCCTGCGACCGCGCGTGGCAGGTCCGGCTGCTCGGCGTGAACGTCTCGTCGCAGGCTGCGGGGCCGTCCGGCGCGCACGAGAGAGAGGCGAGGTCGTAGTGGCGTTCGGGTACCCGGTCTCGCTCGAGCTGCGCGGACGCCGGTGCGTCGTCGTCGGCGACGGGGCGCTCGCGGACGAGAAGGCCCGGGGCCTCGAGGAGGCGGGCGCGGAAACGGTCGTCGTCGCGGCCGGTGACTACGCGGAAGGCGCCCTGAGCGGCGCGTTCCTCTGCGTCGTGACCGACCCGGCCCCCGAGCTGCACGCGCGCGTCGCGGCCGAGGCCGCGGCGGAACGGGTCCTTCTGAACTGCGTCGACGACGTCCCCCACTGCGATTTCGCGGCCCCCTCGATCGTGCGGCGCGGCGACCTCCGCATCGCGATCTCCACCGGAGGCAAGGCGCCCGCGCTCGCCAAGCGGCTGAGGCTGCGGATGGCGGAGGAGGTCGACGAGGCGTACGGCCCGCTGGTGGACCTCCTCGGCGAGGTCCGTGCCGAGACGATCGGGACCCGCGGCGACTTCGAGACGTGGCGCCGCCGGTGGCAGCACGCGCTCGACCAGCCTCTGCTCGACCTCGTGCGCGAGGGCCGGCTGGCAGAGGCGAAGGAGCTCGTGCGCCGGTGTCTGACGCAGGACCCCGGGCCGCGTCCCGTGCGGCGCGAGAAGGCCCGGCCCATGCCGCGGTGGATCGGCGGCGGAGTGTCGATCGTGGGCGCGGGGCCGGGAGATCCCGGACTGATCACCGTGCGGGGCAAGGCTCTGGTCGAGGCCGCCGACGTCGTCGTGTACGACCGCCTCGTCCATCCCGACCTCGTCGCCGGCAAGCGCGCGCTGTACGTCGGAAAGCAGGCGGGACGCCATTGCGCGACGCAGGAGCAGATAAACGCCTTGCTCGTGCGGCTCGCGCGCGGCGGCGACCACGTGGTCAGGCTCAAGGGCGGCGACCCGTTCGTTTTCGGCCGCGGGGCGGAAGAAGCCCGCGCTCTCGCCGCCGCGGGGGTTCCGTTCGAGGTGGTCCCCGCGCCTTCGTCCGCGATCGCGGCCCCCGCCTACGCGGGCATCTCAGTCACCGACCGCACCGCCGCCTCGTCGGTCGCGTTCGTGTCCGGCGCGACCGCAGGGGGCCGCGCGCCCGACTGGCGCGGGCTCGCGACATCGGTCGACACGCTCGTGATCCTGATGCCGAACGGGTCGCTGCCGCGGATCGCCGCGGAGCTGGTCGCCGGGGGACGTCCGCCCTCCACTCCTTGCGCGGTGGTCGAGAACGGGACGCTCGACGATCAGCGGGTCGTGACGTGCCGCCTCTCCGAGCTTGCGTCGCAACGGCCGCCGTCGCCGTCGCTCGTCGTCGTGGGCGAGGTCGTCGCGGATCGGTTGACCTGGTTCGGCGACGTAGCGTCGGCCGCTACGACCGGCTGAGCGTCGCGAGCGCATCCCTCAGCTCGCGCAGAGGGGGCATGCTTCCGCCGGCGCGCGACTCCACCGGATGCGCGGCGACCTCGCGTGACGAGGGGTACCCGTTGCCCTCGCCCACGCCCGCCCAATACCAGTCGAGGCTCAGTCGTCCCGCCTGAACCGTGAGGGTCGCGACGCGTTCCTCCACCGCCGGGAGCGTGATGCACTTCGGATATCCGTCCGACTGACCACCCGTCGGGAACGTGTCGATCTCGATCGTCTCTCCCCCCGCCTCGAACGTCGCCCGAACGGGGTCCGGCCCCCACCATCCGTGGAAGCAGTAGACGCTTGCCGTCGCGAGGAACGAGAACGAGTCCATCGGCGCGGTCGACCTGTGGATGGTCCCGCCGTAGGCGTCCGTCTCCTCCTCCGTCCATGCGCCGGTAAACGTCCCGGGCGCGTCGCGGTTCCCCTGGTCGTAAGGGACGCGCGTGCGGCGCACGGGGCCCAGCGTCTTGTTCCTCGCGCCGTCCTGCGCGACGGGACGGAGCATCACGTGCGCGCCCTGCTCGACCGGTATGCGCAGCCGGTACCGGCCGGGAGACGTTCGCACCTGGACGACCTTCCATCTGCCCGATCCCGGCTCGCTCGTCAGCAACGCAGAGCGCTTGAACCCCGAGAGGCCGTAGTCCAGGGCCTCCCACGTGAATCGCACGTAGGGCTCGAACGTCCACGGCGACGGCTCGGTGACCGCCTTGATCTGGGGGGGCGTCCAGTCGTGGATCAGGCGCCCTCTGTTCGGGACGACGTCCCAGCACCCACCGCCGCACCCCGGCGCGGTCTTCGTGAACGAGCCCACCGCGAAGGCCTGGCTGTGTCCGGGCGAGTAGTTGGTCACCTCCAGCCTCACCGAGCGCGGAGTCGGGAAGCTGAAGCTGGAGCGGTGGATCTCGCTGACGGAGTCGCTGTGCGGGTTGTACGCGAACCGCCTGAACCGCCCCCGCACCGAGACGAGGTACGTCCACTCCTCGCTCTTGCCGCGCCCGTCCGAGTCCACGTCGAGGATGACGAAGTCCTTCGGCCCCATCTGCGACGCCCGGAGCGGGCGGTCGAACGTGATCGTCACCGTGGGGCCGTAGCCGTAATGTCCTGCGGAGACGCTCCGGATCGACAGCGTGCGGGCCGGCCCTCCCCGGTCGCGCCACGTCCACGAGTCCGCGGTCGCGGGGGCCTGCACGAGCCCGAACCCGAGCAGCGACGCCGCGAGAAGCCCCGCCGCAACCTTGCGCATGTGGCACCTCCACCCGGCGAGAAGTTCGGATCGAGCTGCCACGGGGCCGGTGACAGTGCTCGCCGGAGGCTCGTCCGCCCCCCTCGTAAGGCATGCAACATGCCCGGGGGGGCGCGCGTCAATGGGGTTTGAGGGTTATGGGGTCGTGGCCGGAGGTTTTCCGCCGGCTCTCGACCGTGGGCGCGGTTCGTTCAGCGCGCCTTCTCGACCTCGACTATCCGGCCCAGAAGGCCGTTTATGAAACGCCCCGAGTCGTCCGTCGAGTAGGACTTCGCCAGCTCCACGGCCTCGTTGATCGCCACCGCCACCGGCACGTCCTCGCGCCACAGCAGCTCGAACAGCGCCATCCGCAGCAGCGTCCGGTCGATCACCGGCATGCGCTCGATCGCCCAGCGGTCGGCGTGCGCGACGATCAGCTCGTCGATGTCCGCATGGTGACTCTGCACCCCCGCGACGAGGTCGCTGGCGTACGCGAGCGCCTCCTCGGACGGCTCCTCCTCGTCGGCGCCCTCCCCCGGCTGGTCCCCCGCCGTCGCCAGGACCCAGCCCCCGGCGCGCCGCGCCTCGAGCGCGTCGGTCGGCAGCTCGTCCCTGATCTCGGCCTCGTACAGGACGTCGAGCGCCAGCCTCCGCGCCGCACGCCGGGCCTTCACGAGCGGGACCGCAGCTACCCCTGAACCCGCGACTGATACTCGCCGGTGCGGGTGTCCACCTTGATCCGTTCGCCCTTCTCGACGAAGAGCGGGACCTGGACGACCGCGCCGGTCTCGACCGTCGCCGGCTTCAGCGCGCCCGAGACGCGGTCGCCCTTCAGCCCCGGCTCGGTGTCGACCACCTCGAGCTCCATCGACACCGGCATCTCTGCCCCCATCGGCGTCCCCTCGTAGACCGGGACCATCACGATCGTCGAGTCCTTGAGGAACTTGCGCGCCTCGCCGAGCAGCGCAGGGTCGACGTGCACCTGCTCGTAGCTCTCGTTGTCCATGAACACGAGGCCCGCGTCGTCCTCGTAGAGGTACTGCATCTCGCGCTTGTCGAGGACGGCGAGGTCGACCTTCTCGTCGGCCCGGAACGTCTTGTCGACGACCGCACCGTTCTTCAGGTTCTTGAGCTTCGTCTTCACGAACGCCTGCCCCTTGCCCGGTTTCACGTGCTGGTAGTCGACGATCGTGAACAGGCCGTTGTCGAGGTTGAGCGTCTGGCCCGGCCTCATGTCGTTCGTTGAGATCACTTCCCGCCCTTCCTAATGGATTTCGATCAGCGTGTCCTTGGGCGCCTTGCCCAGCACCTCCGAGCCTTCCTCCGTCACGAGCACGCAGTCCTCGACCCTGATGCCGCCCGCCTCCACCTGATAGATCCCGGGCTCGACCGTCACGACGTCGGACGCGACCAGCGTGTCCTCCGACGTCTTGTGGAGCCGCGGGGCCTCGTGGACGTCCAGGCCGACGCCGTGGCCGAGCCCGTGGCCGAACGTGTCGCCGTATCCGGCGCCGTCGATCACCGCGCGCGCCGCCGCATCGACTGCGACGCCCGTGGCGCCGGGGGCGACGGCATCGACGCCCGCCGTCTGGGACGCGAGGACGGTGTCGTAGACCACCTTCTGGTCGTCGTTCGCGGCTCCCAGCACGACCGTCCGGGTGAGATCGGAGCAATATCCGTGCCAGCGCGCGCCGAAGTCGAGCAGGACGAGGTCGCCCGCGGCGAGCTCGCGGTCGGAGGGCGTGTGATGGATGTGTGCCGAGAGCGGGCCGGAGCCGACGATCGGCTCGAACGCGACCGACTCCGCGCCGCGCCGGCGCATCTCGACCTCGAGGTCGAGCGCGATCTCCCGCTCCGTCCGACCCGCGCCGAGGCGGTCGAGGACCCACGTGAACGCCTCGTCGCCGATCCTCACGGCCTCGCGGAGCAGCGAGAGCTCCTCGGCGTCTTTGCGGCGCCGCAGCTCCTCGACGAGGTTCTTCGTGGGAGCGAGCTCGACGTCGCCGAGCTTCTCCGCAAGCTGGTCGCGCTGCGCGACCGTCATCGTCGCGGCCTCGATGCCGACCTTCGAGATCCCCGCGGCCCCCAGCGTCCGGCCGAGCGGCTCGTGCAGGAACGCCTCGTAGACGGCCACCTCCGCGCCCTCGACCAGCCGACCGGCGCGGGCCCGGTAGCGCGGATCGGTGAAGAACACGGCGGTAGCCGCGGTGACGAGCACCTGCCCGTTCGTCCCGGAGAACCCGCACAGGTAGCGCACGTTCGTCAGGTTCGTCACGAGCAGCGCCTCGACGCCGGTGCCGCCGACGGCCTCACGCAGCCGCGCGATGCGCCCTCCGTAGTCCATCACGACCTCACCATCCCTTGGAGCGCACGGAGCGCCAGCGCGTACGAGCGGGGGCCGAACCCCGCGACGATCCCGGCCGCGGCCTCCGCCGTCAGCGATCGCCTCCGCCACGGCTCGCGCGCGTGGATGTTCGACAGGTGCACCTCCACGACGGGGTACGGCACCGCGCGCACGGCATCGGCGATCGCGCGGCTCGTGTGCGAGTACGCCGCCGGGTTCACGAGCGCGCCCTCGACGCGGCCGATGCCGCCGTGCAGGAGGTCGATGATCTCGCCCTCGCCCGACGACTGGTGCACCTCGAGGTCGATACCGAGCTCCGCGGCCTCCTTCTCGAGCGCGGCGTTGACGTCGTCGAGGGTGGCCGGACCGTACACCGACAGCTCGCGCGTCCCCAACAGGTTGAGGTTGGGTCCGTGCACCACCAGCGCCTTCACCCCGACAACCTCCTCAACGCCCTCCACAACGTGTCCCGGTCGACCTCGACGCCCGGCTCAGGCCGGCCCAGCCCCGCGAGGAGCACGAACCGGACGCCCCGGCGGTACTTCTTGTCGTGCTGCCACGCCTCCTCCAGGTCGGGGAGGTCGAATGCAGCCGACACCGGCAGGCCGAGGGCCTCGAGCGGTCGCCGGTGAGCGGTCACGGTGTCCTCGTCGATGCGGCCGAGCTCGTGAGCCGCGAAGGCGGCCGCCATCATACCGAGGGCGACGGCCTCGCCGTGGCGCAGCGGCGCGGCGCTCGCGGCCGCGACGTGCTCCATCGCGTGGCCGAACGTGTGGCCGTAGTTGAGGTGCGCCCGCACTCCACCCTCGGTCTCGTCCAGCGCGACGATCCCCGCCTTGATCGCGGCGGAGCGCGCGACGACCTCGGTCAGCACGACCTCGTCCCTCGACAGGATGTCTCCTGCCCGGTCGGTCACGAGCGGGAGCAGAGAGGGGTCCGCGATCAGCCCGTACTTCACGACCTCCGCGAGCCCCGCCACCAGCTCGCCGTCCGGGAGCGAGCGCAGCAGCGCGACGTCGCACACCACCGCGCGCGGCTGGTGGAACGTGCCGACGAGGTTCTTTCCCTGAGGAAGGTTGACGGCGGTCTTTCCGCCGATCGCCGCGTCGACCTGACCGAGCAACGTCGTCGCGACGTGCACGACCGGCATCCCGCGGTGGTAGACGGACGCGACGAACCCCGCGAGGTCGGTGACGACGCCGCCGCCGAAGCCCACGACCAGATCGTGACGGTGAGCCCCGAGCGCCGCGAGGTCCGCGAGCAGCCGCTCCGACGCCGCGAGCGACTTGGAAGGCTCGCCCGAGGGGACGGCGAGCGTGTGCGTCTTCAGCCCTTCGGCCGCCAGCGATGCCCCGACGTCCGCGGCCGCCCCCTCGAGCTCCGGGTGCGTGATCACGAACGCCTTCTCCGCATCGGGCGGGAGAGGGATCACCTCCGCAACCCGCGCGGACAACGCGACCCCGACGACGACGTCGTAGGAGCGGTCGCCCAGCCGCACCGCGATGCGCCTTTCCGGCTCAGGGCCGGGGCGCCCCAACAGCGTCGCGACCTCGCGTGCGACCTCCTCGGTCGACTTCCCGTCGACGGATACTGCGTGGTCGGCGACGCGCTCGTACGTCGCCCGGCGCGACTCGTAGAGCGCCTTCGGGTCGGCGCGCCTCAGCATCGGGCGGTCGGTCGCGCCGGCGAGCCGGCGCATCGCCTCGCGAAACGAGACGTCCAGCCAGACGACCGTCGCCCATTGCAGCGCGGTCGCGACCGAGGGATCGGCCAGCGCGCCGCCGCCGAGCGCGACCACCGCGTGGGGGTCGTCGAGGAGGTCGAGCACCGTCCTGCTCTCGAGCTCGCGGAACGCGGCCTCGCCCTTCTCGAACAACGCGTCGATCGACGTTCCCGCGCGCGCCTCGATCGCGGCGTCGGCGTCGACGAAAGAGAGGCCCAGCGCCGTAGCGAGCAGGCGCCCGACCGTGGTCTTGCCGGCCCCCATGAAGCCGACGAGCGCGATCATCTCCCAGCCCGAGAACGCGTGCGATCGCGATAACGACCGAGCGAGGCGCGTACGTCGTCCAGCGTGTCGCCGCCGAAGCTCTCGAGCACCGCGTCCGCGAGCACCAGGGCGACCACGTGCTCGCACACGACTCCCGCCGCCGGCACCGCGCACACGTCCGTTCGCTCCTGAAACGCCTCGACCGGCTCGCCGGTCGAGAGGTCGACGCTGCGGAGGCGCTTCTTCAGCGTCGACAGGGGCTTCATCGCGGCGCGCACGCGCAGCGTGCCTCCGATCGTCATCCCTCCCTCGGTCCCGCCCGCGCGATCCGTCGCACGCGAGAGGTCCGGCTCGATCTCGTCGTGCGCCTGCGACCCCTTCAGCGCCGCCACCGCGAAACCGTCTCCGATCTCGACGCCTTTGATCGCCGGCACCGCCATCAGCGCGCCGCCGATGCGGCCGTCGAGCTTGCGGTCCCAGTGGACGTGCGACCCGAGCCCCGGCGGGAGCGCGAACGCCAGCACCTCGACGACGCCTCCGAGCGAGTCGCCCTCGGCGCCGGCGGCCTCGATCTCCGCGACCATCGCGTCCCCGGCGGCGGCGTCGAGGCAGCGCACCGGCGACGCGTCGATCGCCTCGAGCTCCTCGGGGCCGCGCGGCCTCACCCCCGCGGGCACCGCCGCGGAGCCGATGGCGACCACGTGCGAGACGACGGAGATCCCGAGCTCACGGAGAAACGCCTTCGCGAACGCCCCGAGCGCGACGCGCGCGGCCGTCTCGCGCGCGCTGGCGCGCTCCAGCACGTTGCGCGCGTCGGAGAAGTCGTACTTCAGCATGCCCGGAAGGTCGGCGTGGCCCGGACGCGGCCGCGTCAGCTCGCGGCCGCCCGGCGCCTCCTCCACCGCCATGACGTGTGCCCACTTGCCCCACTCGCTGTTGCGGATGACGACGCCGACGGGGCTCCCCAGCGTGGCGCCCCCGCGCACGCCCGCGACGATCTCGAGCGCGTCCTTCTCGATCTTCATTCGGGGCCCGCGTCCGTAGCCGTGGCGCCGGCGAGCAAGCTCCGCGGCGACCGCGGGCGGCGTGATCGGGATCCCCGCGGGAAGCCCTTCGAGGATCCCGACGAGCGCCCGTCCGTGCGACTCGCCGGCGGTGAGGAAGCGAAGGCGTGGCATGTCGGTCATCCTCGCATCCGGCGCGGAGCCGGCGCCTCCGCAGCGAGCGCCCTACTTCAGGATCTCTTCGCCCTCGCAGAGCGTGAACTGGTCGTCGCCGTACAGCATCGTGGCGCAGTCTCCGTTGATGGACAGCAGCTGGAACCTCTCCGCGAACTGCTCGCCCTCCTCCACGGTGTAGACCGTTCCGTCCACCTGCACCTGCGCGCGCGGCTCGCCTCCGTCCCCCCTGAAGACGTCGACGAGCGACACGCGGTGGCCGGCCACGTTCTCGCCGCCGCCGCCCCCGCCGGTCCCCGTGCCGTTGCCGGTGACGGTCCCGCCGTCGGGGACGCCGTCCCCGTCGGTGTCCGTGCCCGTGCCGGTGTCGGTGCCCGGCGGCGTGGTCGTCCCGGTGCCGGTGTCGGTCGAGATCAGCGGCTTGAACGGGTCCTTCGGCGCGAAGACCTGGAACGTCTCGACCGGGCCCTTACCCGGGCCCTTCCCGTCGTCCGGCGGCTCGACCGGCTCCTGCGGCGTGAGCGGCGAGGACACCGGCGGCGCGATCGGCGCGGCGTCCTCGACGGGGTCGTCTCCTCCGCGCAGGAACACGAACCAGAGCACGACGAGCAGGACGAGGACACCGGCCACGGCCAGCCCCGCCTGCGCGTTGTTGATGCCTCTCGTCTCCTGGATCTCCGGTGGGGTCGCCATCTCGGTCCTCTAGGGGCTCGTCGCCGGCGACGGGCTCGCCGCCGGGTCGGTCGGGCTCGCCGCGGGAGCGGGAGCGGTCGGCGTGGTCGGGGTGACGGGGGCGGCGCCGGGCACGAACCCCGCGGGCTGCTCGAAGAAGACGCGCGCGGTGGCCGTCATCGTGATCTCCTCGCCGCCTTCGCCCTGCGACAGGTCGAGAAGGTCGATGCGCAGGGCCCGGTCGAGCGCGTACAGCCGCCTGATGAAGTCCTGGATCGCGAAGTAGCCGCCCCTGCTGCCGATCGTCACGCGCACCTCCGCGAGCGCGGCGCCCTCCGGCGGCGACTCCGGCAGCTCCGACGTGATCTGCAGGAAGTCGACGCCGGACTGGTTGGCCACGCTGTTCACCTGAAACAGGAAGTTCGGCACCTCGTGCTCGCTCGGCACGAGCTGACGGATGCGTTCGAGGTCGGCGCGGAGCTGCGGCTCCTGTCGCTGGAGCTCCTGCAGCTGCTGGAGGTCGAGCGTGAGGCGCTGGGTCAGGTTCTGCTCCTCGGCGACCTGCGCCCGCACGTCCGACAGCTCGCTCTGGCGCGGCCGGATGAGCAGGAGGAACGCGAGCAGGATCACGACCGCGGCCCCCGCGACGGTGAGGATCATCCGGTTGCGCGCGCTCATTCGCCCTCACCCAGGTCGCCCTGGAAACGCTCGCTGGCGGCGCGGTCGCTGAGCTCGAGCGTGCTGTCGAAGTCCACGACGGTCTGCTGGCCCTCGACGACGCTCGCGCTCGCCGTGTTGAGCCAGATCGCGGCGAACTCCCTCACGTTGCGCAGGCTGACGAGCCACTTCGCGACGCCCGGCATCGACAGCGAGCGGCCCTGGAACGCGATCCGGCCGAACGGCGTCTGGTCCGAGACGCGGATCGGGGCGGTCTCGGTGCCGACCGGGGAGGCCCCCTCGGTGGTCCCGGCCGACGCCGACATGCTCGTCAGCCAGACCTCGCCCGGGATCACCATCGCGATCTCGGTCATGATCGCCGGCCAGTCGAGGTCGCCGGCCATCACCGCGAGCAGCGCGGCCCTCTTCGCCTCGACCTCCGCCTGGAGGTCGGCGAACCTCGACAGAGCGGCGATCTGCGTCTGGAGCTGCGAGTTGCGCGCCTGCGCGTCCGCGAGCTCGTCGCGCTCGCTGCTGATCTGCGTCCCGAGGAGGATCCACCACCCGATGAGCAGCAGCAGCACGAGCATCGACGCGATCACGACGATGCCCACCGCGCGCCGCTGGCGCCGCCGCTCCTGATAGGCGGCGGGCAGCAGGTCGATGCGGCGCATCATCTGGTGGTCGCCCCCATCGCGAGACCGATGGCTGCGGCCGCAACGGGCTCGACCTGGGCGAGCTGCTCCTCCGTCAGCCCGGACCGCGACGCGTTGACCTGCGACAGCACGGCGCCGCGCTGGATCTGCGTCCGGATCGTCTGCTCGAGGTGGTTCGCGAGCCCGGGCGTCAGCGACCCGCCGCCGGTCAGGATGACCGACGACAGCGGCTCGCTGTCCTCCTGCGAGAGGTAGTAGTCGAGCGACCCGCGGATCTCCTCGACGAGCAGCGCGACCTGGCGGTTCAGCACCTTCTGGGCCTCGGGCGACCCGACGCCGCGGCCGAGATCGAGCTTGGTCGCCTCGGCCTCGTCGAACGAGATCGCCAGCTCCTCGGCCAGCGCGTTCGACGCGTCGTCGCCCCCGACGAGGAGGATGCGAACGAAGCGCGGCTCTCCGTTGTGGTGCACGACGATGTTCGTCACGCCCGCGCCCACGTCGATGACGGCCTCGGCCCCCGCGACCCCCGACTCGCGGCGGGCCGCCGCGCTCACCGCACGGGCGACGGCGAACGGCGCGAGGTCGACGCCGGTTGGTTCGATCCCGGCGGCGGACGCCGCGTTGACGAACGACTCGATCATGTCGGTGGCGGCCGCGACGAGGAGCAAGCGCATCATGTGGTCGCCGCCCTCGGTCGTGAAGTCCTCGAGGACCTGGAAGTCGAGCTCCGCGGCGTCGACGGGCATCGGGATGTGGTCGGCGACCTGGAACCGCAGCGACGCGCGGAAGTCCTTCTCCTCGAGGTACGGGAGGTCGACCTGGCGGACGACCACCCGCTGGTTCGCCACCCCGAGGACCGCGCGCTTGGACCGGAGCTTGGTCCGCTTCCAGAGCTGCGAGATCGCCTCGGAGACCGCGCCCGTGTCGCGGATCTCGCCGTCGACGACCGCGCCCTGTGGAAGGGCCACCTGGCCGAAGGAGATAAGCGACGGGGCCCCGCGGCCCATCGCGACCTGGGCTGCCCTCACGGCGCTGGTACCGATGTCCAGCCCGATCGGGGGGGGTGTCATAAACGGCATCAGCCGTCGTCCTCGACCCGCACGGCCCTGTCGGTGAGGTACCTGTCGACGTCCATCCGGCGGATCCGGTAGTTCTTGCCCACGCGGATCGCCGAGAGCTGCCCCGACTTGATGAGGCGGTAGACCGTCATGTTGGACACCCGCATGATGCCGGCGACTTCCCCTACGGTGAGGAGGGGGTCCCCGAAGTCGCGATCAGCCATGTCGTACCTCTCGCTTTCAGCGTCGCCGTGGTGCGGCTGTCCCCGGTAAGGCACTCTATTTGACAGGAGCGCCTCTCTTCTAACAATCAGCAACAATAGACGTCAATGCTGTTGTTCGGCCACTCCTCATGACGGCTTGAGAGCGAATCGGCGCCTTCGACCCTCGGTGGAGCCGTGTTACAGGTCTGTCATTACGGCGTGCGCGAACCGCCCAAACCGGGCGGGCACGGCTTGGATTGTAGGGGCTGAGGGTCCCCTAACGGTCGATTTCGCTCCACTGGACGGGGGTCGCCCCGAGGAAGGGCCCGGGCATGTTCTGGACCCAGCAGGTGTCCAGCGTGAAGGTCGCGTTCCCCCGGACGCGGATGTTCTCGGCGATCACGGTGCCGTTGATCCGGGGCGTGCCCGTGTAGTCGAAGTTCCCGTCGACGATGAAGGCGCCGTTGACCTGGTTGCTCCCGGAGAAGTTCACGCCGCCGTTCTTGACGATGACCACGACCGACTTGTTCAGATCCGGGTTCGGGTTGCACCCGGAGGGGGGGTTCCAGACGTCCGAAGCCCAGCTGACGTTGTTGCTCAGCCGGTCGCCCGTCGGGAACTCGAAGTAGGCGACGAAGCTCTGCGTCCCCGAGGCGACGATCGGGGCGACGTCGGTCGTGTACGCGATCTGCGTCTCCTGCCGGATGCAGTAGGCGCCGCTGGCCGGGATGTAGCAGTAGAGGCCGGCCGACTTGGCCGCGTCCTTCAGGATCTCGTGGTCCTCGATGCCGAGCCTGCCGGGAGCGATCGCCTCGTAGTCCGCCGGCGTGAACAGCGAGTCCGGCGGCCACCCGAGCTGCCCGGGGCACCCGCCGCTGTGCTCTCCCCCGCGGCCGTCCGAGTCCCAGAGCGACTGGGTGTTCGCGTTGTCCTTGTTCGCGTAGCAGTTCTTGGGCGCGGTGCCGGTGAACTCGGGGTCCTTGCCGTTGTTGTTGAGGTAGATCCCGCCGACCGAGTGCGCGCCGGCGGGAACCGGGCTGTCGCCGGTCAGACCGCCGGTCCAGCCGTGCCCGGGCCAGAAGTCGCCGAGCGTGTAATAGGGGTCGTAGCCGGAGAAATTGAGCTGCTTGCGGCCCATGATCTCGCCCTCGGTGATCATGCTGATGTTCGTGGTCGCCGGCGTGCCGTTCGCGTCGACGGTCTCCGCCGAGAGCCCGATCGGCAGGTCGATGTCCTCGACCTTCAGGACCTGCTGCACGACCCGCACCGCCTTCGGGTGCGTCCCGGTCGAGACGACCGCGATGTACAGCGGCTTCTTCGGTGTGTCGGGGACGGACGCGCAGGCCACGGGCGGGAACCGCCCGGCCGCCGTAGCCGCGAACGGATCGACGACCGTGAGATACGTGTCGAACGACCCGCGGCCGACGGCGCCTTTGGGCACCTTCAACGGGGTGGGGCATCCCGCGGCCCGGAGCTGCCCCCAGCTCACGGACCCGCCGCGGATGTGGTGCATGAGACGGTCGATGCCTCCCTCCGCGTACGCGAGCGCCTCGGTCGCCTTGCGGTCGTCGGTCCCCGCGCGGAAGTCGCGGATCGCCGCGATGGCGGCGACCGACGTCACCGCGGTCATGGCCGCGCCGACGAAGAGCACGGTCATCATCGCCACGCCCCTCTCGCTGCTCAGCCGCATCTTGGTCCTCCGTCCGGTCGTCATCGCTGGTTGCGAAGCTGTGCTTCGCCGTAGAAGTCGGTCTTGACGCCGCCGTCCCTCACGCGGAGCGCGAACGAGACGTTGCTGACGAGCGGCAGCTCCCAGTTCAGCTGGGCGTCGCCGTTGCCGACGCCGTACGTCGCGGGGGCCGCGTCGAGCTCCTGCCACGTCGTGACACCGTTCTCGTCGGTGTCGAACTCGAGCCGGTTGCTGCCGAAGCCGAACGGCGGGACGCAGCCCCCGGAGCCGCCCGGCACGCACTCGACCCCCTTCAGCAGGGTCTCCCCGTTGAGCCGCAGGGTCTTCGTGCCGGGGTCGAACGCGTACGTCAGCTCCTCGTAGTCGCCCAGCGCGTTCGCCTCGGGCAGCGGCGTGATGACGTTGTTCCCGTCGAAGTCGACGTGGACCTCGAACGAACGCTGGTCCGGCGCCACCCAGTCGACGCGCTTGCCCTCGCGGGTGTCGCGCACCATGCGGTTGAACCCGAGCCGGGCCTGCTCGGAGATCCCCGCGACCACCCGCGCCTTGTCCGACCCGCGCGAGACCGACAGCATCACTCCGTAGATGCCGGTCGCGACGGCGGAGAACACCGTGAGCATCACGAGCATCTCCACGAGCGTGAATCCCCGCTCTGCGCGCGCCGGACGGCTCATCGGTTGTCCACCGCTCCGCAGGAGAGGTTGCCGATCGTTATGTTGAGGGCGGTCTCGTTGACGCCGGGCTTCGTGGGGGCCGTGATGATCTCGATCGCGTGGTCCACGCTCACGCTCGTCGAGCCGCCCGTGTTCGTCGACGCGAGCAGCGGCGTCGTCGTGAGCTCCAGGAGGTAGCCCTTCCGCCCGAGCGCGTCGTCGCGGAACAGGTAGAGGTCGTACGCGTCGCCGAGAGGGCTGTCGTACACGAGCGGGTTGTACGCGAACGTCAGGGCGGAGGCCCCCGCCGACGTCGACCCGCTCACGTTCTTGACCGTGTAACGGGGTGCCTCGGCTCCGGGCGGATCCTCCCAATACCGGAGCTCGGCGGTCCAGGTCCCCGTCGCGACCGGCGTGCCGCTGGTGGCTACGGCCTTGCACGTCAGGTTCGCCTGGAAGTTCTTGACCGTGACGATCGCTCGCTCCGTCGAGGTGACGAACGACGTGGGGAACAGGCGCATATCGGTGAACGAGGCGTTGGCCTTCGACTCGACGTAGCCCCCGCCGGACGTCGTCAGCGAGTACGCCCGCGCCGAGGTATCCGCGCGCATCCGGTTCGAGCCCGACTTCACGAACGTCACCATGCCCTCGTTCGCGAGGGGCGCGAGGAGGAGCTCGCTCGACGTGCCGACGTCCGCCTGGTTGCTGACCCACATCGTGGGGCCGTTGCCCGTCGAGGTGTACCTGAGGTTGCCGGCGGCCCACGGGAGCTCGTTCACGACCTCGGTCGCGGCCCCGGTCTCCATGACCGTGGTCGCGCCGACGAACGCGATCGGGAGCGACGGCGTCAGCTCGTTGTGAGACATCGTGAAGTTCCCGCCGTTGACGGGCGTGATGGCGGGGTTGGGGGGGGCGTGCAGGACGGCCGCGGCCGTCGGGACGTCCTGCAGCGTCTGGGCCGGCACGAGGTTCCCGCCGGAGTCGACGTACTCCTGTCTCACCAGCGTCGCCCGTGCGCCGCGGACCTCCTGGTCGGCCTCGGCGAGGGCCCGGGACGTGAGGGACGACTCGGACTCGCCGCCGTTGACGGTCAGGTTGCTCATCCGGCCCTGCGAGTCGACGAACGACGTCCGGACGAGCACCGTCGACCCGACCTTGCCGTGAGCGCGGAAGAGCTCGTCGGTGAGGTGGCGGACGCCGACGAGGCTCGACAGCGAGAACGTCCGCGTCTTGTTGCCGGCCGACCACGACGTGGTCACGGCGATCATCAGCAAGCGCGTCGGTGGCGTCTCGGTCGCGGTCGCGGCCCAGCTGTAGCCCGCAGCGGGGGGCTGCGGCGTGAACGTCTGCTCGGCCCCCGGAGCAGGTACCGGGCCCGGCTTGACGAACTGCGCGTCGTACCGCAGCGTGAACCCGGACGGCATCAGCGCAGGGCAGGCCTGGCCGGCGCTCGACGTGGGGAGCTTCGCGGTGCTCGTGCACGTCGTCACGAACGACGCGCCGGTGAACCCGGTGCCGCTCGGGCCCGCGACGCGGTCCGGGAAGTAGAGGTCGAGGACGTCGCGGCGCGGCGGGTTCGTCAGGTTCTTTACCGACTCGAAGAACGGAAAGCCGCGCACGCGCTCCATCGCCTCGGACGCGAGGTTCTTTCCCACGGTGTAGGAGCCGGAGAGGGACGCGCCCCGGATCGACGACAGCAGCAACGGCGTCGTACCGAGGGTCACGAGCGAGAAGATCAGCAGCGCCGCGAGCGTCTCGATCAACGTGAAGCCGTGCTCTCCACGGCGGCGAAGGCGCGTCACGGCGCCTCCACCCGCGCGGTCAGTCCGGACACCTCGACCTTCTTCGTTCGGTCCAGCGCGGTGCTGCGGAGCGTCACCTTGCCCGCGGTCGCGGTTCCCTTGGCGTAGAACATCACGAAGAGGTCGCTCGCGTGGGCGCCTCCACACTTCGACACGTCGACGCCCGGAGCCGAGGTGAAGCCCGAGTCGGGGGCGCCGAGCGCGACGACCCCCGCGAGCCTCCGGACCTCGCCGTCGACGGCGCAGCCGTCGTCCGAGGTGCTGAGGCGGTCCACCCCCTGGTCGTACTTCAGCAGCGACCAGTTCGAGGATCCCGGCGTGAAGCGCGCGCCGTAGATGTACGGGTGGCTCTCCGAGGCGACGCGTGCCTGGATCTGCCGGAGCTGCGTCGCCACGTCCCCCTGCGCCGACTTCAGCGAATGGAGCAACCAGTAGTGGCGGAACCCGGCCGCTCCCAGCGTCAGTATCACCGACAGCAGGGCGATGACCGACACGAGCTCGAGGATCGTGAAACCGCGCTCCGCCCTGGCGAGGTCCCGTCCTCCGTGGGGGGATCGAAGGAGTGACTTCACTCCGTAGTTCTCGGCACGCGCCTACGCAATCTTGACTACGAGGAGCCGGGGACGCGGCCGCGTCGACGACGTCGAACCAAACGAAAGAAGAGGGCCCCCGAAGGGGCCCTCTTCTCGAATCGACGTTGCTAAGCGGCTTACGTGCAGGCCGTGGTGCTCGGAGCACCAGTCGAGCTGGCGAAGTAAACCGAGTAGACCGGACTGTCCTGCAGGTTGTCGTGCGTGGCC
>JBHELD010000040.1:0-71978 GCA_046263255.1 Actinomycetota bacterium
TCACGCCGGGGAGCCTAACCAGAGGGAACGCGGCCGGGCGCGACCCCGGCGGCGGCTCGTGCGTGTAGAGGAGCGATGAGGCGGATACGTGGCTGACGAGGCGCTGGTGGACTTCTGCCGGTCCGAGTACCCGCGGCTCGTCGGCCTCCTCGGCCTCTACTGCGGGGACAGACGCGTGGCGGAGGAGCTCGCCCAGGAGACGCTCGCACGCGTGTGGAGGAAGTGGCCCGTGGTGCACGGCCTCGACCGGCCGGACGCCTGGGCGCAGCGCGTGGCGATCAACCTCGCGAACAGCTACCTGCGCCGGCTCGTGGCAGAGCGACGCGCGCGGTCGCGGGTCCCGCCGCCGCGGCACTCCGAGCTTCCACCGGTGGACGTCGTCGTGACGGTGCGACGGGCCGTCGGGTCGCTCCCGCGGCGCCAGCGCGAGGCCGTCCTCCTCCACTACTACCTCGACCTCCCGCTGGCCGAGGTGGCCGAGCGGATGGGGACGACCCCCGGCGCGGTCAAGTCCCTTCTGCACCGCGCCGTCGGCCGTCTGCGCTCCGGCGGATACGTCACCGAAGCGAAGGAGGTCGCCGATGTCACCTGACCTGCACACCCTGATGCACGACGCGGCGCCGAGGCCCTCGCGCGAGGTGGACGTCGTCGCGCTCTCCCGGCGCGCGCGCCGGATCTCGGTGACGCGTGCCGCGACCGCCGCGGTTGCCGCCGCGGTCGTAGCCGCCGGCGGGACCGTCGTGGCTCGTTCGTTCGACGGTGCGGAACCCACCGGCGTCGTGAGCGAGCCCGAAGAGGACCGGGCGGCGCTGCCGCCGCCTCGCCCGCACGCCGGCGATCGCTCGCATCCTCCGCGCGGCCCCCGCCACGAGGTCCTCTCCGGTACGCACGGAGACGATTGGGCGGAGCCGTGGGAAGGTCAGACCTGGCGCCTCCTCGCGTGGTCGAAGGGTCACACGATCTGCGTGCAGCTCGCGTACAGGGGACAGCCGAGGAACCAGGGCCTGTGGTGCTCGCACGACCAGACCCGGCAGACCGTCCGGGACACCGCTCTCGGCGGATCGACGTCGTTCTTCACGGGAAGCGAGGACCCCGACGAGTTCTACTTCGTCGCGGGAGCGGTAGGGCCGCGCGTCGCGGAGCTCGAGCTCCGGCGTCGCGGCGCGGCGCCGGTGGCGATCCCTCTGCACGCCGCGCCCGAACAGGTAAAGGTCCCGTACCGGTACTACGCCGCCACGCTGCCGCGCTTCGACCTCGCCCATCTCGTCGCACTCGATGCAGAAGGGCGGGCCCTCGAGACGAGCCGCATCTGCGGCCCAGGGTGCCGGGCGGAGAGGGGCGCGCGGCTGGCGGCGGAGATCGAGGCATACGAGGCGCAGCCCGTCGAGCCGGCCGCGAAGGCGGCGGTGTTCGCCGTCTCCGTCGCGGGTCAGGCGGGCCTGATCGACGAGTTCGGGCGACGGTGGTCCTACCGCGGGCTCGTCGCGACCCAGGACGGCTTCCTCGCTCGGTTCGACGCGACGAGATGCACGCGGCGTACCCCCCGCCCGGGCCAACGCGCGTGCCGGCCGGGACCGCGCACCGGAACGTTGCGTATCGCCGTGGAGGAGGACCTCTTCGTCGTCACGGGAGTGACGGGGCCGGCCTCGGGCGCCGAGCGCGCCGCGATGCTCGCCGACGAGGAAGAGGTGCCGGAAGATCACCGCGGCTGGCGGCTCGTCGCCCACGCCTTCGCCCGGGGCGGCACCGCCCGGTCGTGGGGCGTGAGCTTCGCGCTCGCGTGGACCGGCAACGTCCCCGCGCCGCGCGGCTATACGAGCACGTGCTGGATGAACGTCTACGACGGCGACGGCGACCTCATCCTGCGGGGGCCGAACCTGGATTTCGAGGCGCCCGCCGAGGAGAGCGAGCGCGTCGCCGGCCTGACGACCGAGATCGAGACGGGGGTCGAGCCCGATCATCTCGGCGTCGCGTGCAACCCGCCGACTCGGCAATAGCGGGACCAGTGGCCAAATCGAAGCGGAGCGACCACAATGTCGCCATGACCGAGCGCGTGGACTGGGACGAGCTCCGGGCCGAGGCCACCGAAGCCGCGGGACGCGCCTACGCGCCCTACTCGAAGACCCCCACCGGCGCGGCCGCGCTGCTGGACGACGGCAGCATCCTCACCGGCTGCACCGTCGAGAACGCGTCGTTCGGGATCAGCCTCTGCGCGGAGTGCGGCCTCGTCTCCGCGCTCTACGACTCCGGGGGCGGACGCTTCGTCGGCGTCACGGTGTCCGACGCCGACGGCAACGTCGTCGGCCCCTGCGGACGGTGCCGGCAGCTCTTGTTCGAGGCGGGGGGGCCGGACCTGCTGGTCGACGCGGTGGACGGTCCGCGGCGGCTCGACTCGCTCCTCCCCGACCCCTTCTCGGCCGACCAGCTGAGCGAGACGACCGGCATCTGACGCACGCACCGTTGTCGATCGCCGAGGTGACCGGCAGGGACGGCTACCGCGTGGCGATCGTGCTCGGCTCGGGGCTCGGCTCCGTCGCGGCCCGGTTGACCGGCGCGCCTCCGATCCCGTACGCGCAGATCCCGGGATGGCCGCTCCCGCGCGTGCCGGGGCACGGGGGCGCGCTCTATGCCGGAGACGTCGAAGGGGTGCCCGCTCTGGTGATGGCCGGTCGCGTGCACCTGTACGAAGGCCACGCTTCCTCTGTCGTGACGCACGCGGTGCACGAGGCGGCCGCTGCGGGATGCGAGGTCGTCGTGCTGACGAACGCCGCCGGCGCGATCAATCGGGCGTTCTCCTTGGGCGAGGTGGTGCTGATCGCCGACCACCTGAACCTCACCGGGATCAACCCGCTCGTCGGCAGCGCGACCTTCCTCGACATGACCGGCGTCTACGATGCGGGCCTGCGCTCAGCCGCGCGTGCGGTCGACCCGAGCTTGCGGGAAGGCGTGTACGCGGGAGTGCTCGGTCCCGTCTACGAGACGCCGGCCGAGATACGGATGCTGGCGACGTTGGGCGCGGACCTCGTCGGCATGTCGACGGTCCACGAGGCGATCGCGGCGCGCTCGCGCGGCGCCCGGGTGCTGGGGCTGTCGGTCGTGACCAACGCGGCCGCGGGGCTCTCCGGGATCGCGCTCGACCACGAGGAGGTCGCCGCCGCGGGCGACGCCGCGTCCGGACGCGTGGAGGCGTTGCTGCGGGGCGTGGTCGCGGGGCTCTAGTGGCGGTGGCCGGGCGACGTGACGATCGGAAGCTGGATCCTCTTCGCCGGCTTCGGCTTGGGCGGGAGGAGGTTCACGAGCTCCTTCGCGGTTCGCTCGAGCGACTGCGCGACCTCGCTGTCGGGCTCCTGGAGCACGATCGGCGCGCCGTGGTCGGCGTACTCGCGCAGGTTCGGGTCGATCGGGACCTGGCCGAGCAACGGGACCTCGAGCCGGTCGGCGAGCGTCTGCCCTCCTCCGCTGCCGAAGATCTCGTAGATCTTGCCGTCGTCGCCGCGAAAGAACGACATGTTCTCGACGACGCCGACGACGTCGAGCCCGGTCTTCTCCGCCATGAAGCCCGCGCGCTGCGCGACCTTCTCGGCGACCGCCTGCGGCGTGGTCACGATCAGCATGCTCGCGCCCGGGAGGAACTGCGCGATCGAGATCGCCACGTCGCCCGTGCCCGGCGGGAGGTCGACGAGCAGGTAGTCGGGCTCGTCCCAGTGGACGTCCGAGAGGAACTGCTGGAGGGCCTTGTGGAGCATCGGCCCCCGCCACACGACCGGGTTGTCCTCGGTCGTGAACAAGCCGATCGACACGACCTTCACGCCGAACATCGTCGGCGGCATGATCATGTCCTCGACGACCGTCGGCCGCTCGTGGATCCCGAGCATGCGCGGGATCGAGAAGCCCCACACGTCGGCGTCGAGCAGCCCGACGGAGTGTCCGAGCCTCGCGAGCGACGCCGCGATGTTCACGGTGGTGGTCGACTTGCCGACGCCCCCCTTCCCCGAGCCGATCGCGATCACCTGCGTCGGCGAGTCGCTGCGGGCGAACGGCGCCGGCGTCTCCTTGCGGAGGCCTCCCACTAGAGCCGCCCGCTCCTCTTCCGTCATCGAGGTCAGCTCGACGTCGACGTGGGCGATCTCGGGCCACTCCTCTTTCAGGCGCGCCGGGATCACCGTGTAGAAGTAGTCCTTCAACGGACATCCGGGGATCGTCAGCGCGATGAGGACGCCGACCTCGTCACCCGACACCCGCACGTCGCGGACCATGTTCAGCTCGTTCAGCCCCCGGTGGAGCTCGGGGTCCTGGATCTCGCCGAGGACGGCGCTGATCTGGTCGACGCTGGGCATGGCCATCGTGGAGCTCCTATCGCGGTCGGTTCGTCACGACTCTAAAGGGGCCGCGTCCTACACCAGGACGTCCAGCCCTCTTGGAACCAAACCGATGGCCGCCCGCTGTTGTTCCCCGACGTAGTCACCGTCGACCTGGACGGGCAGCGGCCGGTCCGAGGTCAGCACGACCTTCCGGACGTCGTGGTCGTACCGGCCGCTCCGCCACCGGACGTGCGACCGGGTCAGGAAGATCGACCACACGATCCGGGGGACCGTCCCAAGGCGGACCTTCCGGAGCGCGAACAGGTCGAGCCCGCCGTCGAGGGTCGCGCCGGGACAGACGTCGACCGGCCACCGCTTGAAGTACGTGAACGGGCGGCCGTTGCAGCAGACCGCCAGGACTGCACGGGTCGTCTCGCGGCCCTCGACCTCGACGTCGATCGAGGGGTCGGCCCCACGATACTCGCCGATCCCAGTGACGAGCGCCTTGCGCAGGAACGTCCACTCCGCGCTGCGCGCCTTGGCTTCGGGATCGTTCTCGACACGCTTGACCACCTCGGCGTCGAGGCCCATTCCCGTGGAGAAGATGAAGTACCGGCCCTCGTTGGAGCCGACGTTGATCGAGCGCCGCGAGCCGCCGGCGAGCCGCGCCGCGAGGAACGCCGTCGCCTCCACCGGGTCGCGCGGGATCCCGAGCGACCTCGCCATCACGTTCGTGGTTCCGCCCGGCAGTATCCCGAGCGCGACGCCGCTGCCGACGAGGCTCTGCGCGGCCTCGTTGATCGTCCCGTCACCGCCGAACGCGACGACCGCGTCGAACCCGCGGTCGACCGCGTCCCCCGCGAGCGAGCTCGCGTGATTGCGCGACATCGTGTCGGCGACCTCGAGCTTGAAGTCGGCCGACAGAGCCTTCGCGATGACGCCCTTGGTGCGCGCGCTCACCGAACCGGCGCGTGCGTTCACGATCAGCAACACCCTGCGCACGGGGGCATCGTACGAGAGGGTCCTGTGGCCGTCCGGCGCGTATCCTGCAACCCGTGACCGCCGGAGCCGATCCGCCGCGATGCTGACGGCCCTGGTGATCGCCCTCCTCGCCGGACTCGCGGCGAGGCTGCGCGGCGGGTCGGTCCACGACCTCGCCGAGACCCGGTTCCGCTGGACTCCGCTGCTGATCGCGGGGCTGGTGGTTCAGGTCGTCTTCGTGTACTGGGACCCGGAGTGGCTGGGCGACGCCGGGGGCGTCGCGGTCGTGCTCGCGTCGAATGCGGCCGTCGCGGTGTGGCTGCTCGCCAACCGGGCGCTGCCGGGGCTGATGCTCGCGGGGGCCGGCATGGCGCTGAACGTGCTCGTGATCGCGGCCAACGGAGCGATGCCGGTGCTCGAACGCTCCGCCGAGACGGCGGGAGTGACGCGCTCGCTCGAGGACGCGAGCTTGAAGCACGAGCCGCTCGACCAAGACACCGTCCTGCCGTGGCTCGGCGACGCGATCCCCGTGCCTCCGTTCAAGGAGGTGCTGAGCGTCGGCGACGTCGTCCTCGCCCTGGGGCTCGCGCGCGTGGTGGATGCCCGGATGATGGCGAGCCGCAGGCCGCGCCACGGCGTGGAGCCGCCGGCCGGAAGCCCTACGTCAGCTTCCGATTGACCGCGTGGAGCAGCGCGCGCACCGCGGCCGACGCGACGTCGTCGTGCACCAGCGCCGACCCGACGACCGGGATCGCGGTGCCGCCGTCGAAGAAGGTCGCCCGTACGAAGACGGAGTCGGCCGAGTCCATCCGGTGGATCAGCACCTGGTCGAGCTCCAGCTCGATGCCGCGCTCGTGGAGCACGGGCTCGAGGGCCTTCACGAGTGCCTTCGCGGCTCCCCGGGCGCGGGTCTCTCGCGACGCCCCCGCGGTGCCGCTGCCGTCGGTCTCGGTACCGTCCGGCCACTTCAGGCTCACCTCGACCCACCCCGTGTTCCCGCGGCTCCCCAGCACCACGCGGTCCAGGACGGGCCGCCTCTCGTCGTGGCGGGCGGTGTCCGGAGGGGCGGCGGGGGCCGCGACCGCGGCACGAGCCGGCTCGGGCTGGTCGAGCTTGATCGTCGAGGGAGGAGGCGGGGGCTCGGCGTCGTCGAGCTGGACGACCGAGACGATCCGGTGGTCTATCGGGAGCCCGTAGGCCGCCGCGGCCAGTGACTGGACGTCACGGACGACTTGCTTCGGCGAGCGCGCGGCCGTCGCGACGATGTGGATCTCCTCCGGGCCCTCCGTCCCGACGATCCGCGCGTTCTTGACGCCCGCGATCTTCCGGACCTCGGCCTCGAGCCGGTCCAGTTGCTCCCGCATGCCCAGGAACGTACACCGCCCGTCTGGAAAAAACTACCTGACGCCCGCTGCGTCTTCTGCGTATTTCAGGGAGAATCTGGCATGCGCGGGAGAGGGCGTCAAGCCACGGATCGGTCAGATCGGACAACCCGGTCACCGAAAAACGTTTGTCGCGACCGTCGCCGCAGGCGACCAAGCCGTGCGACCGTCGTCGGGCGACCGTCGCCGCAGGCGACGAAGCCGTGCGGCGCGGAATCCGCATCGGGCGGGATCGCTTGCGATCCCGCTAGAGCTAATCGGGATCGCTTGCGATCCCGCTAGAGCTAATCGTTCAGGTCGATGAACACGTCGACGACGTCGGGGTCGAACTCGGTGAAGGCCCCGTCCTTCAGCACCTGCAACGTGTCGCCGGCGGGAAGCGCGGCTCTGTACGGCCGGTCGGACGTCATCGCGTCGAACGCGTCGGCGACGGCGAACGCCCGCGCGATGAGGGGGATCTCCTCCCGGCGCAGACCGTGCGGGTAGCCCTCGCCGTTCCACCGCTCGTGGTGGCACATGATCACGTCGGTCGCCATCGGCGAGAAACCGATCGGCTCGACGATCTTCACGCCCATCTCGGGGTGACGGCGCATGACCTCGCGCTCCGCCGCGTCGAGCGGACCTCTCTTGTTCAGCACCGCGTCGGGCACCCCGATCTTGCCGACGTCGTGGAGCATGAAGCCGTAGACGACCTCCTCGTTCTTGGCGAGGCCGGGATCTATGGCTTCGATCGTGCGCGTGGCGAGGTCGGTCACGCGCTGCAGGTGCTGCCCCGTGACCATGTCGCGCACCTCGACGGCCGCGGCGAGCGCTGCGATCGTCGCGCGGTCGCGCATCCTCTTCTCGGCCATCGCGTCGACGTACGACCCGAGCAGGAGCCCCGCGGCCTCGTCGACCACCACCGGCGTCTGGGAAGAAGAGGACGTGAGGGCGCGCGTGAGGTCGTCGGTCGAGCTCTCCTTGTACATCGCGCCGACGGCGCCCGATGCGAGCGCGTCGATCAGCGCCTGGTCGCCGCCGCCCATGCGATCCGCCAGCACGATGATTCGTGTCTCGGGGCTCGCGTCCCGGAGACCGCGGATCAGGCTGCAACCCGGAGACAGGTCGAGGTCGACGATCGCCACGTCGGGGGCGATCTTGCGGCTCAACTCGAGCGCGCCGGCGGCGTCCTGCACCTGCGCGGCCACGCTGCCGACTCCGGACTGCTCGACGAGCCGCGCCAGCGACTGCGACACGGTCAGGTGACGCTCCGCTATCAGGACCGTAGGCCCGACGGGCTCCGCTGTTTCCAAGAATTACCTCAAAGATGACGAAATAGGCCACACGGGCCATTGCCACCAGTAGTTAACAAGCTTTAGCGTGGGCCTCGAATCCCCCGTTCGGGTCGAGTCGGTACCCGATCGGGTAGCGGAGGCGGAATCGGGAAAAAAGGAGACATCAGCGACATAGCGTGAGCGCGAGCGGAGCGGCGGCCCGAGGGCCGGTCTTCCAGACACCTTCGTTGTGAGGGGAGGTCCGCATTTGAAGCTCCGTTTCGTTGCTCTAGCAGGTGTCCTAGCCGCTCTGTTCCACACGGCAGGCGCCAGCTGGAAGTTCTAGCGAGCAATACTTGAGGGAGGGGACTTCGGCCCCCTCCCTCTCTCTTTGCCCCGCGCTCCTTACGATGGCTTTCGTGAGGCAGGGGAAGGTCTTCGCCTGGATCGTGATCCTGGCCACGGGCGGGCTGATGGCGTGGTCCGTCTCGGAGAGCCACGGCGCCGGGCCCGCGATCTCCACGTTCATCTTCTGGATCGCGCTTCTGGCGGCGGTCGAGCTCCTCCCGGTCTCGCTCGGATTCGGGACCGAGGTGACTATGGCGTTCCCGATCTACCTCGCGCTCGCGATCCTCTTCCGCGACCAGATCTGGGTCGTGATGGTTATCACGGGCATCGGGTCGACGGATCCTCGGGAGCTCAAGCGAGAGATCCCCCTGTGGCGCGCGCTCTTCAACCGCGCGCAGAGCGTCCTGTCGGTCGCGGCCGCGTGCGCGGTGGTCAGTGCCTACGACGGCAACATCTTCACGTTCCCCACCGGGACGATCGTGATCGGCGCCGCGGCGCTGTCGCGGCTCGTGTTGAACTTCGGTCTCGTCGCGACGATGGTCCGCCTGTACTACGAGCAGCCGGTCTCGCAGGCGATACGCAGCCTCCTGCCCGACCCGATCGCCGGTTTCTTCATCTCGTACCTGCTGCTTGCAGGTCTCGGCGTAGTGACCGCTCTGGCGTACGAGGAGTTCGGAGCGACCGCGGTCGCGGCGATCCTCATCCCGCTGTTCTTCGCGCGGCTGTCGATTCTCGGCGCCCGAGCCCAGCAGGAGCTCTCCGAGAAGCTCGCCCGGCAGCAGAAGGCCCTCCTCGAGGCGACAGAGAAGGTCTTCCAGGAGCGCGAGCGCGAGCGCAACCGGATCGCGGAGGACATCCACGACTCGAGCCTGCAGATGCTCGCCGCCGCGGCCTACGGGTGCGGCAACGCGGCCGAGCTCATCGGCGCCGGCGATACGGACGGCGCACGGCAGACGATCGTCAACGCGCGCGATGCCATCGACGGCGCGATCAAGGAGCTGCGGGCGTCGCTCGTGGACCTCCGCCGGTCGACGGTCGAGGACGGTGGCCTCATGGAGACCATCCACAACTACGTGGGACACGTCTCGACGCTGTGGGAGACAGAGGTGCGCGTGCAGGGCGGCGTGGTGTCGGAGCCTCCGCTCCCGGTGTCGCTCGCCGCGGTGCAGATCCTTCAGGAAGGGCTCGTCAACGCGTTGAAGCACGCGCAGAGCAGTACAGTCGTGATCGGCGTCGAGGAAGCCGACGGGTTCGTGCACATCGTGATCGAGGACGACGGCGCGGGCTTCGACCCCGCGTCCTCGGTGGACGACGAGCACCACGGGATGAGGTTGATGAGAGAGCGGGCAGAACGAGTGGGCGGACGCATCGAGCTCGACACGCGCCCCGGTCAGGGGACGCGCCTGGAGGCCGTGCTGCCCGGGGGTCTCGCCGGATGAGCCTGAAGACGCTGATCGCGGAAGACCACACGCTCGTGTCGCAGGGCCTCGAGGTGATGCTGTCGATGGCCGACGGCATCGATCTCGCCGGCGTCGTGTCGACCGGCGCGGCCGCGGTCGAACGGGCCGAGCGCGAGCACCTCGACGTCATCCTGATGGACGTGAACCTCGGCAAGGAGATGAACGGGATCGAAGCGACGAGGCTCGTGAAGGAGAGGTCGCCGGACACCCACGTGCTGATCCTCACGATGTTCACCGACCCCGGCACGGTGGCCGAGGCCGTGAAGGCCGGCGCCGACGGGTACCTGTCGAAGGGCGCGTCGAAGGAGGTCGTCGTCCAGGCGATCAAGGACGTCGCGGCGGGAAAGTCGGTGCTCGATCCGAACGTGACGGAGGGCATCTTCGGGCGCATCGGGGGCCGCGACCCCCAGGCCCTGACCGACCGGGAGCTGACGGTCCTGCAGGAGCTGACGCACGGCAAGTCGACGCGCGAGGTGGCCGAGCACATACACGTCTCGGAAGAGACCGTGAAGACGTACCTGAAGCAGATCTTCCGGAAGCTCGAGGTCCACGACCGGACCGAAGCGGTCGCGGAGGCCTTCCGTCGCGGGCTGGTCCACTAGGCGGCTCGCTATCCGGGCCGCCTGGACGTGCCGCATCGGGCGCAGGCGCGCCCTTGCTCGCCCAGTGCTCGTTCAGCGCCTTCTGGACCTTCACGTACCACGGGGATCACGAAGAGGCGGACCCAGAACGCCGTCGCTGCGCTGACGGGGCTCTGCCGTCCGTCCCGCTCGTACATCCGCCGTATCTCGATCGGCAGAAGTAGCGCCTACAGCGAGAGCCGCAGCTCCCGCAGCGCGAACGTCAGGTCCAGACGGCCGCGGGCGACGCCGGCGCTCTCGAGCTCGATCCCCTCCACGAACACGGGTATCGGTATCCGCAGCACGCCGAGCGGCGCGGGCGCCTCGATCACGAGGTCCGAGCCCTCGGGCCTCACCCCGTCGGCCGGCACCTCGACCGTCTGCTCCCCCGCCGGCGCGAGCCCGGGAGCGGTCCCGGTAACGCGCACCGCGCCGTCCAGCAGCGTCAGCCTCACGTCGTAGTGAGCGGGCACCAGCCGGTTCAGCGACGCCTGACCGATGACCGCGCTCCCCGAGCCGCCCGCCGCCGCGACCTCCCTGTCGGGGTCGTCGCCCCACAGCTCACCCGACACCGCGACGTCGCGCAGATCGAGCCGGACCGAGTCGACGCGGACCTCCGTCCCCTGCGCGACCGAGGCGTCCGAGAACCCGCCGCTGCGCACGTCCCGGGCCTCGACCGTGACGGAGTCGAAGCTGCGGTCCTTCAGGTGGAGCAGGAACGGGAACCCGCCGAGCCCGACTTCCACCGGGCCGTTGAAGCCGCGCCGCGACGAGAGGGCTCGGCCCGCGAGGTTCTCGACGAGCAGACGCGCGCCGACGTCCGCGACGACGAGCAGCACCACCACGCCCAGCACGGTCCGTACGAGCCACTTCACACGCCGAAGATACGCCGCGATCTCGTCAGCGCGCAGGCACGCGCTGGTGGCGCTCGAGCCAGGCCACGATCTCCGGCCACGTCGTCGCACGGGCCGCCGAGCCCGCCACCATCGACACGTGTCCGCTCGCCGCGTTCACGATCGTCACGTCGAGCCCTCTACGGGTCGAGAGGACGTGGCTCGAGCCGCTCGGAGTGATGTGGTCGCGCTCGGGGATCAGCACGAGGATCGGCGCCTTCACGTTCTCGAGCCGCGCGACGCCGCCCCCGAGCTCGAGGGTCCCCGCGACGAGCGCGTTCGTGCGGAAGAGCGCGACGAGGTCGAAGAACATCTGTCCCGGCAGCCGCCGGTGCTCCCACACCCAGCGCGCGATGGGGCCGTACGTCGTCCGGAAGGCCTTGTCGCGGCGCCGGCGCAGCGCCCCGAACGTCGTACGGATCGCCTGGGGCTTCAGCACGTGGAAGCTCTCGCGGACGGCGGCGGCGGGGACGCAACCGGACCCGTCGAGGAGGTAGACGGGCTTGAACCACCGGTGCGCGATCAGCGGTTGGAGCCCCGAAGGGATCGCGAAGTCGACGGGTGCTGCGAGCAGCGCGAGCGACCGGACGTGCTCGTGCGGGAACGCGGCCGCGCGCATCAGGCACAGCGTCCCGCCGAAGCAGTAGCCGACGAGGTGGAGCGCCTCCGCGGGAGCCTGCTTCAGCACGGCCGTCTCCGCGCGCACAAGCGTCTCGAGATAGCTCCCGAGCCCGCGCGGGGCCTCTCTGCGTCCGGCGTCTCCCCAGTCGAGCAGGAAGACGTCGAAGCCCTCCGCGACGAGCGCCGCCACGAAGCTCCGCTCGGGCGTGAGGTCGAGGATCCACGGCTGTGACACGACCGCGTGCACGATCAGCACCGGCTCCGCGTGCTTGACCTCGCCGCGAAAGCGGAACAACGAGGCGGGTCCGTCGCGCCACACGATCTCGCCGGGCGTGGTGCCGACCGCGGCCTTGCGGGTGCCGAGGAGCACGTCGATCGCGTGCGGCCATCCTGCGAGCGTCAGCGGCGTGCGCAGCCACAGCGACCGGTACCAGCGCCACAGACGCCGCACCGGCCCGGCGCGGACGAGACGAGCTTTCGTCTTGCGCGTCGCCAACAGCCAGTTGAGGCCCAGGAGCGACAGCGCGAAAGCGAACGCGAGCGCGATCGACCCCGCCAGCAACGCCCACGGATCCGCCCGCGCGATGAGGTCGCTCATCCGCGACAACCCTAGCGGCGAGGCTATATACGGCCGTCGGGGACTCAGCCGCGGTGCGGGTCGGCGAGCAGCCGGTTGACCGCGTCGAGGGTCGCACGCGCCGTCGCGTCGTGCTCGTCGAGCGTGACGAGCGAAGACCCGAGCAGCAGGTCGTGGGGCCGCCCGATGGCCACGGCGGCGATCCGGCAGTCGCCCATCTCGACGAAGTCGGCGGATCCGAGCTCGATCGGGTCGTCGATGAGCTGGCGGACCGCGTCGAGCACGGCCTGAGCGACCGAGCGCGGCTCGAACCTCCTCCCGGCGGGTGAGTCGTCCTCCCCGATCAACAGGTCCCCGTCGAGCTCCAGGATCACCTGCGCGGTGAACCGGTCGCCGGAGCGCTTCGTCGCGAGGCTCGACAGCTTGCGCCGCCTCGGGCGGTCGCCGGGCCTTCCCGCGCCCGTCGCCTTCATGACCTCGATCGCGTGAGGGTCGAGCTGCTCGCCGAGATGGGCCCAGACCATCCCCTGGATCTCGGTCATGACGTCGCTCGGATCCCTCTCGGGGACGACGAGCACGCGCACCGATTCGAGGCCTGCCGCGCTCGAATCGACCCGCGCCGCGCGCACGCCGCGCAGGGCTGCGAGAGCAACCTCCAGCTCGGTGACCTGGGGTGGAGCGGCGTTCGGCGTCATCGATTCCTCTTGTGCTCCGGGACGAAGAAGAAGGTTAGCTCCGCTTCGTCTGGTTCCTCCTTCTAGGCCGTCGATTCGAACGAAACCAGGATGCTGTACTGCCCCGCCGGGACGAGGTACGAGAAGCGTGCGACGACCTCACCGCCGGGAGCGAGGACGACGTCGATCGGCGAGGAGCGAAGTCGCGCGACGAGGCGCGCGCCCTCGTACACCTCGTGGACGAGCCGCCCCCGGACCGCCAGGCGCTTCGCTTCCGCCGTGTTGCGCAACGTAATGCGGTTGACGATCGCGCCGCGGGCGGTGGTCAGGTCGACGAGGAGCTCGGAGCCCTCGTCTGCGTCGAACCGCGTCCCGGAGCTCGCCGCAGTGATGCCCCCGGCGGCCTCGTCCCACGCGAAAGAGATCGTGTTGTCGCCCCGCCGGGATGCCTGCGTCTCGACCGGCAGGTCCTCCAGCTCGGTCTCGACGGTGCGGACGACGCGTACAGGCGCGGCGTCTGCGGGCGCACTCTCCGTGGCGGGGGCGGCGACGGCCGGAGGCGCGGTGGGCGGCGCGGTCGTGGGTGGCGGCGGCGTGGCCGTGGGAGGCGGCGACGCCGGTGGGGACGTGGGCGCCGGCGTACCGGGGTCGTCCCCCTCGTCTTCCCCGCGCACGATGCGCTCGCCCTTGACCTCGGTCTCCTCGTCGGCGCGCGGGTCGTCGGTGCCGAACGTCCGCGGTGTCGCTCCGCGGGCCGCGCCCGGCCCGGAGTCGTCGCCTCCGGAGACGCACGCGACCCCGACGACGGCTGCGAGGAGCGCAGCCGCGATCGCCTTGTGCGACGAATGGTGCGCGAGGCCGGCCCCGACGACGATCAGCGCTCCGGCGAAGACGAACAGGATCCCGGCGAAGACGATCCTGGAGATCGAGGCCCCCGTCAGGGGGAGGACGACCGGCTGCGTTGCGGAGGCGGACGAGGGCTCGGAGGGCGCGGGGTCGACGAACGTCACCACTCGCTCCTCGATCGGGGCGAAGGGAGGATTGGCGATGTCGCGCGGCCCCTCTGCGGCGAGGAACGACTCGCTGGTCGAGCGCACGGTCTCGGTCGTGCCGATCAGCCCGCGCACGGAGTTCACGGCGCGGAGGTCCCCCGCGGCGGCGGCGCGACCGTCCCACGGAAGCGTCACCGAGGAGCCCGCCGGCAGGGACCCGACGTTCCACACGATGTCGTGCCGCCCCCCGCTCTCCCCGATCTGGACGGCCTCGACCTCGTCGACGAGGTCGACCGAGACCACGTCGACCTCCTGAGGCGCCACGTCGACGACGAGCACGTCGTCGAGGTCGTCGTCGCCCTCGTTCGAGACCGTGACCTCGTAGCGCACCATCGATCCGACCTGCGCGAGGACGTCCCGCGTGCGGCTCGTCACCGCCAGGACGGCGTCACCGCCGCCCTCGACCACGTTCACCGAGACCGAATCCGTCGCGGTGGCTCCGTCGGCGGTGGCGGTGGCGGACACGACGGCGCCCGCGGCCGCTCCGGCGGCGCGCACCGTGATCTGGGCGACCGCGGACTCGGCGGGTTCGAGGGGGCCGAGCTCGATCGTGTACGTGCCGCCGCTCGCCGCTCCCTCGGGGAAGGAGGAGACGACGTCGAGCTGCGCCGGAAGGACGAGCTCGACCGAAGCCGCCGCGGTCGCAGCGGTGCCGGTGTTCGCGACCTGCGCGACCAGCAGCGTCTCGTCGCCGACCGCGACGGTCGCGGGCTCCGCCGCGAGAACCAGCGAGAGCGATGCGGTCGCGGCCTCCGCGGCGGAAGAGGAAGCGACTGCCGAGGGCGCGGCGGACGCGCCCGATCCGCTGGGGGAGGGCGACGGCGTCTGCGCCACCGCCGCCGGCACGACGACGAACGCGACCGACGCGAGGAGCAGCAAGGCTGCCGCCGAAGCCACGCGAGAGCGGATCACGTCGGTCTCCTGTCATGCCGGGTCGCTTGCTGGAAAAGAATGGTATAGGCCCGAACGCCCCGCCGCCTAGTGCGCTTTCTGCTTAGGGCTCGGACGGACTATCCGCCGGCGGTTCCCAACCGTAGGGGATTTCTGTGATTGCAGTCAACGTCTGAGCATCAATGTCTGCTTAGTCCGTTTATTGGGAACGTATCCTCACGCGCGCCATGGACTTCTCCCTCGAGCACTCCTTCGACGCCCCCGTCCACTCCCTCGCGACCACTTTGCTCGACCGGGGGTTCCAGGACTCGTTGGGCGACATCGGCGCGCTCGCCGAGCGCAAGGTCCTCTCCCAGAAGAAGACCGCGGGTGGAGGCGTCGTCCGCAGGGTCCGGTGCGTGCTGGACGTCGACGTCTCCGGCATCGCCCGGACGCTCATGGGGGACGGCGACCCCTCCTGGGTGGAGGAAGCGACGTGGGACCCCGACGGCTCGCGGTGGGAGTGGGTGATCCATCCGGAGGTCGCGGCGCACCTCCTGTCCGCGTCCGGCGTGATCGACCTCTCCGGCGACTCGCGGCGTTCGAGGCGGCGCGTGTCCGGGCGCATCAAGGTCAACGTCCCTCTCTACGGGGGCCGCGTCGAGAGCTGGATCCGCGACGGGATCGAGGCCGCCTACGACGAGGAGGCGGCGCGCCTCTCGGAGTGGATGGCGCGGTGAGAGCGGGTCTTGCCGTCGCCCTCGCGACGGCAGCGCGACGACGTAGGTGACGGGGCCGGCGACAGACGAGGCCCGGCCGGACTGGTAGCCCTGATGCTTCTCGTTACGAGATCGAAACACGGGGGAAACCGACGGGAAATGGCCCCCGCGTAGGCTGGCCGGCAGACGATCCGGGACCGAGCTATCCACGAGGAGGAGACCGTATGGCAGCCAGTCCGTCCGACGTCTTGAAGCTGGGGCAGCAGAGCGGCGCCCAGTTCGTAGACATCCGGTTCTCCGACCTCCCCGGTCTCATGCAGCACTTCTCGATGCCGTTCGACGAGTTCACCGAGGACGCCTTCGAGGAGGGGTTCGGCTTCGACGGGTCGTCGATCCGGGGCTTCCAGGAGATCCAGGAGTCGGACATGATCCTGGTTCCCGACGCGGACACGGCGGTCATGGACCCGTTCCGCACGCATCCCACGATGGTCGTCCACGCGTTCGTGAAGGACCCGCTGACGGGCGAGTTCTACACGCGCGACCCCCGCTACGTCGCGCGCAAGGCCGAGGACTACCTGAAGGGCACGGGGATCGCCGACGTCGCCTACTTCGGGCCCGAGGCGGAGTTCTACATCTTCGACTCGATCCGCTTCGACCAGAACCAGCACTCCTCGTACCACTTCATCGGCGCGGTCGAGGGCGTGTGGAACTCGGGGGCCGAGGAGGGCGGCCGGAACCTCGGGTACAAGCCGCGCTACAAGGAGGGATACTTCCCGGTCCCGCCGATGGACCACTACCAGGATCTGCGCAGCGAGATGGTGCTGACGCTGCGGGACCTCGGGATCCCGGTCGAGGTGCACCACCACGAGGTCGGAACGGCCGGGCAGTCCGAGATCGACATGGGCTTCGGCGCGCTGCTCGATATGTGCGACCGGTTGATGCTCTACAAGTACGTCGTCAAGAACGTCGCGCTCCGCCACGGCAAGACCGTGACGTTCATGCCGAAACCGATCTTCCAGGACAACGGCTCGGGCATGCACGTGCACCAGTCGCTGTGGAAGGACGACGAGCCGCTCTTCTGGGACGAGCTCGGGTACGCGCAGCTGTCGGACACCGCGCGCTGGTACATAGGGGGCCTGCTCGAGCACGCGCCGGCGCTCCTGGCGCTGTGCGCGCCGACGACGAACTCGTTCAAGAGGCTGGTGCCGGGCTACGAGGCCCCCGTCAACCTCGTCTACAGCCAGCGCAACCGCTCCGCCGCCGTCAGGATCCCGCTGTACTCGAAGTCGCCCAAGAGCAAGCGCGTCGAGTTCCGCTGCCCCGACGCGGCGTGCAACCCGTACCTCGCGTTCCCCGCGCTGCTGATGGCGGGACTGGACGGGATCAAGAACAAGACCGAGCCCCCGGAGCCGGTGGACAAGGACCTCTACGAGCTGCCGCCGGAGGAGCTGGCGAACGTGCCGCAGGTGCCGGGCTCGCTCGACGCGGCGCTGGACGCGCTCGAGGCGGACCACGACTTCCTGCTGCAGGGCGGCGTGTTCACGCAGGACGTGATCGACCACTGGATCGACTACAAGAGGGCCCACGAGGTCGACGAGCTGCGCCTGCGCCCGCACCCGTGGGAGTTCTACCTGTACTACGACATCTAGATCGACCCGCGTCCGCTCATTGAGCGGAAACCGTCGCGGTGCGTACGCCGTTGCTCGACGAGGAGGGCTAGAGTCGGCCCCGTGAAGACGGCGGCCCCCCTCGAGGACATCGTCCTCCTCGACCATCGCGAGCGCGCGGTCCGGCTCGGCGATCTGTGGCGCGACCGGCCCGTCGCGCTCGTCTGGCTCCGGCACTACGGCTGAACGTTCTGCCGCCAGCACGTCGCGCAGTTGCGTGACCGGTACGACGAGTTCGCAGCCAGGGACGCCGAGGTCGCCGCGATCGGCATGGGCCTCACGGCGATGGCCGCCGACTTCAAGGAGAAGCAGAAGATCCCGTTCCCGCTGCTCGTCGACCGGCGGCGCGAGACCTATCAGGCGTTCGAGCTCCAACGGGGCAAGCTGCTCGAGCTCGTCGGGCCGAAGCAGGTCGTCCGCGGCGTGAAGAACGTCCTCACCGGCAATCCACAGGGGCGACCGGCCCCCAAGCAGGACGTCCTCCAGCTCGGCGGCGCCATGGTGATCGGCGCCGGCGGCGACGTCCTCTACACGCACCGGGCGAGGAGCTCCGACGACAACGCGAGCGCCGACGAGCTCCTCGCGGCGCTGCCTTGAAGTACGTCCCCGTCGTCGCGTTGCTGCTCGCGCTCGTGGCGGTGATGGGGGGCATGGGCAGCGAGAGCTTCAAGGCGACGCGGTCGATGGTCCTCACGATCCTCGTGCTGCTCGCCGGCGCGGTCGTGTTCGGGCTCGTGCTGAAGCGCACGCTGTAGCCGCAGCCCTATCCGTAGATCACCCGCTCCGCGACCGCGCGCGCCCGGCGCGTCAGCCGCAGGTAGTCCTCCTCCAGCTCCTGCCGCGGCTGGTCCGTGTACCCCATCGCCACCCCCAGCGCCTCTAGCTCCTCCGGCTTCGCCGGAAGCGCGTCCCGCGGGCGTCCCGCGAGGAAGAACATGCGGTTGCGCGCCCTCATCAGGAAGCGGTAAGCCTCGCCGAGCCGGAGCGCCTCCGAGTCCGTCAGCAGGCCTTCGCGCCAGCAAGCATCAAGGGCCTCCAGGGTCGGCGTCACCTGCAGGTCCTCGCGCTCGTGCGCGTGCTGGAGCTGAAGGAGCTGAACGGCGAAGTCGACGTCGGCGAGGCCGCCGGGGCCGAACTTCAGATGGCGGCGCGGCTCGGTTCCCCGCGGCACGCGCTCGCGCTCGATCCGCGCCTTCAGGTGCCGGATCTCGGTGAGCGCGTCGGGCGCGAGCTTCGCCGGGTACGCGTATGTCCTCGTCTGCGCGACTAGCCGCCCGCCGAGCTCCGGGTCCCCCGCGGAGGCGCGCGCCTTCAGCAGCGCGAGATGCTCCCACGGCCTGCTCCAGCGCTCGTAGTACTCGAGGTACGACTCGACCGAACGGACCAGCGGGCCCGCCTTCCCTTCGGGCCGCAGCGCGGGGTCCACCCGGAACGCCTGGCCCTCCGGAGTGATCTCGCCGACCGACCGCATCAGCTCTTCCGCCGCCCTCTCGGCGCGCGCGGGATCGTCGTCGTGTAGGAACATCACGTCGACGTCCGACGAATAGCTCAGCTCGCGGCCCCCGAGCTTCCCCATCCCGACGACGGCGAGCCGGACGTCCAGGTCGTCGAGCGCCGCCTCCAGGCACGCGTCGGCGAGATCGGCGAGCCCCGCGCCGACCTCGTCTACCGGCACGCCGCGTGTGACGTCGCCGACCGCGACGCGCAGCATCTCGCGTCTCTTGAACCGGCGCAGCCCGTCCCGGCGCGCCGCGGGCTCGCGCCACGCGAGCGACGCCCGCGCCTCGTGGACCAGACGCTCGCGCGGCTTGGGACGAGGGTCCTCGCGCGGGTCGACGACGAGCGCGAGCTCGTCGGGCACCTGCATCAGCACGTCGGAGAGGAGCCGGCCGCTGCCGAGCACGCTCGCCAGGTCGTGCACTGCAGGCGGGTTGTCCCGCAGCGCGTTCAGCGCCTCGAGACGGTTTCCCAGAGCCTCGCCCAGCGTCAGGAACCCGAACAGCCCGGCGTCCGGGAGCGGCGTCGTCGTGAGCGAGCGCAGCAAGGCGGGGGTGAGGACCTTGAACAGGCGCGCCCGGCGCGTCCCGCCGGACACCAGCCCGCCGAGCGTACGGGCCGCCCGGTCGACGTCGCGGAAGCCCAGGACGCGCAGCCTCTCGCGCAGCGCCTCCTCGGGAAGACGCGCCCCGATGCCGTCCGCGAGCGACTCGATCATCGGCCGGTAGAACAGCTTCTCGAAGCGCGCGCGCACGTCGCCCAGGACGCCGCGGTGGTAGCTCTCGAAGCGCTCGATCGCGCTCTCCGCCGGCGAGTCCTTGAACCCCATGACGCGCGCGAGCCGCGCCCGGTCGTCCTCGCCCGGCGGCAGGTGGTGGACCTGCCGCTCCTGCCACAGCTGGAGCCGGTGCTCGACGCCGCGCAGCCAGCGGTACGCGACCGCGAGCCCCGCGCCGTCGTCGTCCGCCATGTACCCGCCGTCGACGAGCGCCGCGAGCGCGTCCAGCGTCGCCCGAGGCCGCACGCTGTCGTCGGCGCCGCCGTGGACGAGCTGCAGCAGCTGGACGGAGAACTCGATGTCGCGGATGCCGCCGGGGCCGAGCTTCACGTCGTCGGCGTCGCGGCTCCTCCCGCGTCGGATCGACCTCTGCGCGTGCTCCTCGACCCGCGCCTTCATCTTGCGGACGCTCGCGACGCGCTCGCTCGACACCTCCGCGGGGAACACGAGCGGGCGCGTGGCCTCCACCAGCGCGGCGCCGGTCGCCCCGGCCCCCGCCGCGTGCCGCGCCTTGATCAGGGCCTGGTACTCCCATGGCTTCGCCCAGCGCCGGTAGTACTCCACGTATCCGTCGAGCGACCGGACGAGCGCGCCGCTCCGGCCCTCCGGGCGCAGGTTGGTGTCGATCCGGAACGCCTGACCGTCGGGAGCGAACTCGCCGAGCTCCTGAAGGAGCCTCTCCGCGTACGGGTTCGCCGCGACCGGATCTCCGGCGGAGACGAACATGACGTCGATGTCCGACGCGTAGTTGAGCTCGCGCGCTCCGAGCTTCCCCATCGCGATCACCGCGAGCTCGTCCGCCCCGCCGAGCGCCTCCAGGGACGCGGCAAGGCAGGCGTCGGCGAGGTCGGCGAGCGCGCGCCCGACCTCCTCGAGCGCGATCTCCCCGCGCAGGTCGCGAGCCGCGATCTCGAGCAGCCGCAGGCGCTTGAAACGACGGAGCTCGCCCGCGCCCGCCGAGCGCGCGGCACGGGCAAGCGCGACGTAGGCGTCGTGCTCGGGCAACGGACCCGTCGCGGCGAGCACCTCGGCGGCGTCGTCCAGGACCTCGGCGAGCGACCTGCTCGCGCCCCGCACCGCTGCGGCGCGCTCGGCTCCCAGGAGGTCGGCGTCCATGACCGCGCGAGCCTAATCGCCGGTCCCCGGCCGATCCCTTTTCGACAAGGCTTGCCCGGAACGGTCCTGAAGGGTCTTTCGGAGTCGTCGCGTCGCCGAGAATTCCTACGACCCGCTGGTGCGGGAAGAAGACGCCGTGAGAATCAGGTCGTCCAACCGATCCAGGCGGCGCACGACGTGGTCGCGGTAATAGCCCTGCTCCCTCGGCACGGCGGGATCGACCTTGCCGGCGACATCGGCGTCGATGCGACGTACCCAACGCTCGACCCACCAGAGCGCGGAACCGAGCAGTGTCACAGGCTCCCACCAGGTGACGCGGTCGGCTACTTCGGCTAGCTGCGGCAGGCCGCGGATGCTCTCTCGATACCCGCGCCAGAAGGCGTCCCGGTGGGGTGGAGCGAGACCATTCTGATCGAACGTGTACGCGATCTCGTCGGCGGGATCGCCGAGCCGGGTATATTCCCAATCGATCAGTACAGGGTCCGGCCCCCACAGGATGTTCCCCGGACCGATGTCACCATGGAGCAGCGCGAGTGGCTCGGCGGTTCGGAAGCTCTCGGCGTCTCGCCACTCTTCCAGGCTTCTCACCAGCAAGCCGGCGGCAACGGTCACGCGAGCTTGTATCGGGGCAGGCAGACGATCGCGAACCCAGGTCAGCCGGGACGTGATCGACTGCAGTCGGCCTTCGGCGTAGGAAGCGATGTCGTCGGCCGTCGTCAGCCCTGCCGCCACATCGTCGACGGGGCGGCCATGAACCCACCCCACGGCGGATCCCAATCGCTCGAGGCCCGCCGGCGGTACGGAGCTGAGCTCACGGGGGTCGCCTCGGACGAACGCCATGCACATGGCCGGCGTCTCGAACCATGCGCTTGTGGCGCTGAAGTCATACAGCAACGGCGCAGCAACGCCGTCGACCTGCTTGAGCACCCTGGCCTCTCGCTCAGCCTGAGCGCAATCGGCCAAGTCGCCACTGTAGGAGACCCTGACTACGACGTGCTTCGCGCCGCTTGTTGCATCGAGATACGAGACCTTGTAGACCGCGTGGCGGTTACCGTGTTCGAAGCGGCTCACTGCCGTGACGTGATCGGGAGGGCAACCGACGGTATGAGAGGCATACCCTCGCACTGCCGCGAGAAGGCTGCTTTCCACCGCCGCAGTATATGGGGACGCCTGAATAGCGAACTTTGCTGTCTCTTCTGTCGCGGAGTAAACGTGCAGACTGCGGCCCGTCAAGCGAGCCTGCCGGCACCGCACCCTGGGCGCGCCGCTTAACGGCATAGACTGACGCCGTGTTGACGCCGGAAGCGCTTGCAGACGTCTCTGTCATCATCCAGGCCGGGGGCGAGGGGACCAGGTTGCAGCCGGCGACCAACGCGACGCCGAAGGCGATGCTGCGCGTGGGCGGTATGCCCATCATCGAGCGGCTGCTCAGGCATCTCGTCACCCACGGGCTCCGCAGCTTCACCGTCGTTACGCGGCACCTGGGAACCGTGATCGAGTCCTACGTCGGTTCGCTTCACATCGAAGGAGCTCGGATCGCGTTCCTTCGCGAGCACCAGCCGCTTGGTAACGCGGGCGCGCTACGGCTGGTCCGGGAGACCACCTCTCCAACTCTGCTCGCTTTCGCGGACCTGGTCACCGATCTGGACCCGTCGGAGCTATTGCGGTTTCACACGCGATGTGGCGGCGATCTCACGTTGGCGTCGCACTGGGACACGCACAGGCTGCAGTTCGGTGAGCTCGCCGTGGAGGGCGACTGCGTCGTCGGGTACGAGGAGAAACCGTTGAAGCGATTCCGCATCTGCAGCGGAGTCGCGGTCATCGCGCCGCGCCTGCTTGAGTTCGTTCGCGACGGTACCGGTCCGCTGGGCATCGTCGATGTCGCCAACAAGGCGCTCGCCTCCGGCTTTGACGTGCGCCACTGGGAGCACCAGTCGCGGTGGTTCGACATCAACTCGGAGGAGCAGCTTCACGCTGCGGACCTGGAGTTCGCACCCGTCAAGGGACGCGGGTAGATTGCCACATGCTCAAACGCGAGACGCGCCTCGTGATGCCGGGCCAAGGCTCCCTATCCACGCCGGTGGACCGGTCGACGGCGGCCGCGTACGCTCAGGGTGAGCGGGTCAGGTACTACTACCAGCGCCACGGTCATAGCGTCGGCGACATCGCGGAGGACCTGCTCGGCGAGCTCGACGGCGGCAACGCGTTGCTGTTTCCGTCGGGCATGGCCGCAGTCGCGTCCGTCTTCCTCACATACCTCAGGTCCGGTAGCCGCGTAGCGATCTCCGACGACGCGTATTACGGCGTCATCCGGCTGGGTGAGGTGCTCGACCGGTGGGGAGTCGAGTTCTTCTTGTTCGATCCCATGACCGGTGACGTACCCGACGGAGTCGACATGGTCTGGCTCGAGGTGCCCTCGAGCTCGCGGCTGCGGTTCCCGGACGTGCGCGGGATCGCCACCAAGGCGCACGCACAGGGTGCGCTCGTGGCAGTGGACGCAACCGTCGCCACACCGATGTTGTACAGACCCATCGAGGACGGTGCGGACCTGACCGTGCACAGCGCGACCAAGACGCTCGCGGGTCACTCCGACGTACTGACGGGAGTGGTCGTCTGCCGCGACGGCGAGCTCGCGGCATCCCTGGACAGGTTCAGGATCTATGCAGGCGTCGTGGCGGCGCCCGACCCGGTGTGGCTTCTTCTACGGGGGCTCAAGACGCTTGCCGTGCGCATCGAGCGCCAGTCCGCGACGGCGCTCGAGCTCGCGCGGCGACTGTCCGAGCATCCAATTGTGACCGCCGTCTACTACCCGGGCATCGGCGACGAGCTCGCGAGCGCGCGCATGGAGGCGTTCGGTTGCCTGGTGTCGTTTGAGCTGCGAGGTGGCGTCGAGGCGGCCCAGGCGGTTGAGCAGGCGACGGATATCTTCGTGAACGCAACGAGCTTCGGGGGATGCGAATCGTTGATCGAGTCCCGTTACCGTTGGGAGCAAGGCCGGATGCCGGAGTCCCTCGTTCGGATCAGCGTCGGCCTCGAGCACGTCGACGACCTCTGGAAGGATCTCGGCCAGGCCCTCCAGCTGGCGGAGAAGATCGCGGTCGAGAACGAAAACTAGTTCGTCTAGCACCCCTCGGTAGCATCGGTGTTCACGAGCTCCCCGCACGGCGAGAGAAGGGGAACGCCTGAATCACCCCCGCGACGTCTCGTGAGCCTGCCCGCACCGCGTCTGCAAACATGGACACGAGCTCGAGGGTCGTTCGGGAGATCGGTGCGAGCTCGACGGCCTCTTCGACGACGTGTCCCAGCGCGGTGCGCAGGACCTCGTGCCCACCGACAAGGAGGGAACCGTTCGTCCGGACTCGGAGAGGTGTCGACAGGTGCGCCCGATCGGCGACGGCGCCGATGCCGACCGCGAGCTCGACCGCAGCATCGTGCACGATCGCGAGCGCAACCTCGTCGCCGGCGGTGGCGGCCTCGAGAACTTGAGCCGCGAAGGACGCAACGAATGCCTTGACGTCGTCGCGCCCGTTCACCGCTGCCGCGAGGCCGTCGACAGACCCTACCCACTGCAGCGCGGCCGCCGTGAGATTTGTCGGAGGGCCGCGTCCGTCGGCTGCTCGCACGACGGCTCGCATCCCACGGAGCCCGATGTCGAACCCCCCACCCTCGTCCGACAGCAAGTACTCGCGCCCGGATGCTCGTGCCACGGTGCCGTCGGGGCCTCGGGCGACGAAGCTCGTCCCTGTGCCGCAGACCACGACGACGAGCTCGCCTGCCTGATCGAGCAGCAGCGGCGCTACGTCGTTCGTAATGATCCATTCGACGCCAGAGAGGCCGGGCACGCCCGCCGCCGATCTCTGTGCCGCCCGCGAAAACTCGTCGAGCGAGGCATCGTCCAAGATTCCGGACATGGCGAGGCACGCGGTGCGGATGGTCGTTCCCTCCGGCCGCATCGATGCGGCCTGTCGAAGCGCCGTACTCAGGTGACGGACTGCGGAGGTCGTGCCGACGCTGTAATGGTTGGCGGAAGGCCCTTCCGCCATGAAGAGGACACGGCCGGCACTCGCCACTCCCACGCGCGTCGTCGAGCCGCCGCCGTCGACGACGAGGTCGACCTCACCCACGACACTCGAGAATCTCGCGCAACTGCGCGTCGACCCACCGAGGCAGTGAGTAGCCGGCGGCGACCTCGCGGCGCGCCTCGAACCGCTCCCTCGCCTCTTCGCCGTTCATGTCCACGGCGACCGCGAGCGCGCCCGCCAGCTCGCTGATGTCGAACGGGTTGATGATCGTGGCGACATCCCGCAGCGTCTCGGCCGCTCCGCACCCCTCGGAGAGCAGCAACCGGCAATCGCGCTCGTTGACGAGCGAGCCTTCGTATGCGGTGAGGTTCTGCCCGTCGAGGATGGAGTTGAGGACTATGACGTCTGCCCGCGCCAGCAGCCCCAGGGTGAGCGATACGTCGTCGTCTACGACGACGCGGATCATCTCGCTGCCGAGGGCTCGATTTCCCTCCGACGCCGCCTGCTGCGCGGCTTCGAGGTACGCGGCGTTCCCGGAGACGTACAGCCGGTTGGGATTCATCTTCACAACGAGCCGCGCCTCGCGGACTCCCACGTGCTGCTCGGCGGCGGCAGCGAACGCTGCGATCGCGCGCGGCGCGTTCTTGATCGGATCGGTGCGCCCCGCGTGCAGCACGAGCTTCCGGTCGCCCACCCACCGCTCTAGCTCACCAAGGATGCGTGGTGGACGTGTCTCGAGCGATGCGGGACTGTAGCCTAGCGGCATCGCACGCACGCTCGTGCGGCGGTCGCGGTAGAAGACGTCACCCGCGCTGCGGTCTACGCGCGCGCCGGGCACGTTGTCCTCGATGCAGGACAGCAGGTTGGACGCCCACCTCTGAGCGAAGAAGCCGACGACGTCGGCGGCGAGGAGCCGCTCGAGCATCTCGGTTCTGACATGGGTCGGCATTACCCGCCAGCCGTCGGGACTCGGCCACGGCAGGTGCGAGAACAACAGGATCCTCGGGCCGGCGCCGGCACGGTCGCGCAGGAAGCTGGGAACCGCCGATAGCTGGTAGTCGTGGACGAGGAAGACCGGGTCGGGGGAGCTCGCGGCGGCGTCCGCCAACGCCGACGCGAACTGCTCGTTGATCGAGAGGTAGGCGGCCCATCCCCGACGGATCTCGTCGCCGAAGCAAGGCACGCGCCACGTCTCCCAGAGCGAGTGGAGCGCATACCACAGCACGTCCGCTGTGAACCGGTACTGGAAGAGGTCGAACTCGGCCGGGTCGTGTTGCAGCAGGACGAGTCGCGATGGCTTCTCGCCTGGGAGCGCCGCGTCGAGACCGTCCGGATGCTCCCGAGCGACCTCGCGATCGGCGTCTGTCATGGCGCTCGAGAACCAGTTGGTGCCGAGATAACGAGCCTGGTCGGCGACCACGCTGCCGGTTCCGCCCGGTGCGACGGCGGCGCGGCGCAAGGCACCGGTCACGGAGTCGCGCTCGAACTCGAACGGAGCGCGCTTGGTAGCCATGAAGATGTCTGTGCTCACGTGGGCCCCCTCATGGCACGCTCGCTCGAAAGCCCTGCACGAGCGTCGAGAATATATCGAGCGCCTCGTCGCGGCCATCGGGGACCGAGACCCGCAGCCGGAAGTCCGTCACGCCGGCGTCGATCATCTCTCCCACCGCTGCAAACGTCGCGGCCGCGTCGATCGCGCCCCTCTGCGTACGCGCCACGCGCAGCCGCGCCATCACTCTGACCCTCACCGGATCGCGGCCGGCGTCGGCAAGAGCCTCGCGCATGAGTGGCATCGTGTCGACGATCTGCTCGGCCGCCGGACCCCACGGGATCCACCCCGTACCGAACCGCGCAACGCGCTCGACGACGAGCGGGTGGAACGAGCCACTGATCCAGAGCGGGACGCCGCCGGGTTGCAGCGGCTTCGGCATCTGGTGGATACCTGCGAAGGTCAGATGCCCGTCCGAGACACTCGCGGCTCTGTTGCGCCACAACTCGGTGCACACCGATAACGTGTGGTCCAACAGCCTTCCGCGCTGGTCGAATCTCAGCCCCGCGGCATCGTATTCGGCCTGCTGCCATCCGACGCCGACGCCGAGATCGAGGCGCCCGGCCGAGAGGACGTCAAGGGTCGTCGCCATCTTCGCCAGCACGATCGGACGCCGAAGAGCCGCCTGCAGCACCACAGTTCCGAGACGAACGCGCGAGGTGACGGTCGCCACCGCCGCGAGCATCACCAGCGGCTCCAGCCACATGCCGTCTGGACCGGTAGGTTGCACACCCCCCTCGATGCCACCGAGACGGGGGTCGCCGTACGCGTCGAGCGACTCGCCGAACGCCACGTGGTCGGGCACTACGACACGGTCGACGCCCGACTCTTCCAGCATGACTGCCACGTCGAGCACACGACGTGCGGTCGGGTGATCGCCCTCAGAATCCGAGACAGTCGGGAGCGCGATCGACAACCGGGCGCTGTCGGCGACGATCACTCCGGCTCCTCCCGGCGCAGGTCGCGCGCGGCGGTGCGGATGCCGCGCGCCGCGAAGCCGTCCAGGGCTCGGATGGACTGCGCGCGCCTCGAGCGCAGGCACGAGTTCGTTGGTCGGTCGGCGTATTGGGTCTCGCTGGCGGGCACGGCGACGACGTTGGTGGGCGGCAGACAAAAGGTCTCCGCGATCGCGCGTGCCCACGTAACTCGGTCGACACGATCGGGCCCGCCCAAGTGCAACGTTCCGGTTGGCTTCTCGTGGATCAGCCGTGAGACGGCGTCGGCGACGTCCGCGACTACTACGGGAGTCGTCCACTGGTCGTACGGCGCGCTCAGGATGTCTCCCCGGCGCAAGGTGCGAATGGTGCGGTCGAAGAACGTCTCACGCGCACCGGCCCGTTTCCAGCCGTACACGAGGCTGATCCGGTGGACCAGGGCATTCCCGCGGGCCGACACGACGTGCTCGGCCGCGAGCTTCGCCCGCCCGTAGGCATTAGCGGGACACGTGTCGTCGTCCTCGGCGTACGCCTCCCTTGCACCGGGAAAGACGTTGTCGGTCGACAGCAGCAGCAACCAGGCGTCGGTGGCGGCGACGATGCTCGCCGCGGCGGTGAGATGAGCGGCCATAGCGGCCGCGGGATTGGCCGTGCACCACTCGATGCTCGACGGGCCGTGTGCCAGAACGACCGCGGTCGGGCGGACCTCGTCACACAGCCGGCGGCACGCCGCGGCATCGGTCACGTCGAGCGGCTTCCACGAACTATCGTGTCCCGCCGGCGCGTGGCGCGAACACGTCGCGACGAGGGTTCCGGCCCGGCGCATCTCGGCCGTGATCGCGTCGCCGAGCAGACCGGTGCCGACCACGAGAACGCGGTCCTTACCGACGTCGGCTACCACCACCGCCGTTCCCGGCTCGTCTCGAGCAGCAGTGGTCCGAGGAACTGGAGACCCCGACGGGCGCCTTCGACACGTCCCATCGTCGGGTCCTCGTGCTCCACCGCGACGACACCCGTGTAGCCGATCAGGTGCAACTCGGTAAGGATGCTCGGCCAGTTGAGCTCGCCCCAGCCAGGAACTCGGAACCGGAAGTTCCGCATGATGTCGCCGTACTTCGGTCGCGCGATGAAGTGCTCCCTGGTGGTGGGCCGCGCATGCTCGACGTCCTTGGCGTGGACGTAGAGAACGTGGGCGCCGAACTCGCGGATGAACGACACCGGATCCACACCCGCGAGGACGAGGTTCCCGGTGTCGAGATTAAGCCCCCAGGACTTGAAGTCCCGGAACATCTCGATGCTCTCGCGGGCCGTCCATGACTCGTAAACCACCTGCTTGGGATGTAGCTCGTGCGCGAAGGCCACGCCGTACTCGTCGTAAACCGCGAGGATGCCGCTCCACACTTCTTGCATCGCCTCGAGGTTGACCTCCCAGCCGCGCTCACCCGGCCAGTGGAACCACCGTGAGTAATCGGGACAGCCGGTGAAGCCGGTGACGATCCGCACGCCGAGCGCGTCGGCGGCGCGGGCGGTGTCCTTCATCCTTCGGATACCGAACGTTCTCTTCTCCTCGGCGGTCCCACGAAAGAAGCCGTTCGTCACTTCGTGGTGGGGACCGAGCACGAGTTGGCCGTCGCGGTGGTTGCTGAGCGCCGATACCGTGATCGGCACCTCATCGAGCAACGCCTTGACGGCGCGGCACGAGTCCGCATCGAGCAGATCGTCCAACTGCACAAGGGCGAAGCCGGTGTCGACGGAGAGCTCGATGTCCGTCACCGACAGATCGGCGAACACCTTTGCCGCCTCTGCGAGCGGCACGTCCGAGAGAAGGTTAGACGTCAGGCCGAGACGCACTTGACCGCCCTGCCAGGTTTTCGAGCGCCGAGAGGTAAGAGGCCCACGAGAGGTCGTCGCGTATCACGACTGCTCCGATGTCTGCGGGCAAGACGAAGTTCAGCGCGCCGTTGCGGATACGTTTGATCATCTCGATGTGGGCCCACACCGAGGCGAACAAGTCACGAGGGACGCTGGTAGGAAGCGCGAGACGCCGAAGGGTGCCGATGATCCGGTTGCGCGTGTCCTCCGTGCAGATCCCCGCTTGGGCGGAGACTTCGGTCGCCGCGGCAATCCCCACGCTGACCGCTTCACCGTGACGGTAGATGCGGTAGCCGGTGGCCGACTCGAGCGCGTGCCCGATCGAGTGTCCGAAGTTCAGGACCCGGCGAAGATCTCGCTCGAACGGGTCGTCCGCCAGGAGCGCCAGCTTGGCCGCGATGGAACGTCGAACGATCTCGCCCAGGGGATCGGCGTCTGCGAGATCGAGTCCTTCGACGAGAGCGAACAGGCGAGCGTCCGCGATCACGGCGACCTTGACGACCTCGGCGAGCCCGTTGCTGATCTCGCGGCGCGGGAGCGAGCGCATGAGATCGACGTCGATGAGAACCTGCACGGGGTGGTAGAAGGCCCCGATGAGGTTCTTGGCCTCGGGGTGGTTGACGGCGACCTTGCCGCCGATGGCACCGTCGACCTGGGCCATCAGCGTCGTGGGGACGTTGACGTACGGCAGGCCGCGCATGTAGAGCGACGCGACCAGACCAACGAGGTCGCACAGGACACCGCCCCCGATCGCGAGCAACGTCGTACGACGCTCTGCGCCGGCGTGCCGCAACTCGTCGAGCAGCCGCGTCGCCGTACCGCGGGACTTGGACCGCTCTCCGGGGTGCACGACGATCACCTTCGACGGGAGGCCGAGGCTGCGGAGACTATCGACGACTTCGGCGCCCAACGCCTTCCCGAGGCGACCGTCGATGATAACCAGGACCGACTTGCTGTCGATGGAGCGCATGACCGGCAGCATCGCCCGGCCGATGTCACGCGCGATGCCCTTCTCGATCAGGATCTCGTACCGCTCGTCCCGGACTACGCGGATGTGGAACGCCGCGGGTGACTCGTTCCACGCCAGCCGACTGGCCGGCGGTGACACCGATTCATCAGGAGGGATCGAATCGAAAGCCTCTGCCGGCTGCATCGCAGGTATCAGCGTTGCGGTATCGCTCGATTGCAGCCGCAGATTCGACTCCATATGAGCAAGCCCCCCAAACGATCCCTTGTCGCCGCCAGGCCTGGCTGCACAGAATAGTATCGATGGCCACCGGTCGCGGGGGGTGATCCAGAACGCCAGGCGTGCCGTGGCCTGATCGTGGTGGCTTAGTGGAACGTCATGCGCGACGCGCGCTAGAGCAGCGGCAGGTAGCGCTCGACCTCGTAGGGCGAGACGTACGACTTGTACTGCTCCCATTCCGCCCGCTTGTTGCGCAGCAGGTACTCGAAGACCTGCTCGCCGAGCGCCTCGGCGACGAGCTCCGACGCCTCCATCTCCTTGACCGCCTCGTAGAGGTCGTCGGGGAGCTGCTGGATCCCGCGCGCGCGGCGCTCGCCGTCGGTCATCTCGTAGATGTTGTCGGTCGCCTCGGGCGGAAGGTCGTAGCCCTCGTCGATCCCCTTCATCCCGGCGGCGAGGATGACCGAGAACGCGAGGTACGGGTTGCACGCGGGGTCGGGCGAGCGCAGCTCGATGCGCGTCGACTGGCCCTTGCGCGGCTTGTACATCGGCACGCGCACCAGGGCCGACCGGTTGTGCCGGCCCCAGCACACGTAGACGGGGGCCTCCGTCACGGGATAGCCGGGGCCGAGCGTGAGCCGCTTGTAGGAGTTCACCCACTGGTTGGTGACCGCGGTGATCTCGCGCGCGTGCCGCAGCACGCCCGCGAGGAAGGCCCTCGCCACCTTGGAGAGGTGGTACTCGTCGGAGGAGTCGTGGAAGGCGTTCTGGTTCCCTTCGAACAGCGACATGTGCGTGTGCATCCCGGAGCCGGGCAGGTCCGTGCGCGGCTTCGGCATGAACGTCGCGTACATGCCGCGCTCCGACGCCAGCTCCTTGACCGCGACGCGAAACGTCATCACGGAGTCGGCCATCGTGAGCGCGTCCGCGTGGCGCAGGTCGATCTCGTGCTGTGACGGCGCGACCTCGTGGTGCGAGAACTCCACGGGGATGCCCATGCGCTCCAGTGCCTCGATCGTCTCGCGCCGCAGCTCCTGCGTGACGTCGCGCGGCGTGAGGTCGAAGTATCCGCCGGCGTCGATCGGCGTCGCGTCGTCGGGGCTGCGGAAAACGAAGAACTCCATCTCCGGGTGGACGTAGAACGTGAACCCACGCTCGCCGGCGCGGTCGAGGGTGCGTCGCAGCACGTAACGCGGGTCGCCCCAGAACGGGCGGCCGTCGGGGGTGTAGACGTCGCAGAACATCCGGGCGCCCCCGGTCTCGTCGCGGCCGCCCGGCGACCGCATGATCTGGAACGTCGTCGCGTCCGGCCGCGCGAGCATGTCCGACTCCTGGACGCGGGCGAAGCCCTCGATCGCGGAGCCGTCGAACCCGATGCCCTCCTCGAAGGCCTGCTCGAGCTCCTCCGACGTGACCGCGAACGACTTGAGGAACCCCAGCACGTCGGTGAACCACAGCCACACGAGCCGGATCCCGCGTTCGCCGACCGTCCGCAGCACGTAGTCCTGTTGTCTCTCCACGACCGAACCCTACGCCCGTCAAGTTTCGGAATCGTTACGGCGGCTCTACGCTTGAGCCGTGATCCGCATGGCGCTGGCCCAGCTCAACCTGATCGTCGGCGACGTCGACGGGAACCGGCGGCGCCTGGTCGAGGCGGTCGAGTGGGCGCGCGGGGCGGGGGCCCAGGTCCTCGTGGCGCCGGAGCTCGCCACGACCGGCTACCCGCCCGACGACCTGCTGCTGAAGGAGTCGTTCCTGCGGGCGAACGTGGACGCGCTGCGACAGGTGGCCGCGGCGACCGGCGACCTCCTTGCCTTCGTCGGGTTCGTCCAGCCGACGTCGCGCGCCCTGTACAACGCGGCCGCGATATGCCACGGCGGCGAGGTCGCGGGCGTCTACCGCAAGCACCGGCTCCCGAACTACGGCGTGTTCGACGAGCTCCGCTACTTCGACCCGGGCCGCGGGCACACGCTGGTCGAGACGCCGGACGGCGTGATCGGGGTCTGCATCTGCGAGGACGCGTGGAGCCCGCGGGGGCCCGTCGTCAGCCAGGGCGACGCGGGCGCGCAGGTCGTCGTGAACGTAAACGCGTCGCCGTGGCACAAGCACAAGCTCGGCGAACGGATCGACATGCTGGGCGAGCGGGCGCGGCGCGCGCGCGCGTCGATCGTCTACGTGAACCAGATCGGCGGTCAGGACGAGCTGGTGTTCGACGGCGGGTCGCTCGTGATCGACCCCGCCGGCGAGGTGGCGGCGCGGCTCCCGCAATTCGAGGAGGCGCTCGCGGTCGTCGACGTGCCGCTCGGGGAGACCCGCCCCACGCGTCATCCCTCGATCCGGCGCATCTCGCTGGAGCTCCGGCCCGCGGGCGGCGAGGTCAGGCTGCCCAACCCCGGGGACCTCGGCCCGGAGGCCGAGGTCTACACCGCGCTGTGCCTCGCCCTGAGGGACTACGCGTCGAAGAACCGCTTCGAGAAGATCGTGGTCGGGCTCTCGGGCGGCATCGACTCGACGCTGGTCGCGACGATCGCGACGGACGCGCTGGGGCCGGACGCGGTGCTGGGCGTGTCGATGCCGTCCGAGCTCTCCTCCACGCACTCCGTCGAGGATGCGAAGCTCCTGTCGGCGAACCTCGGCATCGAGATGCTGGAGATCCCGATCTCCCCTCCGTACCACGCGTACCTCGACGTGATGAGGGACACGTTCGGCGCGACGGAGCCGGGGCTTGCGGAGGAGAACCTCCAGGCGCGCATCCGGGGAAACCTGTTGATGGCGATCTCGAACCGTTACGGGCACCTCGTCGTCGCCACGGGCAACAAGTCCGAGATGGCGTGCGGCTACGCGACGCTCTACGGCGACATGGCGGGCGGGTTCGCGCTGCTGAAGGACGTCTTCAAGACCGAGGTCTACGCGCTCGCGCGCTACCGAAACACGCTCGGTCGCGTGATCCCCGAGAGCGTGCTGACGAAGGCACCCTCCGCGGAGCTGCGTCCGAACCAGAAGGACTCCGACACGCTGCCGCCCTACGACGTCCTCGACCCGATCCTCGAGGACTACGTCGAGGACGATTCGGGGATCGAGGAGATGGTGGCCGCAGGGCGCGACCGCGCGACGGTCGAGCGGGTCGTGGCGCTCGTGGACCGGGCCGAGTACAAGCGGCGCCAGGCTCCGCCCGGGCCCAAGGTCACGACCAAGGCGTTCGGCCGGGACCGCCGGCTCCCGATCACCAACCACTGGCGAGAGGGCGCGCCGGCGCCGCTCCCGTCGAAGGTCGTCGGCGAGCAGGCCCCGGAGTAGTCCACCATTGAGGGGTCATGTCGCTCACCGTCCTGCTCCTGTCCGACGTCGTCTCGGAGGTCAGGGACCTCCTGCCGGCGTTCCCGCTCGGGCCCTACCGCGTGGTGGCCCGGGGGCTGAAGGACACGCTCGCCGACGACCTGATACCGATCCACCCGGACCTGCTCGTGGTCGACGCGACCGCCGACCCCGCGGTCGCCGAGGACGCGACCCGGCGCATGTCGCTCGCGTGGGAGGTCGGGCTCCCGCCGATCCTGGCCGTCGTCGATCACAGCGCGGTCGAGGGGTTCCGCTTCGAGAGCGGGGCCGACGACTTCGTCATGGCGGACGCGAGCTCCGCCGAGATAGCCGCGCGGATCGCGCTCCTCACGCGGCGGGCGGGACACGGCGACGAGGCGACGGTCCTGAAGGTCGGCGACCTCACCGTCAACCCGGAGAACTACCAGGTGTACGTGCGGGGGCGCCCGCTGGACCTCACCTACAAGGAGTTCGAGCTGCTGAAGTTCCTCGCGCAGAGGCCGGGCCGCGTCTGCGACCGCGATCTGCTGCTGCGCGAGGTGTGGGGGTTCGACTACTACGGAGGCACGAGGACGGTTGACGTGCACGTGAGGCGGTTGCGGGCGAAGCTCGGCGTCGAGCACGAGACGCTGATCGAGACGATCCGCAACGTCGGGTACCGGCTCGTGCCCCGGCCGCGGGAGCGCCGGCCGTGACCGTCATCGGTGCGACGCTCGCGATCCTCTTCGTCGACCCGCCGTGGCGTTGGGTGATCATCGGCGCCTTGCTCGCGACCGACGTCGTCCAGGTGACGGTGTGGCTCCGCTGGCGCAAGAAGAAGTCGATCACGGGGATCGAGTCGATCGTCGGCGCGACCGGGCGCGCGGTCACCGCCCTGGATCCCGAGGGCCAGGTCAGGGTCCGGGGGCAGCTGTGGAGCGCTCGCAGCGCCGAGCCGATCGAGGTCGGCGACGACGTGACGGTGACGGCGGTGGAGGGGCTGAAGCTCGAGGTGGCGCGGGCCCAAACGCCCTAGCGCGCCTACCCCCTTGCGACGCTCGCTCGCGTCGCGCACGATTGGGCCTCTCTAGATCGGCGTCGGAGGAGGACGGGGATGGCTTGGTTGGCCGGGTTGGGTGCCGTCGTTCTCGCTATGGCGATCATGAGGGCCGTCGCCGACACCTGGAACCCCCTGCGTCTGGCGCGCGGCGAGGACGGGAAGACCAGCACGTCCAAGCTCCAGTTCGTCCTGTGGACCGCGGTGATCGCCTTCTCCTACGTGGTCCTCCTTGCCGAGCGGATCGACTCGGGCGACGTCACGCCCATAGACCAGCTGCCGCAGAACGTGCTCATCGCGATGGGGTTGAGCGTCGTCACGCTCGCCGGCGCGAAGGGGATAACCGTGAGCTACCTCAAAAGCGGCCAGGTCGTGAAGAGCCCGACGCCCGACGACCCCTCTGGAGCCGTCGTCGACGACGCCGGGCGCGTCGATCTCGTCAAGGTGCAGATGCTCCTGTGGACCGCCATCGCGATCGTCGCCTACCTGCTCGATCTCGTCGACCAGGTCCAGGCGTCGAAGCTCACGGAGCTGCCCGACATCGACGCGTCGCTGATGGTGCTGATGGGCCTCGGTCAGGGGGCCTACCTCGGTCACAAGCTCGTGTCGACGAGCACGCCGCGCCTCGTTGCGCTGACGCCGGGAACGGCGGCGCCCGGGGACGAGGTGACGCTGTCCGGCACCGCGATCGGGACGACCCAGGGCGGGAGCCGCGTGACGATCGACGGCTCGGTGATCGACGCGACCTCGTCGGGCGACGCGCCGGACTCCGACGTCAGGTTCACGGTGCCGGAGACGCATCCGACCAAGGGGGCATGGCCGGCGACGGGCCTGCTGGTGCAGGTAGGGATCATCGCCGGCGGGACGAGCAGCGCGAACACGCTGCCGCTGACGGTGAAGCCCTAACGTCACGGGGACGAACGCGGTTTCGCCGGTTTCTCTCTACGTCACGTAGCCCTCCCCCACGAGGACTAGGACGAGCCTCGAATCAGGGGCTGTTCACCGAACGTCTACGAGGCCACCTCGATACCGTCCCATCAGAGTGCCTTGTCCGCCCCATACTCGGCCTGCTTGCGGGTGTAACCCTCGAACTCCAGCTGCTCCACGAGGGCGGAGCGTGAGAAGCTTGACATCGAGAGGTAATCCTCAGCGGATCTCGCCGCCTGCTCGTTCCAGTCGACGTTCAAGCGGTCAACCGCGAAGGCAGCGTCTTTGGCGCTGTAGCCCTCGAACTCCAACTGCTCGATGAGGCCGGAGCGTGAGAAGCCTGACATTGAGAGGTAATCCTCGGCGGTCCCAAGGGCGTTCTCCTGACCGGAAGTTAGGTCAGACCCGACCTCCCCGCCACCACCGCCGCGGTTGCCACCGCTGCCGAGTGCCTGGTCAGTCCCATACTCGGCCTGCTTGCGGGTGTAACCCTCGAACTCCAACTGCTCGACGAGGCCGGAGCGTGAGAAACCTGACATCGAGAGGTAACCCTCAGCGGATCTCGCCGCCTGCTCGTTCCAGTCGACGTTCAAGCGGTCAACCGCGAAGGCAGCGTCTTTGGCGCTGTAGCCCTCGAACTCCAACTGCTCGATGAGGCCGGAGCGTGAGAAGCCTGACATCGAGAGGTAATCCTCAGCGGTCCTAAGGGCGTTCTCCTGACCGGTAGTTAGGTCAGACCCGACCTCCCCGCCACCACCGCCGCGGTTGCCACCGCCGCCGGAGACCTGGCCGCCACCCCCATGCCGCTGTCCGGTGCCGCCACGGCTACTGCTAGAAAACTCGTCGTCCGCTGCTGCACAAGCGCCAAGGACCAACGAACCCGCCGCCGTCAGCAATACAAGCCGCGTCCGTAAACCCGGTTTCCTTTGCATCCCACCTGCCTCTGCGTCGCCCGACTAGTACCACTTTGAGGGAACATCCTCCGACTCGGTCGACTCAATACGTACTAGCGGCAAAGGGTTCATTTGCCCCAAGTCCCCATGCGCTGTCGGGCAGGAGCAGAGCGACACGTAGCAAGGGACTCGTGAGTGGACACCGGGTTGCGGCACGGAGTCCAGCGCGAGCAGACGTTAGAAACTCGGCGCGTCGTGGGTGTCTCCGAACGCACGTTCTTTCCCGGTGCGCCCTCGCCACCTGCGACAATGCAGCCGGGGCCCCTAGCTCATCTGGTAGAGCTCCGGACTTTTAATCCGGCGGGCAGGGTTCGAGTCCCTGGGGGCCCACTTTGGGGTGTCCTGGTCCGGGTGAAGCTGGTCTTTCCGGCTCCACCTGATCGTTGACACAGTTCCGGCTGATGGTTGACACCAGTTCCGGCTGATCTTTGACGGGTGTTCCGGGTGATGTTTGACAGTTCCGGCTGATCTTTGACACCTCGGCAGCTCCTGAGACCGACCAGTTGTCGGAGCGGGAGGGCCCAAGGCGCTCGTGGAGCTGAGCGTCATGGAACAGCGCTATCAGGCGGTCATGGCCGTGATCCAGGACGGCTGGAAGGTCACCGAGGTCGCCGAACGGCTACGGGTCGCGCGCCAGAGCGTCCACAACCGGATCGCTCGCTACGAGGCCGGCAGGTTGCCTGCGCTGGCCGGCCGATCGCACGATCCCAGCAGCTGCTCCCGCCAGATCTCACCGGAGCTCGAGTGGACGGGCACGCACCCCCCTAGACGCGTCTGGCGGGCTTACCCACCAAGCGCTGTTGGAGTCGCGCCTTCGGCCGCGCTCACCACCGCGTGACGCATCTGCATCCGGGCCGTCACCCTTCGGATCACGAGGATCGCCAGGATGCCTGCGGCGATCGATATCGCGTCCGCGAAGGCATACCGCTGCGCCTCCCATAGCAGCTCGTCGAGCGACGGGCGCGCCTCGAACGCGCCGCTCCCGCCCGCGTACAGGAACCCGCTCACGACGAATGCGGCCCACCACCAGTTCAGCAACGGCGACACGTGCCCTCCGGCCGGCGGCTCGTCGACCTCGCGCGGCAACGAGGGATCCGTCGCGCGCCACACGTCGTTGACCACCGACTTCGGGCGCGCCACCGAGAGGAACGGGACGAACCAGCCCCCGACGGCCCATCCGAGCTTGAACCTCAACCAGCGGATCCCGAGCGCGGGGAGGTTCCGGTAGACCCGCCGGAACCACACGATGAACGGGATCCCGGTTATCAGGACGCCGAGGGACTGCATAAGGCCGATGCGAGCCATGCGCACGTCCAGAGCGTCCGCCTCCTCGATCGTGACGAGCTCTCCGGCCTTGGCGCGGTTCAGCAGGCCCACCATCTGCACGTCCGTCACGACGGCGAACACGTCGAGGACGACGTGTGCCGTGACGAAGACGATCGCCAGCGCCGCAACGCGGTCGAGCTTCTTGAACGGGGCGGCCGCGACCGCGTGCCGGCGGCTCCTCACCTCGTACGGCGCACCCGCGGCGAGCTCGCCTTCCACCGATCCTCCCGGGTCGTCTCGGGCAACATCTACCCGCCCCCCGCTCCGTCACGCCCCCGGCGGGTCAGCAGGCGAAGGTCTTCGCCGCGCTGCTCGGCTCCCTCTCGGCGTCGCCCGCGTAACGCACGTCGACCTTGCACCGCCCGCTCGCGGGGCGAGAGAAGCCGGTCCGGAACAGCCCCTCGGCATCGAAGGCGGCGGTCTTGGAGCCTAGCCTCTTGAAGCCCGACGCGGTCTTGCGGGACAACACGACGGTCGCGCGACCCGGAACGGGTGGCAGGATCTGGCCGGAGACCTTCAGCGACGCCTTCGTCTTCGTCACCCGGAACGTGATCGCCGTCGGCGTGCACTGCCCCTCGCACAGAGGCGCCCACTCCGGCTGGCTCTCGGAGTCGAGCGCGGAGGTGACGCGCGTGATGCCTCCGGCGATGCCCTGCACGGCGTCGATCGCGTAGATGTCTCGGTTGTTGCTCTGCTGCGAGGCGTGGTTCGACTCGACGAGGATCTGAGTGCCGTCCGGCGACCACGACGGATTCGAGTAGTAGCCGGGGCCCGAGCTCGTCAACGGAACCGGCATCCCTCCGGGGATGGCCACGCGATAGACCTCGATCAGGTCGTCGTACGCGATCTGCGTGCCGTCCGGGGACCATGTCAGGTTCGACGCGTACCCCGACTGAGGCGCGAACACCTCTGCAGTCGCGCCCGTATCGGCGTCGATCGTCGTGACGACCTGGCTGCAGCAGGGGACGAACGCGATCTGGGGCCCCACCGGCGACCATACGGGGTACGAGCTGCTGACGCAGTCGCAGTTCGTGAGGCGCCTGAGGTCGGTCCCGTCGGCGTCGACGACGAAGAGCTCGTGGCGGAACCCGGGCTTGTCGAAGGCCTCGAAGGCGATCCGCTTGCCGTCGGGCGACCACGTCGGCGCGCCCACCGCGACGAAGTCGTCGTGGCGCGCGGCGAGCACGTCCCGGATGAACGACCCTCCCATGTCCATCACGTAGAGGCCCGCGTCGTCGAGCACCGTCGGCGAGTCGACGTTGAACGCGACGAGCTTCCCGTCCGGTGAGGCCGCCACGTTCTCGGCGTCGAGCCGGGGCGTGTTCGTGAGGTTCGCGACGTCGGTCCCGTCGGGATCGACGGTGAATACGTCGTCACCCGCGACGTAGACGATCTTGCCGTTCTCGCCCGGGAAGGCGCCGGCGGCCGCCGGCGCGGCGGGAGACAGCAGGGCCAGGGCCGCGAGAACGGCGGCAGGGACGCGAGCACGTGACAAAGGAAGACCCTCTCGGATCGGTGGAAGGACCAGCGTAGTGGCGGGGGCCGCGGCCCCCAATACGCAATCCGCCGGAGCGCGGCGGCACGGCTACGCCGGAATCAGCCCTTCGTCCACTTCCACGACGCTGCCACGTCCTCGAAGACCGGGAGCGCCGTCCGCCACTCGCTTCTGGGCGCGGTCACCGACAGGAAGATGACCTGGCCGCCGCGCATGACCGCGATCTGACGAGACCTCAGCCCGCCGGCTCCCGGTGCGACGTCGATCCGGAGCGCAGGCTCTCCCGCGAGCTGGGCGCGGCCGCTTCCCGCGAGCGTCTCCCCGTACTCGGACAGGATCCCGCCGCGCACGCTCGTGACGTCCGCCGTCGCCGGACCCGGATCCTGCAGGAACCTCACCGAGCGCGTCACGACGATCCGCGTCTCGGACGGCGCCGCCGGCTTCATCACGAGATCCACGACCAGCGGCCCCACGACTCCCTGCTCCGCCTCCGTCAAGTCGAGCCACCCGACCGGCAGGGCCACGGAGTACCCCACCGGACCGCGACCCTCGGCCGATCTCGCGACGTCGATGCGCGTCGCCGCGCCGCTCCCGCCTCCTGCCCCCGCGCCGCCGAGGGCGCGTCCGGCGCCCTCGAACGCGTCGGAGACCTGGTCCGTCACCTCGTTCGTGACGTCGCTGACCTCGCCGAAGACCCTGGCGACCAGGAACAGTCCCGCACCCACCACCGCGATCACGAACAGGATCACGACGGCGCCGATGAGCTTGCCGACGTGCCATTCGGATCCGCGGCCGCCGAGTTCCTTCGCCACCTGCATCGCGTCCGCGATGCTGCCTATGCCGGGAAAAGACGACGTCGCGACGTCGGCGGGCGTGGCAGCAAACCCCGAGCCTTCTGCGACGGGCGAAATCGGCGCTGCGCCGGGCGAAGCCGGCGGACCTGCGACGGGAGGCCCCGCCGCAGCCATCGTGCGGAACCGGTCCCAGTCGAAGATCATCCGGCTCGGATTGGACGGATCGACCTTGACGGGGACGCGCGCGTCGGGACCGACGCGGCTCGCGAACCAGAGGGGCACGACCTCGCGGTGCCTGGTGCTGGTGGGCGCGAATCCGGAACCCGTCACGTCCAGATCGAACGCGTACATCGGCTGGTTGTTCACCATCGTGCCGGTCTCGTGGACGGCGCGGATCACGGCTTCGCCCGGGATGCCCGTGTTGTAGATCCGGGCGCGCCGCCGGCCGCGCACCTTCAGGAACACGCCGATCACGAAGAGGAGGATGCCGACGCCCAGCAGGACGACCGCGGAGATGTCGTAACCCCCGCCGATTCCCGGGGCGCGCCGAGCCGCCACCACCGACCCGATCCCGATGGCGAGCTCGATGAACGCGACGAAGATCAACCAGCTGCCGGCCGAGCCGGCGACGCCGTGCTCCTGCGCGCGCCGGCGCCCGGCGTCCGAGAACTGCCGCGCGAAGCCGATGAACATCCCGACGACCATGACGCCGAGCGGGATGACGACGATCCACGGCATGAGGCCGCCGCCGGTCGCGGAGTCGTGCACGCAATCGGTCCACGCCTTCGTCCCGACTCGGAACTGGTCGCAGTTCCCCGCTTGAGCCACGGCACCCCCTCGTCGACCGGCCCGCTATGCCGGGATAGCCCGTCAGATTATGGGAGGGGCCTCTGAGCAGGTCAAGCAGGTGGGATCGTGGGTAGTGGGTCAGTTTGAGGATCGGTTTCCGGCCAGTGTCAGCGGGGGGCCCCGACGGGAAGGACGGTCCCCGTCTTCTTGTGCGCGACAACCAGAGTTGCCTTCTCCTACCGCTTCCTGCGATTTAGCAGGGTAAAAAAGAGGGCAGGTGCGTGAATTACATGCTGGTAACTCTTGGAAACAGGGGATAATGGAGGGGCAATCCGGAGCGCTGTCACCAGCTTCGGGTAGCGGAGGGAGAGAACCCGCATGACCGTCGATAGCGCCCACAAGGTGTTTGAGATCCTTTCCACGGCAGGCGTGTCGTTACTCAACGAGCCGACGCCGAAGGAGCAGGAGAGCCCCCGGAAGACAGCCGCCACGAAGGACAAAGGCCGCTCAAGCGCGACGAAGAAGCAGGCGAGTAAGTCCTCTTAAGGGTGATCTTGGCAGCGCAGCATGGGCGGCCTGCGCTCTCGAACGCTGAAGTCTTCTGGCTTGGCTGCATCGGCGGCCTCGTTACCGCTTTGGTCCTGTACGCGCTCCCCCCGCTGGTAGCGGCGTACCGAGCAGGCACCCTCAACTGGACGACGACCCGAACCTGGGCGATCGTGGGCCTCGTGCTCCTCTATTCGGGCCTCGGTGGATTTGGAGCCTTCGTCCTCGGAGATAGGCCGACAACGATCCGAGGTGCCCTTCTCGCTGGCCTCCGCGCCCCCACGATCTTCAAAGCCGTTGTCGCGGCGGGACGCGAGGCGACAGGACGCCCCAGAGCACGTTGACGAACATGCGATGATAAGAAGATGCCAAAGCGCTCAAGCAAGCCCCGCGACCTGAACCAACTCGCAGCCGCCATCGTAGGCGAGTCCACGGGCGCAGCGCCCGCGCCCGAACCCGAGCGGGAGAAGGACCCCGCCGCGGTAGCGCTTGGACGCAAAGGTGGACTGAAGGGTGGCAGGGCCAGAGCCCAGAAGCTGACGGCTGAACAGCGGTCGGAGGCTGCGAAGAAGGCCGCGGCAGCGCGGTGGGGGAAGCGGACCTAGATCACACTTTTGTGATTCCCCGACCTAGAGCGCGCTTGCGCTTCTAGATCGGGCCGCCTAGAATTCTAGACATGCCCCAACCCGGCGAGTTCATAGTGGACCTCCTGGACAAGGAGGACATCAAGGCGAAGCTCCCCCTCGCGGAGCAAGTTCTCGCCGACAAGGAGAAGGCTGCCCACGCGGCGGCCATTGAGGTCGAGATCTGGCGTGGCACCGTCACGCACCTGCGAAATCTCGCTTCCGGGGGATCGGCGAGTGCGGCTGCGGAGGGATCCCCAGGTCCGAGTTTGAACGGCGGTTCGGCACCTCCCCAGGCGAAGGGTCGCATGCAACAAGCCGTCGTCATGGTGGTAGAGCACGTCGACATGCCCATGCGGCCGCAAGAGGTTGCTGACCGACTCGGCCAGGCTAACTTCCCCTATGCATCGGTCGCCGCTGTCAATAGCGCCCTCTACTCGGCCTGGCAGAACGGGCTCCTGAGCAAGGCCGGCAAGGGTTTGTATGCGCCACGAGACTACACCGATGGCGAGATCTATCGAGGGGAAAAGGAGGTCTAGCAAGGAAGGTTTGCGGGCCGGCTACCGCCAGTAGTCGACCGCAAAAAGCGAGGGACGGGAGAGTGCACCTCCCGTCCCCGCACCGCTTTTCGGTCTGGTGGAGTGAGCGGAACTGGTATCGCAACCGGCTCAAAACCGGCCTCCACGGGGTTCCGGGGTCTAGTCGGAAAGCCCCCGTGGTGCGGGTTCGAATCCCGCCTCCACCGCTATGCATTGTACGCGTCGGCGATACGACGCACAAGCGTTGCTGATACACCCGCGTCACCTAGACGCTATTGACATATGCCGGAGCGGTCACGCATAATGGTCAGTATGGCGAACGTCCTGAAGACCGAGAAGCGGGTGGCAGTCGTGAAGGCCCTGGTCGAGGGCAACAGCATTCGCGGGACCGTTCGCCTGACCGGCGTGGCGAAGAACACGGTCGTCAAGCTCCTGTGCGACCTCGGGGCCGCCTGCTCCGCCTACCAGGACGAAATCCTGCGGGACCTCCCCTGCACGAAGGTTCAATGCGACGAAATCTGGTCGTTCGTCTACGCGAAGCAGAAGAACGTCCCCGAGGAACACGCCGATGAGTTCGGCTATGGCGACGTGTGGACGTGGACTGCGATTTGCGCCGACACAAAAGTTGTCCCGTGCTGGCTCGTCGGCGACCGCACGTTTGAGGATGCCCGGGACTTCGTCCACGACCTATCGACCCGGCTCCGCAACCGAATCCAACTCACGACCGATGGGCACCGTGCCTACCTGAACGCCGTCGAAGAAGTGTTCGGCGCGGATATCGACTACGCCCAGCTCCACAAGATCTACAAGAAAGAAACGAAACCCGCCGACACGCGCTACAGCCCGGCAAAATGCATCGGCATCGACAAGCGCCGGATCATTGGCGACCCGGACTGGAAGCACATTTCCACGAGCTACGTGGAGCGCCAGAATCTTTCAGTCCGGATGAGCATGCGCCGCTTCACGCGGCTCACGAATGCGTTCTCTCGCAAGGTCGAGAACCTAGCTGCCGCCGTGTCGCTCCACTGCATGCACTACAACTTCGCCCGGCCCCACAAGACCCTCAGCAAGCCCTACCCGAAGACCCCCGCCATGGCCGCAGGTGTCGCCGATCACGTCTGGACGGCCGAGGAGATCGTCGGACTCCTAGATCGCTAGGCTTGCCTTCCGATCCGACGGGAGGAGGGGCTAGTGAAGCAATTCGTGGCGGGCCTCGTGGCTGGTGTCCTGCTCATGTGGGTCGTCCCGGTGAGGGCGCACCACAATCCAGAATTCAGCAAGCTGCGGAATCGGGTGGCGGATCTAGAAGACGCGTTCGACCGCGGCTGTTCGTGGAACCAGCCCGTGACGTGGGGGTCAAGTCTGGGGAACCCAGTCGGCGACCCGACGCTGCGGTGCGGCCAAATCAACGCTGACGATATCGACGTGCCCGCGGGCTGCTCGGGCGACACGGCGGTTTGGACTAGCGGCGGTCTCGATTGCTAGCCGACTCGCCGTCAAACTGACCCACTACCGGATCGTGCAGCGTCCGCGCGGCGTGAGCGGAGTCGCCGCCGCTCCCGCCAGGCGGGAGGGGACGGCCTCGGCGCCGTCGAAGTCTCCACAGAAGGGCTATTTCGGCGCGGGCAGCGGAGATCGGGAGGTCGAGGTGAGCGCGACCACACGTGTGACCGGGATCGGGGCGGCAGCGGCCGCCGTAGCGGCTCTACTGGCGCTGACGGCCGTTCGTCCGGGAGATCCCGCCACCGCGAGCTCGATCAGCGCGTCCGTCGGCCCGGGAGGGTCCACCGTCGCGCACTCCGACGGCAAGCCGCTGCCGTACGACGGCAAGCAGAGGGCTCTGTTCTACCGAGTGGGGCTTCCCGCCGGCGAGCCGACGATCGCGATCTCGCGTCGCGGCGACCTCTTCTTCCCGTCGATCGACGTCGCCTCGCGGCCCCCCAACCACGTCGAGGTCCTGAAGTCGAGCGACAAGGGCAAGACGTGGACGATCGTCTCGCCGAAGATCGGCCCCGCGAACACGCACCCGATCTCGCTCGACCCGTACGTGTGGCGAGACCCAATAACCGATCGCATCTTCAACATCGACCTGACCGTCGCCTGCTCGATCCTGTCGTTCACCGACGACCTCGGCGAGACGTGGACCTCCAACCCGCTTGCGTGCGGCCGGCCGGTCAACGACCACCAGACGCTCTTCGGCGGGCCCCCCGCTACGACTCCGACGGTCGGGTATCGGAGCATCCTCTACTACTGCTGGAACGACGTGGCGTCCTCTTCGTGCTCGAAGTCGCTCGACGGCGGGCTGACGTGGTCGCCGACCGGCTCGCCTGCGTTCACCGGCGTCCAGCCGGGAGCGGGCGGCGAGAGCCGCGTGCCGTTCTGCGGCGGGCTCCACGGGCACGGGATCGTCGGGAACGACGGCACGGTCTACATCCCGAAGGAGAGCTGCCTCGAGCCCTGGCTCGCGATCAGCAGGGACGAAGGACGGACGTGGGAGAACGTCAAGGTGTCGAACGTCTCGGCGGGTGACGGGATCCTCGACCCGAGCGTCGACGTCGACCGGAAGGGCAACATCTACTACACGTGGACGGGCGGCGATCGCCGCGTCTACTTCACGACCTCGACCGACGGCGGCAAGACGTGGGCCGACGCGACCATTCTGAGCCCGCCGAAGGTGCGCGAGGCGAACCTGGCGACGCTCGACGTCGGCGGCGCCGGCAAGGTCGCGATCGCGTTCATGGGGAGCGAGAACAGCCCCTGGCGGCACAACTGCGCGAAGAACGACAGCTGTCCGTCGAACGCCGACTACGCCAAGACCTCGTGGAACGGCTACGTGACGACGACGACGAACGCGCTCGACGACAAGCCGAGGTTCGTGTCGACGGCCGTCAACCCGCCCCGGGACCCGATCCAGCGCGGGAGGTGCGGGCCCGGCCGGTGCGGGCTCGTCTTCGACTTCCTCGACGTCGTGATCGCGCCGGACGGGAGCCCCTTCGCGACGTTCGTCGACGCGTGCGTCGCGGTGTGCGCGGGCGCGGACGGCGCCTCCAGCTACGGCAACGACGGAGTAGTCGTGCACATCGTCGGAGGCCCCTCGCTCGACTAGGCGCGGCGCTCGCGCAGCCCCTCGGCCGACGAGAAGACGCGGGGGTATTCGAGCTTCGGGCAGCGGTTCATGACCACGTCCAGACCCGCCTGCCGCGCACGCTCGGCTGCAGCCTCGTCGACGACGCCGATCTGCATCCACACGGCCTTCAGACCGAGCGCTATCGCCTCGTCCACGTGATCCCCCGCCGCGTCCGAACGCCGGAAGATGTCCGCGACCTCGACGCCCTCGGACTCGGGGATCGACGCGAGGTCGGGATAGCAGCGCTCGCCGAGGATCTTGCTCTCGAACGGCGTCACCGGGACGATGCGATAGCCGCGCTCCTGCAGGAACGACGCGACGCCGTAGCTCGGCCGCCAGGGGTCGGACGAGCACCCGACGACGGCGAAGACCCTGTAGGTCTCGAGGATCTTGCGGGCGGGGTCGATCGCGTTCACCGCTCCGCCTCGTCGGCGCGCTCGTCTCCGACTTCCTCGTCCAGGATCTCGTTGCCCTCCTCGTCCAGCGCGGACCCGGCTCGCAGCTCGTTTCCGGCCTCGGTGTCGTCGTAGTCGTCGGGGCCGTACTCGTAGCCGCACTTGATGCAGGTCTTGCGGAGGTTGTCGACGGCCTCCCCGCACTGCGGGCACTTCTTCGAGTCGGACGTGAACTCGGTGTGGTCGATGTCGTCGCGCTCTGCGACCGGCGTGGTCACCTGCTCGTCGTCGGCCACGGTCGCCTCCTCTCGTCGAACGGGTGCTAACCCTCTTTGCGGACCTTCCAGACGTCCTCCGCCGGCCACCGGCGGGCCCACTCAGGCGGCCTACCCTCGTACGTCGTCGTCACACCCGCGTCCGGCTGCGTCTCGATCAGCTCCTCGACCACAAGGCCGTTCTTACGGAACAGCGTGATCCATTCCCCGTGGGGGATCTGGTAGTCCCGGAAGTCCGAGCCGTCTTCGATCACGCGCATCCCGAAGTAGGGCCGCTGCAGGGTCTCGGTGACGGCCTCGCTCTCGAGGTCGCGACACATCATGTAGAGCGGGCTCGTCGTGCAGAAGACGAACACCCCGCCGGGCTTCAGCAGGCGCGCCGCCTCCGGCACGGTGAGGTAGGGGTCGACGAACGTCGTCGCTCCGTAGTCGGCGAACACGACGTCGAAGACGCCGTCGGCGAACGGCGTCATGTGCGCGGAGGCCTGCACCAGCGGGACGGTCGTCCCGCTCGCCTCGAAGGTCGCGAGCGCGTGCCGGAGCTGCTGCGTCGAGATGTCCAGCCCGACCGGACGCGCGCCGTTCTGTGCGAGGGCGATCGAGAACTGGGCCGCGCCGCAGCCGAGCTCGAGCATGAGCTTTCCCCCGACGTCGCCGAGCAAGCCCAGCGTCGCCTCGGGGATTCGCCAGATGCCCCAGGCGAGCGCGTGCTCGGTGAGGAAGGCGTGGTGCTGGCGCTGGTAGTCGGCGGCCTCCCGGTCCCAGGCCCGTCTGTTGCCGGCGATGGCGGCCGCGGGATCGATCGTCATGGGCCGAGCGTAGCGGGGCTCCGTCCGCGGCCTCGCCGGGCATTCGTACGCGGCCTCGCCGGTGGCGTCGCGGCGGCGGGTAGCATCGGGGGGCCCCGGAGGGGGCGGGGGCCCCATCGTCTAGCCTGGTCAGGACGCCGCCCTTTCAAGGCGGTAGCACGGGTTCGAATCCCGTTGGGGCCACTGGGTTTCAGCGTCTTTCGGCTTCCCCAGGACGCGTTCAGGACGCGCTTCGAGGACGCGCCGCGCATCGAGAAGCGCGTCAAGCTGGTCGCGGATTGTTGGTGGGTGCCTGCAACCAAGCGGAGGAATGGCCCGCTGCCATCAAACTTCATGTTGCGACGGGCGGGGTTCCGCCGCTGGGTGCAGTCAGGCCACAACATCAAGGACGGGCTCGCCGTCCTCCTTCGTCGTCGGCCCGGTGAGGACCAACGCGTCCGGCGAAGTATCTACGAACTCGTCTAGGTGCCTCTCCATCTCTCTCAACACCGCCCCAGGGGGATACATCCGGTGAGGTTCTTGCCGATGAGGACCATCGCAGACAACTCTCGTCGGCGGTCGGGCGTCCAAAGGTCGCCGGTACTCGTGGGGCCTTGCCCGGTAAAAGGACTCATTCAGGTCTTGCGTGTACCGACACCGATGCATTCGCTGAAAAGCTGGACATCCAGGTGTACCCAGCACTCGATCAGAGCAGCCTGGTTCACGACCAGCACTTCAGGTGGTTGTGCAACTCCTACGGGACGGTGTCCGTGATGCGCGTCAACCTCATCGGCGTCGAGGACAGCGGCACGAGCGACAACGGTTGCGAGTTCAAAGAAGATGTCGAAGGCGGACCCGACGAGCCGCCGCCGACGTACACCTTCGGAGACGTGATCTGCAGCCTGCAGAACCAGATCGCCTGGGGGCTCGGCCCGATGGATTACCGCGCGGACTGTGGTACGTGTGACCCCAACGCGATCAACCGCGTGTACCACGTCTTCCTCGACGATGGAACGCGCGTCCCCGACCCCGAGGGCAAGTATCCGGACTACACCGTCTCGTACCCGGCCGGCGGCCAGGCGGCTGTAGCGATCGACGACCGCCCGGGATCGGACAGCCCGCACAACGTCGGCGCGAAGTACTCCATGAACTTCAACTGGGATGGACATGCGCTCGTGCACGAGGTGATCCACAACGTCGGTGCCGTGATGCCGTCGGCCCCGCACTACCACGAGCTTCACTGCACCGACGAGCACGATGTGATGTGCGAGCAGGCGCCCACGGTGGTCCTGTGCGGCAGCCGCCCGGATTGGAAGCTGGATTGCAACCAAGACGACTACTGGAAGCCGCTCGGCCAGATCATGTCCGGCGACGGGTCGAGGGAGATCTGGAACACGACGAACAGCGTATTTTTGTCCCGGCCGACGTACTGCGGCGCCAATGGAGGAAGGTGTTAGAGACGATGGCACGAAGGAGAAGCGCCCGAACCTTTGGCAAGGCGATCACAGCTGCGATGTTCTGCGTCGCCGCGTTCGGTGTTCCGGCCCTCGGCGACGACCGCTCTTTCGACGACGCCGACGACGCCGACGGCAGGTTCGACGTCGCGACCGCTCGTCACGGCCACGACGAGATCACGACCGACCAGGTCCTCGTGAGCCATGGCTTCGAGTTCTACGAGACGTGGGAGAACGAGGCGCTCGAGGCACCACTGAATCGGATTGTTCTCTTCTTCAACCTGGACGACGACAGCCACGCGGAGCGTCGCCTGAGCATCGACGTCTCCGAAGACGGTTCGCTGCACGCGGTCATGATCGCCGACCGCAGACGGAAGCAGGACCGCGTCAGGGGCTACGCCCACGTCTGGCGATCGAGTGACCGAGGGGTCGAGATCCGCTTCCCCACGGCTCTCCTGGCCAACCGCGTGGGCGACTACCAGTGGCGGATCACGACCGAGTACAACGACGACGCTGATCTCGAGTGCGGCACGGTCGGGGGTGTTGTCGCGACCTGTTACGACTCGGCGCCAGACGAGGGTAGCTATCGACACCGCTAATGTCTTTAGGAACTACACCTAGGTGGCTCCCGACTCCGAACCTAGGTGGATGTGATCGTCCATCCGGATCTGTGAAGCGGAATGCCTCGAACGCGCGCTTATCTCGTCGGCAGTGCGAATGGGACCGACGGCCTTGCACAATCCCTGGACACACGTTCTGGACAAGCGACGACGAAAACAGGCGAACAACGCCGAGAATGGCGAGGCGACCGAAAAGGCCGGACTAGCTGGGAAAACGCGCAAACTCGATCAACGTCGCTAGATATCGAAACCCCTCTGATCCGCTCCTTTCAAGGCGGTAGCACGGGTTCGAATCCCGTTGGGGCCACGTAGAAGCGTGCAGGTCAGGAGCATTATGCGCCCCTGGGCCGAAGATTCGGGCACTCCCGCTGGACACATTTTGGACACGCGCCCGCGGCTTCAGGAGATGTGAAGTCTCGCGAGGTCTGTCTCACATTGGTCTCAGCACCTGGGTCGCCCGGAGGCTCGAGAGCCTCGTAGGTCAGAGCAGGTCCTGCTCGAAACGCACTGACGATGGAAGGCAGGATCGACTCCACGCCTACAGGGCCTAGAAGCACCATGCTGGCTCTCGAAGTCAAGAACGGGTCCCGCTCCCGCTCGCAATTACTGATGTGTTTCATAGACGGTTCCGCCGACTTGCGGCAACCAAGTGTCCTGCGTCGAAACGCGAGGTAGGCGGCTTTACAAGTCCGACGCAAGATGGAGTAGGTCGCGATACGGCGATTGCTTCGGCTCGCCCGTTCGCTGACAACCTGACCGACGTAGGCAGCGGCCCCTCACTCCACGGCCTCGTAGACGAAGGGCCGTCCCGCCAGGCTTGATCCCGATCTCGACACCGTCTCCTGTTCGACGTAGAGACGGTCAAGCCGGCGCTTCACGTGCTTCTACCTCCGTCGATGTCCTCGTTGCCGAACTTCGTGTTGAACCAGCCGGGATCGCGCTCGACGATCCAATCGTTGCCTCCCCCGTCGACGTATTCGTCCCCGCTCACGATCGTGGCGCGCTGCCCTGAGCAGGCCGGTGCCGCGACCGCCGGTGTGGCCGGCGTGAGTGCGGCGACGACGCAGACCGCGAGCACGGCGGCTCCTCTGTTCGCATACGAAGCTTCCATCAGACCGGGCTCCAATCCGGGTGCCGGTCCGATCCCGTGTGATCCGTCAGACGCACGAGGTCGGTTCCGTCGGCGTTGATCCGGTAGATGTCGTAGCCGAGGCCGCCCTGCGCGTAGAACGCGATCGCGCCACCGTCCGGGGACCACGACCCCGCCCGGGCGTCCAGCGGTCCCCCGACGAACACGACCCGGAGGTCCTTGCCGTCGGGAGAGATCGTGTACAGGCCCCCCTGGAGAGCGCCGCCGCGGCTGAAGAGGATCCTCGCCCCCTCCGGCGACCACTCGGGATTCCACTTCTGGGAGCCGTCGCTCGTCACGGTCCGGTGCTTGTACCCGTGGTTACAGCAGAACCTCGTCGTGTACAGGTCGTACGACTCGTAGTACTCGATGAAGACGAGCTTCTTGCCGTCCGGCGACCACGCCGGGTCGACGTTCGTCGAGTTCTCCTGCTGCGTCGCGATGAGGCGGCAGCGTTCCCCGTCCACGCTCAGCGCGAGGACGTCGCCTCCGTCGGCGTCTGGATGCCTCGACGCGAACGCGATCCACTTCCCGTCCGGCGACCACGCGGGGTCGGTCTCGTACCAGTACCTCCAGCTGGTGAGCTCACGCTCGATACCGGTGACGGTGTCGATGATGTGCAGGTCGGCGTTCGCCTTGTCGGGAGGCTCATGGACGAAGACGATCCTGCGCCCGTCGGGGGCCCAGTCGGGCGAGTGGTCGTCCCCGTCGTTGTCGGTGATCTGACGCAGGTTCGATCCGTCGGCGTCCATGATGAAGATCTCGGCGTCGCCGCCGGCGCGGGTGCTCGAGAACGCAATCCGGCCCCCATTCTGCGAGGTCGTCGCGGCCTCGGATGTCGAGGCGGTGGGGGCGGGAGAGATCACGACGAGGGCCGTCGCGCCCGCGAGGAGCCGTCTCATTCGTCGAAGCCAACGACGTTTCATGGTTCGCCCCGCTTCCACTAGACCCGTCTCGGGGATCACGGTAGGAGGGTGAGCGGGGCGTGTCTGCTCAGTTCTGAGCGTTGGGCAAGCCCTGCCAGGGGCACTCCAGAGATCACGTCTTGGTAGCGAACTTTGTCCCGTGAGCCGCGCTCAGCATGGTGTAGGGACGACCGACGTGACCGTACGCGTAAAAGCTCCGAATCGGCGGCCATTCGCCCCGAGCTTCATCGTTGAGACCGGTGACGCCGGTCGGAAAGCGCAGAAGGAAACGGGTCAGGCCGGCGACGGCCGCGGCGAAGTCCGCCGGTTCGTAAACGTCGAGACCGACGACGGTCTTCCGTCGCAGGCTGCCGAGGCAGCCGAGTCGAGCAACGACATACCGCTCGACGGCGTGGTCATCGGACTCGTGCTGGCGACACTGATCGGCGCGGCCGCGGGACACGTCTACGCGGGCCTTCTCGATCCCCGGCGCTAACGAAACCGCCGCTATTCCTCCGGTTCCTCCACGACCGTCTCGAGTCGCTTGACACGGGAGTGGAGGTAGGGGTGGCCGTCCTTCTTCTCGTGTCCCGCGCAACGCTTGTGTGAATACGCGACTGCGGCGACCGTGTAGTCCCCCGGCTCCTCGTAAGAGACCCCCAGCTCGAGCCGCGCCGGCGTTCCGGGCTTCGTCCCCTGGACGCAGTACGTGTGCGCGAAGACGATCGGAGCCCGCTCCCCCTCCTCGTCGAACTTCACCTGGATCTCGGTAATCGAGGAGTCCGGATCGTGCGCCTTGACGACGAGGATCTCTTCCTCGCACGTGCCGTCCTCGCTGCATTCTCCCGAGCTCGTAGTCACCGGAGGGTCCTGCCAGCGCATCACGGTGATACGGGGACGCTTGTGGCCGGGATCGGCAGCACCTGGATCCACCAGTGTCGCCGTTGCCGCTGCCAAACCAGACAAGATCGTCACGAAACGCTTCACTTGCCGTCCTCCAGATTTGTTGACGGCGACCAGCTTAGACGTACGCGTGGCTCGACTTGGTTGCGTGTCGCCGAAGAAATCTCGCTGCTAGAGAATGCCGACGACGCGGCCCCTCGTTCGGATCTGTTCCGGATTGCTCTAGAACCCTCGCGCGCCTTCGCTGCCGGGGCGAAAACAGCGTAGCGGTCGTTCGAGTCGCTCACCGCACCTGGCAACGAGGCTGACCGGCTGGCGGGACCGCCGGCTGTTTCGCGAGGTGAGCCAATGTGAAGACCGGCCGCGCCAATTCGACGTTCATCGGAGATCCAGGGGCAGGAGTCAGATGCCCGTAGGCATATCCTTTAGAGAATGATGATGATGACTCTCCGGTACGTTCTTCTCGGGAGCCTTCTTGGCCTCGTGACCGCCCTTCCGCCGTCACCGTCTAGGGCAGACGACCACCGTCCACCTCGCGCCAGGCTTCTCGTCGGGCGCCAGTCCTCGGTGGGCGTCCGAATCCACGATCTTTGGTCAAAGCGAGCAGACGATCGGTTCTGCGACCGATTCGGAGGGGATGGGTTCACTACCTTCCCGGAGGCGCTGACTTATGGTCCTGGTGAGGCAACCAGAATTCGATTCGATAAGACTGCTCCTCCGCGCGAGTGGTCGATCCGAGCCTGGAGCAGAGTCAACAAGAAAGGGCGACCCCGAGGTGATGCTCAGATCATTCCTTCGGTAATAGCCCCGCGGATCAAGGACAGCCGGATTGTTGCCTGGGATGCGCGTTTTTTTCCACCACTGACGGCCGGCCACCTGTACTTGAAAGTGGACGCCTATTGGGCTGACGAAGAAGGATGCGGCCCCACCCTGGATCTTGGAAGCCAGTCGGCCGCGTGGACATTCCATCTGCGCGCACCACAATAGGTTCCGACCTTCGACAAAAGCGAAAAAAGCCTCTAGACGGACACCCGAGCCTGTGCTGTAATGCACGATCGACTCCGTGGGGGGGTCATTAGAAAACCCGGTGGGAGGTCGCTTGTGCACCTGTTCGGATTAGGTCGCTTCGCTTCGCTTGGACGCAACACGTCGATTCTGTCCCTTGTCGTGGGGCTCATCTTTGTCTCGTTTGTCCCGGTCTCGCCGGGGTGGGCCGGCAGCGAGAAGAAGCGCGAGGACCGCGATTGTCGGTTTGAGGCGGAGGATCGAAATCGCGATGGAGACTTTGACGAAGGTGAAACCCAGGAATGTGGAGGCGAAAGCTTTGGAGAGGGTGGCGCTGATCCCGGAGCAGCCGAAGCTGTAAGCGATGGGAGTCACCAGCTCACGGATCAAGGGCTGGCTCTGCACTGGACACACCCGTCGGGGAACGAGCGCAAGATCATCCTCAGGGACAGCACCACGGGTAGCTGGGCCGACAAGCTCCCAAACGTACAGAGCGACTGGGGGCAGAGCAGCGAGTTCAGGTTTGTCCGACAGCAAGCGGAAACTGACGCCACACATAGGCTCAACTGCCCCATGCCCGAGTATTACGGCCGAGTAAAGGTCTGCAACCACAGCGACTACAACTTCTCTGGCAACACCATTGGTCGGTTCAAGATCAAGTACAACGCGCAGGGACACATCCAAAAGGGGCGCGTGAAGTTAAAGAACAGCGCCACCGAGTCGGAGCGTCGGCCGCTCATGTGCCAAGAGATCGGGCATACCCTCGGCTTGGCTCATCGGGAAACAACGGCATCGTGCATGAAGCAAGAAGCGAATCTCGCCGCCAACTCACCGGATGGCCACGACTATGAGCAGCTCGTCGATCAGACGCACGCGCATGGTGGTGAGAGCGAAACGGGAGGAATCAATAGCGACCTCGATGTTGGCGGGGGCATCCTCGACGGATGTACCGATTTCGTTTGCTATGAGTTTGAGTCCGACGGGCAGGGCGGCTTCTGGCTAACGGGCAACATTCTCGACCGTTCAATACCGAGCTCTTACTTGTACCGGCTGCTGTAGCGCCGAGAATCGCAGCGTCCACCGGAGGCTCCTTCGTCGCGAAGATGGGGCCTCCCGTTGGCCACGACGCGTCGATCCTTGGCAAAGCTCGTTTAGCTGAGCGTTAGGCAGATGCGCCTTTATAATTCGTCCTCGTTTCGTCGCAGGGTGAATGCGACGATCACTCGCTTCCGAGTTCGTTGCGCATTTGTAGAGACGCGGGCGCAATGATGGCATCTACCGCCGGGAAGGATTTCCCTCTACGTAGATGGAACGCGCCCACGGAGAGCACGGAACCTTGAAGCTCCCGGCAATGACCAACCGGCACCGCGAAACCGCGCCAAGTCGAACGTCTCCCACCGCAACGCCCCGACCTGCAGCGCGCCGCCGAGGAGGCCGGCCGTGGACAGACGTGCTACGGCCCCGCCGTGGGCACGAACCTGAGCACCGGAGCCGCAAGCTCGAACGGGGGAGCGCGATTCCAGCGATGGCCTTGCACATCTCATTAGACACGTTCTGGCCACGCGACGACGAAAACAGGCGAACAACGCCGAGAATTACCGCGCGACCGAAAAGGCCGAACTCGCGCGAAAACGCACACCGACGATCAACGCCGCCAGATATCGAAAACTGACTGATCCTCTCTTTCAAGGCGGTAGCACGGGTTCGAATCCCGTCGGGCCACGGAGTGCGGCATCTCTAAGGACGCCGCGCAGCCTTCCAAACCGCGGTAGCACGGATTCGAATCCCGTTGGGGCCACGGAGTGCGGCATCCCTAAGGGCGCCGCGCAACCTTCTGAACCGCCCAAGAGAGGTCGCTCTCGACCGGCTCCCCATGCGGCCACTCTTCGCCGAAACGCTCAGAACTGAGCAGACGCCGGACGTTCGCCTTCGTACCGTGATCCCGCAACGCGGCTCTAGTGGGAGCGGTGCGAACGATGAGAGCTCTTTGGCCTCGAAGAACGCGACGGCTCCTCGCGGGCGCCACGGCTCTGATCGCGATCTCGCCGGTCCTCGCCGCCCCCGCATCCGAGGCCGCGACTCCCTCCCAGAGCGGCGGCCGGATCGCCTTCGCCAGCACCCGTGCCGGCGGGGACGCTGAGATATTCGTCATGAACGCCGACGGATCGAACCTGCGTCAGATCACGTACAACGACGGGGACGACCACTCTCCCGACTGGGCCCCCGACGGGCGAAGGATCGTCTTCGTCCACGAGCCTCCCGACCAAACGAACGCCGATCTGCACATCGTCGACACCGTCACGGGTGTGGAGCGTGAGTTCACCTCCTGGAGGTACTGGTACGAGACCGACCCAGCTTGGTCGCCGGACGGGATGTGGATCGCGTTCGCCTCGAAGCACCCCGACGGCGACGGCGGCGACATCATCGCGCTGAGCGTCGACGGCGAACGGAGCCGATACATCGCCGTGCAGCAGGAGAACTCCACGAACGTCGATCCTGGCTGGTCGCCGGACGGGAAGAAGCTCGTCTTCATCGAGTACTACGACTCGTACGACCTGTACACGACGAGATTCTGCTGCAGTCACGGGTACAAGCGCCGGACCGTTACGAACGACGGCTTGAAGGAGTGGCATCCCGAGTGGTCGCCGGACGGGGACAGGATCCTCTTCAGCCGAAGCGCCGCTCTCTTCAAGCACGGCCTGTACACGATCACTCCCGACGGAAAGGACCTGCGCGTCGTCTTCGAGGGACCGCTCGATGCCCGGTCGGGGACGTGGTCGCCGGACGGGGAGGCAATCGCCTTCTACGCCCAGGGCGGGCTCGGCTACGACATCTATCGGATCAACGCGGACGGGACGGGTCTCGTGCGTCTGACCGATCAGGCGGGATCCGACCAGCACCCGGATTGGAGCCCGGTCGGATGACACCTCTGGTGATGTTCGAGTCCTCATCGACAGCAGCACAGCGAGCGCGGGGCGAGCACCAGGTTGCGAAGAACGATCGGGACAGTCTGGTTCGGTCTATTGCCCCTGGGAGAGCCTAAGTTTCCAGCGGAACGCCGGGTTCGATAGCCGTTTACTCTCCCCAGAGCCCCCCGCGTCCCTTAGCCCCAGCGGGGGGACCGGCTCCAACCGGTCCCCCAGGTCTGTGCTTGCGCGCCGTGGCCTAGTGCCCGCCTTTGTGGTTCCGGAACACGAACAGGCCATAGTCTCGGTCGCTGCCGAGCACGTAGGTGTGCCCGTCTCTCACGAAGGCCTCGACGCCCCAGAAGTTGTTCCCGTTGGGCGCCAGATACCCGCCGACCTCGGTCAGGCCTCCCGAACCCACGTCGAGGACGCGCATCCCGCCCGAGTAGTACGCGAGGTATGCGCGCTCGGGATCGAGGGGATCGGTCGCGACCTCGTGCACCGACAGGTCGCCGAAACCCTGCGCGTAGGTCTCCTGATGCGCCTCGGGGATCGCGAACGTGTCGAGGCTCGCCCTCGTCTGTGCGTCGAACAGATGCACGTATCCCCATCCATCGAACGTGGTCGACACCGTCATCGATTCGCCGACGTCGCCGAGCACCGGCTCCGACCCGGCGGCGGCGTAGTCGTAGGAGTCGGGCTTGTTGAACAACAGGTGCATCGCGCGATGCCCGATGCAGATCGCCGGGATGGTGTTGACGAAGTCGTGCCCCTGGCCGCCGCAGAACTGCGCGTCACCCTCGAACCCCGCGTCGGCGCCGGTGTGGTGGTTCGCGATCAGGACGAGGTCGTAACCCGCCAGCTGAGCGCTCTCGACCTTCTCCGAGAAGAAGCAGGCGCTGCTGCCTTCCGTCGGGTGCTCGACGGGGCCTCGCTCGAAGACGATCACGTCCACCCCGGTGGCAGCCGCGGCCGGGATCGAGGCGCGGTCGTCGGGGCAGCCGAAACCGCCGAAGACGGTTGGCCGGTGACGTCCGTTCCGGGCGGGATGACCTCAGTCCAACCGAAGTGTCCCGCCGGATAGGTGCCGGCGTTCGGGCCGGAGGTGATCTGGAAGAGCGCGCCGTAGGGAGAGAAGTCCTCGTCGGTCCCGATGAAGTAGCGGTCGTCGGCGGTGAATTCGGCCTGGTGGCCGTTGCCCTCGGGGAAGACGGACTTCCCCTCGTCCAGCATCTCGGGGTCGAGCGGGGCGTAGTCGGTGTCGTCGATGTACAGCGGGCTCGCGGGGTTGTTCACGTCGAACAGGACGTAGCCCCCGTCCCAGTACGACAACAGCAGCACCCACACGTTCCCCGGCCCCGATAGACCGACGCTCGACCGAGACACGCTCTTCACGATCATGTCGTGCAGCGAGGCGTCGCCGAGGCCGATGTCCGACTGGGAGACGCGGTCGCCGAGCGCGCGCGTGAGCGCGTTGACGTTCATCTCGCTGATCAGACGCGGGCGCTTCGGGTTGGTGATGTCGAGGATGTCGACGTCGGTCGCCTCGAAGTTGTCCGTCATCACCGCGTAGGCGTTCGCGCCGGCGTCCCACGCGAACGCGGCGTGGATGTCGTTCGTGTCGGCGTGACCGCGATCGCCGAAGTGCTCCGACAGCTTCTTCGGGCGCGTGGGCGTCGTGACGTCCCACAGAGAGATGCCGCCCTTTCCGTTCTTGCCGCACTGCTCGTTGTTCATGACGAGCACGTCGCCGCTGAAGGACTTGGTCGTCACCGACACGACCTGCATCCCCTCGCCCGGACGGCTGTCCTGCGAGTGCGGGATGAATCCGATCTGGCGCGGGTTCGCCGGGTCGCGGATGTCGACCACGTACGCGCCTGCGTCGGGATCGTTCACACCACCCGTCTCGGCGTTCGCGTCGCAGTCCTCCTCACCCCAGTGGGCGAGGTAGGCGAAGCTCCCCTGAGGATCGACGGCGACGTCCGCGACCTGCTCCGGCTCGTCGGTGAGCCTGAGGCTCGAGACGAATTCGAGCTCCCCCCAGTCACCCGCCACGATGAGATCCCCCGCCGGGGGGCCATGCTGCCCGGGATGCGCTCCGGCCCCCGCCGGCACCACTGCCGCGACCACCGCCACGACCGCCGCGACAGCGCCGCACCTGCGTCTGATCTGCATGTCCCCCTCCTCGTCCCGTGCAACCGCCGTCCCGACGACCAGCCGCGGCGCCTCACCTTTAGGCACCTAATGGTCGAATTGCTGGGGGAATGGTAAATGGTGGCCGTTGCGGAGGGAAGGCCCGATTTGGGAGGCCGCGGGGGTGGGGGAGAGACTCCGAAAACGCGCCGCAGGTCGGAAACGAGGACCCCCGCGAGCAACCCTCGCGAGACGACGAAACCCGCCCCTACAAGGCGGCAGCACGCGTTCGAATCCCGTGGGGACGACTGCGTTCGACCGTCGTGCCGCTCCCCCACGACGCGCTCCGGAAACCGCCGGGAGTCGCGGCTCGACCAGGGGCTTTTTCGTCTACGAAAAGGAAGAGGCCCGCCCCTGCGGGCGGGCCTCCTGGAGTCCTTGATCCTCGTTGGAGCTACGCCTTACCCGTGAAGCGCAACACGTCGATGCCTCGCTGATAGTCGACGGCGTAGACGATCTCCTTGTTGATGAAGTAGGCACCCGAGGTCCCACCGGCGGCCGGCAGGAACCAACCGATCTCCTCGATCTTGCCCTTCGAGTTGACCTCGAGGAAACGCGTGCCGCTGTTGTACCAACCGACGGCGACGACCCCGCCGTTCTTCCAGTTCGGGTGCGTCGTGAACCAGTGTGGCGAACAACCGAACGGAGCGCTGGCGATTCCACCGCCGTCGGTGATCGTCCCCTGAGACGCCCACCACTGGTCGACCAGCTTCAGAGTGCGCGTCTTCTGCCATCCCTTCGTGTCCCAAACCATGAACGAGGCCGCCTGCGACTCGTTACATTGCTCGGCGCCACAGCACGTCTCGCCGCCGGCGAGCACCCACCGGTCCTTCATGGTCCGGGGCCACAGGTTCGAGTGGAAGGGAAGCCCGTTGGCCTCGTACTCCTCAGTCAGCGCGAGGAACTTCGGGTGGACCGGGTCCTTGCGAGCGTCGAGGAGCAGCATGGGGTTGGTCGAGGTGAGGACGATGCCCGGCGCCACCTCGGTGACGTCGTGGTTCCCACCGATTGGAGGCTGACCGTCGCTCCACTTCTCCTTCAGGAGCTTCGGGGCGGCGGGGTCACGCAGGTCCGTGATCGTCCCTTCGCTGCCATACGCCCACTTGCAGTCGAGGATGCACGAGGTGGTGTGGTCGCCGGCGCCCGCGACCGTCGCGAGCAAGACCGGGTTCGACTTGTCCTCGATGTCCCAGACGTGGAGGTTGCCCTGAGGAATGGTCTCCGAGAACAGCATGATCTCGCCGTTCGTGGCGACGTCCTCGTTCTCGAACTTGAACCCGAACGGCACCGGTTGGCCGACGAGCGACGGAGCTTCCGGGTCGTTGATGTTGTAGATCGCGAAGTTGTGCCAGCTGGTCACGACCATGAAGTGGTCGCCGCCGGACTTGAAGAAGTTGGCGCCGGTGGCAGTCGGCCCGTTGAACGGCACGTGGGTAACCCACTCGATGTTGTCGGACGAGTAGCCACCCGCGCTGGGACCGGCACCTGCGGTGGTGGTCAACCCGGATGCGATCAGCCCGAAACAGGCAAGCACCACGAGTAGTTTCTTCACCATAATTCCTCCTGTTTGGAGACGTTTGAAGAGGGGTTCGCCCTCCCGCAAGAGGTTCCTGCCGGAAGCAGAGGAAGCGTGGTCTTTGCACCCTGGCGGCGGTGCCGAACTGCCACGTTCAGCGGCCGAGCGAGAGTCCGTGGGCGGGTTGCAAGGCGGGCGGAACCCGAGGAGAGCGCTATCGCGTCTCCTTGTGAGTTCCGGGGCGAGGACAACCCCCAAGGCGCAACTGCCAATATTTCGAGCCGTAATCACCCGTTACGGGCCCCGATTGGACGACCATCGGCCTCGTTTTTCCTGGGAAATGCCGAAGCGCCTGCCTGAACGCCGGGTTCGACAGTCGTCCACTCAGGGCCACGGTCGAAGTGGCACGGCAGAGGCTGTTCCGTACGCTCGCCGCCGCGACCAGTTGGGAATGGCCAAACGCGCACCGGGGAGTGCAAACACGTGTCGAATGTGTCCCGGAATGTGGTCGACCGTCCACACGGGTGGGACGGATCGGCGCCTGGGTAAGGGTCGCGCACATATGGCGGAAACTCATGTTCGGATTCTGCGGCGCTGCGCCTCCTGCTCGGGGCAGGCAACCAAGGGACCGGCCTGTGCGGCAACGGAGGACGGACAGTGTTCCCCGGTTTCAGGATCACACCCAACCCAGCACGAGGCCCCGCCTAATCTAATCTACGGGTCGGTCCACTAGGTGACCAGAAGCTCTTTTTGCGCAAGCGTGGGGTGAACCTGCGAGGTACGAACTGGAGGGCAGAATGCCGAAGAGCCGTTTGGTTACAAGCTCGAACGATAACGTGTCCCTCATCAACGCGACGAACGGGGCGCAGGAGTGGCAGTACGGTCCGATCAAGGGTCAATCCCGTTGCGTCGTGGTCGAGGAGACGACCGCCGCCGACGACCACGTATACGTGGGGGACATTGACGGCTGGATCCACAAACTCTCATTCGTAACGGGATCGCCACTCGCCAAGATTGACGCGGGCGGATCTGTGTGGGGTCTCACATACGCGGATGGCGTGCTGTATGCGACCGCCGGGAATACCCTGCAGGCCCACGATCCCGTGGCCGGTCCGCTGTGGACGCATGCCATGGGTGACATCAGTTGGGGAGATCCCGTGGTGAGCAACGGAATCGTGTACGCGGGCTCTTGGGACGACAAGCTCTACGCGATTAAGACAGGCGGCACGAGCGCGTGGATATCGACGAAGTTCTCATACTTCGCGGCGGAGCCCACCGTCGTCGACGGCGTAGTGTATGTGTCCGCAGAGAGCACGGATCGAAATGAGCCGTACTTGGTCGCCCTTGACGCTGCCTCCGGGGCGGTTCTCTGGCAGGCCCAAGCCCCCAACAAGGCGCCCATAGTGGATCCGGTGGCGGTGGGTGATGGACGTGTGTACGCCGGAACGGGGTGGGGCGCATGGATGTGCGCTTTCGACGCCGCGACCGGCCAGTTGCAGTGGAACGTGAAGACCGACGCACATCCGTCCACCCCGTCGTTTTGGGATGGCCGGGTTTTTGTCGCCAGCGAGCATGGTGGCAACGACGGTTATCTTCAGGCTTACGACGCGGCTAGCGGAGCGTTGCTCTGGACTTCCCAAACGCCTACGGGTCCCTCGGGTCATGCGGTTTCGCGCCCGACCGTCGACGAAGGACCCATCACCAACTACGTCTTTGTCACTTCGCAGGAGGGTTACCTACATGCATTTGATCGCGATACGGGCCATCTTGCCTGGAAGGCAGCGATCGGGTACGGCGGCTGGCCGAACGATCCAACGTGGACCGATGCAGCGGGTGCGCTTATAGGGCGCGAAGCCGTCCGTCAGTTCGTTGCCATCGACCCGCTTGCCCTGATCCTGTCGACTCCGGTCTACGTGAAGATCAACTTGCCGTACCCACCCCCGGTCGAGGTTGTCGCCGCCCGCATTCGGAAATCGGTCGGCGGACGGCGTCGCAAGGATATGGATAATGCCTTGTCTCAGTTAACCTCGACTGTCTCCTTCGTCGAGTCGATGCAGCAAGCAATACGGAGGCGGGCCAGGTAAGGATCAACTTGGGTCAACGGCGCAACCTTGCTGCGCGCCGTGCTCCGCCGGGGAACGGACCTCGCGGCCTCCTGGAGACCGCCCCCGAGCTACTGCGTGTTGCGCAATGGGCATCGTGAGCATCGAGCTGGCATCCCGCTGCTGCCGGCGCGGCAGGATCGGCCGCCTCTACCTCGCCTCGGCATTCTTCTTTCGCCGTCACCTGCGCCACCATCCGTATCGTCATCTGCCCCCGCGTCGCGTGCCTGCTCTCATTCCTTTGCGCTCGAAAGGGTCCGGCCCGGGCGGCGGGTCGCACCGGTGGTGACTCGCTACGGCCACCGCTCGGGCCCGGGCGCGTCCTTCACGAACCGGCCCAACACGCCCCTCGACTTCGCGAGAACGGAGTAGGACGGGTCGACGAGAAGACGTAGCGGCATGCGCGTGAGCAACCGGCCCAGCCACGAGACGCCGCGGAGCGACGACAGCGTCTTGCACACCGCAGCTCCGCCCGAGAACCCCGTGCCGTCCCGGTCGATCAGGTGGAACGTCGTGAACCGGACGTCCTGGGGGACCGCCTCCACCGCGGAGGCCGCGCGTTCGTCGTGCATGGGAAGGAACGCGAGGCGTCCCCCGGAATCGATCTTGGGGACGCACCTCGCCGCCCACCGGCAAAACCGTCAGTTGCCGTCATACAGCAACAGCGGACGGCTCAGGCCGCCGCGATCCTCAGCCGGCAACGCGGGAACCTCCATCCCAGTGGCGCATGAGGGCGCAATCTAACGCCAGGGCGGCCCCAGGGTGACTACTCTGTGGCGGGCGCGTGCGGGCCGACGGAAGGGCGTGACCAACGCCCCGGCAGACGAAGACAAGATCATGCACATCGGGCTCCCGATCGAAGCGGTGCAGCCGGAGGGCACGACGTTCTTCACCATGGGGGCCTATCGGTAACGACCCGCTAGAGCAAAAGACGAGGAGCGGGGGAGCCGAGCCTCCCCCGCTCTTTTTCGCGCGGCCCTCACCCGAGGCGCTGCACCGCCCGCGCCCCCGGCTTCCTACGCGGCCGAAGACGCGGCGCGGCTCCGGCGCTTGATCGCCGTTCGCCAGGCGCCCGCCGCGACGGCGGCTCCGGCGACGATCGCGACCAGGCCGATCACCAGCCCGTCGCCCGCGGCTTCGTCCGACGACGTGTCCGTCACGGGGACTGCGGCCGCGAGGTCGACCGCCTCGACCTTTCCGGCGGCCGCTCCGAGCATCGCGCGCGCGTCGCCGACGACGACCGCGCCGACCATCGACGGGTGCAGCTCGCAGTAGTAGGGGTAGACGCCCTCGTCCTCGAACGCGTAGGCGACGTTGTCGCCGCGGTCCAGATACTCCCGGCTGCCCCAGGAGTAGGCGACGCCCGTCACCGTGTGCGGCACCTCGTCCTTGCTGGTCCACGTCACCGTGTCCCCGGGCCGGACGTAGGTCACCGTAGCGGCGAACTGGCATTCGGCGATCGCGACCTTCCTGTCTGTGGAGCTCGTGAGATCGGCGTCCGGCCCGGCGTGGCAACCACCTCCGGCCGCCGCCGGCGGCAGCCCCACGAGCGACGCGCCCAGCAACAGCAACAGCAACGGGAGACGGCGGGCCATGACGAGCTCCTTTCCGCGAGCCTGACGACGAACTGGTTACGACGCCGGACGCGGTTTGGTTCCCTCAGCGCAGGCTGCCGGCGATGCGTAACGCCTCGCGCAGCGACCCGGCGCCCTCGACGCGGTACGTGATCCCGCCGCCCTCCCAGATCAGGACCCTCCCCGCGAGACGGATGGTCTCCCGACGCGGCTTCCCGTCGGGTCCGACGTAGAAGAAGAGATGCGCGTCGTCGATCCAGTACGCGCGCCGGCCTTCCACCTCGACGTACCTCACGTCGGCACCCTCGAACGTGAGCTTCTTGAAGAACGAGCCGTCGACCGAGGCGACGAACTGCGTGACGAGCAGGTCGACGTCCTCCACCGCGGCGGCGTCCGGCGGGTGGACGAGCGACACCATGCCGCGCGCCCCGATCACCTCGTCGTAGTAGACCGCCCACACGCGCCGGTCGGCGGCTCCGGAAGGCACGCGGACGTCGAACCCCGCCGCCTCGCTCGCAAGGTGGGTGCTCATCTGCTCGCCGAGGTAGAGCCTCTCGCGCGGCCGCAGCCCCCCTGCCCGCTCGTCGTCGAAGGTGATGTGGATCCCCACGACGCCGAGGAGGTCGGCGACGGCGCGGCGCGCGGTCGCGGAGAGCGTCAGCGTGACCGTCAGCGCCGCCACGACGACCGCGAGCGCCGCGAGCACCGGCCGCCAGACGACGGGCCGCGTCCGGGGCAGGCGGATCTCGGCAACGGGCATCGGCCCGGCCTCGATGCGTCGCCGGACGCTGCTCGCCAGCGCAGGCGTCTCGGGGAACTCGACGGCGCGTGCCACGTCTTTCAGCAGCGCGTCCATCCGGCGCCGGGCGGCCCTCATGCGCCGGCCTCCTGCTCCATCGCCGCGCCGAGCCGCCGCAGAGCGCGAGACAGACGCGACTTGACCGTCCCCCTGCGGATGCCCAGCGCGGCGGCCGTCTCCCTCTCGGACAGATCCAGGAAGTAGCGGTAACCGATGACGAGACGGTCGTCGTCGCTCAGCCGTCCGAGGGCGTCGAGCACCCGCTCTCTCTCGGCGCCCGCGAGGGCCGCCTCCTCCGGAGATGGGGCCGCATCCCCGCCGGGGCGGCCCCCGGCGAGCCTGAGGGCGAGCGACTCACGGCGAGCCGTAGAGCGCCGCCGGTCCCTCGCCTCGTTCGCGACGATCGCCAGCAGCCACGGCTTGAACGGGGCGTCGCTGCGGAAGCGGTCGATCGCGTAGTACGCCTTCACGAAGCCCTCCTGGGCCGCGTCCTCCGCCTCGGCGGCCGAGCCCGCGACGAGGTACGCGGTGCGGTACGCGGCTCCCTGATGTCTCTGCACCAGCGTGTCGTATGCGTCCACGTCGCCGCGCTTCACCCGTTCGACTAGCTCGCGGTCCTCCAGTGGTCGGCCCTCCACGGGAGTGATCTTCCACTGCTGTTACGCCCGCCGGGGCGCAGGGGTTCCCGGCCGCGAGGATCCTGTCCGCCGCGGACGAGGACCTACGTCCTGAGCGACCCCGTCCTCGGGTTCGGCAGCGGCGTCAGCACCTTCTCGAGCCGGTCGCGCAGGTGCTCGAAGGCCGGCGGCAAAGAGAGCCCTTCGCCCAGCGTCTCGAGCGGCTCGTCCGCGGTGAAACCGGGCCCGATCGTCGCGATCTCGAACAGCACGCCGGACGGCTCGCGGAAGTAGATCGACTTGAAGTAGAAGCGGTCGATCACCGGCGTGACCTGCCCTCCGGCCGCAGCGACGCGCTCGCGCCACGCGGTGTGCTCCTCGATCGGAGAGGCCCACGCCACGTGATGGACCGTGCCAGCGCCGCTCAGCCCGCGCTGCGAGGGGGCCGCGTCGTAGACGTAATGGGAGCCGCGCTGTTCTCCTCGAGCGACCCACTCGCCGGGCGACGTCTCGTCGAACGCGAGGCCCTCGTGCAGGAACGACGCGCTCGCGGCGGCATCGGCCGCGTAGGCGTGCACTCCGTCGAAGCCGAGCAGGGCGTGCTCCGGCGGCACCTCCGGATGGCGCGCGCTCAGACGGGGCTCCGACGTCTGGCTCACGCGCAGCTCCAGCTCGAGGCCCTCGGGATCGGGGAACCGGAGGTGGTGCGCCCCTCGAGACGACTCGACGCCGCGCTCCCGCAGCCGCGCCGTCCAGAAATCGAGCGCCTCCGTCGACGCGACGCGCCACACGATCCGGTAGACCATGCCGGCGCCGGCGCGGCCCCGGCTCAGCCCCGGATACTCGAAGAACGTGATGTCGGAGCCGGGGCTGCCCTTCTCGTCCGCGTAGAACAGGTGGTAGACGGTCGGGTCGTCCTGGTTGACGGTCTTCTTCACCATCCGGAGCCCGAGGGTGCCGGCGTAGAACTCGACGTTGCGCGGGGCGTCGCCGGTTATCGCGGTGATGTGGTGGATTCCCTCGAGTCTCATCTCGGCCCGCTCCTCAAGCTCGGCGTCTTCGATCCCTTGCTGGAACCCGGACCCTCCGAACGCTATTCCTCTCCGCATCCGCCCCGGCCAATACCCCACGTCGCCCGATCGCATCCGTGCCGAGGCGCCCCGGCCGGCAGGTCACGAACCCCCCGCGTCTAACCCTCTGTAGCGTGCGAAAGGTCCTCGCCGCTCTGCTCGTGTGCCTGGCCGTGCTGGGCGGATCGCCCGCGCACGCGGCCCGGCAGCTGAACGCACGGCAGCACCCCACGGTGTCGGGGCCTCTGACGCTGGCGGGCGAGGAATGCGACGAGCAGACGCTGAAGGCCGGCGGCAAGCCCGTCATCGACGTCGCCTTCTGCATCTTCTTCTACCAGTTCAACCCGCTGTTCGAGCTGGACCTCGGCAACGACTACGGCGTCGCGTGGGCGCAGGCGACCTTCGACGCCCTGCCCGGGCTCTGCACGAGCCAGGTCGCGTTCTACATCGAGGTGTCGTCCGGCACCCGGATCTACGAGCGGACGCCGCCGGAGGCCGTGAGGACGAAAAAACCCGGGCCCGCGGCGGTCGAGCTCGTCGCGACCGCCAACGCGAGCTCGATACGGGACGGGCTCGTGGCGCAGGAGTTCCGGCTGCTGCCCGGGCGGATGGCGCCGTCGGCGGTCGAGGAGGACACTCGGGTCGGCGTGTCGTGGAAGGGGCGCAGCCGCGCCAAGCTTGCGTTCGCCACGGGGGCCGAGATCGGTTGGCCGGCGCTGGAGTCGCCGGAGATGCGCCTCGGCGCCGACACGATCCGGCTCACCTCGGGCGCCGGCTGCTAGAGCGCCCCAGACCGGATTTGAACCGGCGACCTTCTCCTTGACAGGGAGATGAGCACTCCTAACTGCTCCACTGGGGCCTGAGACCCGAGGCTAACAGAACTCCGGAAGGCCTCGGCTGTCGCGTTATTCTGCCTGTCCGGCCCCCGCGCCGGTGAGGCGAGGTAGCTCAGTTGGCAGAGCACGCGACTGAAAATCGCGGTGTCGGCAGTTCGATTCTGCCCCTCGCCACTTCGCTTCGGCGCCACCGGGCGCAATGAGAAGAGGCGCCCGGAGGCGCCTCTTCTCGAGAGAACTCTCGGACCGAACGGCCCTACGCTTCCTTCATCGCCCCCTCGAGGAACCGCTTCACCTCGTCGGCGCGGTAGCGGCGGTGGCCGCCGAGCGTCCGAATCGAGGAGAGCTTGCCGGCCTTCGCCCACCGCGTGACCGTCTTCGGGTCAACTCGAAAAAGCGCAGCGACCTCGGCCGGCGTGAGGAGGGCATCATCCTTCTGCGCCTTCATCCTTGCCTCCGATCTAGCTTCCCTGGATCGGAACGTCCGGTCCAGTCGACCGCCGGGGCCTATCCCCCCGAACAAGTCACAGTGAAATATTCGGCCTAAAACGGACGCGGGTGGAATGGCTATATAGAGCCATTTTCTTCTGATTGTCCCGGACTAGTCGCCGGTAGTCCCCGACAAGCACCGCTAAACGCCCTAGTTCACGACCTCGCGCGAGCGCGCCACGTTCCAGCGCTCGGTCAGCTTTCCGAAGATGCGGCCCGAGGTCACGACGTCGCCCGCCGCGAGGGCGTCCAGACACGCCCACACCTCCCTGGCGGACTGGTCGTCCACCAGGTCCTCGTCGTCGAAGTCCCGGGCGACCGTCGAGTAGTCGAGCTCGACCAGGCAGTCCGCGGGGAACTCGGCGAACCAGCCGGCGAGCTCCTTGACGTACCCGGTGATGTCGTCGTCGATCCACGAGCCCTCGAGGACGTCGACGGCGCGGCTGAGCCGCGCGCGCGCCGCGTCCATCGTCGTCTCGTACCGGATCCTGAGACCGGACTTGTCCTCGGTCAGGATGCGCTCGGTCTCGTCGAACGCGACGAACCACCTGAGCGGGACGTGCCAGTTCGCGTGCAGGATGTGCGACCGCACCTCCGGCGCGTCCTCGCCGAGCGCCGCCAGCTCCGCCGCGGCGCGGCGCGCCTCCGCCTCGGGGACGAACGCGTCCGCGACCTCCTCGGGGACGCTCGTGCGGAACGCCAGCAAGCCCGCCAGCATCCTGAGCCGCGTCCGCCACGGGCAGACGTAGGTCGTCCCGTCGACCTCGCGGACGAACGCGCCGTCGGTGGAGCTCGCGGCCGGTCCCTCGTCCGCGAGAGCGCGTCCCAGAAGCCACTTGCGGACGAGCGCCGGCTCGTCCTGCTCGATCTCCTCGGTCCGCTCCGCCCACGCCGCGCGCTCGGACTCGGAGAACTCCGACACCGGCTGGTACACACGCAGGTAAGCCGTTCTGATCATCGGCTCAGATGCTAAACGCTGCCCCCGCGGGGGTCTCGGCACGGGCATCGGGCGCGCCTCGAGCCCCGGAGGCCGGGCGGGCGGTAAAGTCAGGGCCTCACACGGCGGAGCGTCCGCGCCTCCACGACAGGAGACCCGTACAGATGAGCGTGTTCGAGCACATCAACGGCGATGGCTACGAGCAGGTGGTTTTCTGCTCCGACGATCAGTCGGGGCTCAGGGCGATCGTCGCGATCCACTCGACCGCACTCGGCCCGGCGTTGGGCGGGACGCGGTTCTTCCCGTACCCGACGGAGGACCGGGCGCTCGTCGACGTGCTGCGTCTCGCCAAGGGGATGACGTACAAGGCGGCCGCCGCGGGCCTCGACCTCGGCGGCGGCAAGGCCGTGATAATCGGCGATCCCCGCAGGAACAAGACCGAGGAGCTCCTGCGCGCCTACGGACGTTTCGTCGAGACCCTCGGCGGCCGGTACATCACGGCCGAGGATGTCGGCACCGCGCTCGACGACATGGACGTCGTTCGCCGCGAGAGCCGCTGGGTGACGGGCTGCTCGCGCACCTACGGCGGGTCCGGCGACCCCTCTCCGGTGACCGCCTTCGGCGTGCTGCAGGGAATAAAGGCGTGCGCGCTCGAGGTCTTCGGCGAGGCGAGCCTCAAGAACCGGACCGTCGCGTTGCAGGGAGTCGGCAAGGTCGGCCACGCGCTCTGCGGCTACCTCGTCGACGAGGGAGCGGCGGTGACCATCGGCGATATAGACGTCGACAACCTCGCGCGCGCGGTCAACGACTACGGCGTCGAGACCACGAGCCTCGCCGAGATACACACGCTCCCCGTCGACGTCTTCGCCCCGTGCGCCCTCGGCGGGGTCGTCAACGACGACACGATCTCGCAGTTCAAGTGCAAGATCATCGCGGGGGCCGCGAACAACCAGCTCGCGCGCGAGGAGCACGGGGACAAGCTGCGCGATCTGGGGATCCTCTATGCCCCCGACTTCGTCATCAACGCCGGCGGCCTCATCAACGTCGAGGACGAGCTGCGCGGATACGACCGCGAGCGCGCGATGAAGCGCGTCGAGGGGATCTACAAGCAGCTCCAGCTGATCTTCGCGATGGCGCAGGAGCGCAACCTCTCGACGGCCCGTGCGGCGATGGAGCACGCCGAGGAGCGGATCAGGAAGATCAGCCGGATCCGCCTCGTGCGGACGGCGGAGTTCGGGCCCAGCTCGAGCAACTGACACCGTGACCGAAACCCTGCGGATCGTCGGCGACGGCCGGGGACTGGCGGACGCGCCGGTTCCCGAAGGCCTCGGCGAGAAGGACCTCATCGAGCTGTTCCGATGGCTCGTCCTGCTGCGCACGTTCGACGAGCGAGCGGTGGCGCTGCAGCGACAGGGCCGCATCGGCACCTACGCGCTCTACTGGGGGGAAGAGGGGACGCAGGCGGGCGCCCTGTACGCGTGCGAGGACGGGGACTGGGTCTTCCCCTCCTACCGTCAGAACGCGATCGGCATCCTCCGCGGCGTGCCTGCGTCGGCCGTCCTCGCGTGGTGGCGCGGGTACGGGGGCGAACACGGCTTCTGGAATCCGCGCGAGCACCGCGTCGGCCCGATCTGCGTCCCGATCGCGACGCACCTGCCGCATGCGGTGGGTCTCGCGTGGGCGGCGAAGATCAGCAGAGACCCGATCGCGTCGCTCTCGTGGTTCGGCGACGGCGCGACCTCCGAGGGCGACTTCCACGAGGCGATGAACTTCGGCGCGGTGATGAAGGCGCCCACGGTGTTCCTCTGCGTCAACAACCAGTGGGCGATCTCCACGCCCTACTCGAAGCAGACCGCGACCGCGACGATCGCGGAGAAGGCGGCCGCGTACGGGATGCCCGGGATCCGCGTCGACGGCTTCGACCCGCTCGCCTGCTGGAAGGCGACGCGCGACGCGCTCGACCGTGCCCGCGCCGGCGACGGGCCAACGCTGATCGAGGCGTACTGCTACCGCCTGGGCGCGCACGGGACCGCCGACGACCCGCGGCTCTACCGCGACGAGACGGAGGTCGAGAGGTGGAAGCACCTCGAGCCGGTCGGACGCATGGCCGCGTTCCTCGGGCGCCTCGGCGCCCTCGACTCCTCCAAGGAGGAGGCGATCCGGGCGGAGGCCAAGGAGACGATAGCTGAGGCGGTGCGGGAGATGGAGGCGATCGAGCATCCGGGCCAGGAGATCCTCTTCGAAGGCGTCTACGCGAGCGGGCGGCCCTACAGCTTCGCGGAGGGGCTCGCGGAGCTGAAGGCCGTCGAGCGGCCGCCCGAGGTCAAGCCGCTGAACGCTCCGGCGAAACCGTCCACTGGAGATCACGTCGACCCGCCGGCGAACCCGCCACAGGAGATGCGATGACCGCCCTGACGATGGTGGACGCGCTGAACCGCGCGCTGCACGAGGCGATGGAGGCCGACGACCGCGTGGTGGTCCTCGGCGAGGACGTCGCGCAGACCGGCGGCGTGTTCCGCGTGACCACGGGCCTCCTCGACGCGTTCGGCGGCGAGCGCGTGGTCGACACGCCGCTCGCCGAGGCCGGGATCGTCGGCTCCGCGATCGGGATGTCGATGTACGGCCTGCTGCCGGTCGTCGAGATCCAGTTCGACGTGTTCGTCTATCCCGGGTTCGAGCAGATCGTCGTCCACGCGGCGCGCCTCGCGTGGCGGACGAAGGGCGAGGTGCCCGCGTCGATCGTCGTCCGCATCCCGTACGGGGGCGGCGTCCGCGCCCCCGAGCTCCACTCCGACTCGCCGGAGGCGTTGTTCGCGCACGTGCCGGGGCTGAAGGTCGTATGCCCGACGACGCCGTCGGACGCGCGCACGATGCTGCTCGCGGCGATCCAGGACCCCGACCCGGTCGTGTTCATGGAGCCGAAGAGGATCTACCGCGCGGGCCGCGAGGAGGTCCCGGAAGCACCGCCGTTCCCCGTCACCGGGGGCGACGGCGTCTACAACGAGTACCTGAGCAAGGCGCGGGTCGCGCGTGAGGGAGACGGGCTCGCGATCGTCACCTACGGTGCGACCGTGCCGCTCTCGTTGAAGGCCGCGGAGCGCATCGAGCAGGAGCGCGGGATCAGCCCGCGCGTGATCGACCTGCGGTCGATCTTCCCGCTCGACGTCGACGCGATCGTGGCGGCCGCCTCGGAGTGCGGACGCGTGCTCGTCGTCCACGAGGCGCCGCGCATGTCGGGGATCGGCGCCGAGGTCTCGAGCCTCATCCACGAGAGGGCGATGCTGGACCTCGAGGCCCCCGTCGGGCGCGTCACCGGGTTCGACGTGCCGTTCCCGCAGTTCGCGAACGAGGACGACTACCTACCCTCGGTCGACCGCATCGTCGCCGGCGCGCACAAGGTCCTCGACTTCTAGTGCCCGACTTCAAGCTGCCCGACCTCGGAGAGGGCGTGACGGAGGCCGAGGTCGACCGCTGGCTCGTGAACGAGGGGGACGTCGTCGGCTAGGACGGCCCCCTGGTCGAGCTGATCACCGACAAGGCGACCGCCGATATCCCGTCGCCGTACGGGGGCGTCGTCTCGCGGATCCACGTCATGGCGGGCGAGGTGGTGCCGGTCGGGACG
>JBHELD010000041.1:0-80997 GCA_046263255.1 Actinomycetota bacterium
AGCGGGCGGGAGAAGGTCATGTCCTTCTCCTTGCACTCGTCCTCGTCGAACTTGGGGTCCTCGAAGCGGTGCGAGAGGAACTGGAGCGCGAGGTTCCCCGTGAAGTCCTCTACCGGTGAGATGTCCCGCAGCGTCTCGCCCAGGCCCTTGTCCAGGAACCAGTCGAACGACTCCTTCTGGACCGAGATCAGGTTGGGCGGGGGCAGGACTTCGGCAAGCTTCGCGAAGGAACGGCGTTCGCGCACGGCGTTAGACGACAAACGGGCCTCCTGTGAGCCGGAACTATGCGGGGAGGACTCGAGACCGGACGGAAGGGCTCCCCTTTATGCCCGTCCGTCCTTCCCCGACTGGTACGCCGTGGGCGGTTCTTAGCCGCGCGACAGGGCGCGTCGAACAGCCGGGGTGCGGACACACGAAGACCCAGTATAGGCAGGCGCCCATACCGGCGTCAAACGAAACGCTCAATACGCACAGAAGCTCGTTAGAACTCCCTGGATATGAAGTTGCGGGGACTGTATTCCCCCAAGTGCCCGAGGTCAACCTTTTTCCCGAACCGCGCCTCCGGCACGGCCGCTGCGGGCGGCCCCGGTTCGAGCGAGGACGGTCCCTGCCCGGAGCGACGGCTTGAAGGTTGCGCCTGAGCGGAGCGGCAGGGCCGCTCGCAGCGGACCAGTGGAGCCGGCGCGTGGCGGCCCCGGGCTAAGCCTCGTCCGGGGCCGCTTGCATTGCTTCGGTTGGGGTGGGCTACTTGACCTCTACGGTCGCTCCCGCGCCTTCGAGCTTGGCCCTCGCCTCGTCGGCCTGCTCTTTGTTGACCTTCTCGAGGACGGGTTTCGGGGCCCCGTCGACCAGGTCCTTGGCCTCCTTCAGGCCGAGGCTCGTGAGCGCTCGAACCTCCTTGATGACCTGGATCTTCTTGTCGCCTGCCGCGGACAGGACGACGTCGAACTCGTCCTTCTCCTCCTCGGCCGCGGCGCCGTCGGTCGCGGCTGCGCCACCGCCGCCCGGTGCCGCGACGGCCACGGGGGCCGCGGCGGTTACGCCGAACTTCTCCTCGAACGCCTTCACGAACTCCGAGAGCTCGAGAACCGTCCACCCTGCGATCGCGTCCAGGACCTGCTCCTGGGTGAGCGTGTCGGCCATGTCCTACTCCTCCTCCTCAGAACCTGTGTCGGTGGTTGCGTCTGTCGCGCTTGCCTCGGGGGCCGCGGCGGCCTGGTCGACGGCCTCGGGGAGGTCGGCCGGGGGCTCGCCGGCGGCGTCGGGTGCGCCGGCTCCGCCGGGTGCGGAATCCTCGTTTACTTCCTCTGGTGCGGCCTGGGCGCTCGCGTCCTCGGGTGCGGCCGCGGCCTCGGGTGCGGCCGCGGCCTCGGGGGCTGCGGCACCGGTCGGCGACGGGAGCTCGCCCGACTCCTTTTTCTCGACCACCTGGGCGAGCATCGAGCCGAGGTTCCGGAGCAACGCCGAGAAGACGTTGACAGTCTGCTGCGCCGGCTGGTTGACGAGCATCGCGATCTTCGCGAGGAGAACCTCCCGCGGCTCGATGCTCGCAAGCGCCCGCGCCTGGTCGGCATCGAGGATCTTGCCCTTCAGCACCCCGCCCTTCACGACGAGCACGGGAAAGCGCCGCGCGGCGTCGTCGAGGGCCTTGGCCGCGGCGACGGCGTCGCCCTTCACGAACGCGATCGCGGTGGGTCCGGTGAGCAACCCCGCGAGCTCCTCGAGCCCGCTCTCCCGCGCCGCGATGCGCACGAGCGTGTTCTTCAGGACCTTGTAGTCGGCGTCGGCCTCCCTCAGAGCCCCGCGCACCTCGGCGAGCTCCGTCACCGACAGCCCGCGGTACTCCGTCAGGAGGGCGGCGTTCGCCTCGCCGAAGCGGCTGGAGATCTCCTCTACGGCCGCGACCTTCTCGGGTCTCGCCATGCGTCTTGCTCCTTTGCCGTGGAAAGACAAAAGCGGCCGCCCCGGGACAGGCGACCGCGCAAGAGCGCACCGCATCCGCCTGCGCCGGAGATTAAGGGCCGAGGCCCACCGGCGGTCTGGGGCAACGGGGGCAGGATAGCACCCGCTACGGCGGAGGCCATCCGCCCTGTCGCTGTGGCGCCGGGCACTTCGCCGCCGCGCCTCGCGCCGGATGTTTCTCGCATGAGGACCTGTATGGGTGCCGGATGTGAGAAGCGTCCCGACGCCCTCGCTGCGCGGACGGCGGCGCGGCAGCACGGGGTGCTCACGCGGACTCAGATTCTCGACGCGGGCCTGACGAAGTCGATGCTGCACCGGAGGGTCCGGCAGGGACGCTTCGTCAGGATCCACCCCGGGGTCTATTGCGTGGCCGGCGCCCCGCATACGTTCGAGCAGCGGTGCTTCGCCGCCGCGGCGTGGGGCGGCGCCGATGCCGTCGTGTCCCACGCGACCGCGGCGCACCTGTGGCGCCTGGTGGACACCACGCCGCCGGCGTGCGACGTGTCCTGCCGCCGCAAGCGAACGCGACCCCCGGACGGCGTCCGCGCGCACTTCGCGACCGACCTCCGGCCTCGCGACAGGGGAAAGCTCCGGAACGTGCCGGTGACGTCGCCGGCGAGAACGCTGATCGACGTTGCGGGCGCGCTGCCGGAGTCACAGGTCGAGAAGGCCCTGCACGTCGCGATCCACACAGGCTGCGTCAACGCCGCGCTCCTGCGGGAGCGCGTCGCGCGGGCCCGGCGGGGGAGCCACGGCCCGGCGCTCCTGAGGAGGCTTCTCCGGGAACGCGGGTCGTTCGCGCACGTCCAGTCGCCTCTCGAGCGCTCGGTAGCGGCGGCGCTCACCGGCGGTGACCTTCCGCCCTTCAGCAGGGAGTATCCGGTGTACGCCGGCGGGCAGGTGTTCTACCTCGACTTCGCGTGGCCGCACTTCGGCGTCGGAGTCGAGGCCGACGGCCGCAGATGGCACTCAGACCCGCGCGCGTTCGAGAGCGACAGGACGAGGCAGAACGCACTGGCGGCCGCCGGCTGGCGCATCCTGCGGGTGACCGATCGGCAGATTGCCGAGACGCCTGATCTGATCCGGGTGCAGGTCGGGCGGCTCCTGGCGGGGGCTAGGGCGTGACCGCGCCCCCCGCGCGCCAGTACTCGCTCCCTTCTCTCGCCATGAAGCCCTCGTCCACCAGGTACCACCGCCGAGGATCTCGTTCACGTCCGCCTCGGTGTAGCGCCATCCGGGCTCGAACTCCTGGCCGGTTCGCCGCCGAGGAGGCCGCCGGACGTCAGCCGGGCCACCGCCTGCTCGACGGCCTTGGGCTCCAGCCGGTCGCGGCGACGATCGCGTCGACCGTCCGCGCGCCGAGGACTATCGCTGCCGCCACCCGCAGACGGGCGGGCTCTGCGAGGAGCCCCAGCAGGCGGGCCGCCTCCGAGCCCAACGGTCAGACCGAGGCGGGCTCGAGGTCTTCCGCGACGTCCTTCGACTTCGCGGGGTCGATGCGGACGCCGGGGCCCATCGTCGTCGAGACCGTGATGCTCTTCAGGTAGCGGCCCTTCGCGGCGGCGGGCTTCGCACGCACGATCTCGTCGATGACCGCGGCGTAGTTCTCGATCAGGTCGTTCTCGGGGAACGACTTCTTGCCGATGATCAGGTGGAGGTTGCCGTGCCGGTCCGTGCGGTACTCGACCTGGCCCCCCTTGATGTCGCCTACGGCCCGGGCGACGTCGTCGGTGACGGTGCCGGACTTCGGGTTCGGCATGAGGCCCCGGGGGCCGAGCACGCGGCCGAGCTTTCCGACGATCGGCATCATGTCGGGGCTCGCGACCACCGCGTCGAAGTCGAGCCACCCGCCCGTGATCCGCTCGGCGAGATCCTCGGCGCCGACCTCGTCCGCCCCCGCCTCGCGCGCGGCGAGCGCGTTCTCGCCCTTGGCGAAGACGACCACGCGCATGGTCTTGCCGGTGCCCTTCGGAAGCGCGATCGCCCCGCGCACCATCTGGTCGGCCTTCCGCGGGTCGACGCCGAGGCGGATGTTCAGCTCGACGGTCTCGTCGAACTTCGACGAGGGGACCTGCTTCAGGATCCGGAGCGCGTCCGGCGGCGAGTAGAGCTTGTCGCGGTCGACGAGCTTCATCGACTCGGCATAACGCTTGCCTTGCTTCGCCATGTCTTCCTCCTCGTGGTCCGCGGCGGGCGCCCTAGCCCGCCTCCCACTTCGCCGGGGTGACTAGGAGATCGTGATGCCCATGCTGCGGGCGGTGCCTTCGACGATCTTCATCGCGGCGTCGATGTCGTTGGCGTTCAGGTCGGGCATCTTCGTCTCGGCGATCTCACGCACCTGGTCCCGAGTGACGGTCGCGACCTTCGTGCGGTTCGGCTCGGACGACCCCTTGTCGATCCCGGCCTTCTGACGGAGCAGGACTGCGGCCGGGGGCGTCTTCGTCACGAAGGTGAACGAGCGGTCCTCGTACACGGTGATCTCCACCGGCACGACGGTCCCGGTCTGGTTCTGCGTCGCCGCGTTGTACTGCTTGCAGAACTCCATGATGTTGATGCCGGCCTGGCCGAGCGCCGGACCGACCGGGGGCGCCGGCGTGGCCTGACCCCCCGTGATCTGGAGCTTCAGTATCTGTGCGACCTTCTTACGGCGTGCGCCACCCATGACGTGGTTCTCCTTCTTTTCCCGGCTAGAGCTTCGCGACCTGGTCGAAGCCGAGCTCGACCGGAGTCTCGCGGCCGAAGATGTTCACCAGCACCTTGAGCTTCGACTGGTCGACGTTGATCTCGGAGATCGACCCGGTGAAGTTCGCGAACGGGCCGGACGTCACCCTCACGCTCTCCTGCTCCTCGAACTCGAGGCGCGGCTTCAGCTTCTTCTGGTCCGGCTTGACCTGGAGGATCTTGTCGACCTCGCGGTCCGACAGCGGCGTGGGCTTGGCGCCCGATCCGACGAAGCCGGTCACGCCCGGCGTGTTCCGCACGACGTACCAGGAGTCGTCCTCCAGGTACATGCGGCACAGCAGGTAGCCGGGGAAGACCTTCTTCTGGACGACCTGCTTCTTCCCGCTCTTGATCTCCATCACGTCTTCCATCGGGATCACGACCTCGAAGACCTTGTCCTCGACGTGCATCGACGCGATACGGGACAGCAGGTTCGCCTTGACCTTGTTCTCGTAGCCGGCGTACGTATGGATCACGTACCAGTCGCCGGGCCGCTCGTTCGGAGGGATCGATCGCTCCTCGTAGAGCTCGGCCTCGGACGGCCCCTCGTCCCCTATTTCGGCCTCGCCGGCCGGGGCAGCCGTCGCGGTCGCGGCCTCGTCCGCCGCCGCGGCGGGGCTCACGTCGGCGGCGTCGGCGGCCGAGGTCGTGCGGTCGGCGTTCTCTGCAGGGTCCGGGTCGAGACGCGGCAGCGACTCGGCTTCGGCCGCCGTGGTCGCGGCCTCGTTCGCGTCACCGGGGGCCTCGGCTGCGTCGCCGGGAGCCTCGGCCATCGCGGTCGCGGCGCCGTCGCCGGCGTCCGGCCCGGGGTCGGGATCCATCGCGGGCACGTCGGTCTCGGGCTGCGGAGCGACGATCCCCGCCGCCTCCTCGCGCTTCCCGGGCTGGTCGAGCTCCGTGTCGTTCATGCTCATCAATCGATGTCGTAAAGGACGAGGACGCCCTTCGCGAAGATGTAGTCCATCCCGAAGATGATCGCGGCGATCACGACGACGCTGACGAAGACGACCGTCGAGTACGCGACGACCTCTTTACGCGTTGGCCAGGCGACCTTCTTCAGCTCGGCGAAGACCTCCCTGACGAAGTCGCGGGGCTTCGTCCGCTCCTTGTTCACGGGAGCGGTCGTGGGAACGCGCGGCTGCTTGCGCCGCTGCTCCTCTTCCTTCTTCATGAGACGCTTGTACTGCCTGTTCACGAGATCCCTTCCTCGATCCCCCGGACGCGACTCGTAAAGGTCCGTACTGAGGGGGGAGAACGAAAAACCAGGTTAGCACGTCGGCGCGCCGGCGGGCCTGGCCGGAACGGCTAGATGCCGCCGGTCAGCTCCTCGATCGGCAGCGGGTCCGCGGGCGGCGCCACCTCGATCGGCTCGTTGGGCCGGTCGATCGAGACCTGCAGCTCGAACCCCACGCCCAGAAGCCCTTCGAGCGCGTCGTGCAGCGCCCCGCGCGCCTCGGCGCCGAGGTCGACCGAGACGTCGAGACGCCTGAACGCGTCGTCGTCGTCCACCACGACCTCGAGCCGCGCCGATTCGACGGCCTCGTTCAGCCTCTCCGCCTCGTCGCCCTCGATCGGCGGGATGTCCAACGTCCCCGCGTCGCGGGCGAGGTCGAGCAGGTCGTTCAGCGCCGTCACGACGTCGAGCTCCCCGGCGATCGCCGTCGTCGGCACGCCGTCGAGCGCCGCGCCCTCCGAGACCTCCGGGTCGTCCACCCACTTCCCCAGCTCCAGGTCGAAGAGCGGTCCCCCCTCGAGGTCGACGGCCCCCACCATCCCTGCGACCGATTCCGGAGGCAGCTCGTATGCCTGCCCGTCGACCTCCGCGTACGCGGCGTCGCCGGTGAGGATCAGACCCGTCTCGGCCTCTTCGGGGGTGCCGAGGCGCCCGTACGTCAGATCCGCGACCGGCAGCGAGTCGTCCTCGGGCAACGAGAACGACCCCCTGACGAAGAAACCGCTTTCCTCACCTCCGTCCGTCTCCGCCTGCAGCCGGAAACCGAGCACGCCGCTGCGGATGTCGCGGAGGCTGGTGGCCGCGGTGGCCAGCGGGTCCTCCGAGATCGTGCCGCAGGAGGCCGCCGCCAGCGCGGCGCAACAGAGAGCTCGGAGCCTCATGGGCTGGCGCTTGGCTCCGGAGCGGGCGAAGAGGAATCGCCGGACTCCGCCGGCGAGCCGGCCGGCTCGGGGGAAGACGGGGGATCGGTTGAGTGCTCTTCCGACGTCTCGGCCGGCGACGGCTCGGTCGCCGGCGACGGGGCAACCGAAGGCTCACCCGGCTCCACGCCCGTGTCCGCGTCGTGCGCGCCCCCCGCCGCCACCAGGTGGTCTTCCAGCACCGCGTCCAGGTCTTCCATGAGGAGGTCCACCTGCGCCTGTATCTCGAAGATCGTCAGGTCGTCGGACGATTTCGCGAGGTCGATCAACGCCTGGCGGATCGCGGCGAGCTCCTGATTGCCCTCGGCGTCGAAGTGGACGACGCCATCCGTCCCCAGCACGTACTGGTACGCGGACGCGAGCGTCTCGCAGGAGATGCAACTCTCGTTGACGGCGAGGGCGACGTTCTCCGGCGACACGATCGACGGGTCGCTCATGACGAGGACGACCTGGATCGCTACCGCGACCGTGCGGCAGTCCTCACAACTCGCGTACGCGACCGCCGCGTTGGAGCTGTCGACGACGTCGCTCATCGTGCGGTGCACGTTGAAGGCGAGCCTGAAGATCGACGAGCCGTCCTTCGTGTTGATCGCCACGGCCGCGGAGTCCTGGGCGAGGACGGGCCCGACCGCGAGCGCCGACAGCGCGATCGTGATCGCTACGACGATGCGGGACTTTCGGCGGATCATCGATCACTCCTCCGTTGGAGACGGTTCGACCGAGGGGGTTGGTTCGGGCTCTTCCCCGTAGGCGGGGCTCTCCGAAGCCTCTGGCTCGGGCTCTTCCGCTTCGTCCTCGTCGTCCTCGTCGTCGGCGGGGACGACAGCAGGCTGGCTCTCCGAGGTGCCGCTCGCCGGCGGATCCTCGGCGTCCGGCACCGCCTCGTTCGGGTCGACGCCGCCGTCGCTCACGGCGGGGGCGCCGCCCAGCTCCTCCGAGCGCTCCTCCGTCAGCCCCGGCCGCCCGGATGAGATCTCGGTCGCGGCGGTAAGGGAGCCCTGGATCGTCCCCTTCTCACCGGGCTGGATCGGCCGGTAGTCGCCGTTCGGAGCGAGGACGAATGCCGCCGCGGCGCCGGCCGCGAGCAACCCTCCCACGAGGACCGCGCGCAAGAACGGCTTGTCCTCGCTCACGCGAAGCGTGCCGGAGCCGATCCTTTTCGTGACGCGTGCGGTCGTCACGGCCATCCCGAGGAACGGCAGGACGAGCATGGTCATCTGCAAGCCCCCGGCCGCGGCACGCGCGGTGTCGCCGCCGTCCAGCGCCCCCGAGGTCCGGCTCCATTGCACGAGCAACGAGTCGTAGCCGGTGGCGATCACGCGCGGCGCGCTCATCAACATCGCGGCGAAGCCGTAGAGAAGCACCGGGAGGACCGCGAGGACCCACAGAGTCACGACCGCGCGCACCCACGGCTTCAGCTGCGTCACCACGTCGCCCGACCTCCTCCACGGGACGAGGCTGGCGAGGACCGGCCTGATCCGCGCGAACAGGTCGGGAACACCGGTGAGGTCGCTGACGACGTAGTAGCCGTCGAGGCGGAGGAACGGCATGAACTGGTACAGGATCAGCAGGTGCTGCATCAGCACGACGATGAGCAGCGGCTCGAAGCGGGTGACGAAGTAGGCGGCGGCGGTCCCGAGGGCGAAGATCACGTTGAAGTAGATGCCGCCGAGGTCGGTCCTGATCCGCCCCGGCTTGCCCAGACGGTACGCGTCGGTGACGTCGGTGTAGAACGCCGGCCAGACGACGTAGATCCCGAAGCCGATCACGCCCGGACGAGCGCCTCCGTAGCGGCACGCAGTCGCATGGCCCACCTCGTGCCACGCCACCGACAGCACGAGCAGCCCGTAGACGAGCAGGATCAGACCGGGCTGGTAGAGCGTGCTGCGGATCCCCTGCGCGACTCCGTGGACGCCGAAGTACCAGACGTCGAGTGCGCCGAACGCGACGAGCACCGCAAAGATCACGGGGGGCCAGAACAGCGGCCGGAACAACGCGGTCACCCAGCCGACCGCGCGCTCGGGAACCAGGACCGTCTTGAGCTTCAGCGCGAGGAGCGGGTCGGGCTTCGACACCCCGGGCGCGCCGCCGTCGGGCGACGCGAGAAGGCCCAGCGGCTTCAGCTTCTTTTCCAGCAGGAACGACACGTTGTCCGGCGTGACCTTCCGGCCGAGCTTGTCGCCGACGCGGGCGGCGATCGCGGCTTCGTCCGCGCGCCCGTCGACCTCCTCCAGGACGAGGAACAGAAGGTGAGTGAGCTGGACGATCTGCCCGTCGGCGCGGCGCGCGAGGTAGGGCGTCTGCTTGTAGCCGGAGCTCTCGTCTTCGCCGATGAGCTCGAGGTCGGGAGCCGGGGCCGGCGCCGGGCGTCCGCCTCGGGAGCTCTCGGCCCGCTTCGGTCGCTTCGGCGGCGCGTCGAGCACGACGGTCTCGGCTCCGTCGGAAGAGATCGTGTCGAGGGGTTCGCCCGTTGCCGGGATCGAAGGCGGGGCGGCAGGGCCCTCACGGCCTGCGGGCGCCACGATCGTCTCGGGAGGTGGCGGAGGTGGCTTCGTGATCGTCGTCTCCTCGCCCTGGGGCGAACAAGAGGCGGCCCCCGGGGGGCCGCCTCCGACATTCAGCCCGTGATCAGTCCTGGCTCTGGTCGATCGCCGCGTCCTGCGTCGCGTCCGCGTACGCGATCGCGTCGTCCGATAAGACGTTCGCGGCGACGGCCGCGTTGATCGGGATCGCGACGTTCGTGTTCACGAGAGACATCTCCTCGCGGTCGGGAAGCTCCTCCCCCTCTTCCCGGTCGAGCTCTTCTGCGGAAAGGCCCTCGGGAGCGCGGGTCTCTTCGGCCATGCGTGCTCGCCTCCTCCCGCTAGTTGCTCTGGTCGATGTCGACGTTCTGCTCCGCGTTCGCGTAGGCGATCGAGTCGTCCGACAGCACGTTCGCCGCGACGGCGGCGTTGACCGGGGCAGCGAGGTTCGCGTTGATCAGCGACATCTCCTCACGGTCGGGAAGCTGCTCCCCCTCTTCCCGGTCGAGCTCTTCTGCGGAAAGCCCTTCCTGGGGCTGGATCTCGTCGGGCATGCGTCTCGCCTCCCGTCGCTCCTGCGCGCTGAGCCCGTCATCTTCTCGAGCGGTGCTCATCTGTCCCTCCCTTCTCTATCGGTCTGCTCCATTCGCTCGGTCGTGACCCGCGTCTTCCCGGATCGCTGAACGATGCGCTGCCTGGTGCGGACGTAGGTGGACGAGCGCCCCTCCCCGGAGCTCACGGCGACCGCGGCGTTGACGACCGCGGCGTCGCCGTCTCGCACTTCGTCGGTCGTCTCTCGCCGAACGGCCATCGATACGCAACGTGCCCGCGTGGATACGTAGATAAACCAGGCGAATTCGGACGGTGACCGGATTGTCCGCTTCGGCGGACCGGGCTAACCGGCTGCGTCTTCGGAGGGGAGAAGCGGCGTCGAGCAGACGGGGCACGCGGGGGCGTCGTCTTCGCCCACGTACACGACCCGCTGGCAGACCGTGCAGAAAGTCTCGGTGGCCACGTCTTGCTCCTCGAAAGCGAAAGGGTTGCGCCGAAAGCGTTTTGGGCGGGGGCTGTGGAGAAGAAGACGCGACAGACGCGTGAGTCCCGGAACAGGGGCTCGGCGCCGTCGCAAGGCCTCTTGCTCAGCCCCCGCAGGGGAAAGTGTACGACGCCCGTCCGGTTCATCCTCCATTCGACGGACGCGGGGCGCAGCCGGGGCCGCGGCGGTAGTGTCGGCGAGCCGGATCGAGGAGTGGCCGATGGGGCGGGCCGGATACGTAGTCGCAGGTCTCGTGGCACTCGTTCTCGCGGGCACCACGGTGTGGGCGCTGAACGAGCGCCGGAACCTCGAGGTCCGCGTCGCGAGGCTGGAAGACGCGCTCGACGACTCGAACGAACGGATCGCTGCCGCGGCCACCGCGCGCCGCGCGCTGGCCGAAGCATCGACGACGATGGCGCGACGGGCGAAGGCGTCGAGCAGGAAGGCGAACGCGCTGGAGAGCCGCCTGTACGGCGCACGCCTCGGCCTTCAGCGGATCCGCCCCGTGGCGGACGCGCTCGTTCCGCCGGGCCGCGAGGTGTCCCAGGTGAACCTCCTTCGGGGCGCGCTCTACGACCTCCTCGTCGTCGACTGGAACGAAGGTCTCGAGACGATCACGCTGAGCGGCATCGACGTATGGCGTGTGCCGCGTACCGCGGAGCGTCGCGGACGGTGGGAGCTCGTCTACATCGCCGAGCCACACCCGAGCTTCGAGCTCGACCGGCCCAGCTACGTCCTCTCCGGCCCTCCGACCTCGCCCACGCGCGAGGAGGTCGAGTTCATCCAGATGATCGACAGCGCCGACGCGGGCGATGCCACCGGAGACGGGCTGGAGGACCTCGCCATCCGCGAGATGGGTCCCGGCAGCGGGGGATGCGGCTACGTCAAGCTGCTGCGCAACACCGGCGACACCCTGCAGGAGGTCTACCGTCACGAGGACTGCGACCACGGCCTCGCGATCAAGCGCGGCCACCTCGTCCTCGGTCAGTCGTGGCACCCGCCCGGGTGCGACCACATCCACGGGTGCGGCCGGCGCGGTACGTGGATGCGCTGGACGGGATCCGCGTGGGTCGTCACCAAGGTGACCCGGGACGCGTACTAGAGAGGAGGCGAGAGCTCGATGACGGCCTGTCGGGTGACGCTGAGCGTCGTGATCTTCGCGCTGGCGGGATGGTTCGCCGTCGGGGTCGTCGGGGTTCCGGACGGCACCGGATCACCCGGCACCGCGTACGCTCGACCGATCATCACGCCGGAGTTCGACTCGCCGCTCGAGCTCGAGCTAGAGGGGGTCGACGTCCTCGCAACCGGACCCCTCGAGTGCTCGACCGGTGAGACGTGGGTCGTCGAGGCGAGCGTTGCTCAGGGGGATCTAGAAGGGTCGAGCCGATCGAGCGGATCGTGCTCCGGCAGCCGGCAGCACTGGACCGTGAGGGTGCCGGCGCCCGGGGACGACGCGTTCGAGGCCGGACCCGCCGAGGCCTGCGGGACGGTAACGACCATTGCTTCGGACGACGAGACCGGGCGGGAGGAGTGGTGCAGCGACGTCGAGCTGATCACCGCCGGGTCGGCCGCGACGGGTCCCGGGAAGGTTCCTCTGGCGCTGGCGGTCGTCGCCGTCCTCGTCGCGGCTGCCGCTCTCGTCAGAGCGTCACGCCGGGCTTAGGGACGCGCCGGCCCATCGGGGACCAGGGCATCGGGAGAAGCGCATCGGGGAGCAGGGCATCGGGGAGCAGGGCGGGAGGGACTCGAACCCCCGACCACTGGTTTTGGAGACCAGGGCTCTACCAACTGAGCTACCGCCCTTCGGTGCCCGCCCAGTCTAGAACGTCAGGCGGTGGCGACGGCCCGTCGGCGGGCGCGCCACAACGCGGCACCGGTCGCCCCGAGCGCGACTGCCAGCCCGCCCACGTACACGTGCCGGTGGCGCGCTACGTGCGACCTGACCTCGTCGAGACGGGTCTGTCCGGACGGGATCGCGGCGAGCACGTCGCGGAGGCCGGCCGGGGGGTTCGCGGTCGCCCGCGCGAGGCCGGCGGCGGTGACGCGGATCGACCGGTACGCCTCGAGGTCGCGCGCGCATTCGGGGCAGCGGGAGAGGTGCCGCCTCATCGCCAGCGTCATCGGCCCCGGGCCACGCTCGCCCGAGGGGATCTCGTCGACGAGCGCGGGAAGAGCCGCGGCCACGTCGGCGCAGCTGGGGTTCCGGATCTCGTTCATGTCTGCTCTCCCGCGGGGTACAGCGCCTCTTTCAGCTTCTTCCGGCCACGGTGCACGCGCACCTTGGCCGCCGTCTCCGTGATGCTCAGCTCCCTGGCGATCTCCCCGATCGACAGGCCGTACACGTCCCGGAGCACCACCGCAGAGCGGTAGTGGTCCGGCAGGTCCCGGATCGCCGCCTCGACGCCGAGGACCTCGCTGCGGATCTCGGCCGTCGCCTCGACCGACCCGGGTGCGGCCATCGCCGACAACAGCTCATCCTCCGCCCCCACCTCGTGGACGCGCGTGCGCTTCCTGCTCCGGTGCTTCGAGATGGCTGCGTTGCTCGCCACCCGGTACAGCCAGGTCGTGAACTGCGCATCGCCCCGGAAGCCCTTCAGCCCCCGCCACGCCTTCAGGTACGCGTCCTGCGTGGCCTCGGCGGCGTCGCTGGGATCGTTGAGGATCCGGAGGCACAGCGTGTAGACCTCCCGGTGCGTCAGGTCGACGAGCTCGGCCCACGCGGCCTCGTCACCTCGCTTGCAGCGATCGACGAGCCCGAGAGGAACGACCCCATCCCCCGAACCACCCCGGTCTTCGCTCCGACGCCTCACACGAAGAAAGGTTACCGGCGCGAGGCTCGTGACGGTCTTTCGAGGTTGTGCCGGAGCCGCCATAGCGGAGCCGGCATGCCCGGAGCGAAGACTTAAGGATTGCGTCTGAGCGGAGCGGCATGCCGGCGGAGCGGTCGCAGAAGCCGGCATCCGGCGGAGCGGTCGCAGATAAAGCTAAGCCTCGAAGAGGCTCTCCAGCCGAGAGAGGAGTTGGGCCTTGTTGAGCTCCTCCTCGCGGCGCGCCTTCAGCTGCTCCTTGGTGCTCAGCAGCAGCGACTCGACCGCGACCGTGAGCTCCTGGATGTCGAACGGCTTGGTGAGGTACTGGTCCGCGCCGAGCTTGTACCCGCGCACCCAGTCGTGCTCCGACGTCTTGGCCGTGAGGATGAGGATCTTCGTCGTGTCGCGGATGCCGGTAGCACGCAGCTCCTTCAGGACCATGTAGCCGTCCATCGCCGGCATCATGATGTCGAGGACCATGATGTCGGGCGGATCCGCCACGACCATGTCGAGCGCCTTCTGGCCGTCGGGCGCCACGACCACCTTGTGCCCTTCCTCCACCAGGATGCTGGTGAGGAGGTGCCGCATCTCCGGGCTGTCGTCGACTACGAGTATCCGGGCCATCGTCTAGTTGCCGTAGAGCGAGTCGAGACGGGACATCAGGCGTGCCTTTACCCGCTCGTGGTCGCGGCGAAGGTCGAGCTCGACGCGCGAGAGGGCGAGCAGCTCCTTCACGACGCCGATCAGGTCCTGCGGATCGAACGGCTTCGTCATGTAGTGGTCCGCGCCGAGCCCCAGCGCGCGGTCGGTCTCGGCGCCGTTCGCGCTCAGCACGACGATCCTCGTCGCCCCGCGCATGCCGGACTCGTCCATCCTCTCGAGTACGGAGATGCCGTCGAGCTTGGGCATCATCAGGTCGAGCACGAGCAGGTCGGGCTGGTCGTTCGCGATCGTCTGGAGGATCTCGTCGCCGTCGCGGCCGACGGACACCTCGTGACCCTCCTCGATGAAGTGGTACGAGAGCAGACGCCGGATATCGGCGTCGTCGTCGACTATGTGGATCTTCGCCATCTCGTCCCTCCGAGTGGGCCCCTCGCCCGTGCCGGGGCTCGTCACCTGATCTATCGGCGGGCCGCGGAGGGTCCTTGACCGGGCGGACGAACGAGTTTGCCGCCGTGGCGTGGCGCCGGGCCCCGGCCGCGTACGCTTCCGGAATGCCCGGATCGTCCCTTCCCCCGCAGCTCGCGGACTGGTTCGCGCGGCGGACCTTCCTCGGCTCGCCCGCGCCGTCCGCGGTCGCCGCGGCCAAGCGCGCCCGCGGGGCGACCATCAGCGTCTGCCTTCCCGCGCTCGACGAGCAGGACACGATCGGGTCGATCTGCTCGACGATCTCCTCCGAGCTGGTCGAGCGCGTGGGGCTGGTCGACGAGCTGGTCGTCGTCGACAGCGGCTCCTCCGATGCCACCGTCGCGGAGGCCGAGGCGGGCGGAGCCCGGGTCGTCGCGGCCGGGGAGGTGCTGGAGCGCGCCGTGGGGCCGCCGGAAGTGCCCGGCAAGGGCGAGGTCCTCTGGAAGAGCCTCGCCGTAGCCCGGGGCGACGTCGTGGTGTGGCTCGACTCCGACACGCGGAACTTCGGGTCGCACTTCGTCACGAACCTCGTCGCGCCGCTGCTGGCCGACGAGTCGATCCTGCTCTGCAAGGGGTTCTACCGGCGCCCTCTGCGAGCTGCCGCGGGAGAGGCCGGCGGCGGCGGGCGCGTGACCGAGCTCGCCGCGAGGCCGCTGCTCAACCTCCTGTTCCCGGAGCTGGCGGCCGTCGTGCAGCCGCTCTCGGGGGAGTACGCAGGGCGGCGAGAGGCCCTCGCGCGGCTGCCGATGTTCACCGGGTACGCCGTCGAGGCGGGCATCCTCATCGACCTCGCAGCCGCCGAAGGTATCGACGCGCTCGCACAGGCGGACCTCGGTGCGCGCGTTCATCGCAACCGCGACGTCGCGGCGCTGGGACGGATGTCGGCGGAGATCGCGCAGGCGATCCTCACCGCGGCCGAGGATCACGGCCGGTTGAAGACCGCGGACGCGCTCCCGGGCGTGCTCGTCCAGTTCGACCAGTCCGGGGCGGCGCCGGAGCCGCGCACCACCGACGTGCGCCTGCAACGACGGCCGCCGATGGCGAGCGTCGGGACGACGCCGCCGTGAGCGACCCGGCGGACGCCGTCGTCGAGGCCCTGCGCGCGCGGGGCCATCGCGTCACCGCGCAGCGCCTTGCGGTCGTCGAGGAGGCGCTGCGGATGAAGGGGCACATCGCCCCGGGAGAGCTCGTCGCTCGCGTGCAGGCGCGCGAGCTGGGCGTGAACGCGTCGACGGTCTACCGGACGCTCGCGCTCCTGGAGGAGCTGGGGTTCGTCTCCCACGCTCACCTCGAGGGAGGGGCGGAGTACCGCGTGGGCGCGCACGACCACGTGCACCTGCTCTGCAGCGTCTGCGGGAGCTACGCGACTCTCCCGGCCGGCGAGGCCGCGCCGCTGCGCGACGCCCTGCGCGACCGGAGCGGCTTCACGGCCGACTTCACCCATTTCGCGATCTCCGGCGTGTGTGCCCGCTGCGCTCAGGAGGAGGCTGCCGGCTCGAACCCGTAGGGGAGCTCGAGCCTGTGGCGCTCGAGGAGGTCGCGGTCGCGCAGCAGGTCCCGCACCGGCGCGTCGGCGACGACCTCGCCGCCGTCCATCAGCACGGCTCGCTCGCAGAGCTGCAGCGCGTAGGGGAGGTCGTGCGTGATCGTCACCAGCGTCACCGACAGCTTCCCGAGGACGTCCGCCAGCTCCCGGCGTCCCGCCGGGTCGAGGTTCGACGTCGGCTCGTCCAGCACGAGGATCGTCGGGTCCATCGCGAGGACCGTTGCCAGCGCGGCGCGCCGCCGTTCGCCGATGCTGAGGTGGTGCGGGGGCCGGCCGGACGCGCCGGTCATACCCACCGAATCGAGTGCCGCCGCCACGCGCTCGTCCAGCTCGCGCCCGCGGTAGCCGAGGTTCACCGGGCCGAACCCGACGTCCTCGGCCACCGTCGTCATGAACAGCTGGTCGTCGGGATCCTGGAAGACGATGCCGACGCGCCGGCGCACCTCTTTCAGCCGGGGACGCGCGACCTCGAGGCCGTCGATCAGGACCGATCCCGCGGCCGGCGTCAGGATACCGTTCAGGTGCAGCGCAAACGTGGTCTTTCCGGCTCCGTTCGGCCCCAGCAGGGCAACGCGCTCCCCCGCGCCGACGGTGAGGTCGACGTCCCGCAGCGCGGCGTGGCCGTCGGGGTACCGGTAGGAGAGGCCCCGGGCCTCGATCGCGGGCGGGATCACGTCCACGCGAGCCCGGCGATCGCCGCGGCGGCCGCCGGAACGAGGAGCGCGAGGACCCACTGGGACGGCGCGGCCGCGCCCGCACGGCGCGGTACCGAACCGTCGAACCCGCGCGCGAGCATCGCGACGTGGACGCGCTCGCCCCTCTCGAACGAGCGCACGAACAGCGCGCCCGTTGCCGGCGCGAGACCCCGCGCCTGCCACAGCCAGCGCGGCTCGTATGCCCGCGACCGCCGCGCGAGGCGCATGCGCCGGGCGTCGTCCGAGACGACGCCCGCGTAGCGGAACAGGAACGACGCGACGGAGGTGAAGGCGCGAGGGACGCGCAGCGCCTCCAGGCCCCGCAAGATGTCGCTCACCGATGTGGTCGCCGCGAGGAGCAGCGTCGCGATCAGGCCCAGCGTCGCCTTGGCGACCACGTTCCAGGCTCCCCACAGCCCCTCGCGCGACAGCGCCAGCGGACCCAGCTCGAGGTCGGGACCGCCGGCGGTCAGCGGGAGCACGAGCGCGCAGGCGACGAACGGGACCTCGAAGACGAGCCGCCGCGCGACGAACGCCGGCGGGATCGCTCCCGCGGCGGCCACGGCCGCGAGGAGGCAGAGGTAGCCGGCGAACGGCCATACCGTCCGCGCCGGCGTGGCCGCGACCGCGACTGCGAACAGGAACGTCGCGAGGACCTTGCACTGCGGCGCCGCGCGGTGGACGCGGCCGTCCCCGGGCACGTATAGGCCGTCCGCGCGGTCTCCGCTCAGGGTCCCGCTCCGCGGCCGCGCCGCGCTCGAAGGCGCGCGAGCGTCCAGCACGCAGCGATGGCGGTTGCGAATGCGACGACGACGCCCGCGAGCGCCGACAGGCCCCTGGACGTCTCGCCGCCGACGCCCTCGACCTCGTAGCCGGCCACGGGCCCGTCGTCGAACGTGTGCGGCTGCTCGGCCGCAGCGAAACCTTCGTCGCGGGCGACGCGCTGGAGCCCGTCGGGAGCCTCGCTCGCGAAGGGAGCCGCGAGCGCCGCGAGGATCGCGACCGCGCAGAATGCGACTGCGACGATCCGGCGCCTCACGCCGGCCGCTCCGTCAGCCGCGGTGTTTCCCGCTCGACCCTTGCATGCACCAGGTCCGGGCGCACCGAAAGGACCGCACCGACCGCCCCTGCCGTCACGACGCCTTCGCCGGCCGCGATCAGGGCGTGGATACCCGTCATCGCGGCGAGCACGACGGCGGGGTCTGCCCCGCCTCGGCCGTCGAGGGCGTACTCGACGGCGAAAGCGGTCGAGGCGAAGAGCACCGACAGCGCGGCGGCGACGCCGGCGGCCGCCGGCACGACCATCGGACGCCTCGGCAGGACCGCGAGCAGGGCTGCGAAGACGGCGTACCCGCCCAGCGTCGTCACCAGCGACAGGTTGACGAGGTTCAGGCCGAGCGCGGTGAGGCCGCCGTCGGCGAACAGCGCCTGGACTACGACGACGACCGCGAGGCAGATCGCGCCCGCCCAGGGTCCGACGAGAACCGCCGCGAGGACGCCGCCTATGAGGTGGCCGCTCGTGCCGCCTGCGATCGGAAACGCGATCATCTGGGCCGCGAAGACGAACGCGGCGACGAGCCCGGTCAGCGGCACGCGACGGTCGTCGAGGTCTGCCTCGGCCTTCCTCGCCGCCACCGACAGACCGGCCAGCGCGACCACGCCCGCACCTGCGGACGCGGCGACGCCGATGAACCCGTCAGGTACGTGCACGCCGCCTCCCTTGTTGCAACGTGTTGCAACAAGAGCGTAGTCGCTTCGAGGGGGCTCCGCTACGTGCCCTCGCGGGGTGACTCTTCGTCCGGGACGACCGACGGCGCCTCGCGCGGCCCGCCGCGGCGCGCGTGCGGCGACACGTCCTCGCCGAGGACGCGGGTCGTCCAGAAGTGGGCGAGAAAGAGCTTGACGACCGCCACCGTGGGGACGCCGAGCAGGACGCCCCAGAACCCGGCGAGGGTCCCGCCCGCGAGCAGCGACAGCATCACGGTCGCGGGATGGAGCTGGACGGTGCGCTTCATGACGTTCGGGCTGATGACGTGGTTGTCGATCTGCTGGACGACCAGAGCGACGAGCGCGGCGCCGAGACCGAGCGCGGGCCCCTCCGTCACGATCCCGACGATCAGGCCGAGCCCGCCGCCGATGAACGGCCCGACCAGCGGGATGAGGTTCGTGAAGCCCGCTATCGCGCCGATCACCAGCCAGAACGGGAGGCCGATCAGCCAGAAACCGATGCTCGACATCACGCCGACCATCAGCGCGACGAAGAGCTGCCCACGGAAGAAGCCGCCGACGGCGCGCCCGATCTTCGAGCCGAGGTCGGCGAACTCCTCCCGATGCGACGCCGGCACGAGGTTCAACGCGTCGCGCTGAAGCTGGGGAAGGTCGATGAGGATGTACAGCGCGAGCAGGGGGGCCAGGATGAACACGAGGAGCCCCTCGAGGACGGAGAACCCGATCTCGGTGATCCGGCCCGCCTGATGGCTCAGCCGCTCCCGGAACTCGCGCGTGACCTCGTCGCACTCCGCGGTCGAGAAGTCGCCCGCGACCGACGTGCCCTCCGGCCCTAGCAGGCACGAGATCTGCTCGGTGTCGATCGCGACGCCGAAGCGGTCCTCGATACGGGTGGCGAGGTCGTTGATCGAGTCCACGAGGTCCTGCCGCAGCTGCGGGACGTTGTCCGAGAAGTTCGAGATCTGGTTCGACACGAGCGGGGCCACCAGGATGCCGACGACGGTGAGGCTCCCGAGCACGACGACGTAGCTGAGGACGGCGCCGATCGACCGGCGCACGCCGCGGCGCTCGAGCCTCGTCACGATCGGGTTTAGGAGATAGATGATCAGCAGCGCGAGGACGAGCGGGGGGAAGATCACGCGGACCTTGTAGAGGAGCCACAGCCCGATCGCGACGACGATGAGCAGGCCGATGATCGACCACGCGGCCATGCCGGCGCGGCGGAGCCTCTCTCCGGCCGGCAAGCGCGGGGGCGCCTGAGTGTTCACGGCGTCAGTATGCCCGGACGGTGTGGCTCATCCCGGGGAGAGGTCCGCGACCACCCTCGCGGTCGCCGACCGCACGCATCCGGCGGGATCCGAGAACGCCCGCGCGCGGCCGCACCGGGAGACCAGCTCCTCCACCGCGTCGACGCCGAGCCTTGCATGAAGCGGGAGCTGCTCTGCGGGCAGGCGGACCTCGCCGGCGACGACCCCGCACGGCTTGCCCGCCGCGGAGGCACGTGCCGCGACGCGGGCGACGACCTTGCCCTCGAAGGTTCCCTCGTCGATCCTGCCCTCGCCGGTAACGACCGCGTCGGCCCAGTGGACGCCGCCGCCGAGCTCCGTCGCCGCAGCGACGAGCTCGAAGGCCGGCGCCAGGCGCGCGCCGAAGAACGCGACGAGACCCGCCCCCATCCCACCGCCCGCGCCGGAGCCCGGGAGGCTCGCGACGTCGAGGCCGAGGTCCACGCGGATCCTTTCGGCCAGGATGCCGAGCCCGTCCTCGAGCACGCGCGCCTCGGCGGGGGACGCGCCCCTCTGCGGCGCGAACAGCGCCGCCGCTCCGCGCGGCCCCAGCAGCGGCGCGTCGACGTCGCATGCCGCCGCGACCCGCGCGGCGATCCGGCGCGGAGGCGGCTCGATCCGGTGCAACCGGCGCAGCGCGCCCCCGCCCGGCGGAAGGTCGCGCCCGCGCGCGTCGAGGAAGCGCCATCCCGCGGCCTGAGCGGCCCCGGCTCCTCCGTCCGTCGACGCGCTGCCCCCGACGAAGACCACGATCTCCCGATCCGGGAACCGTTGCACGGCACCGACGAGGGTGACGCCGGTCCCGCGGGACGACGCGCGCAACGCGTCCGAGGGACGGGGCCGAGCAGGAGGACCCGCGGTCTCGTGCATCGAGACCATCACGGCGTCGCCGTGGTCCAGGACGCGCGCGGCGGTGCGCGCACCGAAGGCATTCTCGGCCTCGACGACCGCGACGTCGCCGCGCGTGGCCGCGAGCACGCAGTCGAGGGTCCCTTCGCCGCCGTCGGCCAGAGGATGGATCCTCGTGTCGGACTCGGGACGGGCGTCGCGCGCGCCGGCGGCCATCGCGGCAGCAACCGCGGGAGCGTCGAGCGTGCCCTTGAATTTGTCGGGGGCGAGGAGGATTCTCAAGTCCACCTAGGATAAGGACCATGCGCGACGACACCACGATCGTCCTCGTGTCGAATCGTGGGCCGGTGTCGTTCGTCGAGACCTCCGACGGGTTCGACACGCGTCGCGGAGCAGGGGGACTTGCCGGAGCGCTCGATCCCGTTGCACGACGGCTCGGCGAACGCGCGGTGTGGGTCGCCGCGACGACGTCGGAAGCCGACCGCAAAGCAGTGGCGGCGGGGGCGGCCGACGGGCTCGCCGAGCAGCTGGGGTATCCGGTCTACCTCCTCGAGATCGATCCCGAGACGTATGCGCGCTACTACGACGTCGTCTCGAACCGGATGCTCTGGTTCGCGAACCACTGCCTCTGGGACGAGCTCGACGTGAAGACGTTCGACGAAGACGACCTGAAGGCGTGGGAGGACGCGTACCGGCCGGTCAACCGGCGCTTCGCGGCCGCGGTCGCCGAGGTCGCGGGGCCGTCCGGGCTCGTGCTCTTCCAGGACTACCACCTGTCGACCGCGCCGGCGGAGCTCCGCCGGCTGCGGCCCGATCAGACGATCTTCCACTTCACGCACTCGTCGTTCTGCGGGCCGGACGACGGGCTCGAGCGGGTCCCGCGGCCGATCCCGCAGTCGGTGATCGAGGGGCTCTTGGGCGCGGACCTGGTCGGGTTCCACGTCGGCGCGTGGGTTCACAACTTCCTCGACTGCTGCGAACGGATCGGCGCGGACGTCGACCGCTCGGCCGGTCTGGTCAGACACGAGGCGATCGACACGTGGGTGCGCGAGTACCCCATCCCGATCGACGCCGACGAGCTGAACGCGCGCGCGTCGGGCGCCGCCGCGTCGGCGTGGGCGAAGCTCTTCCGTTCCGGCGCCGACGGCCCTCTCGTGGTGCGCGCCGACCGCGCGGAGCCGTCGAAGAACGTCGTCCGCGGGTTCCAGGCGTTCGGACTGCTGCTGGACCGGCGCCCCGACCTCGCGGGGAGCGCCCGCTTCGCGGCCTGCCTGTACCCGTCGCGCCAGAGCATGCCGGAGTACCGGCTCTACTCGGAACGGATAGAGGCGGCGGCTGCAGAGGTGAACGCACGTCATCCCGGCGCGATCGACCTGTACATGAAGGACGACTTCGACCGGACGCTCGGCGCGTACCGCGTCTACGACGTCCTGCTGGTGAACCCGATCATGGACGGGATGAACCTCGTCTCGAAGGAGGGCTGTTGCCTCAACGAGAGAGACGGCGTCCTCGTGCTGTCGCGGGGGGCGGGCTCTTACGAGGAGCTCGGCGACCACGCCGTCGCGATCTCCGACCAGATCGACGTATCCGCCACTGCCGAAGCACTCGCTCGGGCGATAGACATGCCGGCGGACGACCGCCGCGCCCGCGCCGCCAAGCTGCGCGCGATCTCGACGGCGCGCAAGCCCGAGGACTGGATCAACGCGCAGCTCGACGACCTCGAGGCGATCAGGGTCGGCGACGCGCCGCAGACGGCGGCGGCGCCGCGGCGTTAGCGCGCTCGGTCCACGGCCAGCTAGCCGGGCAGGAAGCGACTCAGGAAGTCGAGGGCACCCTTCGGGCCTTCCACCACCACGTCTCCGCGCCGCAGCAGCTCGGGCGGCGCTTCGTCCGAATCCACCGCGATCCGCAGCACCGCGGCGCCTTGCTCCGCGAGCTCGTCGAGCGCGTCGAAGGCGGGCAGGTCGACCTTGTCGTCTCCCGCGAACGCGACCGCGGCAAGACCCCGGCTCCTCTCGAGCACGACCGCTGCCTTCGTGAAGTCCACCGGGGGCCGCAGCTCGTAGGCATGGCGACCGGACGCGCGGATCAGACCGTGTCGCGCTGCGAGAGAGTCCGCGAGCTCGTTCAACGCTCGGCGGGCGCCGTTGGTATCGGCGGCGTTGCGGTAGTGCAGCGTCACCATCACGGCCTTGTCCTCGACGATCACCCCGTCCAGACCGAGGTCCTCGACTCGGGCCGCGGCCTCTTGGTGCACGCGTCTCATCAGCTCTCCGTGGGGAGCGGCTGCAGGCGAGAGCTGCACGTTCCCTGCGACCGTCCGCTGCGCGCCGTGGACGCCCCAGATCTCGATATCGGGACCGAGCCACTCGAGGAGCTCGTGCGCGGAGCGCCCCGACACGACGGCTACGACGGCGTAGGCACGGCCGAGCTCCGCCAGCAGCTCCCGCGCCCCCTGGACCGGGCGCGCCTCGGAAGGCACGCGGACGACCTCGGACAGCGTGCCGTCGAAGTCGAGGAAGATGCCGGCGCGATCCGGCCGTTCGAGGAAGGGGCGGAACAGGTCGTCGGACACGAACCCGCAGCGTACCGGCCACTATGCTGCGCGCATGCGCCGTGCCGTCGTGCTTCTCCTCGCGCTGTCGGCGTGCCGCCCCGACACGGTGGACCTCGAGTACCGGTTCCCCGCCGGGGTCAGGGAGTACCGGCTGGAGGCCGCGGGCTCGGCCCGGTGGGACATCGGCGGTGGCGGCGAGGGGTCGTACCGCGTGATCTTCGACGTCGCGGAGAGGGTGCGCGAGTCCGACGCGGACGGCGCCGTCGTCGAGGTCAGGATGTCGCCGATCGTCGTCGAGGAGGATGGTCTGCCGGCCCCGGGCTCCGGCGACCGCTCGTTCGCGCTGCGGCTCGACCGCTACGGCGGCGTGACGGAGGTGCTCGAGGTCGACGGCGTGGACGCCGCGCAGCTCGATCCCGACGAGCTCGTGTTCATCGGCACCTACCGCCCCGCGCTCCCGCTCGACCCCGTGAAGCTCGGCGGCCAGTGGGACTCCGAGAGGTTGTTCGACGTCGGCCGGGTGTTCCAGGAGATACAGGCGCGCGGGACGCTCGAGTCGCTCTACCTCGACGACGATGGTCCCGTAGCCGAGCTCTCCTACAGGGGGGAGGGGCCGCTGCAGTGGACGACGCAGCTCCCCCAGGGCGTGGCGGAGCTGGCCGGCACCGGGACGACCGACCAGCACGCGCGCTTCGACATCGACAACGGCGTCCTGCAGGAGGCGCGGTCCACGACAGACGGCACCTTCGAGGTGCGCGTGGTCCCGACGTCCGGCGCCGGGACGCCGCTGACGGGGACGCTGGAGCTCGAGCTGGAGCTGACGGTGTCGGCGCGGGAGCCGCGGCCGCGCTAGTTACCGCCGGGCGTCGAAAATAGTCGGATCGCGCTATACACGCCGAGAGGCGCCCTCTCTATCTTTTCGTCTGCCAGTCGGACGAAAGAGGGGGTTCCACGTGAGGTTGAAGCATGCGCTCGCAGGCGCGCTCGTAATGCCGTTGCTGTTCGCTTCGATCGCGCTCGCGCAGGGGGCCGAGCGCGGCACGGCGTCGATACCGGGAGGGTTCTCGCCCGTCGGGCGGGACGGCGTGCCGTGCGAGCCGAGAGAGTGCCGGGAGATCCACGACCGGCACGAGCACAACGACGACCTGGTCGAGATGACGCAGTTCGTCGCCGACAACGAGACGAGCGACTCGTCTTTGCCGAAGATGCCCTGCTACAACTCAGCGAAGGGCGCGTACTACATCGTCAACGTCTACGCGTGGGCGGACCCCGCGGTGGGCGGCCTCAACGACAGGTCCGCCACCGAGATCGCGAACATCCGCAAGAAGGTGCAGCGGGCGGACTACCGCCTGGATCAGTCGGCAGGGGAACAGGACCAGCACTACCGTGTGCTGTGCGTCTCGGGAATCATCGACGTCTGGAAGATGAAGATCGACCCGTCCAAGGACGGGTCGGCGGGAACCATCTCGAAGTACGACGTCCGCAAGACCGGCTTCGACTCCGGCCACACCAACCGGAGCTACATCTACTTCTACTGGATCGACAACGACAACGCGAAGGCCCCGATCGGCGGCGGGAGCTTCACCTGCTTCGGCGGGAACGGCGCGGGCGCTCCGGGGAACGACACCAGCAGCACGTACGGCGTAAGGATGCCGGTCGACACGCGCGGAGGCAACAACTGGGTCGCCTACACCTTCGGCCACGAGTCGACGCACGCGTTCGACGCCGTGAACCCGAGGGCGCCGCACGGGATCGAGAGGTCACACTGCAACGACGCGTGGGTCAGCGGCACCGAGACCCACCACGACCTCATGTGCTACAACGACGGCTCCGCCGACTACACGACCGGCCGCGTCACGACGTGCGCGACCCAGAAGGAGTGGTTCGTCGACTGCAACAAGGACGACTACTGGAAGCCGGGCAGCGGGGCGCCGACGTACATCGCGGACGAGACCGGCAGCCTGACTGTGTTCAACACCGCTCGCTCGATCTGGCTATCCTCGATCTGTTCCGAGGCGACCGCAGAAGAACCCCTCAGCTGTCAGGTCGCCGACGGCCGCACGAACTGATCCGGAGAAGAGAGACGACGATGCGCCCGAGAGTGATCCTCGTGGCAGCCGTGCTCGGCCTGACCGGCCACGCGGCTGCCGGGTCCGCAACCTTCGAAGACAACGCCGCCGACAACGGAGCCCTCACCGTCGACGTCGTGTCCGAGAGCCACGGCCACGCGACCGCGGGGACGCCCGCACGGCAGCCCCACTGGCTGAAGAGAGGCGGCGCAAGGCTGGCGGAGCACACGGTCACGATGCGGGAGGACTGGTCGACGGACCTGCTCGTGAACCGGGCCCGCGACTTCGACCACTTCTCGATCAGGTTCCGGTTCGACCTGGACGGCCGCGGCTTCACGACCGGCGGCGCGAAGGTCCCCAGCAGCAGAGGCTCCGGCGGGATGGAGAGGGACCTGTACGTTCGGAAAGCGGAGGACGGGTCGCTCTACGGTGTCATGTTGACGGCGGGTGGACGCTTCGTCGGGTTCGCGCGGGTGTGGCGGCCGGACGCGCGATCCCTCTCGACGGCGTTCCCGCGGGCGTACGTCGGAGGCGCCGGGTACCGGTGGGTCACTGAGGTCTACGGACGCACGTACGCGTCGATGTGCGGCGCGGAGCTACAGCCCGACGGGTCGCACGAAGACCTGCCGCCCTGCTACGACGTCTCCGACCGCCTGCACCGGCACAAGCGGCGCGGCTGACGCTTCGCCCTCACCTGGGAGTCACAGCGAGGCCTGGCGGGAATGTTCCCGCTAGGCCTCGTCGGCGCCGACGACGACGTGCAGGCTCACGGTCGTCGAGAGGTTCTGGGGCTTCGCCTCCGCGATCCAGCCGAACCTGTCGGCAAGGCGCTGCGCGGCCTCCTTCGACGCGTCGGTCGACCAGAACACCGTCGTCGCCTCGTAGCGTGACGACGCGGACTCGACCGCGACGACCGTGAACCCGAGCTTCGACAGCTTGTCCGCCATCCGGTCGTCGGCCTCGGCGACCTCTGTCGCGTTCAGCACCTGCACGGTCACGCCCTCGGTGATCAGAGGCTCGACGTCTTCCCTGGGCTCCGTCGTCGCCTCGGGAGTGGGCTCCGCCGTGACCTCTGCGTCGGGGGTCGCGGGTTCGGCCGTACGCTCCGGCTCGGCGGTTGGCTCGGCCGTCGCAGTCGCCGTGGCCGACGCGCTGGACGAGCCGCCGGTCGCGCCGCCGACGGCCTCGACCGCGATCCAGACCGCCGTCCCGACGACGACCGCGATGAGGACCCACGGCAGGAACCACCCGACGACCGATTTGTAGAAATGGAGCTGTTCGGGTGAGGAGTGACGACCCACCGCGAGGGCCTACTTCCGGCCCGGCGAGTACTCCGCTCCGAGAAGCCGCGCGACGCGCTGCCGCTGGCGGTACGTGCGAAGCCGCTTCAGCCGCTTTACGAGGATGGGGTCGTGCGCGAGGGCCGCGGGGTTCTCGAGAAGCTCGTTGAGCAGCTGGTAATAGCGCGTCGCCGACATGTCGAAGCGCTCGCGGATCGCCTGCTCCTTCACGCCCGCGTGCTTCCACCAAGAACGCTCGAAATCGAGGATGGCGACGTCTCGTCCGGAGAGGGTCTCGTGCCGGTCGTCCATACGGCACAGCCTATGGCGCAGGATTTCGCGAGGTGCGGATTTTCGGCGAACGCATGCGGGGGGAGGCGGGCTCCTCCCGGAGAAAGGAGCCCCTCGCGCGAGGGGGCTCTCTTCTTTTCCGCCCTAGGGGAACAGGCCCCGGGTGAGATGCGCCTCGGCGACTCTCCCGACGCCGATCCAGTGCGCGGCCTGCCGCATCGTCAGGTTCTTCTCCTGGGCGAGCGCGTGGACCTCGTCGAACGACTTCTCCATGATCTGGCGCAGCCTGTCGTTCACGTCCTCCTCGCTCCAGAAGTAGGCCTGGATGTCCTGCACCCATTCGAAGTAGGAGACGGTGACGCCGCCCGAGTTCGCCAGGATGTCCGGGATGACGAAGATGCCCTTGTCGGTCAGGATCTTGTCGCCCTCGAAGGTGACCGGCCCGTTCGCGGCCTCGCATACGATCTTCGCCCGGACCTGGTCGGCGTTCTTGACCGTGATCACGCCCTCGATCGCGGCCGGGACGAGCACGTCGCAGTCGATCTCGAGCAACTCCTCGTTCGTGATCGCGTCCGCGCCGGCGAAGCCGGCGACGGTGCCGGCCTCGCGCTTGTGCCGGTTGATCGCCTCCGGGTCGAGCCCGCGATCGCGGTAGAGCCCGCCGTCCACGTCCGACACCGCGACGACGCGGCAGCCGGCGTCGTGGAGCAGCTGAGCCGCGAAGCCGCCGACCTTTCCGTATCCCTGGATCGCGACCGTCACCTCTTCGGGAGCGATGCCGAGGGCGCGCAGCGTCGAGAAGATCATGAACATCACGCCGCGGGAGGTGGCGCCGCCGCGCCCCTTGGAGCCGCCGATCGCAACGGGCTTGCCGGTGACGACGCCGGGCACCGAGTACCCCTTGTTCTGGGAGTACGTGTCCATGATCCACGACATGATCTCTTCGTTCGTGTTCATGTCGGGGGCCGGGATGTCGCGCTCGGGGCCGATCAGCGGAAGGATCTCCGACGCGTACCGGCGCGTCATGCGCTCGAGCTCGGCGCGGCTCAGCGTCCGCGGGTCCACCGCCACGCCGCCCTTGGCGCCGCCGAACGGGATGCCGGCGATCGCGCACTTCCACGTCATCCACATCGCGAGCGCCTTGACCTCGCCGAGCCCCACGTCCGGGTGGTACCTGATTCCGCCCTTGGCCGGCCCCCGCGTGACGTTGTGGTGGACGCGATACCCCTGGTAGACGCGGGTCGTGCCGTCGTCCATCCGGAACGGGACCGAGACGATCAGCGCCCGCTTGGGATTGCGAAGGGTCAGGTGGACGCCCGGCGCGAGACCCATCAGCTCCGCCGCCTCGTCCAGCTGCGCGAGCGCCGTCTCCCACGCCGAGTCGCCGGGCGGCGCCTCCAGCGGGCTCGTCGTCTGCTCTATCTCCAAGATCCACTTCCCGTCGGTCTTCCAGGCACCGCTCGCCGACGCGGCCGGTGGCGGGTGCGGTTGCGAGAGCTGGAGACAGGGATCGAACCTGCGACCTGCCGCTTACAAGGCGGCTGCTCTACCAACTGAGCTACTCCAGCGCGCCACCAAGAGGGTACTGCTCCGGAGTCTCACACCTGTGCTTCAGCGAGGTGGTGCTCGAGCTTCCGCTTTATCCGCTGGAGGGCGTTGTCGATCGACTTCACGTGCCGCCCGAGCATGTCGGCGATCTCCTGGTACGACTTGCCGTCCATGTAGAGCTGCAGGACCTCGGTCTCCAGGCCGGACAGCAGGCGCCCGACGGACTGCTTGATCGAAGCGATCTCCTCGGCCGAGATGACGAGCTCTGCGGGGTCGGCGACGGCAGCGCTGATCAGGGCGTCCGACAGCGGCCGGTCCTCGTCGCCCTCGGGCGTCCCCGACGCCGGCTTGTTCAACGACACGTACGAGTTCAACGGGATGTGCTTCTGTCTCGTCGCCGTCTTGATCGCGGTGATGATCTGCCGGGTGATGCAGAGCTCCGCGAACGCCCGGAACGCCGTGTTCTTCTCGACCTGGAAGTCACGGATCGCCTTGAAGAGACCGATCATCCCTTCCTGGACGATGTCCTCGCGGTCCGCGCCCGCGAGGAAGTACGTGCGCGCCTTCGCCCTCGCGTAGTGCCTGTACCGGTGTAGGAGCGTCTCTATCGCGTGGTCGTCGCCCTCGCGGGCGCGATCGACGAGCTCCTCGTCACCCCACTCCGAAATCGCCCTCAGTCGCATCCGTGGATCCCCCCGTTGCGGGGTTTGAGCGTACTCGACGGGTCATCCTTCGCGAGACCTCGAACATGGCGACGGCCCCGGCCACCGCGACGTTCAGCGATGAGATCCTTCCCGCCGAGGGAATCCTCAACACTGCGTCGCAGCGCCCCGCGACGCCCTTGCTGATGCCGCGGTCCTCAGCCCCGAGCACCAGCGCGACGGGGGGCTCGACCAGCGGGCTGCTCCACACGTCGTCCTCCGCGTCGCCGTCGAGCCCCACCACCCAGAGACCGGCCCTCTTCGCGTGATCCAGCGCCGCGCCGAGGCTGCTCACCCGCGCGACCGGCACGACCTCGGCGGCTCCCGCCGACACACGACGAACCGTCCCGGTGACGCCGGCCGACCTCCGCGAGGGGATCACGACTCCGTGGAAACCTGCGCCGTCGGCCGAGCGCAGCAACGATCCGAGGTTGTGGGGGTCGGTGACGCCGTCCAGGAAGAGGACGCGCGCGTCGTCGTACCCGAGGATCGATTCGACCGGCGCGTACCGGAACCGAGCCGTGAAGGCCACGACGCCCTGGTGGTTGACGCGGCCGGCCGCGGCCGCGACCTCCGACCTCGGCACGAGGCGGACCGGCACGGCCGCGGCCTCCGCCCTCCGCCGGCTCTCGCCGATGATCCCCGATGGCGCCAGATCCCGCGCGAGGAGGATGCGCTCGACGCCCCGGTCGCTCGCGAGCGCCTCCAGCACCGGCCGGCGCCCCCAGACGACGCCGGGGTCGTCGCTCAGCGACCGCCGAGTCTCCACCGGGGGCCCGCGGGTGTGTCCTCGATCGTCACTCCGAGCGACGCGAGCCGGTCGCGGATCGCGTCCGACCGCGCGTAGACCTTCTCCGCCCGGGCTTCCTCCCGCATCTCCAGCAGGAAGTCGAGCAGGCCCTCGACGATCCCCGACGCCTCCGCCCGTGCGGGGAAGCGGAACCCGAGCACTCCCGTCAGCTCCTGGAACGTCGCTGCGAGCGCGGCGAGCGCGGTCCTGTCGGCCTCGTCGCCGGCCTGCGCGCCGGCAAGGCGTCTGTTGCCCTCCCTCACGAGGTCGTGGACGACCGCGAACGCGCCGGCGGAGTTGAAGTCGTCGTCCATCGCGGCGACGAACCCCGCGACGTGCGGGTCGTCGGGCTCCTCGCCGGCAGGACGCCGGGCAACCGTCTCCCGCGGCATCGCCTCGCCGAGCGCGTGCCGCGCCGACTCGACGAACGTCTTCCAGCGCGCGTACGACGACTCCGCGTCGTCCAGCGCCGCGTCGGTGAACGACGCCTGCGTCCGGTACGAGCCGGCGAGCATCCAGTACCGGATGGCCTCGCCGTCGTAGCGCTGCACGAGGTCGTGGGCGAGGACGAAGTTGCCGAGCGACTTCGACATCTTCTCCGTCTCCATCTGCACCAGCCCGGCATGCAGCCAGTGCCGGACGAACGGCCCGGTGCCGGCAAGCCCCTCCGCCTGCGCCAGCTCGTTCTCGTGGTGCGGGAAGATCAGGTCGCTCGCGCCGCCGTGGACGTCGAACCCCATCCCGAGGTACTTCGTCGACATCACGGAGCACTCGATGTGCCACCCGGGACGGCCCGGCCCCCACGGCGACGGCCACGAGGGCTCCCCCTCCTTCGCCGACTTCCACAGGGCGAAGTCGAGCGGATGGCGCTTGTGCTCGTGCGGCTCGATCCGCTCGCCCGCTCGCATGTCGTCGAGGCTACGTCCCGACAGGCTCCCGTAGCCGTCGAACTTCTCGACCGCGAAGAAGACGTCGCCCTCCGCCTCGTACGCCAGACCCTTGTCGACCAGGCCCTCCACCGCCTCGACCATCAGGCCGACGTGGTCGGTCGCGCGGCACACTATGTCGGCCGGGGTCGCGCCGAACGCGGCCATGTCCTCTTCGAAGGCGCGTTCGTACTTCTTCGTGATGCCGTCCGGCGGGATCCCCTCGAGGTTCGCGCGCTCGATGATCTTGTCGTCGACGTCGGTGTAGTTCATGACATACGTCACGTCGTACCCGCGGTAGACGAGGTAGCGGCGGACGGCGTCGAACCACACGAAGGTGCGGGCGTTGCCGACGTGGATGTAGTTGTAGACGGTCGGTCCGCAGCAGTACATCGCGACGCGCCCCTCGTCGCGCGTCTGCAGCGGCACCACCGCCCGCAACCTGGAGTCGTAGATCCGCACCGCCATCGCCGTACCCTAAGCCCGCTCGATCGTCGCGACCGCTAGTGCGGCGATGCCTTCGCCCCGCCCGGTGAACCCCAGATGATCCGTGGTCGTCGCCTTCACCGAGACCGCCCCGTCGCCGACCCCGAGCGCCTGCGCCACCCGAGCGCGCATGTCGTCGCGGTACGGAGCCAGCCGCGGCGCCTGCGCGATGACCGAGGCGTCGACGTTGACGACGACGTACCCGGCTCGCGCGAGGAGCGCCGCGGTCTCCTCCAGTATCGCCAGGCTCGACGCGTCCCTCCAGCGGGCGCCGTCGGGGAACCGGCTGCCGAGGTCGCCGAGGGCGGCGGCGCCGAGGAGCGCATCTGCGACGGCATGGCTCAGGACGTCGGCGTCGGAATGTCCCGCCAGGCCGGCGTGGTCGGGCACGGTCACGCCTCCGATCACCAGCGGCCTTCCGGCGTCGCCGGAAAAGGCGTGAGCGTCGAAGCCGACGCCGGTCCTAGACACCGCGCGGCCCCGGGCCGCCGCGACGCGGCTCGTGCCACACGGCCTCGTCCGGTGCGCCGGCGGCGCGCGGCCGCGGGCCTCCCGCGTCGCCGCCGCGGTCGTGCCTGTCGCCGCCCCCTCTCGCGGCCACCATGGCCTCCGCCACGCGCCAGTCCTCCGGGAACGTGAGCTTGATGTTGTCGCGCGTCCCCTCGACGATCCGCATGACGCCTCCGTATCGCTCGATCAGCTGTCCGTCGTCGGACGCGACGAACCCGTCGACGCGCGCCTTGTCGTGGACGGTCTTCAGCGCGTCGGTCCGGAACGCCTGGGGGGTCTGGATCGCCCAGAGGCTCGACCGCTCGACCGTCCGGATGACGCGGCCGTCGCGAACCTCCTTCAGCGTGTCGGCGACCGGCACCGCGGGGGCCGCTCCGTGGGCGTCTTTCAGGGCCGCGAGGACGTCACGGACGAGTGCCGGAGTCGCGAAGGGCCGGGCCGCATCGTGCACGACGACGCTCGGGGTGTCGACGACGGACAGCCCGTTGCGCACCGATTTCTGCCGCTCGTCGCCTCCGAGCACGACGCGGACCTCGAAGCCGCTGAGCCGGTCGGTCCAGGAACCCTCCGGCACGACGACCACCACCGGGTCGCAGCCGGCGTCGGTCAACAGGCGCACGGACCATCCGATCAAGGGGAGACCGCCCAGGGGGCGGAACTGCTTGGGGGGCTCGGCGGGGCCGAGGAAGCCGGCGCGCCGCCCCTGCCCGCCTGCGGCGACGATGCCTGCTACGGAACCCGTTATCCGAGGACCTCGTCGAGCATCTTCTCGGCCTCTTCCTCGTCGCAGTCCTTCGAGAACGTCAGCTCGGACACGAGGATCTGACGGGCCTTCGTGAGCATCCGCTTCTCGCCCGCCGCGAGGCCCTTCTCCTTGTCGCGCTGGTGGAGGCTGCGCACGACGTCGGCGACCTGGTAGATATCGCCCGAGCGGAGCTTCTCGACGTTCGCCTTGAAACGGCGCGACCAGTTCGTCGTGTTCGTCGTGGGCTCGTTCTTCTTCAGAACCTTCAGGACCTTCGGGACTTCCTTCGCCGGGGTGACCTGGCGGAGGCCGACCTCCTCCGTCGAATCGACCGGAACCATCAACGTGAGCTCCCCGTAAGCGAGCTTGAGGATGAAGTACTCGCGCGTCTCGCCCATCAGCTCCTTGTCCTCGAGCCGCTCGATGGTCGCGGCACCGTGGTGCGGGTAGACGACCTTGTCACCAACCTGGAAACTCACTAGGACGATCCCTCCCTGCAGTCGTCGATCGCAGTCTTGCTGCCGGGCCGTAAACGGCCTGGGGGCGAGGCATGCGAGCGGGCGTTTGCCGGTCGAGGTCCGGGCGTGGTTGCCGTCTGCGTCGCCTAACCAAGGGTAGCACGACGGCGGTCGCGGAGCCCTCGGCCCGCGGGTCACCCGCGGCGACGCGCGACGGTTTCGTCCGGGGCCCGGAGCGCGAGCGGCAGCGCGTCGCGCAGGCTCGCTGCGTGACGGACCTCGATGCGCGGGTCGTCGACCGCCGCGTGGCGCGGGACGACGGCGCGGCGGAACCCGAGCCGCGCGGCCTCCGCGAGGCGGCGCTCGGTTCCGGGGACGCGCCTGATCTCGCCGGAGAGCCCCACCTCGCCCAACGCGACCGTGAGCTCGTCGACCGGGACGTCTGCGACGGCCGACTCGATCGCGAGGCACAGCGCGAGGTCGGCTGCGGGCTCCTTTACCGCGAGGCCACCGGCCGCCGACGCGAAGAGGTCCTTCTTCGCGAGACGGGTGCCGGCCTTCTCGAGCACGCCCGTGAGCATCGCCAGCCTGCGCGCGTCGACACCGAGAGCCACACGCCGCGGTTGGACGAGGTCGCTGTGGGCCGCGAGCGCCTGGAGCTCGACGAGCACCGGACGGGACCCCTCGAGCCCGGGAAAGACGATCGACCCGGAGACGCCGGGGCAGCGGTCTGCGAGCAGCAGCGAGGACGGATCCGGGACGGTCGCGAGACCGTCCCGCGCCATGACGAAGACGCCGGTCTCCTCGCAGGAGCCGAACCTGTTCTTCGACGCGCGGAGCAGGCGCAGGCTCGCGGAACGGTCGCCTTCGAGGGAAAGGACCGCGTCCACGAGGTGCTCGAGAGCGCGCGGGCCGGCGACGGTGCCGTCCTTCGTGACGTGCCCGACGAGCACGACCACCGTGTGCGTCGCCTTGGCGTGACGCGCGAGCGCCGCGGCGGACTCCCGGACCTGGACGAGCGAGCCCGCCGGCTGCTCGAGGGCCGGATCCTCGACCGTCTGGATGGAGTCCACCACGAGCAGCGCAGGCCTCTCCGCCGTGGACGCGCCGAGGATCGACGGGAGCGAGGCTTCGGCGACGGCCGTTATCGCGCCGCCGTCGACCCCGAGCCGCTCCGCCCGCAGCCCCACCTGCGCGAGCGACTCCTCGCCGGTCGCCAGCAGCACCCGGCGGCCCGCCGCCGCGACGCCGGCCAGCATCTGGAGCACGAGCGTCGACTTCCCGACCCCGGGCTCGCCCGCGAGCAGGACGACCTCGCCGGGGACGAAGCCGCCGCCGAGCACGCGGTCGACCTCGGAGCTCCCGGTACCGGTGCGAGGTGCCGGTGCCGCGGGCGCGGCAAGGGTCGCAACCGTCGCCGCGGGTCTCGCCGGCGCGGGGGCCTGGGCGGTGCTCCAGTCGCCACACTGGGGACAGCGGCCGAACCAGCGCGGGGACTCGTGCGCGCACGACGCGCAGCGGAACGGTGCGAGGCGGGTGGCCATGTGAAGACGCTAACGAGGGTGTGTGACGAAAACGCTCAGTCGGCGACGCGTAGGGCTACCGCCGGCGGGATCTGCGAGGCCTGCTGCGCCGGCCACGCCGTCGCCAGCAGAGACGCCAGCAGCGACACCGCGCACAGGACCGAGACGTCGAGCCACGGCACCTGGAACTCCACGCCCTGCCCGAAGTCCCCGTTCGCCACGAGCTGTGACGCCGTCACGAGCGCGAGGACCGTCCCTAGCAGGATCCCCTCCACCGCGGTGAAGCCCGACTCCAGCAGGAACGCGCGCCGCACCATGCCCGGCAGGAATCCCAGCGACCGCAGCACCCCGATCTCGCGCCGGCGTTCCCTCACCGCACGCACCATCACCACGCCGAGCCCCGCGATGCCGACGAGCAGCCCCAGCGCGAGGTACCCCTGCATCAGCCGGAGGAACTGCAGGTTCACGCGGCCGAACTCCTCGACCCGAGCCCGAAACGTCACGGCCTCCACCCCGTTCTCGACCAGCTCTCCCTGAAGACGAGCGGCCGTCCGGCGTGCGCCGGTCTCGGAGCCCTCCGCCGCGACGTAGAAGCGCGACGGCGTGACGCTGTCCCGCAGCAGCTTCCGGAACTCGGCCGTGCGGCTCAGGTAGGCGCCCGAGAAGGCGAAGTCGTTCCCGCCGAGGGCGATGATCTCCTTCGTCGCGCGCTCGCCCGTCAGCGGGTTCACGACCGTGAGCCGCTCCCCGACCTCGACGAGGCTGCCGGTGGGGCCTCCGCCCTCGACCAGGAAGAACTCGGGCACGATGACCGCGTCCGGGTCCGCGACGAGCGCGCGCCACGCGTCCTCGTCCGTGGCGAAGCGTGCCGGCCTCTCCTCGAGCGCGGGCGGCCCTCCTTCGACGAACGCTCCGTCGATCCCCGACACCGTCCACGGCTGCGGCTCGCGATCCGCCTGGGAGCCGGTCGTATGCGACTCCGTCACGAACAGCGCGCTGCCGAAGTGAAGCGACGCGACCCGCCCGACGCCGTCGACGGCAGCCACGTCCTCGACCGAAGCCGGGTTGCCGGGCGAGGAGTCGACCAGGATGTCGTACCCCCCCGCCTCGCGGCGCGTCGTGTCCTCGACCTGCCCGCCGAAGATGCGCGCGAGCACGGCGATGAACACCATCGTGAACACCACGAGCGAGAACATCGCGAGCGTGAGCCCGGTGCGGACGCGGCGCGCCAGCGGGTACGCGAGCCCCAGCCTCAGCGCGAGGCTGCGTGCGGCGATCCGGTGCAGAGCGCCCTCGAGGTTCTCCTGCGTCTGGCTGAGCAGGACCACGCCCGAGACGTTCAGTAGCACGCCCTGGAGGACGAAGACGAAGATGTCGCCGCCCTCGAAGATCCTCCCGCCGAGGATCCCGTTTCCGAAGATCCCCCAGGCGAGCGCCGCGATCGCGACCGCGAGCAACGCGGCGCGGCGCGTGACCAGCTGGCGGAGGGCCGGGAGCAGCGCGAAGCCGAACGCGGGCGGTCCCGCGAGAAGGCCGGCCCACATGTTCTCGCCGGCGAGGCTGGCGACGAACCACCCCGCGGCCCCCGCTGCGGCCGCGCACCCCAGCACCAGCGTGGCCGTCCGCGTGTGCTCCTGCCTCGGATCCGGAAGGTCGCGGATCGCGCGGATGATGTTGATGCGGCTGATCCTCAAGCTGGTCCCGAAGACGGTGACGAGCGAGATCAGGATCCCGGCGCAGAACCCGGTGACGATGCTCGCGGCCTCCATCGAGAACGCGAGCTCCAGCGCGAAGTCGCCGAACCCGCTGAAGATAGGCGCGGCCACGACGACGATCGCGTAGCCGACGCCGATCCCGAGCAGCGACCCGAGGAGCCCCGACGGCACCGAGTAGAGCCCGCCCTGGATGTAGAAGCTCCTGACGAGGTCCGAGCGGCGCAACCCGAGGGCACGCAGCATGCCCAGCTGAGACTTCCTCTCCTCGGCAAGCATCACGAAGATGTTCACGAGCAACAGGACCCCTGCGACCACCGCGAACGAGCCGATGCCGAGGAACAGCTCGGAGAACATCTGCCCCTGCTCCTCCGCGGCGTCGAGTACGTCCTGCTTGTAGCTGTCGATGCGCAGCGACGATCCCGGGCCGAGCGCGTCCTCGATCAGCGCGCGCACCTCCTGCGTCAGCGCGGCCCCCTGCTCGACTCCGCCGCGGTTCGACACGAGGACGGAGGCGAGCGGGGGCCGCGCTCCCGGCGGCAGGTCGTCGCCGGCGGTCGCGGCGATCGTGCCGGGAGCTACGAACGCGTTCGGCGAGAACGTCTCGAACCCGGTCCAGAAGCCGGCGACGCCGAGCCGGGGAAGGACGCGCACGACCTCGAGCGGCACCGACCTTCCGTACAGCGACGCGCGCACCTCGTCCCCGGGCCCGGCTTCCAGGGTCCCGGCGAGGTCCTCGGTGATCGCCACCTCCCCCGGGCGCGGCGTCTCGCCCGAGATCCCGGTCGCGGCGGGGTCGCCGCCGAAGGCGCGTGCGGCGTCGAAGTCGACCTCCACCAGCTGCGCCGACGGCTCCGCCAGGGCGTCGCCGCCGCGCTCCACCGAGACGGGCGCGGGGGCGCGCAGCAGCGACAGCACGCCGTCGACGCGAGGATCGTCGAGCGATGCCAGCTCCGCCCTCAGCGCCTCCGCGCGCTCCGGGTCCGGGACCGTGACGCCCTCGTCGATCGGGCCGAGCTGCGTCGACGCCGTCACGCGGATCGAGGAGTCGAGCGTGTCGCCGACGACGAAGCTCCCCGTGATGATCGCGGTGCCGAGGAGGCTCCCGGCGATCACGAGCAGGGTCTCGCTGCGCCGCCGCAGCGCGTCGCGCACCGCGAGGCGGCGCAGCATCGGCCGCCGCGCCATCTGGTACGCCGCTCCTCCGAGCGCGAGCGCCACGAGGACGAGTGGGAACATCGGGTCGTGCTAGCCCGGCCGCGCCTCGGCGGTGATCGCGCCGTCGCGCATCTGGATCACCCGCCCTGCCTGCGAACCGATGGCGGGGTCGTGCGTGACGAGGACGACGGTCAGCCCGTCGCGGTTGAGCTCCTTCAGGAGCTCCACGATCGTCCCGGCGGTCTCGGTGTCGAGGTTGCCGGTGGGCTCGTCCGCCCACACCATCGCGGGATCCCCGGCGAGCGCGCGTGCGATCGTGACTCGCTGCTGCTCGCCGCCCGATAGCTCGTTCGGACGGTGCGCCTTGCGGTGCCCAAGCCCGACCCGCTCGAGCGTCGCCTCCGCGCGGATGCGCGCGCCGCGCGGAGCGGTGCCGGCGAGGAGCAGCGGAAGCTCCACGTTCTCCGCCGCCGTGAAGACCGGGATGAGGTTGAACGACTGGAAGATGAAGCCCATGTGCGCGGCGCGGTGCCGGCTCCTCAGCGCGTCGGGCATCGCGTGGATATCCTCGCCCTCCACCAGGACCGTCCCGGCGTCGATCTCGTCGAGCCCCGAGAGGCAGTTGAGCAACGTCGTCTTTCCGGACCCCGACGGACCCATCACCGCCAGGAACTCGCCGCGGGCGATCGTGAGGTCGACTCCCACGAGCGCCTCGACCTCGTCGGCCCCCGTCCTGTAGACCTTCCGAACGCCGGAGGCGGCGAGGATCGCGCCGGGCGCCGCGCCGGTGCGGCGCGGCGCGACGGCCGGTCTCACTCGTCGAAGACCAGCCACGCGATGCACAGGCCCACGAAGAGCAGGCACGCGAGCAGCGCGGCGTCGAGCTGCCGCGGCTGGATGCCCGCATCCTTCAGGAGCCCGGCGAGGAGCGCGACCAGCGCGACGCAGACGTACAACGCGATAGCGACCAGATATGCGGCCTTCGCCACGGTCGCGCGCCGGAACATCGGCTCCGGCCCCCTCTGGAGGACGACCAGCCCGATCGCGCCGGCGACGGCCGCGATGCCGAAGGAGGCCCGCCACAACGCCTCGCTCTCGGGATCGAGGAGCGAGAGCAGGCTCATCATCCCGGGCAGGGCGAACTGGAGGGAGATCGCGAACGCGGCGCGCCTGCGTTCGGGACGACCGCGCCATTCGGCGCGGCGCGCCTGCACGACGATCCACCAGAGACCCAGCAGGGTGAAGCTCGCGTTCGCCCCGACCTCGTAGAAATCACGCAGCACGTGGGCAAGTTACCCGACGCTCTCCGCGGCGGCCACGCGGGCGTCCGGGCGCGGGTGCGGCGGGGGACCGGTACTCGGCAGCAGAGCGGTAACGGTCAGGCGACGGGAGCGGCGACCTTGTCCGGTACCACCGCGACGGTCTTGCGGCGGGAGCGCGTGACCCTGTCGCGGCCCATGCGCTTGCTCTCGTACAGCGCCTCGTCCGCCGCCTTCACCAGGGCCGCGGCATCGCTCGCGTGGAGCGGGAAGGTCGCGACGCCCGCGCTCGCGGTGACCGGGACGGCGCCTTCCATCTCCGAGATCAACCGGCGGAGGCGCCCCGCCGCGCTGAACGACTCCTGGGTGCTGCAGCCCGGCAGGAGCACGGCGAATTCCTCGCCGCCGTAGCGGGCGGGTACGTCGAACTCGCGGCAGGCGCCGCCGAGGGCGTTGCCGACCTCGTGGAGGATCCGGTCGCCCACCTGGTGGCCGTGCGTGTCGTTCAGCTGCTTGAAGTGGTCGATATCGAGCATGACGAGCGTCAGCTGCTCGCCGTTGCGCTTCGCCCGCGCGATCTCCTTGTCGAGCGCCGCCTCGAAGAACCGCCGGTTCGCGATCCCGGTGAGGCCGTCGGTGTCGGCCATCCGGCGGATCTCCTCCAGCAGCCACGCGTTGCGGAGCGCCAGCGCGGCGTGCGACGAGAACTGGCCGAGCGTCGTGATGATGCGACGCTCGATACGGCTCGACCGGCCGCCGTGCTCGACCGCGAGCACGCCGAGAGGAGCGGCGTCTGCAAACAGCGGGACGATCAGTATGTTCCGTGCTCCCGGAAGGAGCCGCGCCAGCCGCGGGTCTTCCCCGGCGTCGAACTGCCGCACGAGCGACGTCTCGCGAGCCTTCCACGTCTTCGCGACGATCGCATCCAGCCCGAGCGCCGCGTCGTCCTCCGCGTCGACCCCGTGGGCCGCCACGAGGGACATCTCGCCGGACGGGCTGGCGAGGATCACGCCGCGCTTGAAGTCGAACGCGTCGCAGACTCTGTCGAGGAACGTGGACGCCACCGTCAGCGGGTCCGTGACGTTCTCGAACTCCACGCCCATCTCGTTCAGCGCCTCGAGATCGATCTTGCGACGGCGGAGCTCCTTCTCGTTGACCGAGGAGAAGACCGCGGTGCCGAGGGCGACGAGCCAGAACGCCATCACGTTGAACACCGACGGCCGGTACGTCAGCGCGCCGACGTCGCCGTTCGCCGGGTCCACGCCCTGAGGCGTGAGGATGCCGGCGAGCTGCCCGTGGAACACGACGAAGAACAGCAGCGAGTGCCACAGCGCGATCTTGAGGCCGGTCCGGTACGACGCGAGCAGCGTGACCGCGATCAGGTGGAGGTAGAGCAGGAACCGGAGCGGGCTCTGCGCGAACCCGGTCGCATACATCGTGCCCGCGAGGTAGACGCCGTCGATCAGGAGCATTCCCGCCACGACGTACAGCCCCCGGGCCTTCCCGCGGCGGCGAAGGGCCTCGGTGATGCCGGTCAGGCAGAAGTATCCGGCCGAGACGACGACCAGGTCGCGGAGCGACGCGCCGACGAACTGCGACGCGAACATCGCAGACGCGAGGACGACGGCGACGAAGCCGGCGCGCAGCGCCTGCAGGTATCCCATCCGCTCGGCGAGCGAGACGATCTCCGGCGACGCCGAGCGCGCCGTCGCCTGCCCGTTGTTCGTGGTCATTCGAAGCTCACCATGTCCTTTGTCGAGTCCACGGGCGCGTAAGCGAGCTTCGGATCCCTCCGGTCGAGCTCACCCTGGAACAGCAGGAACAGCAGCACGGCGATCGCGAGCGTCAGCGGGAACGCGAACTCCTGGACCGCCTTGCCGGCGGTGCGCGCGAGCTCGCCGAGCGATGCTCCGAGCGGGACGCGCAGCCCGAAGGCCGTGCCCGCGTTCTCCGGCGCCACGACGGAGCTCCCCTTCACCTGGATCGAGGCCCCTCCGCTCGCGAGCTCGTCTATCGCCCCGAGCAGGGCCGGACCGGGGCCACCGCCGTCCCCGGGGAACAGGAACGAGGCGCGCCGCGGGTCGTCCGTCTCGGTCGGCGCCAGCGGTTCGACCCCGACCGGCTGCGTCGGGTCCGCTACCGGCGGCGTCGGCTGGACCGGCACGTTCGGTCCCTGGGGCGCCAGGGGCGTCGGATCCGCGGGCGGGGGCGCCGGCGGCTGTGTCGCCACGGGCGGAGGCGTGATCACCGGGAGCTGGGTCGCAGGAGGCGGCGTGACCACGGGAGTCGGCGTCGCGGGGGGGTTGGTCGGACTCGGCGAGGGAGACGGCGGGGGCTGGGTCGGCTCCGGCGGCTTCGTGGGCTGCGGCGACTGGGTCGGCGCGGGCGAGCTCGTGGGAGTCGGCGTCGGCGTGGGGGCCGGCGTCGGCGTGGGGGCCGGCGTGGGGTCCTCGCCGGGCGCAACCGTAGGCGTGGGGGTCGGCTCCTCCGACGGAGGGGGAGGGGTCGGCGCCGGGGACTCGGTCGGGGTGGCGGTCGGGGATTCGGTCGGGGTGTCGGTCGGGGGTGGAGGCGTCGGCGTGGCGGTCTCGCACTTCTTCTCGTTGCCGGTTCCCGGCTTGTCGCACGACGAGCTAGGCGCTCCCATCGCGGTGGGGAGGAACGTGAACGCCTGCAGGAGCGCGAACGACAGCACCAGCGCCGCGAAGAGACGCCTGGAGTCGGTCGTTACCGCACCCCCACGGTTCACTGCCGGTCCTTTCCCCTGAAGCCCCGCGCCGCCCTCGGCCCGGGATGCTCTGGTAAATATCGGCACGCAGGCCGCCGCATTGAGCGGGAAAAGGGGGTCGTCAGACCGCGGACCCGACGCTCTCCGGCTCTTGGGCGGGACCGGCGGGGACCGCATCGGACCGGGTCGACACGTCCCGGCCCCTCCGCTTCGACTCGTAGAGCGCCTCGTCCGCGGCCCGCACGAGAGCGGCCGCGTCGCGCGCGTTCTGCGGCAGCGTCGCGACCCCTGCGCTCGCCGTGATGCCGAAGTCGCCGCTGGCCGCCGCCACGGCGGCGCGCAGCCGGTCCGCGGTCGCGATCGCTTCGGCGGGTCCGCAGCCGGGCAGCAGGACGACGAACTCCTCGCCGCCGTACCGCGCGGCGGTGTCGAACTCGCGCGTCGCGTCCGCCAGCGCCCGGCCGGTCGCACGCAGGACGCCGTCTCCCACCTGGTGACCGTGGCGGTCGTTGAGCTCCTTGAAGTGGTCGATGTCGAGCAGGACCAGGGCGAGGTGCTCCCCGGTGCGTGCGGCGCGAGCGACCTCTCGCTCGAGGGCCGTCTCGAGCGACCTGCGGTTGCTCAGCCCCGTCAGCCCGTCCGTGTCGGCCATCCGGCGGACCTCTTCGAGCAGCCACGCGTTGCGCAGCGCGAGCGCGGCGTGCGACGTGAACTGCCCCAGTGTCGACAGGATCCGGCGCTCGATGCGGTGCGAGCGCCGCCGCGCCTCCGCCACCAGGATCCCCAGCGGGTTCCCGTCCGCGACGAGCGGCGTCACGAGCAACGTCCGCGGGTTGGGCACGAGGTCCGAGAGCACCGGGTCGGCGTCGGGGTCCAGCGCGTCGACCAGGATCGTCTCGCGCCGTCGCCACGCCTCGGCAACCAGGCCGGCGTCCGCAGGCACCGCGTCGCCGGCGCCGCCGGTGCCGTGCGACGCGAGGACCTTCAGGTCGCCCGAGGGACCGGCGACCACGAGCCCGCGCCGGAACCCCAGAGCGTCGCAGAGCTTCGTCAGGTACGTCTCCGCGACCTTGCCGGCGTCTGTGACGCTTTCGAACTCGACCCCCATCTCGTTGAGGGCCTCGAGGTCGTTCTTCCGCCGCCGCAGCTCGCGCTCGTTGAGGAACGAGAACACCGCGGTCCCGAGGGCCACCAGCCAGAACGCCATCACGTTGAAGATCGAGGGGCGGTACTCGACTCCCTCGGCACCGACCATCTGGAGGCTCGGCCCCCGGGGGTCGAGCAGGTCCGCCAGCTGAGCGTGGAAGACCACGAAGAACAGCAGAGAATGCCACAGCGCGATCTTCAGCCCCGTCCGGTAGGACGCGAGGAGCGTCACCGCCACGAGGTGCAGGTAGAGCATGAACCGCAGCGGGCTCTGGACGAAGCCGGTCAGGTACATGATCCACGCGAGGTAGACGCCGTCTGCGAGGAGCATCCCCGCGACGACGTAGAGATGACGTCCGCCCCCGATGCGGCGGACGCCTTCGATCAGCGCGGTCAGTGCGAAGTACCCGATCGAGACCAACACGACTTCGCGGAACGACGCGCCTACGAACCCGGGGAAGGCGAGGGCGGAGCCGAGCGCGACGGCGACGAAGCCCGCGCGCAGCCCCTGCAGGTATCGCATCCGCTCGGCGAGCGAGACCATCTCCGCGGAGCGTCCGGGCCCGCTTCCCCTGACCCTCATTGGAAATACACCATGTCCTTGGACGAGTCGACGGGCGCGAAGGCGAGCTTCGGGTCGCGCCGGTCGATCTCGCCCTGTATCAACAGGAAGACCAGGACCAGGACGGTCAGAGACAGCGGGAACGCGAACCGCTGCACGGCCTCGCCGGCGGTGCTGGCGAGGCGCGCCAGCGTCCGCGCGAGGACGTTGGGCGGGGGGAGCGCGGCCCCGGGAGACGGGCCGTCGTCTCCGCCGGCTACGTCGATCAGCTGGCGGGTCCCGTCCGGGTCGCGCGCCGGATCTTCTTCTCCCGCCGGGCGATCCGTCGTCTTCTCCGGGGCCGGGTCGTCGCCGGTTAGCGGACGCGGGTCGGGCGTGGAGACCGGCGCGAGCGGGGGCGGCGGCGGGGGGGCGGCCGTCGGCGGCGGAGGCGGGGGAGGTGGGGGCGTCACGATCGGGCCGAGCGGGAGCGTGGGCTCGTCCGGGCGCACCGGCGGCTGGTGGCTCGGGATCGGCGGCGCGGTCGGAGGAGGCGTCGCGGTGGGCGGCGCGGTCGGCGTCGGCGTCGCCGGATCGGGAGTGGGCCCTGGCGTCGCCGGCGGATCGGTCGGGACTGGTGGCGTCGGCGTGGGTTCCAGAGGCGTCGGAGTCGGCTCGACCGTGGGCGGAGGCTCAAGAGGCGTCGGGGTCGGCTCGACCGTGGGCGTGGGCTCAAGAGGCGTGGGCGTGGGCTCCAGAGGCGTGGGCGTGGGCTCCAGAGGCGTGGGCGTGGGCGTCGGAGTGGCCGGCTCGGGCGTCGGCGTCGCCGGCTCGGGCGTCGGCGTCGCCGGCTCGGGCGTCGGCGTCGCCGGCTCGGGCGTCGGGGTTGCCGGCTCGGGCGTGGGGGTTGCGGGCTCGGGCGTGGGGGTTGCGGGCTCCGGAGTCGGTGTGGCCGGCTCGGGCGTGGGGGTTGCGGGCTCCGGAGTCGGGGTCGCGACGACCAGCGGCAGGTCGAGGTACGACGCGAACGAGGTCGTGTCGTAGGCCACCATGGCCGCGTCGCGGTCGGCGTCGTCGATCGTCAGCTTCAGCTCGATCCACGTTCCCGCGGGGATCGTCACGTCGACCGGCAGCGACACACCCGAGAGCGACCAGCAGGGCTGCGAGGGGCCTGGTGGCACGGCGCCCGTTCCCGAGCCGATCAACGTGCCCGTGTCCGACATCGCGTTGTGCTTCGTCCGCAGCCACAGGTGGAAGAGGCCGGTGTGGACACAGCCGTCCTTGTGCGTGATCCAGATGCCGGCCGTCGCCGCGCCCGAGAGGACCATGTCCTCGGGCACCCGGAAGACCCAGTTGATCATGTAGCGGAGATCGGCCTCGTTCGCCCCCGCCGTCGAGTCGCGGTGGACGTACCGCCCGGAGCGGCCGTCGAACTCGTCGACGTTGTAGCGGTACAGGGTCGTCGCGGTGGGCGCCGTCGCGTCCATCGGCAGCGCCCGTACCGCCGCGGTGTCGCCCGTGGGAGGCGTCGGGAAGTTGTGGAGGTAGAGGCGCAGCCCCGCCGCCCGAGCGGGCGACGAGAACGACGGAAGCAGGAGCAGGACGAGCGCGAGCGTGAGCAGCAGCGCCGCCCCCTGCCGCACCGTCGTCCCCAGGTCGACCCGGGACGCGACGAGACCGCCACCGCCCGGCAACGGTGGCCGGGATGCGGTCGCAAGGTCGCGGCCCCCGAGAAACGGTCGCCGGGGACCCGGCTCAACCGGCAATGCCAACAGCCCCTTTCGGTACGGGCCCTCCGGCGCGGTGACGGAGAGTTACCGAGGTAATCGGCAGCGCGGGTATGCACATTGAGGAGCCCACCCCGCCCCCGTTCGGTGCGCCAAAACGTGCGATATGCGTACGTTTTCGCTCGGCGGCGTGGCGACCGGACGCGACGAAGCCCGGCCGGGTGGCCGGGCTTCGTGCCTTGATCTGCTGGAAAGCCGTCAGGCGTCCGGCAGCGCCTCGCCCTCGCCGTCGGCGACGGCGCCGGCCAGCTCGACCGGCGGATGGTCCGGGGTGCGCTCGGCCTTCTTGAAGACGATCGTCTCCTCGCCGCTCTCGTCGGGACCGACGTCGACGATGATCGTGTCGCCCGCCTCGTACTCCTTCCACAGGATCTTCTCGGAGATCGGGTCCTCGACCAGCCTCTGGATCGACCGGCGAAGCGGCCGCGCCCCGAGCGTGGGGTCGTACCCCCGCTTCGACAGGAGGATCTTCGCGGCGTCGGTCAGCTCGATGCCGACGTCCTGGCTCTCGAGCTGCGCCTTCACGCGCCTGATCATCAGGTCCACGATCGCCTTCACCTCTTCGGCCGAGAGCTCGTGGAAGACGATGACCTCGTCGATGCGGTTGAGGAACTCGGGACGGAAGCCCTTCTTCAGCTCGTCGTTGACCCGCTCCTTCATCTTCTCGTACGTAAGCTCCCCGCTCGCCTGCCCGAATCCCATCGCGGGTTTGCGGAGGTTCTGCGTCCCGAGGTTCGAGGTCATGATGATCACGGTGTTCTTGAAGTCGACCGTCTTGCCCTGGGCGTCGGTCAGACGACCGTCCTCGAGGATCTGCAGCAGCGTGTTGAACACGTCGGGGTGGGCCTTCTCGATCTCGTCGAGGAGCACCACCGAGTACGGGCGCCGGCGTACGGCCTCGGTGAGCTGGCCGCCCTCCTCGTAACCGACGTAGCCCGGCGGCGAGCCGACGAGACGAGACACGGTGTGCTTCTCCATGTACTCGGACATGTCGAGCTGGATCAGCGCGTCCTCGTCGCCGAACAGGAACTCCGCCAGCGTCTTCGCCGTCTCGGTCTTACCCACCCCCGAGGGGCCGAGGAAGATGAACGATCCGGCGGGACGCTTCGGGTCCTTCAGCCCGGCGCGCGTGCGCCGGATCGAGCGGGACACCGCGGCGATCGCGTCGTGCTGGCCGACGATCCTGTGGTGCAGCTCCTCCTCCATCCGGAGCAGCTTCGCCGTCTCCTCCTCCGTCAGCGACATGACCGGGATGCCCGTCCACGACGAGAGGACCTCGGCGATCTCCTCCTCGTTCACCTCGGCGAACGCCTCGCCTTCGGCCGCGCGCCACGACGTCTCCTTCTCGGCGCGCTCCGCGATCAGACGCTTCTCGTCGTCGCGGAAGGCGGCGGCGCGCTCGAAGTCCTGGGCCTCGATCGCGTCCTCCTTCTGACGCCTGACCTCGGCGATGCGCTCCTCGAGCTCGCGGTAGTCGGGCGGCGCGCTCATCCGCCGGATGCGCAGCCGCGAGCCCGCCTCGTCGATCAGGTCGATCGCCTTGTCGGGCAGGAAACGGTCCGAGATGTACCGGTCGGCGAGGTTCGCCGCCGCGACGAGGCCCTGGTCCGTGATGTGGACCCGGTGGTGCGCCTCGTACCGGTCGCGCAGGCCCTTCAAGATGTCGATCGTGTGCGCGACCGTCGGCTCGGGGACCTTGATCGGCTGGAAGCGGCGCTCGAGGGCCGCGTCCTTCTCGAGGTGCTTGCGGTACTCGTCGAGAGTCGTCGCGCCGATGGTCTGGAGCTCGCCGCGCGCGAGCATCGGCTTCAGGATGCTCGCCGCGTCGATCGCGCCCTCGGCCGCGCCCGCGCCGACGAGCGTGTGCAGCTCGTCGATGAACAGGATGATGTCGCCGCGCGTCTTGATCTCCTTCAGGACCTTCTTGAGGCGCTCCTCGAAGTCGCCGCGGTAGCGGGAGCCGGCGACCAGGGCGCCGAGGTCGAGCGTGTACAGCTGCTTCCCCGCGATGGTCTCGGGGACCTCTCCCTTGACGATGTTCTGCGCGAGGCCCTCGACGATCGCGGTCTTGCCGACGCCGGGCTCGCCGATCAGGACGGGATTGTTCTTGGTCCTGCGCGACAGCACCTGCATGACGCGCTCGATCTCCTTCGCCCGACCGATGACGGGGTCGAGCTGGTTCTCCCGCGCGAGCTGCGTCAGGTTGCGGCCGAACTGGTCGAGGACGAGCGAGCCCTGCGGCTGCTCGCCGGTGGACCCGGCCCCACCTCCCGGCCCGCCCTCCTTCGCGCCGGCGTACCCGGACAGGAGCTGGATCACCTGCTGGCGGACCTTGTTGAGGTCGGCGCCGAGCTTCACGAGCACCTGGGCGGCGACGCCCTCGCCCTCGCGGATGAGGCCGAGCAGGATGTGCTCGGTGCCGATGTAGTTGTGGCCGAGCTGCAGCGCCTCGCGCAGCGAGAGCTCGAGCACCTTCTTCGCCCGCGGCGTGAATGGGATGTGCCCCGAAGGGGGCGACTGACCCGCTCCGATGATCTCTTCAACCTGCTGGCGGACCTTGTCCAGCGAGATCCCCAGCGATTCGAGCGCCTTGGCGGCGACGCCCTCGCCTTCGTGGATCAGCCCGAGCAGGATGTGCTCGGTGCCGATGTAGTTGTGGTTGAGGAGCCTCGCCTCTTCCTGAGCGAGGACGACCACCCTGCGGGCCCTGTCTGTGAATCTCTCGAACACTGGGCCCAGCCTCCTTTTTGTCCTTCTCCGGCCTCCGATTATACGGAGGGACCCGTTCTTACCCGCCTGCGTGCGGCTCCAGACGGGCACTCGATTAGAACAACGCCCGAGGACGAAAAGTTCCCCTGCCCCCCGACCTCGCTCTCCTCCTCCATCGGCCGTTCGCGAAGCCCTTGTGAGGAAATCCTGGCACGTTCCTAGTGGACCGGGTCGGATCGTGGCGTGGCGACGCCGAAGCGCCACCGCGAGTTCCTCGGAGCCGGCGCCCTGACGGGGGGCGCCCCGCGGAACAGGTAACGCCAGTCGCGTGCGGCCACGTCCGTGGTCTCGCCGTCGATCGAGAAACCGCGTGCCAGCGGCACCCACGGCAGGTGCTCGGGCAGCCGCTGGCGTTCGCGGACGCGGACGCCCGGCCGCGGGACGACCCACAGGCCGACGTAGGGCTGGTTGACGGTGGTGTGGTCGTCGGGTCCCAGCACGACGTCGAGGCCGCCGAACCGCCGGCTCCGCAGGTCCGCCAGCGCCTCCGCGACCGACGTCTCCTGGGCGACCGCGCGGTCGACGCCCCACCCGATCACGCGCGTCGCCTCGTACGCGCGCCTCTCCCATCCGAGCGGCGGCTCCCCCCACCAGTCCTCGAAGGCGGCGCGAAACGCCCTGAAGCTCGGGATCGGGAGGTAATGCGCGCCGCGGGCGTAGTCGTCGCTGACGACGGTGCCGGGCGGCGCGTACCCGGCGGGGATCGCCGGGCCGAGCGCGAGGTCGAAGCCCGCGACCTGGGGGCGCCACGGGCGGGCGCGGCGAGCGAGCCGGGTGGTCTGGTAGGACGCGCCGAGAGCGCTGAGCTCGCGCAACGCGGCCGCGAACGCGCGCGGCCCGCCGTCGACGACGATCGCCTGCACGCGCTGTCGCGCGAGCGCCTGCAGCTGCGGCCGCACGCTCTCCGCACCCGGCGGGTACGTCGCGACCGCGGCGGCGCGCCGGCGCAGCGGCGCGGCCGCGTCGGCGAACGACTGCCGCGCCGTTCTTCCCCCGAGGGTCTTCGGCAGCAGCAGGCCGACGCGCGTGTAACGCCTGTCGCGATAGAGGTACGCCGCGATCCGCCTCGCCTGCCAGAGGTACGGCGGCGACACCTGGAACAGGTTCGGCCGCAGCAGCCGCGCGCTGTACAGGTCGCCGTAGCAGAGCAGCGCCGGGATCCCGCTCTCCTCGAGGGCGGCCTCGGCCGACGGCAGCCCTTCGGGTGGGCCCGCGTAGACGACGCCGGCCGTCCGGTCGGACGCGGCGAGGCGCATCACGAGCTCTGCCGCGCGCCGCGGATCGCCCTCGTCGTCCAGCGTCACGAGCTCGTACCGGCGATCGCCTTCGGCCGCGCCGCGGTTCAGCTCGTGCACCGCGAGGTCGGCACCCTCGAAGGCGTCCTCACCTCGCCAGGAATCGACCCCCGTCATCGTCGCGACGAGCCCGACGATCGTCGTGTCCTCCCCCGCCGGCGAGCTGACGGGCCGCCGGAGCGAAGACCCCTCGTCCTGCGGCCGCGAATCGCACCCGCCGAGCGCGGCCGCGAAGACGAGCGCGGTCGCGGCGAGCCTGACGTGCCACATCTCAGGGGCCGGGCTTCAACGTCGGGAACATGATCACCTCGCGGATCGAGCCGGCCCCGAGCAACAGCGTGAGGAGACGGTCGACGCCGAGGCCGAACCCGCCCGCCGGCGGCATGCCGTACGCGAGCGCCTCGAGGAAGTCCACGTCGGGCACCATCCCGTCCTCGTCGCCGGCCGCGCGCGCCGCGGCCTGCTGCTGGAACCGCCGCCTCTGCTCCTCGGGGTCGTTGAGCTCCGAGTAGATCGGGGCCAGCTCGACGCCGCCGAGGACCAGGTCGGCCTGCTCGGTGAACCCGGGGATGGACCGGTGGTCCTTGGCGAGCGGCGACACCTCCTTCGGGAACCCGACGACGAACGTCGGCGCCTGCAGCGACTTCTCGACCCTCTGCTCGTAGATCTCGGCCACCACCTTGCCCGCCGTCCATCCGTCCTCCACGTGGACTCCCGCGGCCCGGGCCGCGGTTGCGATCGCAGCGCGATCCCCCGCCGCCCAGGCGTCCGCCAGCGAGATCCGCGCCGTCTCCTCGATGGCTTCGAACATCGACTTCCGCGCGAAGGGCGGAGCGAGGTCGAGGGTTCCACCGGCCGTCCCGACCTCGAGGCGGCCCAGGACGGCCTCGGCGACCGCGCGCACGAGCGACTCGACGAGCGTCATCGTGTGGTCGTAGTCGACGTATGCCTCGTACGCCTCCAGCATCGTGAACTCCGGATTGTGGCGAGTCGACACCCCCTCGTTGCGAAAGCTCCTGTTCAGCTCGTAGACGCGCTCCGCGCCGCCGATGAGCAGCCGTTTCAGGAACAGCTCGGGCGCGATCCTGAGGTAGAGGTCGATGTCGAGCGCGTTGTGGTGGGTGACGAACGGGCGGGCGATCGCGCCGCCGGCGACCGGCTGGAGCAGCGGCGTCTCGACCTCCGTGAAGCCGCGCCCGTCGAAGAAGCTCCTGATCGCCGTCGTCGCGGCCGCGCGCGCGTGCAGCACCCGCCGCGTGTCGGGGTTCACGAGGAGGTCGAGGTAGCGCTGGCGGTAGCGCGTCTCGACGTCGGTCATCCCGTGCCACTTCTCGGGCATCGGACGGAGACACGGCGCGAGCACCACGACGTCCGTCACGCGCACCGACAGCTCGCCGCGCCTCGTCATGACGACCTCGCCCACGGCGCCGACGACGTCTCCGACGCTCAACGACAGGAACGACTCCATCCCGTCGTCGCCGAGGACGGCGTGCTGGGCGAAGAGCTGGATGCGCCCGCCGGCGTCCACGAGGTCGGCGAACGCGATCTTGCCGTGGCTGCGCGCCGTCATCACCCGGCCCGCGAGACGGACCTCGTGGCCCGATTCGGCGCCGGGCTCCAGCGACTCGAACCGCGCCCGCACGTCCGCGGCCGTCGTCGTGCGCTCGAAGGAGTACGGATAGGAGAGACGGTCAGGCATCGCCGCGCCCGCTGTTGCGGTCGTAGATGATCCGCAGCCCGTGCAGCGTCAGCATCGGGTCGACCTTCTCGATCCGGCGGGAGTGCTCGACGACGACCGGAGCGAGACCCCCGGTGGCGACCACGCGCGCCTCGCGTCCGAGCTCCGCTGCGATCCGCTCGACGAGCCCGTCCGCCAGAGCCGCCGTCCCGAAGATGATCCCCGACTGGACGGACGAGACGGTGCTCTTGCCGATCGCCGACGGAGGTGCCACGAGCTCGACGCGCCGGATCTGCGCGGTGGCGGAGAAGAGCGCCGTCGCGGCCGTGTCGATCCCCGGAGCGATCGCCCCGCCGAGGTACTCGCCGCGCGGCGACACGGCGTCGACGGTGATCGCGGTCCCGAAGTCGACGACGATCACCGGCTCGTCCGGCCACAGGTCGTGCGCCGCGACCGCGTTGGCGATCCGGTCGGCGCCCACCTCGCGCGGGTTCTCCGTCAGCACGGCGATGCCGGTCTTGACGCCGGGCTCGACGATCACCGCGGGGAACCCGAAGTACGCCGTGGTCATCTCGCGCAGCTCCTGCGTCGCGCGCGGCACGACCGACGAGATCACGACACCGGTGATCTGCCGCGAGAACGAGAGGTCGCCGAGCTCGAGGAACTGGCCGAAGAGGAGCGCGAGCTCGTCGGCCGTCCGCCGGGCCTCGGTGTGGGCGCGCCACTCGTGGACGAGGTCGCCGCCCTTGAACACCCCGAGATGAGTCTGCGTGTTGCCTACGTCTGCAGCGAGCAGCAAGCGCGCATCCCTTCTTCGCGATCGTCCCTACGGTTCGACGAGGACGTTGTCGATCAGCCTGGTCCCGCCCACGCGCGCCGCGACGGCGAGCAGGACCGGCCCCGCTTCGGCAGGGGGCTCAAACGTATACGGGTCCACGGCCGCGGCGTAGTCGAGCTCGATCCCGGGGGCGGCGGCGAGCCGCGCACCCATGCGCTCGACCGTGGCGTCCGCTCCCGCCTCCCGCCACGCCGCGTCGCCCGCGCGCAGCGCCGCGTGCAGAGCGGTCGCACTCGCTCGCTCGTCCGGCGTGAGGTACGCGTTGCGGCTGCTGAGCGCGAGGCCGTCCTCCTCCCGCACGGTCGGCGCGACCACCACCTCGGTGCGGAAGTCGAGGTCGCGCGCCATCCGGCGGACCACCGCGACCTGTTGCGCGTCCTTCTGCCCGAACAGGGCGACGTCGGGATCGACGGCGTTGAGGAGCTTCGCGACGACGGTGGCGACACCGTCGAAGTGACCCGGCCGCGCGGCCCCCTCGAGCGTCGACGTCATCGGCCCGTCCACGTGGACGGTGGTGGCGGCGCCGTCGGGGTACATCTGGTCGACCGAGGGCACGAACACGACGTTTGCTCTCTCCGCCTCGGCGAGAGCGATGTCGCGCGCCTCGTCGCGCGGGTACCTCGTGAAGTCCTCGGACGGGCCGAACTGCAGCGGGTTGACGAAGACGCTCACCACGACGAGGTCGGCGGCCTCGCGAGCCCTTCTGATCAGGGAGAGGTGGCCTTCGTGCAGGGCGCCCATCGTGGGGACGAACGCAACGGTCGTCGCGCGATCGCGCTCGTTGCGATAGAACGCGCGCAGCTCCGCGACGGTGCGGACGACCCTCAACTACGTCTCTTCCAGGACGGCGGAGGCGTCGCGGCGACCGGAGGCGGTGACCTTGCCGGCCCGATCGGCCGCACGGAAGATCAACCTGGTCGCCTCGCGGTACGGCTCGACGAGCTCCGGTGCACGGCCCTCGAGAGCCCGCACGTGCGCGGCGACGGTGTCCCACTCGCCCCGCACGGCAGGGCCCGTCAGAGCCGGCGTCGCGCCCCGCGCGACCGAGTGCTCGACCGCCGCCGCCGCGAGGGGGCCGAGCACGCGCCCGGCTTCCGAGACGCCGAGAGCGCGCAGCATCGTCTCCGCCAGGGACAGCAATGCCGTGATCCCGTTCGCGGCAGTCACGGCGGCCGCGTGCCACACCGGCCGGTCCTCCTCCGCGACCTCCACGGGCACGCCGCGCAGGTCGTCGGCGACGACCGCGTGAGCCCAACCGCGCACCGGCGCGTCGCAGGTGACGCCCCACGACGATCCCGGGAGCCCCGCCGGGACGTCGCGACTCGGAAACGCCTGCACCGGGTGGAGCGCACAGCGCCACACCTCCCCGGCCGGGCCGAGGACGGAGGTGCCGAGCGACCCCGCCAGGTGCCACAGCGCCGCCCCCCGTCGCAGCCGCGGGCGCAGGGCCGCGGCGACCGGCGCGACCGCCGCGTCGGGGACTCCGAGCAGGACGACGTCACACGGCGGCAGCTCCGCCGCAGGAACGCCCTCCGCGCCCAGGCGCGCCGCCGCGTCCGCGGCCGACGCGGGCGTGCGCGAGGCGACGGCGACCACCCTGTGGCCCGCCGACAGCAACGCCGCGGCCACCGCCGTCCCCGCCTTGCCCGCGCCGACGAGGCAGAGGTCGAACCTGCGCGGCGGGAGGGGGGTCATCGGCGTCGATCCAGTCCTCGGGCGGGTACCGGTCGCCCAAGCCTAGACGGCGGGCTCCGCCGCCGGCGTTACGGAACGCGCGTCACCAGGTCGGTGTGGCCCTGCGAGGAATCGAGCCAGACGACGCGGCGTCCGGTCGACAGCGCGGGGTACGCCTGGTCGCCTCTGTTCGTCGTGACGCGCCGGGCGCGGCCCCCCGACGACCGGACGATCCAGATGTCCCGCCCGACCTCGCTGGCCGGGAAGCCCGGATCCTGCTGCGCGAAGAACCGGACGTACCCGAGCTCGTCGTTGTAGGCGACCCACCGGCGGTTCGCCGACGGGATCGGCGGGTTCAACGCATAAGAGCCGAACTCCCACGTCGGAGCACCGCGGGCTCCGGCTCGCACCAGCACCTTGCGGCGCGAGCTTCCGAGCCGGGCCTTGTAGATCGCGCCCTCGCCGTCGCCGTCGCGATCCTCGTACCAGACGACGAATCCGGGGCCCACCCCCGGCGGCCCGACGAAGGCGCCGCGGGAGCGGGGCGCGATCGTCGCCCGCCTACCCGTCCTGACGTTGCGCATGCCGATCGACGCCGGCGCCGCCAGGGAGCCGCTCCCGACGTCCCACCAGACCACCCAGTTGCCCCAGACCTGCGGCTGCCACTGCTCGCCGCGGGCGGTCACGAGCGGGCGCGGCCTCCCGCCCCCGCGCCTTATCCATATGTCCGTGGATCCCCCGCGGGAGTCCTCCCACGCGACCAGCTTGCCTTCCACCGACGGGTACAGCTGGAGACCCGGCGCCTCGGCCACGCTCCGGACGCGCCCCCCGAGCGTCCGCGCGTGCACGTCGAAGTCGAGGCCCGAGAACGTCTGGACGCCGTGCGCCCAGACCACCCTTCGTCCGGAGATGTCGGGAGTCTCGTCCGTAAACGTCTCGCGCGCCTCGTCCTCGCCTACCTTCCTCAGGCGGCCCGAGCCGTCGGTGTCGCCGACGTAGAGCTCGATGGGCTCGCAGCACATGTCCTCCTGGTCGCGGTAGTCCGCCAGCACGAACCGGGAGCCCGAGACCTGGGGGGCCGAGAACAGCAGCGCGACGGGCGCGACGTCGTTCACGAGCACCTCCGCGTCGGTGCCGGCCGCGGTCTCCCACCCCGGGACGATCCCCCTGGCGTCGAAGACGTCCTCGATCGCCGCGACCTCCTCCGGCGTCGCGCCGAGCTGACGAGCCGCCTCGGCGACCGCCCTTCGTCCGTCGAGGAAGTCGTCGAGCGGCGTCATGAACCGCGTGAGAGCCCGGTACACGACGCGGTCGGCGAACGCGCGGTCGAGCACCTCGCGCACGTCCCACAGGGCGCCGCCGAAGATCGTCGCGTTCAGATGGACGCCCCCGTTGTCGAAGTCCGCGAGGTAGTAGACGTAGTCGTCCGTCGTCATCCCGTCGTTCAGGTCCCGCAGGGGGCACTGCCAGTCGCGCGGCTCCGGGTCCTCCGGGCGGCACAGGTCCTCGCCGAGGAACCCCGCCTCGGGATCGTCCATCTCGATTCCCGCCGCCTCGTTGTCGATCGCGTTGCCGAAGTAGTCGGCGAGGGCCTCGTTCATCGCGCCCGGCTGGTTGAGGTAGACGAGGTTCGCCGAGTGCTGGATGACGCCGTGGGTGAGCTCGTGCCCCACCACGTCGAGATCGGCCGAGAGCGGGTAGATCGCGCCGGGGTTGCCGTACACCATCTGCGTCCCGTCCCAGAACGCGTTGAACATCGGCTCGTAGGTGGTCGGGTCCGCGGCGTTGACCGTCGACACGATGCTCGAGCCGCGGTCGTCGAGCGAATCCCGGCCGAGAGCGCGGTAGTACTCGTAGACGCGGCCGGCCCCCCAGTGGGCGTCGACCGCTCCAGTGGACGAGGCCGAGCCCCGGAAGACCGGCGACGACGACGTCACGATGTTCCCGTTCGTCCCGAAGTAAGCGGGCGTCCCGCGGGCGTTGTGGGTGGTGATCTGGCCGGTGCGCGTTCCCGGGTCGAACATCTCACGGGACCTGTCGCGCAGCTCGTAGCGCCCGTCGCGGTCGAAGGCCTCCAACGGGACGGTGTCGCCGCGCGCGGTGGTCCCGCTCGTCGAGACCGCGCCGTCGTGCTGCAGCGCGCCGAACGCGAGGGCGAGACGCCCCGTCGCGGCGTTCACGAAGACCTCGTGCTTGGCCGGGCGCCCGAACCGCGACCCCCACAGCGTGAGCCGGTACGCGAGGACGCCCTTCCCGATCGGGAGCACGGTCAGCCCGTGACGGTCGACCCTCCTCGCGACGAGGGGCCGCGACCACTGCCGGGCGAGCCGCGCTGCGGCGTCCGCGTCGATCCGGGGCTCGGCCGGGACGCGGAGCCCGGTGAAGACGTGACCGTTCGCCGACGCCGCGGCGAGCCCTCCGGACCTCCGTTCGAGGTGGACGACGTACTGCGCGCCGAACACGGGAAGGCCGCGGTGGACCTGACGGAACCGAACGGCCGCTCCCCGGCGGTCCTCGGTCGTCTCGATGGCCTGCAGCGCGCCGGGATCCACGCGATACAGGTCCGGCCGCGCCCGCAGATGCGCGCGGGCGGCGGCGGCGGGAGGAAGGTCCCGCGCGCGCTCGCGCAACCCGGTGACGAAGGACGGGGCGCGCGTTCCGTGCCCCGGAACGACGGAGGGAGCGCGTCCTCCTGCGGCCACGGGCGCCGCGACGGCTCCCGCTGCCGCGACGGCGGCGGCCACGAGCGCTCTCGCGAGACTCTTCACCGGATCGAGAAGAAGCCGTTAGAAGAGCTCGAGCAGCTCGACGTCGCCCTCGGCCTCGTCCAGAGCGTCCGCGTACGGCGTCCCCCACGGGTCCGCGGCGTCGGGATCGATCTCGAGCAACGGGACGAGCACGAAACGCCGCTGCATCAGGCGCGGATGGGGGATCTCCAGGTCCGGCTCGGCGACCTTCTCGTCGTCGAACGTGAGGATGTCGAGGTCCGCGACACGCGGCCCCCAGCGCATCTCGATCGGCTCGCGCCCGAGCTGGCGCTCGACCTCCTTGACCGCCTCGAGCAGCCCGCGCGCGTCCAACGACGTCCGGATGCGCACGACCATGTTCACGTACGAACGCTGCGGAGGGCCGCCCACGGGGCTCGTCTCGTAGAGGCTCGACGTCGCATCGACCTCGATCGCGGGATGGACGGCGAGCGCCGCGACGCATGCGCGGCAGAAGACGACTCTGTCGCCGACGTTGGAGCCGACACCTATATACGAGACGACCATCAGCCGGACCTCGTCACACGAACCGCCACTCTCTCCACCTCTTGGGAGATGGGTACGACCTCTTTCGCTATCTCCACGGTAACGCTCTTTACCCCCTTTTTCGCGGAAACGAGCTCGGCCACGTCCCCGGCAAGCCGTTCGAGCAGCCTCGTCTCCTGCGCGGCCACGTGCTCCGCGACCTCTGCGATCGTCGCCGCGTAGTCGACGGTGTCGGCGAGGTCGTCGCTCGCCGCCGGCGGACCGAGCTCGGTCTCGACGTCGAGGTCGATGAGGACCGCCTGCGGCTCGGCGCGCTCCTCGTCGCTCCACCCGACGCGGGTCTCGACGCGCAGCCCGGCGATCAGGAGGTGGTCGCTCACTCGGACGGCTTGCGAGACGCCATGATCGCCTCGGTCATCCGCACGACGCGCGCCATCGCCTCGACGTCGTGCACCCTCACGACGTGCGCGCCCTGCGCGACGGCCCACGCGACGGTCGCGGCGGTCCCCTCGAGCCGCTGGTCCTCCGGCACGCCGAGGGTCGCGCCGATGAACGACTTGCGCGAGGTCCCGACGACGACCGGCCAGCCCGTGGCGACGAGCTCGTCGAGCCCGGCGAGGAGCTGCAGGCTCTGCCGGGGGGTCTTCGCGAAGCCGATCCCGGGATCGAGCGCTATGGACGCCGTAGAGACGCCCGCGTCCGTCGCGTCCTGCGCCCGGCGCGCGAGGAAAGCCGTCGTGTCCCGCACCACGTCCTCGTAATCGGTCAGCGTCTTCATCGTCGCCGGCGTCCCGCGCGAGTGCATGATCACGACCGCGGCCCCCGCGTGCGCGGCCACCGCGTCCATCTCCGGGTCGAACTCCTCGCCCGAGGTGTCGTTGACGATCGACGCCCCCGCCTCGAGGGCCGCGGCGGCGACCGCCGGCTTGCGGGTGTCTATCGAGATCGGCACGCTGAGGGACCCGGCCAGCGCCTCGATCACCGGCAGCACCCGCTGCAGCTCGTCGCGCTCCGATACGGCGGTCGCTCCGGGCCGCGTCGACTCGCCTCCGACGTCGACGATCCCCGCCCCCTGCGAGACCATCTCGATCGCGTGCGGGATGGCCGCCTCGGGGTCCAGCCACAGCCCGCCGTCCGAGAACGAATCGGGCGTCACGTTCAGCACGCCCATGAGGACCGTCTCCTGCGACGACAGGGTCGTGCCCCTGCAGAGGAGCTCCACGGTCAGCCCCGGAAGATCAGGTTCATCGCCTCCGCGCGCGAGGCCTCGCTGTCGCGGAACTGGCCGCGCACCGCGGACGTCACCGTCTTGCTTCCCGGCTTGCGGACGCCGCGCATCGTCATGCAGAGGTGCTCCGCCTCGATGACGACGAGCACGCCGCGAGGCTCCAGCGCCGCGTCGATCGCGTCGGCGATCTCCGTCGTGAGCCGCTCCTGCACCTGGGGCCGCCGCGCCAGCGTGTCGACGAGCCGCGCGAGCTTCGACAGCCCCGTGATCTGGCCCTTCAGGTTCGGGATGTAGGCGACGTGCGCCTGGCCGAGGAACGGGACGAGGTGGTGCTCGCAGAACGAGTGCAGCGCGATGTCCTTGACCATGATCATCTCGTCGTGGCCCGCGTCGAACACGACGTCGAGCTGGTCCCCAACGTCGGTCCCGATGGCCGAGAACACCTCGGCGTACATCTCGGCGACCCGGCGCGGGGTCCCGCGGAGGCCGTCGCGCGACGCGTCCTCGCCGATCGCGTCGAGGATCTCGAGCACGGCGGCCTCGATGCGGCGCCGGTCGACGCCCGGGGGCCTGAGGTCGCGTACGACGTCGGGTCGGTCGCTCATGGACCGAGGATAGGCGACGGGCGCGGCGTCCCGCGCGGCGCCCGTCTGGGGCGTTCGTGAGGAAGGGCTAGGCCTGGCCCAGGCGGGGCTTCGGCGCCGGGATCGGGAGGCGACGCTTCTTCTGCGACGATCCCTCGGGCTCGCCCGAGTCGCGCTGCTCCCTGCGGAGGCGCGTGCGTTCCAGCGGGTTCGCCGGGCTCTGCTTCGCGACCTCCGCGAGGATCTCCGCGACCTCCTCCTTCTCGAGGGACTCCTTCTCGAGGAGCCGTCCGACCATGAAGTCGAGCTTGTCGCGGTACTTCGTCAGGATCTCGCGCGCTTCGTCGTGCGCCTCCTCGACCAGCCGGCGGACCTCCTCGTCGATCTTCGCCGCCACGTCGTCGGAGTAGTCCTGGACGTGGCCGAAGTCACGGCCGAGGAACGGTTGCGACTCGGTCTGGCCGAGGGCGAGGGGGCCGAGCTCGGACATCCCGAACTCGGTGACCATCGACTTCGCGATGCGGGTGCACCGCTGGATGTCGTCCTGCGCGCCGGTCGTGGGCTCGTCGAACACGATCTCCTCCGCGACGCGGCCCCCGAGCAGCATCGCGAGCTCGTCGATCAGCTCCGAGCGCGTGACGAGGAACCGGTCCTCGGTCGGGAGCGTCAGCGTGTACCCGAGGGCGCGCCCGCGCGACACGATCGAGACCTTGTGGACGGGATCCGCGTTCGGGAGCGCGTGGCTGACGAGCGCGTGCCCTGCCTCGTGATACGCGATGACCTTCTTCTCCTTCTCGCTGATCACGCGGCTGCGGCGCTCCGGTCCCGCGAGCACGCGGTCGATCGCCTCCTCGAGCTCGTGCATGCCGATCTCGCTGCGCGAGAACCGGGCCGCGAGCAGCGCGGCCTCGTTCACGACGTTCGCGAGGTCGGCGCCGGTGAACCCGGGGGTCCGGCGCGCGAGGACCTCGACGTCGATCTCCTTGCTCAGCGGCTTGCCGCGGGTGTGGACCTTCAGGATGCCGATGCGTCCGTTGAGGTCGGGGCGGTCGACGACGATCTGACGGTCGAAGCGGCCGGGACGCAAGAGGGCGGGGTCGAGGATGTCGGGCCGGTTCGTCGCCGCGATCAGGATCACGCCACCCTTGATGTCGAAACCGTCCATCTCGACGAGGAGCTGGTTGAGCGTCTGCTCGCGCTCGTCGTGACCGCCCCCGAGGCCCGCGCCGCGGTGGCGTCCGACGGCGTCGATCTCGTCCATGAACACGATCGACGGCGAGTTGGCCTTCGGCTGCTCGAAGATGTCGCGCACGCGGCTCGCGCCCACACCGACGAACATCTCGACGAAGTCGGATCCGGAGATCGAGAAGAACGGGACGCCCGCCTCGCCGGCCACGGCCCGCGCGAGCAGGGTCTTGCCCGTCCCCGGCGGGCCGAAGAGCAGCACGCCCTTGGGGATCTTGGCCCCCATCGCCTGGAACTTCTGGGGCGCGGCGAGATACTCCTTTATCTCCTGGAGCTCCTCGACCGCCTCGTCGAGGCCCGCCACGTCGGCGAACGTGATCTTCGGCTGGTCCTTCGTGACGAGGCGCGCCTTCGACTTGCCGAACGACATCACGCGGTTGCCGCCTCCTTGCATCTGCTGCATGAGCAGGAACAGGAAGCCGACGATGATCAGGATCGGGAGGAACTGGAACAGGACGGTCAGGAACACCGACCCCTGCTGCGGGTCGGCGCTCACCTTGACGCCGGCGTCCTGCGCGAGGTCGGCGTAGTCGTCGACCGTGTCGTGGGGCAGGAAGACCTCGTAGCGCCCCCCGGTGACGAACTCGCCGACGACCTTCTCGTCCTTCGTCAGGAACTCCGCCGTCCGGATCTCGCTCTCCTCGATCGCGGCGACGAAGTCGTTTACCGACTCGAGCTCCTTGGGACGGTCGGCGTTGTCGCGGTAGAGGTTGAAGACCCACACGACCGCGAAGATGAGCACGACGTAGAAGATGACGGACCTGAAGATTCGATTCATCGGTCAAGGGTAGCAGCGGCGTGCCGCTAGACAACCTCCCGCAGGGGTATCGAAAACGCCTCTACGAGGGACTGTCGGCCCCGTACGCCCCCGGCTTGAGGATGCCGATGTAGGGCAGGTTCCGGTACTTCTCGGCGTAGTCCAGCCCGTACCCCACCACGAACACCGGCGGGATCTCGAACCCCGGGTACTTGACGTCGAGCGGCACCGCCTGCTCGCCCTTCTTCCAGAACAACGAGCAGATCTCGAGCGACGCCGGCCGTCTGGCTTCGAGGTACCTGAGCAGGTACGAGATCGTCAGGCCCGAGTCGATGATGTCCTCGACCAGGAGGACGTGACGGTCGGTGATCTCGTAGTCGAGGTCCTTCAGGATCCTGACCACTCCGGACGACTTCGTGGCCGAGCCGTACGACGAGACGGCCATGAAGTCGAACGCGAGCGGCAGCGGGATCTCGCGCGCGAGGTCCGCCATGAACACGAACGCGCCCTTCAGGACGCCGACGAGAAGGAGGTCCTTCCCGCGGTAGTCCTCGGCGATCTGCTTCGCGAGCGTAGAGATCTTGTGCTGGATCTCGTCGGCCGAGATGAGGACCTCGCCGACGTCGTGTCCTACATCGTCTCCTGCATCGTCCCGGCCGCTCATCTAGGGCATCTTAACGACGAGGTGCTCCGCGGTGACCGAGATGGTCCCGCCGCCGGCGACGTCGAAGCTCAGTGGGGGCCGCGCGTCCGGCCGGTCGAGCGCGTCCAGGACCGCGTCGATCCCCCCCGACCGGTCGCGAGCGCGCCCGACGGCGTGCTCGAGAAGGCGCCGCCGCAGCGCGCGCGGCGCCGCGCGGACCGCCTCCAGCTCGAACGTCACCTCTCCCGGCCGGCGTCTCGCGATCTGTCCGAAGAGGGTCGCCGCCAGGCCCTTGAGGAAGTCGGCGTCCTCGGCCAGCCTCTCCGAGGAGACCGCCATCGCGCGCACGGCGCCGTCGCCCCATCGCTCCTCCACCGCCGCGAGCAGGCGCGAGCGGATCGCGGCGCGTTCGAAGCGGTCGTCCGCGTTCGCGGGATCGTCGGCGAACTCCAGCCCCCGCTCTGCGCAATACGCCCTCGTCTCGTTCCTGCGGACGCGGAGCAGAGGCCGCAGCCTGTTGCCGTCTTTCGGCCGTATCCCCGCGAGGGCGTCGGTCCCACCGCCGTGGACGAGCCGCGCAAGCGTCGTCTCGACTCGGTCGTCGAGAGTGTGGCCGGTCACCACCCGCGCCGCGCCGGTCTCGGACGCGACGGTCTCGAAGAACCGGTACCGGAAGTCCCGGGCGCGGGCATGCAGGTTCGGCCCCTCCAGCGCGGGAGCGCGCGCGACGTGGACGTCGTGACCCGCCGCCGACGCGCTGCGCGCGACCGCTGCGGCGACGTCGTCCGACCCTTCGCGGAGACCGTGGTCCACGTGCGCCACCTCGAGGTCGAGCCCCAGCGACGGAGCCAGCCTCCCCAGAACGTCGAGCAGGCACAACGAGTCGGCACCGCCCGAGACCGCGACGACCCATCTCGCCGCGTCTCCTTCGGGCTCGCCCAACGACCCGATCAGGTCGCGCGCGGCTGCGAAGACGGCGAAGGAGGAGTGACTGAGCGACGCCGCGCCCGCGCCGTCTACGCCACGCGCCGCAGCCACGACTCGGGCTCCCTCAGCTCGGCCAGGGACGGCAGCTCCTCGGGGGAGCCCCACAGCCGCGCGATCGCCGGCGCGCCCCCTCGCCGGTAGACGTCCTCGCAGAACCGCTGCCCCACCTCGTACTGGCGCAGCTTCATCTCGAGCCCGATGAGGTGGTTGAACGCCCTCTGGACGGGGCCCGGCTGCGATCGCCGCCGCTCGAACGTCGTCCTCATCCGGCCGAACGACGGGATGACGCGGCGCCCCACGAGGTCCATCACGAAGTTGCCGTGCCCTTCCACGACCGTCATGAGCGCCTGCAGCTCCTCGAGCGTCGTCCGCTGCTCCGGCGACGCCAGGAGGAACATCGGGTGCCGCTGGTCGGGCGGTAGCGATCGCGCTGCGACCTCGCGAGCCGCTCCCGCGAGCCGGGCGGCGAGCCCGCGTGCGTCGAGCTCGAGCGACGACATGTACGTCTCGACGAGCGAGAAGAACCGCTCGCGCAGCCACGGGACCCCGGCGAACTGGAACCGGTGCGTCACCTCGTGAAGCGCGACCCACAACGAGAACTCAGACGGGACGAAGTCGTGACGGCGGGCGGTCTCGACCATGTTCGGCCCCACGAAGTAGAGGACGGTGCCGTCCGGGATCCCCGCCCGGCGCCGCCGCGCCGGCAAGGAGCGCGCGTGGGACGTGGTCTCCGGGACGAGCAGGTCGTATTGCCCCAGCACGCGCCGGGAGATGTAGCCGAGGAGGATCCCGACCTCCGCGGAGACGATGCCGCGCTGCGCCAGGCGGACCGGGAGGGGCAGCTTCTCGAGCCGGTCGCCGACGCGGCGGGCGAGCGGCTCGATCAAAGCGGCCATCCCCGCGATGTTCGCCTCGGCCCAGGCCGCGCGGTCGACGACCCCCCAGCGCACGGGGGGCGGCGCGCTGATCCCGCTGGCGCCCGCGACCAGCTTCTCGCTCAGGGGGACGGCGGCCGCAAGCTCGCGCTCCAGCGCGCGGACGGAAGCGGCGGTGACGTTGGGAGTGGCGCCCGCGACACGGCGCGCGATCGCCGCTGCGACGGACGGCTCGATCAGCCGGGCCACGTCCGCCCGCGGAGGTCTAGAAAGCGCCTCGCTGGCGCATCACCACGAAGCGGTAGTAGGCGCCGGCGATCGCGAGGCCCAGGAGCAGGAGGGCGGCGAGAGCCAGCCGCGCCATCTGGTAGGTCCACGGGGGACCCGTCTCGGTCGCGGCCTCCCCGGACTCGTCCGCACCCGCGCCCGTCTCCGCCTCCGGCTCGTCCTGCCCGCCCGACTCCGGGTCGTCGCCCTCGTCGCCTTCGGAGGTCCCGCCCTCCTGCTGCTGCGAGCTCTCCTCCGGGCCGATCTCGCCCTCGTCTTCGCCCTCGCCGACGTCCTGCGCGAGGACCCAGCCCTGCCCGGGCGCGGCAGACGCGACGCCGGTCGCACAGAGGACGAGTCCGAGCGCAAGGAGGACCGCAAGCCGTCGTCGCATGTCCTACAGGGCCTTTCCACGAGGGACGTGGAGCAAACGCGCCGTCAGGATAGCGTCCCCGCGCGCCGGGATCCCGCACGGATTGGGAGGCGGCGGGATCCCGAGCCGGTAAAGCGAGACGGCGTCAGGCGGAGCCGGCCGCCGGCTTCCGGCCGCGCAGGCGGGGGACCCTCATGTCGGCGTGGGCCCAGCACTTGTCCCTGCGGTTGTAGGTCGATAGGCGCGTGTCGCATCCCTGGACCGAGCAGACCCTTCCTTCCGGAAACTTCTGAGAGGCTCTCGGAAGAGCCTGGGGGCGGGAGCCGCGTATCGCGTTCTCTTTTCCCATGGGTGCTCCTCTCGGGGAGGGCCGGGCTAAATGCCTCGGGCAGTCTCAGGCGCCGCTGCCAAAGCCCACCAATGCACGAAACCTGGCACCCTTCCAAGCTTGTTGATCTCGTCCACTATTCGTACAAACGCCGGTTCGTGGTTTGGAGTTCCCCCCAAATGAAGAAAGACGACGGATCGGCACGCCGATCGGCCAAGGAGCGCCGCGACGCCTCCCGGAGGCGGCCGCAGCTCCGGTGGCCGGGCCTGCCGCTGCGGTGGTTGGGACTGCTCGTCCGTGGCCTCGTGGGGCCACCGGCGCGGGCCGTCCGGGGAACGGCCCGCAGGGTCGCCGACCCCGCGCGCCAGGTCGCCGACCACTTCGCGTCCGAGCGCGTGACGGTGAAGCAGGGGTTCGTCGCGGTCTTGATCGCCAGCCTCACGTCGTTGGTCGCGGGGCTCACGCTCGCCGGGATGAGCCATCGCATCGACGAGGTCGACGGTCTCTTCGTGCTGATCCCGGTCTCGATCGGGATGCGCGGGAACATCTTCGGAGCGCTTGCCGCGCGGCTCGGCACGTCGATCCACACGGGTCTCTTCGAGGTGTCGCGGGACCGGGAGGGGGCGCTGCGACAGAACGCCTACGCCGCGACGCTGCTGACGGTAGCGACGTCGGTGACCATGGGCCTGCTCGCGCGCGGAGTCGCAGGGCTCCTCGGGCTCGAGACGGTGTCCGCCCTCGACTTCATCGTGGTCGCTCTCGTCGGGGGTCTGCTCTCGTCGGCCGTCGTGCTCGGCGTCACGATCTTCGTCTCGATAACGTCCTACCGGCGTGGGTGGGACCTCGACTCGGTCGGCGCCCCGTTGATCACGGCGATCGGCGACGTCGTCACGCTTCCGTGTCTGCTCGCCGCGTCGTACCTCGTTCACATCCGCGTGGTGACGGCCGCGCTCGGGGTGGCCGCGCTCGTCGCGGGGACCGCGTCGCTCCTTCTGGGATGGACGTCGTCCCGCACCGTCGCGCGCCGGATCGTGCGCGAGAGCTTTCCCGTGCTGTGCATCGCGATCGTGCTCGACGTTCTCGCGGGGACGGTCGTGGAGCCGCGCGTGGACGAGGTGTTCCTGCGTTTCTCGGCGCTGCTGATCATCGTGCCGGGGTTCCTCGAGAACACCGGCGCGCTCGGCGCGATCCTCGCAGCACGTCTGGGGTCGAAGCTGCACCTCGGCGTCGTGACGCCGACACGGCGCCCCGACCCGGCCGCCCTGCTCGACGGCACGATCGTCCTGGCGCTGGGGATCACCGTCTACGTCGTCACGGCGCTGGCGACGCTGGGGCTGGCCGAGGCGATCGGCGCCGCGTATCCCGGCGCGCTCCGCTTCGTCGCGATCGTCATCACGGGAGGCGTCCTGGCGACCGTGGTCGCGGCGGTCATCGGCTACTACGCGGCCACGACGACGTTCCGGTTCGGGTTCGACCCCGACAACCACACGATCCCGCTCGTCACGAGCGGGATGGATCTCATGGGGGTCATCTGTCTCGTGGTAGCGCTCGTTGCGTTCGGAGTAGCCTGAAGTCGTAAAGGGGGAGTAGCGGAAGTGGACTCAGAAGGTCCCAGAACCGTCAAAGGGCTCCTGGCGGAGATCAAGGACTCGTCGGAGCTCATGATCGACCTCGCGTACGCAGCCGTCTTCTTCGGCGACAAGGACCTCGCGAAGGAGGTCCGGCGGCTCGAGGACCGCATGTTCGAGCACCTGCACCAGCTGCGCAAGCTGGCGATCCTCGCGGCGCGGAGCCCCGAGGACGCGGAGCACATGGCCGGCGTCCTCGAGATCGCGTCCGCCGTCGAGAAGATCGCCGACGCCGCGGAGGACATCTCGCACGTCGTGTCGTCGGGGCTCGGGATCAACGACGACCTCCTGAGAGATCTCAGGCACTCCGACGAGATCATCTCCCGCATCAAGGTGCGCGAGGGGTCGCGGTCGGTCGGCCAGTCGTTGCGCGCGCTCAACCTTCCAGTCGAGATCGGGATGTGGGTGATCGCCTGCAGACGCGGCGGCGACTGGGACTTCGACCCCGGCTCCGATTACGTCATCGCGTCGGGCGACGTGCTGCTCGTGCGGGGGCCGGAGGACGGGGTGCGGCTCGCGCGGGAGATCGCCGGCGCGCCCTCGCTTCCCGAGCCTCCGGAGCCGCCCGAGATCGTGATGTCGGACCTCGATCGCGCGGTGGACCTGCTGGTCGAGATGAAGAACTCGGCGGAGGTCGCCGTCGGGCTCGCGTACTCGGCGCTGCTGTTCAACGACCAGGCGCTCGCGGCGGAGGTGAGCAACCTCGAGGCGCGCTCGGACGCGATCCACGACGAGCTCGAGTCGTGGGTCCTGCGGAGCGCGCTCGAGGCGCGGAACCCGGACGAGCTGAGGGGGTTGCTCCGCCTCGCGAGCGCGTCCGAGACGATCTTCGACTCGGCGCGCGAGATGACGAGGCTCGTCGAGAAGGGCGAGGAGCTGCATCCGGTCATCGCGGCGGCGCTGGTCGAGTCGGACGAGTTCGGCCACGAGACCGTCGTGGGCCGCGGGTCTGCGGCGGACGGGCGCTCGATCAAGGAGCTGAGCGTCGAGACCGAGACGGGGATGTTCGTGCTCGCGGTGCAGCGCGGCCGCCGCTGGACCTACCGGCCGAAGCCCCGGTTCGTCTTCGAGGCCGGCGACCGCATCATCGCGATCGGCCCGGCCGAGGGCGGCGAGGAGCTCGACGCGCTCGTCGGGATGCAACGGGAGCTCGCGGAGGCCTAAGTCCGGGCCCCGCAGGGCATAGTTACAGCCGCCGGAACCTCGCAGCGGAGGAGAGCAGTGGCCAGGAAGAAGCGCCAGCCCGACGGGTCGCCGACGCAGAAGCCGTCCGTCTTCCAGACGGTCGGAGCGATGATCGCCGGCATCCTCGCGGCGAAGCTCGCGACCTATCTCGTCACCACCGCCTGGCGTCTCGCGACGCGCGAGGAGCCGCCGCAGGTCGACGAGGCAGTCCCGATCAAGAAAAAGGCTGCATGGCTGGCGCTGATCGGCGCGGCGACCGGGGCGGCGCGTCAGGCCGCGAGGGACGTCGTCAAGCCCCCGAACGCCGGCCCCGCCTAGGGGCGGGAGCACCGCCGCGAGCCGCTCGCGCCCGCTCTATCGCGGCGCACAGCTCCTCCGGTCTCTGGGACCCGATCAGCACCGCGTCGCCTACCGCCGGAGTCATCAGCACGCCGCGCTCCCCGCGCATCGTGTAGCTCGCCTGCTTCACCCTCCGCCGGCGCGACAGAAGGCCGCGCGGGCGCTCCGGATCGTTCCAGCCGTGCCCTCCGAACCGGGCGGGGTCGTACGTCGAGGGCTTGCACGACGCCACGTCCTCGATCCGCCAGGTCTTGTACCGGAACGGCCCCTTGTGCACGTTGAGGAAGCGTGGCGTCACGACCGTCGTGAGCCGGTCGAAGACGTAGGAGCCGACGGCGACGAGGACCAGCCACGGGAGCAGCGCGGGTGCGAGCTTGCTCGCCGGCACGTCCGAGACCGCGGTGATCACGAAGAGCGATCCGGCTCCCGCGGCGAGGTTCAGCGGCAGCGTCCAGCGCGACCGCTCCTGGCGCTCGGTGAACAGGACCTCGTTCGCCTGCATGCGGACGAGCGTAGCGATCGAGACGCCGCCGGCGCTCCTCGGCGACGGCTCGGGAGGCGCGGTCGCGGGGTACAGCGCCTCTCGTGCCGTCACATGGCCGGCACTTTCGGGGTCGTCTGCCAAAACCGGGGGTCCTTGCCGGAGCCTTGGGGCCCTTGGGGGGCACGGCTGCTGCTCCGGCGGCTCTCGTCCCGAGGACGGTGGCCGGCCTGCCGTTCTTGTTAGGTCGCTAACTGACCGGCTTTCCGAAACGAGATCGAGTGGGAGCGAGTGGGAGCGCGAACGAGGCGACGGAGAGATGGCGCAGGCGCGGCAGCGCTGCTTCGTCCTTCGCACAGTGAGTAGGAGGTCGACGTGCCCGATCCAGATGATCCGACCTATCCAGAGATCCTGGGCATTCCAGTCAATGCGCTGAGGAGACCTCAGGCGATCACCTTTCCGGTAACGCCTTCCGGGCTGGGCGCGCCACGATCCCGAGATCGGGATGCCGAAGGTCCGCGCGGCTTCGCGCGGACGGATCGAGTACCGGCTGCCCCCGCCGACCCCGAGCAAGTCCTAGACCCGCCGAGCGTCACCGCCGCGCGGTTGATGCGCAGCAAGCATCTGGTAGATCCCCGACGCGATGAGCGGTCCCCGCAACCCGAGCCAGAGTTCCGGCGCGTCCGCGTGCGGGTGAGACGCCCTCGCACGTATGTAGCGGTCGAGGTCGCGGCGCGTCGCGCGGCCGAACGGCAGGACATTCTCGCGGCCGATGCGATCAGCGTCTGAGGGCGGCCGCTCGCGACGTGCAGGCCCCAGGAGCGAGAGAGCGTGCGGATATCCCCACGTGGGCGGCGGTCGGAGCGGTCGTGTGAGGAGTCAAGCGGGTCCCATGGTGGCCTCTCCGGGACATACGCTGTAACGAACGGGTCGGCCAACGGCGTGCTGACGGCCGCAGAGGTTCCGAATCTGTATTCGTGCAGGTCACACGGCTAAGAGCCGGGGAGGGGAATCGAACCCCTGACCTATTCATTACGAGTGAATCGCTCTGCCGTCTGAGCTACCCCGGCGGGAAGGCGCAGTCTACCCGGGGTCGTCCTCGGCGGGCTACCCCACCGCCGCCAGCAGGGCCTCCAGAGCCGGGATGTCGTGCAGGTACTCGACTTCGTAACGCGACCACCACCACGGCGCGCTCTCCGGAGCCCGCGAGACCCCCGCCGCGGAAGACGCCCTCGTATCCGTCTGCTCGCAGCTCACGTACGCCTCGCCGTTCGTGCACTCGTCGACCAGCGGTCCCCCGTCGAGACGATCGTCGCCCATGCCTCCGTCGAGGAAGTCGTTGCCCGGCCGGTAGTCGCCCCAGGCGAAGACCGGTTCCGCGTAGTCGCCGAAGCCGTAGTCGTTCCCGCCGCGCCCGTCGACCTCGTCGTCGCCGAAGCCGCCTTCGAGCACGTTGGCGGCCTCGTCGCCGTAGATGAGGTCGTCGTAGGGGCTGCCGACGACGTCCTCGAAGCCCACGATGAGGTCCGGCGCATGGAAGTGCGCGGCCTCGCGCGAGGCCGACGTCCCCGCGGCGAGATCGACCACGGCGCGCTCGAGCATCGCGATGCGCAGCCGGTCGGGGGCCTCGTCGAAGCCGCCGACGAGCGTGCTCCCGGAGAAGTCGGAGTACAGCACGTCGGGCCCGTCCTCGCCCGACACGAAGTCGCGGGAGATCGCGCCGCCGAAGAGGTAGTTCCGCCGCTCGTCGCCGCGGATCGTGTCGGTGTTCACGGACCCCGCCGCGCTCTCGATCCCCTTCAGCTCGTCCACGCCGCCCGCGCTCGACACCGCGGTCCCGAGCTCGAGGTCGATCGTGGTCGACGTGAAGCGGCCGAGGTGCCAGACGAAGTCCATCCCGTCGCCGCCGTCGATCACGTCGTCGCCGCCTTCGGCGCCGAGCCAGTCCGGCCCCGGCCCCCCCAACATGTGGTCGGCGGCGCGGTCGCGGCTCGCCGGGTCGGCCGGAAGACACGGCCCGCACCGGTCGGAGGAGAACTCCACGACGAGGTCGAGCGCTGCGCCCCCCCGGCCCGTGTCGGCCCCGCGCCCCACGGCGATCGCGTCCCTTCCGCCCCCGCCGAGGACCTCGTCGTCGCCCGCGCCGCCGCAGAGGGAGTCACCGGCGCCGAGGCCCCGGATGACGTCGTTGCCCTCGAGGCCGGCGATCACGTCGGAGCCGGACGTGCCGGTGAGGACGTCGTCGCCGTCGGTCCCGGCGATCGTCGCCCATTGCCCGAAGCATTCGGGGAGCAGCCTGGGCAGCTGCGCGTCCGCCGTCGCCGCCGTCGCGGAGACGACGAGCACGGTCGCCGCGAGGACGCGGATGGTCTTCATACCGAAAGCGTTCGATGGGAGCACCCGGCCGACCTGCCGGCGCGGCGGCCGGTTGGGGCCCGGGTCGGCGGCTGCGGCGAGCGCTACGCCTGCGCTGTGACCGGCGGGGGCACGAGGCGCGCCAGGTCGACGAGGGTCGCCTCGAGAGCCAGCAGCGCGTTGGCGTTGAACGCGAACGTCCCGGCGGTCTCGGCGCAGCGCGCCGCCGCGGCCACCAGGGCCGCGTCCGGGACGGGCGACGCCGCCCACGCCGCGGCCTCCGCGGCCCCCCCGGCCTCCTTGCGGGCCGCGAGCACGTCCCGGTAGAAGCCGCCGACCGTCCCCAGCGCCTCGAGAAGGACCTCCTCCTCGATCCGGCGGAGCTCGCGGCGGTGCCTCTTCGCGAGCGCGTTCCGAGCGGCCGACGTGCCGCGTCCTTCGCCCATCGCCTCGGCCAGCTCCACGACCTCGCCCCGCTGCTCCTTCTCGCGCGCCTTGGCCGCGGCCTTTGCCTCGGCGACGACCTCCGCTGCGGCATCGAGCGCTTCGAGCGGCGAGGTCAGGCGCGCGGGGATCCCGCGCCAGAGTTCGAGGCGCGCCCGGACGCCGTCGTCGAACACCACTCGGCGCGCGCGCTCGATGTCGCCTTCCGACAGAGTCGCCGCACGGGCGGCGTCTTCCCGCGACGCGCCCGCCTGCACGAGCGCGTCGACGATCCGCGCCGCCGGCACGGGCTCGAGCCTGACCGTCCTGCACCGCGATCGAATCGTCTCGAGGACCTCTTCCTCGTGGTCCGAGATCAACACGAACACGGTGTCCGGCTGCGGCTCCTCGAGCGTCTTCAACAGCGCGTTCTGAGCGGCGTCGTTCATCCGGTCCGCGTCGTCGATCAGGAACACCTTGTACGCGGCCTCGAACGGCGAGCGCGCGGCCTCCGGGATCACGGTCTCCCGGATCACGTCCACGGGGATGATCACGCCCTCGGGCTGCACTCGGTGGAGATCGGGGTGCCGGTCGCGCAACGCGCGCGCACACCCGGGACAGGAACCACAGCCGGTGCCCGGCGCGGTCTCGCACAGCAGCGCCGCCGCCATCGCGAACGCGACCGCGTGCTTGCCCGCGCCGCGGGGTCCTGCGAGCAACCACGCGTGCGCCGTCTCGCCGGCAGCGAGCTGTGCCGCGACGCGCTCGGCCGCCGGCGTCCCCTCGAAGCGGCTCCAGACGCTCATCGTTGGGGGAACCCGCCCTCGCGCAGGAACTCCGCAAACCGCGCCGAGTCCTCGGCCGACGTGCGGGCTTCGAAGGCTTCGACGGCGTCCTGATGCACCTCGGCCTGCGGCCGGCTCGCGTCCAGCACGACGAACCGGTCCGGGTAGCGCCGCGCGAGCTCGAGGTACGCGGCCCCCACGCGGTCGTGGAACCCGGAGTCCTCCCGCTCGATCCGGTCGGGGTCGGCGTCGATCCGCCGCAGACCGAGGCGAGAGTCCATACTCAGGAAGAACACGAGGTCCGGCATGAGGTCGTCCGTCGCCCACCGGCTGATCGTGTACACCTCCTCGAGCCCGAGGTCGCGGCCGGCGCCCTGATAGGCGAGCGACGAGTCCACGAAACGATCCGACACCACGATCTTCCCGGCTTCCAGCGCCGGACGTATGACCTCCGCCACGTGCTGCGCGCGGTCCGCGGCGTAGAGCAGCGCCTCGGTGCGGGGGTCCATCTCGGCGGCGGCAGGATCGAGGAGCAGGTCGCGCACCCGCCGCCCGATCCCGGTGCCACCCGGCTCGCGGGTCGTGACGACCTCCGCGCCGCGGGCCTCGAGCCACCGTACGAGCGCGGCCATCTGCGTGCTCTTGCCCGAGCCGTCACCCCCTTCGAAGACGACGAAGTATCCGCGCCGGCCGGGCTCCGGCTCGCCCGCAGCCGGGGCTGCCTCCCGGGCGCGGATCGCGCGCATCGAGACGATTCCGCCGATCGCGGCCACGCCCCCCGCGAGCCACAGCGTGACGCGGCTGCCCGGCAGGTCCAGCGTGCCCAGCGCGGAGGTCACCCGATAGTGCCCGAGGAAGCCGGCGATGAACGGGAAGATGCCGAGCCCCAGGAGGGTCCCGATGCGGATGACCGTGTAGGCCGCGCTGAAGGTCCTGCCGCGCAGCTCGTCCGCGGTCGTCTCGTGCATCAGCGAGTACCCCGTCGCGTACGCGGCCCCGCCGAAGAACCCGAGCGCGCTCGCCATCGGGATCGCAGCATTGAGGCTTCCGACGCTCGCGAGGCCGATCAACCCCCCGCCCAGAAGCAGCAGCGACGAGGAGAACAAGACGTCCTTCTGCATCCGGCGCGAGATCACGCCGACGGCGAGCAGACCGATGATCATCCCGGTCGCGAGGAAGCCCACGAGGAAGGCGAATCCCCTGTCGCCGCCGCCCAGCACCTGGTCGACGAACTCGACGCCCAGCGAGAACACCGCGCCGGCCGCGGTGAACGTGAACGCGATCCCGAGCAGCCACGGCCGGACCTGCTTGTGCTCGAAGACGAACTTCAGGCCCTCGACGAGGTCGCGCTTCACGCCCCGGAGGTCGAGGCGCTCGATGCGCGTGCGTGTCGTCGGGATCGTGAGGCTCGAGATCATCAGGGCCGAGAACAGGAAGGTCAGCGAGTCGACACCAAGGGCGAGCGCCTCCGGCCGGCTCTGGAGGCCCTCGAAGAGCGCGAAGTGGTCGGCGAGGAACGCGGCGAGCGTCGCCATGAACGCGAACACGACGGAGCCCAGCGGGAACGGCGCGTAGACCGCGATCAGCGAGAGGGAGTTCGCGTGCGTGAGCGCGCCCGGCTCCACGAAGTGAGGCAGCGACGCGTCCTTCGCCGGGCCCCAGATCAACGTCAACGACTCGAGGAGCGCCGATGCGACCAGCAGGTACAGGAGGTTCGGCACGAACGGCAGAGAGAAGATGATCCCGGCCCGCGCCAGGTCCGACAGCACCATCGTCCTCTTGCGGTCGAAGCGGTCGGCGAACACGCCGGCGAGGGGCCCGACGAAGAATCCGGGGAGGACGCGCGCGGTCATGACCGCTCCGACGCCGATGGACCCCCCGATGTCGCTCGCGAACACCACCAGCGCGACGACGCCGATCCAATCGCCGAGGCTCGAGACGAACTGCGCGAGGAAGAACCTGAAGAAGTTGCCGTTCCGCAGCAGAGAGAGGTACGAGACCGCTTTGTCCTCGGCCCTTGGGACGTGCGGGTCTACGGCCTCGGGTTGGTGGATCGTCAGCCTCCTCGCCGGGTGTCGTCGGCCAAGAGTCTAGGGCGACTGCCGGCGCCGGGGCCGGTGGCGCGCAAACGCGCCGCTACCCCGCGGGCGCCGCCTCCACGCCGGCGGTCTCGCCGTCCGTCTGCCCCTTGCGCGGCTTCTTCTTGATGTACTTGCACTCGGGGTAGTTGGAGCAGCCGGTGAACGGGCCGAAGCGGCCCCTCTTCTCGACCAGGCCGGACCCGCAGTTCGGGCACTTCTCGCCGGTCTCCTTCGGGGGCTCCTTCTTTATGTACTTGCACTCCGGGTAGCTCGAGCAGCCGACGAAGGGGCCGAAGCGGCCGGACCTCGCCACGAGCTCCGACCCACAGTTGGGGCACTGCTCGCCGGTGCCCTCGGGCTCCGGGAGGGGGTCGCCCTTCTCGTCGAGCTGCTGCGACCACTTGCACTCCGGCCATCCCGAGCACGACAGGAACCACAGCCCGTGCTTGCCGAACTTCTGCACCACGGGACGTCCGCAGTTCGGGCACGTCTGGTCGGTCGGACGCTCCGGCCGCGACATCTTGTCGCTCTGCTCGACGACGTGAGCGGTGAACGATTCGAAGAACTCGCGCACGAGAGGGTCCATCTCCCGCGAACCCACCGCGACCTGGTCGAGGTCCTCCTCCATGCGCGCGGTGAACTCGACGTCGACCACCTCGGGAAAGTGCGCCTCGAGGAGCTCGATCACGACCTCGCCGCGCGGCGTCGGGAACAGGCGGCGGGACTCGGTGCGGACGTACTCGCGGTCGACGAGGAGGCGAACGGTGGGCGCGTACGTCGACGGCCGGCCGATCCCGACCTCCTCCATCCGCTTGACCAGCGTCGCCTCGGTGAACCTCGGCGGCGGCTGCGTGAAGTGCTGAGCGGCGTCGAGCGCCCTGAGGTCGAGCACGTCGCCCTCCGTCAGCTCCGGGAGCAGTCCCTCGGCCTCCTCCGGGTCGTCGTCACCGCGGTCGAGGTAGACGCTCATGAAACCCTTGAACTTCAGGATCTGCCCGTTCGCGCGGAACGTCGTCCCGTTCGACTCGACGTCCACCGCCGTCGCGTCGTAGACCGCCTCGGCCATCTGCGACGCCATCGTGCGCTGCCAGATGATCTCGTAGAGACGCAGCTCGTCCGCGCCGGCGGCGGCAAGATCCGCCGGCGACACCTGCGCGCTCGCGGGCCGGATAGCCTCGTGCGCCTCCTGCGCTCCCTTCGACTTCGCGCTGAACTTGCGGACCTCGTGGAACTCCTTGCCGAACTGCGCCTCGACCACGCGTCCGATCTCGCCCAGCGCGTCGTTGCCGAGGTTCGTCGAGTCGGTTCGCATGTAGGTGATGTGGCCGGCTTCGTACAGCGACTGCGCGAGCTTCATCGTCTTCCAGGTCGGGAAGCCGAGCTTGCTCGACGCCGCCTGCTGGAGCGTCGACGTCTTGAACGGCGCCGGCGGCTTGCGCCTGCGCTCGGTCTTGCGCACCGCCGTGACGGTCCAGGGGCCCGGCTCCACGCGGTCGCGCAGCGCCAGCGCGGTCGCTTCGTCTCCGAGCGAGAACCGCTCCTTCTCGCCCACGGGGTACAGGGCCGACAGCTCCTCGCCCGCCGCGGTCGCGAGCCGTGCCGTCAGGTCCCAGTACTCCACGGCGTGAAACGCCCTGATCTCGCGTTCGCGTTCGACGACCAGGAACAGCGCCGCGCTCTGCACGCGGCCGGCGGAAAGGTTCGGTCCCACGTTGCGCCACAACAGCGGCGACAGCTTGTAGCCGACGATCCGGTCGACGGCCCGGCGCGCTTGCTGTGCGTCGACGAGAGCCATGTCGATCGAGCGGGGATGGGCGAAAGCCTCGGTGACGGCCTTCTTCGTGATCTCGTTGAACGTCACGCGGCGCGTAGCCTCGGCCGGCAGCTTCGCGAGCTCCGCGACGTGCCACGCGATCGCCTCGCCCTCGCGATCGGGGTCGGGGGCGAGCCAGACGGTCTCGGCCTCCTTCGCGGCCTTGCGGATCGCCGCCATCGCCTTCTTCGCGGTCGCCCGCGCGATCGGCTCGTACGCGATCTTCACGCCGCCGTTCACCTCGATGCCGAAGTCGGACTTCGGCAGGTCGCGGACGTGCCCCATCGAGGCAAGCACCTTGTAGTCCTTGCCCATGTACTTCTCGATCGTCTTCGCCTTCGCGGGCGACTCGACTATCACGAGGTTCTTGGTCACTTGGCTCCTTGATCTACCCGGCGGCCGGCCGGGCTGCCCGCCCCCGCTCGGACGGCGTCCGGGGGCCGCTTATCCCATTGGTGGGGCGTCGTTGTCAACCAACGCCGGCACGCCCCGGGGGCTTCCCGGCCCCCTGACCTGCGCTTTTGCCGCCGCGAAATCCGACTACCATCGGCGCCCGTGGACGCCATCCTCGACCCCGTCATCCGTTTCATGGAGGCGTTCCTCGCCGACTTCGGCTATCTCGCGATCTTCCTCCTGATGACGGCGGAGTCGGCGCTGATCCCCTTCCCGAGCGAGGTCACGATGCTCGTCGGCGGGTGGTACTCGGCCGAGGGGACCCTCGACTTCTTCTGGGTCGTGACCGCCGGCGTGCTCGGGAACCTGGTGGGGTCGTGGATGGCCTATGCGCTCGGGCGCAAGACCGGGCGAGCCCTCCTCGACCGCTACGGACGCTACGTGCTGATCCGCAGCCACGACGTCGACCGGGCCGAGGTGTGGTGGGCGAGACACGGCGACGCGGCGACGTTCTTCTCGCGTCTGCTGCCGGTGATCAGGACGTTCATCTCTCTCCCCGCCGGGATCGCGAGGATGCCGTTCGGCAAGTTCACGCTGTACACGTTCCTCGGAGTCGTGCCGTGGACGCTGGGCCTGACGTGGGTGGGCGTCGTCGTCGAGGACAACTGGGAGAAGGTGCTGGGCTACTTCGACGTGCCGACCCTGCTGATCGCCGGCGCGCTCGTCGTGATCGTCGCGGGGTGGTACGTGAGACGCCGGAGGGCGAAGAGGGCGCTCGAGGGGGCAGCCGACTAGGCCGGGGCCGACCGTCTCTGCGTGTCGGGGGCGAGGCCTATCTCCGGCGCCACCTCCTGCAGCCCGACTATCGAGATCCGGATGAACTCGTCCATGGGGATCCCGATCCTCTCCTCGACGTCCCAGATCTTGTCGCGCTCGACGCCGGGAGCGAACGACTTCTCCTTCAGCTTCTTCTTGACCGACGACACCTTCATCCCGAGAGCCTTGTCGGGGCGCACCAGCGCGCAGGCGACGAGCAGCCCCGCGATCCCGTCCGCGTGGACGATAGCCGTGGACATCCGGTCGGTCTGGTGCGACTCGTACATGTGGCCCATGATCGCGTTCAGCACCTCGGGGTCGTCGAACCCCTCGGCCCGCAGCCATTCACACGTCTGCTTCGCGTGCCGCTCGGGGTCGCCGTGCGTCGTGTCCATGTCGAGGTCGTGGAACAGGCCCGCGAGCCCCCACCTGTGCTCGTTCTCGCCGAAGTGGCGGGCGAGCGCGCGCATCACGCCCTCGACCGATACGAGGTGCCGGAACGTGATGTCCTTCTCTGAGTACTTCCGAACGACGTCGAGCGCGGCGGAGCGCTCCACTACGATTCCCCGGCCAACGCCTGCTTCAGATCGCCCTCCGCGGCGGGCGACGCGAGCGCGAGGACCTCGTCGCCGGCCTGGAGCGGCGTCTCGGCCTTGGGCGCGATCACGTGCCGTTCGCGCACGACGGCGACGAGCGTGCAGTCCGGCGGCATCTTCAGGTCGCCGACGGTCTTCCCCGCGGCGGGCGACGACGGCGCCAGAGTCACCTCGAGGAGCGCGACCTTCCCCTGCTCCAGGTTCAGCAGCCGCACGAGGTCGCCGACCGAGACCGCCTCCTCGACGAGGGAGGCGAGCAGGTGCGGGGTGCTCACGGCGACGTCCACTCCCCACGACTCCGTGAACAGCCATTCGTTGTCCGGGTGGTTCACGCGCGCGACCACGCGCGGGACGGCGAACTCCTGTTTCGCCAGCAACGAGATCACGAGGTTGTCCTCGTCGTCACCGGTTGCGGCGAGCACGACCTCGCACGACGAGAGGACCGCCGCGTCCAGCGTGTGGAGCTCGCACGCGTCGCCGTTGACCCAGCTGACGTCGAGATCGTCCTTCAGCGACTCGATCAGGTCGTTGTTCTGCTCGATCATCACGATGTCGTGGCCCTTGCCTCTCAGGTCGCTGGCGACGTAGCTGCCGACGTTTCCCGCCCCCGCTATCGCGATGCGGATCCTCTTCTGGCTCACTCCGGCCTTCCGACGCTCTTGATCTCGTCGCCGAGCTCCGAGGCCTCCGCCCGGACCACGGAGATGTGGAGGATGTCACCCTCCTGGACGGTCAAGTCCTTGTCGGGCACGCGCGGAACCCCGAAGCGGCTCACCGCGACGACCCGGCGCCGCCCCGGGACGTCGACCTCGAAGACCTTCTTTCCGACGACCTCCGGGGGCGCGGGGAGCGCGGTCACGACGACCTCGCCGTTGTCGACGGTGTACTCGACCGAGACCTCCTCCGGAAGGAGCGAACGCAGGATCTGGTCGGTCGTCCACCGGACGGTCGCGACCGTCTGGATGCCGAGCCGCTGGTAGATCTGCGCGCGCCGGGGGTCGTAGATGCGCGCCACGACCTCCGCGACGCGGTAATGCTCCTTCGCGACGCGCGCCGACAGGATGTTCGAGTTGTCGCCGTTCGTCACCGACGCGAACGCGCTCGCCTCCTTGATGCCGGCCTCCTCGAGCACCTCGCGGTCGAACGCGAAGCCGACGATCTGCGAGCCGCCGAAACCCGGCTTGAGCCGTTCGAACGCCTTCGCGTTCTTGTCGATGACCGCGACGGTGTGGCCGAGACGCTCGAGGTTCGCCGCCAGCTCCGATCCCACGCGGCCGCAGCCGGCGATGATCACGTGCACGTGGAGCCTGCTCCTCTCGTCCTTGCCCAAACCGTGGGGGAAGCGGGCCCCCGGCGGGCGATACTGCCATACTTGCGCGTCGTGGCTTTCTTCAAGAACGCGGTCGAGCGGCTGGCGCGTCCGCCCGAGGAGATCCGCGCCGAGAACCTTCGTCGCTGGGCCGCGACGCTGATCGGAGTCACGCCCATCACGAAGATCGAACCCCGCCGCCGGTGCCGCGCGGCCGGCGTCGTCCAGAACATAAGGATCGACCCGCGTGCCGGCAGCGGCTCGATCGAGGCGACGATCATCGACGGCACCGGACAGATGGTCGCGCGCTGGCTCGGCCGCCGGACGATCTCCGGCATCCGGCTCGGGATGGGCCTGATCATCGAAGGGATCCCGGGCGAGCAGACGACGGGGGAGCTGATGGTGCTGAACCCGGAGTACGAGCTGGTGCCGGGGCCGGAGCACGGCTGAGCCGATGAGCAAGGTCCCAGCCGCGCTGAAGCGCGTGGTGCTCGGGCGCCCCATGTCCTCGGGAGAGCTCGAGCACACGCTGCTCCCGAAGGTCATCGCCCTGCCGGTCTTCTCGTCGGACCCGCTGTCCTCGAACGCCTACGCGACGCAGGAGGCCCTCATCGTGCTCGCCGCCGCGGGGGCCGCCGGGATGAACCTCATCTTCCCGGTCTCGATCGCGGTCGCGACGCTCCTCGCGATCGTCGTGACGTCTTACCGGCAGACCGTCCGGGCATACCCCACGGGTGGCGGCGCCTACCGCGTATCGCACGAGAACCTCGGCATGTACCCCGGCCTCCTCGCCGCATCCGCGCTGCTCATCGACTACGTACTGACCGTGTCGGTGTCGATCACGGCGGGTGTCGAGGCGATCACGTCGGTATCGGAGGCGCTGACGGACGACCGCGTGACGATCGCGTTCGTCTTCATCGCGTTCGTGACGGTGATCAACCTGCGCGGCGTGAAGGAGTCAGGGACCCTCTTCGCGATCCCGACGTACGGCTTCGTCGCCTCGATCTATCTCATGATCGCTGCCGGGATCGCCCAGTGCCTCGGCGGGTGTCCGCAGGCGGCGAGCGCGTCGCAGATCGACCACCTGGAGATCACCGCGTCTGTCTCGATCGTCTTGATCTTCCGCGCGTTCGCGGCCGGGACCACGGCGCTGACCGGTGTGGAGGCGATCGCCGACGGCGTGCCGGCGTTCCGCTACCCGCAGTCGAGGAACGCCGCGACGACGTTGACGGTCATGGCCGCGCTCTCGATCTCGATGTTCCTGGGAATCTCGTGGCTCGCGGATCACCTGAACGTCGTCTACACCCACGCGTCACACGGGGAGCACCAGCCGTCGGTCGTCGCGCAGATCGCGGAGACGGTGTTCCACGGGGGCCCCCTCTTCTACGTCGTCCAGGGGATGTCGGCCGCGATCCTTATCCTCGCGGCGAACACCGCGTACCAGGACTTCCCGCGGCTGTCGTCGATCCTCGCGGCGGACCGCTACATGCCCCGGCAGTTCATGAACAGGGGCGACCGGCTCGTCTTCTCCAACGGCGTCATCATCCTGGCTCTGTTCGCGGGACTCCTCATCTACGTCTTCGACGCGAACCTCACGCGGCTGATCCAGCTCTACCTCGTCGGCGTGTTCATCTCGTTCACCCTGTCGCAGGCGGGCATGGTCGTGCGCGGCCGGAAGCTCAAGGAGCCGGGATGGAGGCGCAGCGCCGCGATCAGCGCCTTCGGCGGGTCGATCACCGGCATCGTCCTCGTCGTCATCGGCGCGTCGAAGTTCGTCCACGGCGCGTGGATCGTGATCGCGGTGATCCCCGTGCTGATGTACGCCATGAGGTCGGTGCACAATCACTACACCGCCGTGGAGGAGGAGCTCGCACATCCGGCGCGCCGCCCCCCCGACCGGCGCCCGGCCCACCAGCACATGGTGATCTACGTCACCACGATGGACGCCGCGGTCGAGCGAGCGCTCGGATACGCGCGCGCGATGCGCCCGGCCCACATCTCCGCGGTGACGTTCGACACGGCCGACTTCCGCCTGTGGAAGCGGCTCGCGCCCGACATCCCCATCGAGCTCGCGCCCCAGGACATGCGACGTCACAGGGCGATACAGGCGTTCCTGAGGCGCAAGCGCGCCGACCTGCAGCTCGACGAGGACGACTTCCTCACGTTGATCATCCCGGAGATCCTCGAGAGCGCGAGCCTCTTCGAGATCTTCCGGCGGCCGGCGCTCCATCGCCTGAAGGGGTCGTTGTTGACGGAGCCGGGAGTGCAGGTCCTGGACGTCCCGGTGGTCAGGCGCGACATCGACCCGCATCTCGACCAGAGCCACGAGCCCGTGCGCAACTACACCGTGGTCCTCGTCTCGGGAGTGCACAACGCGACCCTCCAGGCGTTCGAGTACGCGGAGACGCTGCAGTCGATCGACATCAGGGCCGTCTCCTTCGGTCTCGACGACGCCCAGACCGCTCGCCTGATCGAGCAGTGGGCGACGATCGGGATCCCACACCCGCTGGAGATCGAGGCATCCCCCTTCCGCGACATCGGGACGTCCCTCGTCCACTATCTGCGCCAGTTCCGGGCGGACGGGCTCGAGCGGACGGTGACCGTCGTGCTGCCCGAGTTCGTCGTCAAGAAGACCCGCCACCAGATCCTGCACAACCAGACGGCGCTGATCGTGAAGCGGAGGCTGCTGTTCGAGCGCGGCACGGTCGCGGTCAGCGTCCCCTATCACCTCGAGAGGTAGGGCTCGTCCCGGGAGGGGTTCCGCGGCGCCCCGTCGAAGACTTGAGGCCCTGGACGGCCTGCGGGCGGAGGTTCTCGTGAAACGTGTGACCGTGCTGGTACTCGTCGTCGCGGCGCTCGCCGGAGGAGCCGTCCTGGAGGGAGCGGCCGCGAAGCGGCCGAAGACGCGGGTCGTCGAGAGCTCCTACGCCCCCGACCCCTACTACGGGATCCACGTCGCGACGCCCGAAGCGCAGGCCTCGGTGACGAGGCTGACGTTCGAGACGCGGCCCGGGGAGCGCGCCGTCGAGGTCGAGCTCCGCGACGAGGTCGGCGAGAGGGTCGGCGGGCGCATCTACCAGGGAGAGAGCTTCGTCGCCGCGTTCTGCGGCGCCACCGAGGCTCCGGTCGAGATCGATCCCTCCCAACCCGTGAGCGTCTGGGCGATGACCGGACCGTGCGCCGGTGGGCCCGGCCTGGCCACGCAGGGCACCGCGCGGGTGACGTTCCTCCGGCGCCCCTCGAGATGAGAAAGCCGGTCACCCTCTCGCTCGCGCTGACGGCGACGCTCGCGCTCTCCGGAGCTGCCGCCGGGCAAGCGCGCGGCCGCGTGGTCGTCGAACCGTACGAG
>JBHELD010000042.1:0-16756 GCA_046263255.1 Actinomycetota bacterium
CCGAGGACCTGTCCGATCTCGGCGAGGGTCAGGCCTTCGTAGTAGTAGAGCGTCACGACGACCTTCTCGCGCTCCGGGAGCCTGTTCACGGCCTCGGTCAGGATGTCCTTCATCTCGACCGACTCGAACGCCTCCATCGGCGAGACCGTCTTCGTGTCCTCGAGCGTGTCGACGAGCGAGAGCTTGTCGCCTTGCGCCCCGTCCACGGCCATGAGCTCGTCCAGCGCCACGAGCGACACCGTCGAGAGCTGCGTGTAGATGTGGTTCAGCTCCTCGACCGAGATCCCCATCTCCTCGGCGATCTCCTTGTCGGAGGGGGGGCGCTTCAGGCGGTTCTCGAGCGAGCTGTACGCCTTCTCGACCTCCCGCGCCTTGAACCGGACGCTGCGCGGCACCCAGTCGATCGCCCGCAGCTCGTCGATGATGGCGCCGCGGATCCGGCTGATCGCGTACGTCTCGAACTTGATGTTGCGGCTCTGGTCGTACTTGTCGATCGCGTCGATCAGCCCGAAGATCCCGTACGAGATCAGGTCGGACTGCTCGATGTTCGCCGGGAGCCCCACGGCCACGCGGCCCGCCACGTACTTCACGAGCGGCGAGTAGTGGAGGATCAACGCGTCTCGCGCGGCGGCCGACCCGTCGGCCTTGTACTGCGTCCACGCCTCCTGGACCCCCTCGGGCGCAGACGCCATGGGCCCCGCGCCCGTCTGCGCGGCCGCCGAAGGCTCAGGCTCTGGGGTGGCTTTGCTCATAGACCTTCTTCAGCCGTTCCGTCGAGACGTGCGTGTAGATCTGGGTCGTCGCCAGACTCTCATGGCCCAACAGCTCCTGCACCGCCCGGAGATCGGCCCCCCCGTCGAGCAGGTGCGTCGCAAAGGAATGCCTCAGCGCGTGGGGGCCCACCGGAGCGGCGCCTTCGGCGGACAGGTATTTGGCAAGCATAGAACGCACGCTGCGGGGGCCCAACCTCCCCCCGCGCGCGTTGAGGAACAGCGCATGGCGCGCGTCCGGCAGCGAGCCCGGCCGGACCAGGTCGGCGCGGCCGTCCGTGACGTACGCCGCGACCGCTCTGCAGGCGGGCCGGCTCACCGGCACCCGGCGCTCCTTCCGCCCCTTGCCCGTGACGCGCAGCCGCCCGGCGCGCGTGTCGACGTCGTCGACGTCGAGCGAGCACAGCTCCGCGACCCTCAGCCCCGATCCGTACAGGAGCTCGAGGATCGCGCGGTCCCGCCGCCCCACGGGCTCGTCGTCCGGCGGGAGGCCGCACAGCCGCGCGGCGTCGGAGGCCTTCAGCACCTTCGGAAGGGGCCGGTCGAGCTTCGGGACCGGCACGTCGCCGGCCGGGTTCGACTCGATCAAGCCGTGCGTGACCGCCCATGCGAGAAGCGACCGCACCGCGCTCACCTTGCGGGCGACCGAGCGCCGGGCGTAGCGCCGCTCGCCGAGGAACGCGACGTAGCGCCGCAGCGCGGTCCGCTCGACCCTCCGCAGGTCGGTCGTCCCGCCCCGCGCCGTCCATTCCGCGAACTGCCCGAGGTCTCGCCCGTAGGCGGCGACGGTGTGCGGCGAGAGGTCCCGCTCCGCCGAGCAGGCGCGCAGGAACCGCTCGATCGCGCTCGTGATCGGGATACCGTGTGTCATCCCGAACCAGGATCGTGCGCCGCGTTCGGCGAGTCAACGATCCGCGTTCGGGCGCTCTCAGACGCCCGAGGTCCCGCCGCCCTCCACCTCACCGGGCGAGCCCTGCGAGCTCGAGCCGAGGCCCCCCGGCTCCTCGGCGCCGCCGGGCCCGTCGACCGGCGCCTCGTTCGGGTCGTTCTCCTCGTCTTCGCGGGGGGCGTCCGTACGGTCTCGCTCGTCTGCCATCGCCGAGCTCCTTTCCTCCGGGTCGCTGCACCACTACCCATTTAGCGGGAACTTGTGACTACCTCGCGCAGCGGCCGCCTATCTCGGTGGGGGCGATGGGGCAGTCCGGAACCATCACCCCCATCTGTCTGCCGACCTCCGCGAGCGACACCTGGGCGGGATCATTCCTCCGGCACCGGCAGTCGCGCCCTGACCCGCGCGCCTCCTTTCGTCAGCTCGTACCCGCTCGGTCTCTTCACGACGTAACCCCGTACCTCCAGCGCCGCCAGACACAGCGCGGCCTCTCCACAAGTGAGGGAGAGACCCGTGCAGATGTCGTCGAGAGGCGTAGGCCGATCGTCCAGGAACGCCAGCACACGCCCCTCCGACTCGTTCACTGCCGGGTCCCCCGCGACCGGATGGGAATCGTCGTGTCCCCACACGAGCGCGGGCGCGAGGTCTTCGAGAACGTGTTCGACGGAGGTGACGAGGCGAGCGTGCCCCGTTCGGATGAGCTCGTTGGGTCCGGCGGCGAGCGGGTTGCGGCGGCTGCCGGGCACCGCGTACACGTCTCGATTGGCATCGACGGCGTGACGCGCGGTGATCAACCCGCCGCTGCGGTCGGCCCCCTCGACGAATACGACCGCCTTGCTCATCCCCGCGATGATGCGATTCCTGTCGGGGAAATGGGAGCGGTGTGGTTGCGTGCCCGCCTCGTATTCCGTCAGGACGGTGCCGGCCTCGACGATCCGCCGGCGGAGGTCCGCGTTCTTCCGCGGGTAGCCGACGTCGAGACCGCAACCCAGCACGGCGATCGTGTATCCGCCCGCGTCCAGGGCCGCTCGGTGGGCGGCCGCGTCGATGCCGATCGCGAGCCCGGAGACGATCTCGAACCCGGCCTCGGCCAGCCCGCGGCTGATCTCGGCGGCCGCCTCGACTCCCGCCGCGGTCGGGCGGCGCGACCCGACGACCGCGACCGTTCGCTCGCCGGTTCGCAGCGGATTGCCCTCGACGAACAGTTGCCGCACGGGCTGGGCCACGGGCATCTCGTCAAGTCCCGTCGGCCACTCCGCGCTGGCGCGAGTCACCGTTCGCGCCGTCATGCCGCCATCCCGAGGGGGTCGTCGGTCAGCCGGAACATCAGCGCCTCGGCGACGTGGTCCTTGTCGACCTCTGCTCTCCCTGCGAGATCCGCAATCGTGCGAGCGACCCGCAGCACTCTCTCCATCCCCCGGCCGGTCAAAGAGCCGTCGTCGATCGCGCCGCACAGAGGAGCGAATACGTCCGACCGGAACCGCCCGCGCTGGAGCAACGTCTTCTTCGGCACGGAGGCGTTCGTCGCGGAAGGAGACTCGAAACGTATTCGCTGCACGTCGCGAGCTGCTTCCACACGCTCTCGAACGACCTCCGAACGTTCACCCTGCGGACGTCCGACGAGATCGGCGCTCCGGACGCGCCTCATCCCCAGGTGGATATCGAACCGGTCCAACAGCGGCCCCGACACGCGCCCGCGATATGCCCGGAGCTGTTGGTCCGTGCACTCGCAGCCCCGCTTCTGGTCTTCCCGGTAGCCACAGGGGCAGGGGTTCATCGCCGCGACGAGCGAAAACCTGCAGGGGAAAGAGACGACACCGCCGCCGCGCGCGATCCGGACGATGCCGTCCTCGAGCGGTCCGCGAAGGGACTCCAGCGCGTCGCGACGGAAAAGAGGGATCTCGTCCATGAACAGCACGCCGTGATGTGCGAGCGCGACCTCACCCGGACGGGCGATGCCGCTCCCGCCCCCGACGAGCCCCGCGACCGAGACGTTGTGGTGTGGGGTTCGGAAGGGGCGATGCTCGATGAGGCCGTGACGATCCTCCAGGAGGCCGGCGACGGAATGGATCCGGGTGACGTCGAGCGACTCCTGCTTCGACATCACCGGGAGGATGCCCGGAAGCCGTCGCGCGATCATCGTCTTGCCGCAGCCGGGGGCCCCTCTCATCATGAAGTTGTGCCCCCCGGCGGCGGCGATCTCGAGCGCCCTTCGCGCCGCAGATTGCCCCCGGACCTCGGACATGTCCTCGGGTGCGGCCCCCGGCACGTGACGCACCCTCGGGATCGCCGGAGGCGCCCACTGCCCGCGCAGGAAACGGACGCACTCCCCCAATGTGGCCACCGGCACTATCGAGAGGCCGTCGACGAGCGCGGCCTCGGCTGCGTTGACTGCCGGGCACATGATCCCTTTGAGGCGCGATGAGGCCGCTGCCATCGCGGCCGAGAGAGCGCCGCGAACTCGGCGAACCGATCCGTCGAGGCCCAGCTCTCCCATGAACACCCAACCCTCGACCTGCTCGTGCGAGAGGCGGGCGTCGCCCGCGAGAACTCCGACGGCGATCGCGAGGTCGAAGTGCGTCCCCTCCTTGCGCAGCGACGCGGGGGCCAGGTTCGCGACCATGCGCGACGGCGGCCAGCGCTCGTCGCTCGAGAGCAGGGCCGAGCGGGTGCGTTGCTCGGCCTCGCGGACCGACTTCGCCGGAAGCCCCACGATCGTGAAGCTCGGGACGCCTTGCGTCGCATGGACCTCGACCTCGACCACGTGCGCGTCCGCGCCCACGAGCGCGACCGAGAGGGTCTTCGCCAGCACACTGCCTCCACTCCCCGGGATCGCGGCCCGGCGACGAGGCTAGAAGGCGGGTACGACGAAAACGCTAGTTGCCGGTGAAACGCGGCTCCCTCTTCTCGAGGAAGCTCGTCAGGGCCTCGCGGGTGTCCTTGCTCCCGAACGCGAGCGACTGCGTCAGCGACTCCGCGTCGAGGTTCGCCTCGATGCTGCGCTCGCCGGCGCGGTTCAGGTTCTCCTTGATCATCGTCACGGTCCGCGGGGGCAGAGCTACGAGCCGCGCCGCGAGGTCTTTGACGACCTGGTCGACCTCGGCTGCGTCGCAGAGGCGGTTGACCAGCCCCCAGCGCGCCGCCTCCTCGGCCGGCAGCGTGTCCCCGAGCAACGCCAGCTCCTTCGCCCGGTTGAGCGGCAGCAGGCGGCCGAGCGCCCACGACCCGCCGAAGTCGACGACGAGCCCCCGCTTGACGAACAGCTCCGCGAAGGCCGCGTCGCGCGTCGCGACGATCAGGTCGCAGCAGAACGCGAGGTTGCACCCGGCGCCGGCGGCGATCCCGGTGACCTGCGCGATCGTCGGGACCGTGCAGTTGACGACGGCCGGGGCGATCCCGTGGATCGTGCGCATGCGCTCCTTGAACGCGAAGGTGGAGTCGACGAGGTTCGCGGCGTCGGAGAGGTCGGCGCCGGAGCAGAACGCCCCGCCCGCGCCGGTGACGACCAGGCACCTGACGTCGTCGTCCGCCGAGGCGCGGTCGAAGACGTCGCGGATCTCCTTGAACATCGCCCACGACATCGCGTTCTTCTTCTCGGGCCGGTCGAGCGTGACGGTCGCGACGTGTCCCTCGACCTCCCACCGCAACGACTCGTAGTCCGCCACCCGGCACTCCTAGAACGCGTCGACGACGTGCGAGACCTCCAGCGTGTCGCCGCGGACGATAACCGAGACGACGTCGAACCGGACCTCGACGAACCCCGGCTTGCGGTCGGCGAGCCACGCCGCCGCCAGGCGCCGCAGCTGCGCCTGCTTCGCGCTGCCGACCGCCTCGGCCGGTAGCCCCCACCGGTCGGTCCGGCGCGTCTTGACCTCGCAGAACGCGATGGTGTCGCCGCGGCGCGCGACGAGATCGATCTCGCCGCGGCCGGCCCGGTAGTTGCGGTCGACGATCTCGAACCCGAGCCGGCGGTAGAGCTCGCACGCGGCGGCTTCGCCGTCGCGGCCCAGCAGAGAACGCGCGTGCATGCGCGCGACGCTAACGAGGGGGTGTGACGAAAAGAGGCGCTACGGAGCCATCCCGGGGGGCTCGGGGATGATGTCGCGCTCCGCGAGCTGCGCGAGCTCCTCCACGTTCAGGTCGCGGAACGTCACGACCTTCACGTGCGAGACGAACCGCGCGGGGCGGTGCATGTCCCACACCCACGCGTCGCCGAGCTCGACCTCGAACCAGACCTTCGCGCCCATGTGGCGCGTCTCGACGTCGACGGTGTTCGCAAGGTAGAAGCGGCGCTCCGTCTCGACGACGAACTTGAACATCGGGAGGACGTCCCGGTACTCCTTGTAGAGCTGAAGCTCCATCTCGGCCTCGTACTTCTCGAGGTCCTCGACGCTCATCCCGTCTCCTCTTCGTCGAAATCGCTCTCGGCCTCCAAGTGTCGCGCCAGATGGGGCCGCCAGACGCCATCGGCGTCCACGAAGCCCTCTACCCCGTAGAACGACCGGCGGTGGATCGGGCAGGGCCCGTGTCGCTGGAGCGCGTCCCAGTGCTCGCGGGTCCCGTATCCGACATTCGTGGCGAATCCGTACTCGGGGTGGCGCCGGTGGTACCGGCGCATCGCCCGGTCGCGCGACACCTTGGCGAGGATCGACGCCGCCGCGACGCTCGTCGACACCGTGTCGGCTTTCTTCACGCCGAGCGACGGCCACGCGGCCCGCCGCAGGCGGAACGCATCGAGCAGCACGTAGTCGGGCTCCTCGGACAGCCCCTTCAGCGCCCGCCTCAGGGCCTCGAGATTGCACCGCTGAAGCCCGGCGCGGTCGATCTTGTCGGGGCTCACGCGGACGACGCAGGACGCCATCGCGACCTCGCGGATCCTCTCGGCCAGGCGCTCGCGCTGGAGCGCGGTGCACATCTTGGAGTCCCTGAGGCCCTCGATGGACGTGCCGGGCGGGAGCATCACGGCCGCCGCCATCAACGGCCCCGCGAGGGCGCCTCGTCCGACCTCGTCGGCACCCGCGACCCGCTCGAAGCCGGCGCCGGCAAGGCGAGCTTCGAGGAGCCCGGTCGCGTCCCAGACCATCGGGACGAACCTATAGCGTCCCGAAGTCCTGCGGCGGCCAGATGATCACGAAGGCGTGGCCGACGATCTTGTCCTCGTCGATCGGGCCGAGGATCCTCGAGTCCTCCGAGTTCCCCCTGTTGTCCCCCATCACGAACACCTTCCCGGCGGGCACCACGCAGCCCCCGCCGTCGATCTGCATCCGCAGGCGCTTGCAGTCCTGGGCGGTCACCGTCGGGCTCGCCGCGTCGCGCCCCCGGTTCACGTACTCCTGCGGCATCTCGGTCCCGTTCACGAACAGCTGCCGGGGCTGGCCGAAGTAGCGGATGGTGTCGCCGCCGACGGCCACGACCCTCTTGATGTAGTCCTCCTCGATCCCGGTCGGAAGGCCGAGGAGCTCGCGGACGAAGTTGCGCGCGTCGTCGTACCAGGGGAGCTCCGGCGGCTCGCCGAAGACCGACTTCTCGAAGACCACGACCTGCCCCCGCTCGGGCCCTCCGAACCGGTAGGAGACCTTCTCGACGAGCACCCGGTCGCCGACGTGCAGCGTCGGGATCATCGAGCCGGAGGGGATGAAGAAGGCCTGGACCAGGAACGTCTTGATGACGATCGCGATCACGAACGCGATGAGCACGAGCACCGGGAGCTCGGCCAGGTGCCGCAGCCACCGCCTCCTCCGGGAGGGGGCCGCGGTGCCGAGCGACGCCGGCTCGGGGGCCGGCTGAGGCTCCGGCTCCGGGGCGGGCTGAGGCTGAGGCTCCGGGGCGGGCTGAGGCTGAGGCTCCGGCTCGGGGGCCGGCTGAGCCTCCGGCTCGGGGGCCGGCTGAGCCTCCGGCTCGGGGGCCGGCTGAGCCTCCGGCTGGACCGCCGGCTCCGCGGGCGCCCGCCCGAGCGCGGCGCTCACCCGCTCCGCGAGCGCGTCGTCGATCGAGGAGGCGTGGGTGCTGCGGGGCTCGCCGAGCTCTTCGAGGCACGCCAGCACCTCCTTGGAGGTGACGCCAAGGCGCTTGGCGACCTCGTGGACCCTCGGCATCGAGAGAGGTTAGAGCGTGCTGAAGTCAGACGGCGGCCACAGCAGCAGGAACGCGTGACCCACCACCTCGTCCACCGGGATCGGGCCGAAGGCCCGGGAGTCGTCCGAGTTGCTCCGGTTGTCGCCCATGACGAAGATCATCCCGTCGGGCACCTCGACCGGGCCGAACGCCGACGTCTCCGTGCCCTCCGCCAGGTAAGGCTCCTCGACGATCTCGCCGTTGACGAAGACCCTTCCCTCGCGGCCCTCGATGGTGTCGCCCTCGACGGCCATCACGCGCTTGATGAAGTCCTGCGTCCCTCCGGTCGGGAACCCGAAGAGGCCCTTCAGCGCGCTGGCGATGTCCTCCCAGAAGGGGTCGTCCTCCGGAGGCGTGAGCGACGCGAACTCCTTCTCGAAGACGACGACCTGGCCGCGGGCCGGCTCGCCGAAGCGGTAGCCGACCTTCTCGACCAGCACGCGGTCGCCCTCGACGAGCGTGGGCTCCATCGACGCGGACGGGATGTAGAAGGCCTGGAGCAGGAACGTCTTGATCAGGAGGGCGACGACGAACGCGATGACGACGAGGACGGGGAGCTCTTTCCAGAAGGCGTGCTTCTTCTTCGGCTTCTCCTCGGCCCCCTCGGGCGCGCCGGGAGCGTCCTCCTCGCTCGGGCTGGGCGGAGGAGGGGGAGGAGGCGGCGGCGCGTGCTGCGACTCCACGTCCGGGGAGTCCTACCTGTCCCGCAGCTCTTTGACCTTGGCCTTCTTCCCGACGCGGGACCGAAGGTAGTAGAGCTTCGCCCTCCGGACGTCGCCGCGTGCGGCGACCTCGATCTTCGCGATCATCGGCGAGTGCACCGGGAAAGTGCGCTCGACTCCCACGCCGAAGCTGATCTTGCGGACGGTGAACGTCTCGGAGAGCTGCGAGCCGCGGCGCCGGATCACGATGCCCTCGAAAACCTGGATGCGCTCGCGCTCGCCCTCGACGACGCGGACGTGGACCCGAACCGTGTCGCCGGCGCGGAACGCCGGCAGGTCGTCACGCAGGTACGGCCTCTCGACCAGATCCGTCCGGTTCATCTCCCACTCCTCTTTTGCCTGCAGCCGCAGCGCGTCGTCGACCGCCGCGGGTCGTCCGCCTTCGGCGGTGCTCGTAGCCCGGACGGGATTCGAACCCGTGATCTCCGCCTTGAGAGGGCGGCGTCCTAGGCCAACTAGACTACCGGGCCAGGCCTTTTTGCACTTGCGAGCGCTGGGGCGCCTGGATTCGAACCAGGACTATCGGAACCAGAATCCGACGGGCTGCCAGGTTACCCCACGCCCCATCAAGCCCGATGGCGGGCTCAGGCAGGATACCGCAGGCGTCTGAGGGTCCTCTCCCGGCCGAGGAGCTCCACGCTCTCGAACAGCGGCGGCGACACGAGCGTTCCCGTCACGGCCGCGCGGACGGGCTGGAACGCCTGCTTGGGCTTCAGCCCCCTCTCCTCCGCGAGCCCGCGCAGGACCTCCTCGATCGCGGGCGTGGTCCACTTGTCGAGGTCCTCGAGCGCCGCCGCGACCGCCGCGAGGTACTCCTCCTGATCCTCCACGGTCTTCAACGCCTTCCCCTCGGGCGCGACGTCCTCGAACAGGAACCGGATCATCGGCGGCGCCTCGTCGAGGCGCTTGAGGCGCTCCCCGATCAGCGGCGCGACTCCGGTGAGGATCTCCCGCCCCTCGGGCGAGTCGGCCGGGAGCCCCGCCTTCACGCACAACGGGACCAGCCGCTCCGCGAGCTCCGCCGGAGTCAGCGCCCGGATGTAGTGGCCGTTCAGCCACTCGAGCTTCGCGACGTCGAAGGCCGCTGGGTTCTTGCCGACGCGCTCCAGCGAGAACCGTTCGACCAGCTCGTCCACCGAGAAGACGTTCGTCTTGTCGTCGTAGGACCAGCCGAGGAGCGCGAGGTAGTTCACCATCGCCTCCGGCAGGAAGCCCTGCTCCCGGTATGCCGCCACCGACACGTCGCCCCACCTCTTCGACAGCGGCTTGCCTTCGGTCGTCACGAGCAGCGGAAGGTGCGCGAACACCGGCATCTCGGTCACGCCCAGCGCCTCGCGCAACAGGATCTGCCGCGCCGTCGAGGCGACCAGGTCGTTGCCGCGGATGACGTGGGTGATCTCCATCGCGACGTCGTCGACCGTCACCGCGAGCATGTACGTCGGCGATCCGTCGGAGCGCAGGATGACGAAGTCGGGCGTGCGGCCGAGGTCGGTGTAGAGCTCCCCGAGCACCGCGTCGTGGAACGTGATCGTCCGGTCCTGCGGGACCCGGAACCGCAGGGAGTAGCCCCGGCCCTCGGCGTCGTACGCCTGCTTCTGCTCGTCCGTGAGCGTGCGGCACCGGCCCGAGTACCCGAAGGCGCGGCCCTCCGCCTGCGCGGCGCGCCGTTCCTCCTCGAGCTCCTCGGGCGTGCAGTAGCACGCGTACGCGTGCCCGCCGGCGACGAGCTCCCGCGCCTTGCCCCTGTACAGGTCGAAACGCTCGCTCTGACGGTACGGCCCGTTGGGGCCGCCGACGCCGGGGCCCTCGTCCCAGTGGAGGCCGAGCCAGCGCAGGTCGTCGAGGACCGCGCGGTAGTTCTCCTCGGTCGCGCGCTTCGCGTCGGTGTCGGCGATGCGCAGGACGAAGCTCCCGCCGTGGTGCTTGGCGTAGAGCCAGCTGAAGAGCCCGGTGCGGGCGTTGCCGACGTGGATGGAGCCCGAGGGCGCGGGCTCGAGCCGGGTCTTGACCGTCATCTGCCGAGACTACCGGCACCGCCGGCGGCGCTTATCGTGTCGCCCGTGGAACGGGACCGGCTCCTCGACGCGTACGCGGACCTCGCCGTGCGGGCGGGGTGCAACCTGCAGCCGGGGCAGCGGCTCTTGATACAGACGTTCGTGGAGCACGCGCATTTCGCGCGGGTCATCGCTCGCCGCGCCTACGAGGCGGGTGCACGCCACGTCGAGGTCCTCTACGACGACCAGCACGTCCAGAAGGCGATGCTCGAGCACGCCGCCGACGACGTGTTGACGTGGACGCCGCCGCACCTCCTCCTCCAGACGCGCGACCTCGCGAAGGATCGGGCCGCCTTCATCTGGATCGCCGGGACCCCCGAACCCGACATCTTCTCGGGGCTCGACCCGGCGAGGGTGGGCAAAGCGCGGATGCTGGAGCTGCGGGACGAGACGACCAAGCAGGTGAACGAGCGCGCCGTCGCGTGGGCGATCATCGCCTGCCCGAACCCGGGGTGGGCGGACGCCGTCTTCGGTGAGCCCGACGTGGACAGGCTGTGGGACGCGGTCGCGCGAGCGACGCGTCTTTACGACGAGGATCCCGTCGCATCGTGGTGGGAGCACGTCGAGCGGCTCGGCGCGCGGGCCGGCGCGCTGAACGAGCTGGGTCTCGACGCGCTCCACTACTCCGGCCCCGGGACCGACCTGATCGTCGGGCTCCTGCCGGGGAGCCGCTGGATGAGCGCGCGGTTCGAGACGGCGTGGGGGCAGCGGCACATCCCGAACCTGCCGACAGAGGAGGTCTTCACGACGCTGGACTTCCGCGGCACGGAGGGGACGGTCCGGTCGACGCGGCCGCTCGTGCTCGAGAACGAGGGGGTGACCGTCCGCGATCTCGAGGTGCGGTTCGAGGGCGGAAGGGTCGTGGACGTCGGGGCGAGCGCGGGCGCCGACGTGGTCGAGCAGCAGCTCGCGACCGACGAGCAGGCGGGTTACCTCGGCGAGGTCGCGCTCGTGGACGAGGCGTCGGCCGTCGGGGAGACCGGTGTCACGTTCAAGAGCACGCTGTTCGACGAGAACGCGACGTCACACGTCGCCTACGGAGCGGGGTTCACCTTCGCGGTCGAGGGGGCGGACGGCTTCACGCCCGAGCAGCAGCTCGCCGCGGGGATCAACCACTCGAAGGTGCACACGGACTTCATGGTAGGCGGGCCGGAGGTGTCGATAGACGGGATCACGAGCGGGGGCGAGACGATCCCGCTGATCCGAGACGACGTGTGGCAGGTCTAGCGCGCGTGCTCCCGGGCAGTCGGAGTATCGCCGGACGTCATCTCCCCCCGGCGGCGTCGACGGACGCAGATTCGGCTCCCGGAGACGAGTTCTCCCGCGACGCGAAAGAGGCGCGGCCCCGGGGGCCGCGCCTCTCGCGTCTTAAAGCGAAGCGAACCCTCAGGGGCCGCCCACCTTCTGGAAGGTATCTTGCGTCTGCGGGTTCTCGTAGCGGTGCTTTCTCGCCCGATACTGCTGGACGCCGTCTGCGTTGGGGTCGTCGCCCGCGCCGAACGTCGGGTTGCCGTTGGCGTCCACGAGACGGCCGTTACGGCTCAGGAGCTTGTACACGTCGAGCCCTCGACCTCCCGGGTTGTTCGGCCGGCCCAACCCGCCGTTCGCGTAGATGTAGTCGTTGTACCAGTACGACGACCACACGTCGTCGCGGCCGTTACCGTCCACCCCTTGCTCGTCGAAGAACGCGACCTCCCGCGCGACCAGGGGCGGGACGGGCGTCATCGGGCTGCCGTGCTGGAGGAAGATCTCGGGGTTGCTCTGGACGCCCGTGAAGTCGAAGACCGAGGTGCCGCCTTCGTAGGCCGACGAGACGCCGAAGTAGCCATCGTTCGTCGGGATCACGTTCCCGTTGTGCATCGTGCAGACTTCCTGAGAGGGCTGCGCCCGCGGGATGATGAATCGTCCGTACAGCGGCGCGTTCGGCGTGCCCGGCGGGACGCTCTTGTAGAACCACACGTTGCCGCGGGTGTCCTCCGGACCGTCGCAGCCGTGGGCGCCACCCCCCTGCCACTCGTCCGTGAACAACAGGACCTGGCCGTCCCACGTGAACGACGCGGTGTGGAAGAGGCCCGAGCTCCCGGTCGTGATGAACGGGTTGCGGATGTGCGTGTGCGGCCCCAGCGTCGTCGGGTTCTCCGGCTCGGTGACGTCCCAGATCTGTCCCTCTTCCAGGCATGCAGCCCCGGCCACACGCCGCGGATTCTGGCGCACGTTCGAGGCCTGCTTCCCGGACGGGGACTGCTTTTGGTCCTCGTAGTACACGGTGATGTCGTGGCAGCCGATCGCTCCCGTCCCCCCGCTGCCGATCGTGCCGCGGAACGGAAGCGTGTCGCCGTGCAGGAACTGCTCCTTCAGCACGCGCGCGTTCTCGGGGGCGGCGTCCGGGATCTCGACGATCGAGATCCGCGCGTGCGGGATCGTGCAGCGAGGGCCGCCGAAGTCGGCCGCACCGGTCGGCGTCGGGCTTGCGCCCGTCGGGTAGGACGACACGTAGACGATCGCGCGCTGGTCGTTCTGGTCGCGCATGGTGGTGTGCGTGTGCGAGCCGCAGGCAGTCGGCACCGACGCTATGTGGACCGGGGCCGCGGGGTTGGTGACGTCGAAGACGCGCAGCCCCTCGAAGCCAGGCTGGAAGAGACTGCGGGCGGCCGTGGGGCAATCGGGAGTCGGGAACTCCGGCGTCGGCTCGCATGCGGGGATGCCGCTCGATACCGGCGTGTCGGCGCTGGTGGGGCACTCGGCCGTCGTCTGCGGGCGGTCGATCGACTGGATCAGCAGCAGCCGGTTGTTGGCCTGGTAGAACGAGACGTCGTTCTGCGGCCCTCTGCACTGGACGTGGCTGACCAGGATCGGGTTCTCGGGGTTCTTGATGTCGAACAGGCGGAACCCGTCGTAGTTGCCGGCCGCCAGCAGGTCGTGGTGCGGCCCCTGTGCCGCCCCCGCCTGCCAGAACGCGAGATCGGAGTTCGTCACCCCCGGATTCGATCTGTTCGCGACGTGGAGCATGTTCGGGCTAGCGAGGTCCGCGTTGCCGTGCGACGACCCCGACGGGTGACCTTCGAAATGTCCGAAGTCCTCCCCGTCAGAGCCTTCGGGATGCGCGAGCGCGAGCGTCGGAAGAGCGACAAGGGCCGCGGCTAGGAGCACGACGAGGGTCCGGGGGATCCCGGCACCGCTCCTGGCCCGGCGTGGTTCGTGACGCGTTCTCAAGCAAGCCTCCTTTTTCCGCGACCGCCCCGACCGCCGCGCGCGACGGCTGCAGGGTTTGGGAACCGCCATGCCCGCCCCTCCACCGACTGGCCGCGCGACGGCAAGATCGTATTGCTGACGTTTTGGACGGTCAATGTCACTTCGTCCGCTTCGCCCATTTTTTCCGAATCGTTCCGATAAGACGTCCGGCAGCTCTAGCCGTTCGTGGAGCCAGCCTGAGCCTGGGCAACCGCCCCGCCATCATCTACTCGCTCGTGTGTCGAGCCGTGTGGGAGTCGCGCTCCGCGTCTAGTCGCTGCGGCGTGAAGGCAGAGACACGGAGTCCAGCCAGTCCGGGTATCGCCCGAGCAACGTTGCGTCGGGGCGCCCTCCCTGCACGGGATCGGGCTGCCAGGCCGACTTCGCGAGCTACTCTCGCGCGTCTACGCTCTGCCGTCTTCGTCCCACCTCTTGATCCCACCCTCGAGGGTGCGCGACGTCTCGTGTAGCCCATGTCCTTGAGCGTTCGTTCCCAGCACTGACCCTCCCCGGACACGCAGTGCATGTTGACGCGCCGATCGGGCTCGATCTCGGGCTAGCAGTACGGCGAGATTTTGATCCGTGAGGAACCTGGAGCATTCCGCGGGGGGCGTGGACGGAACCTGGGATGACCCTGGCAGCGGCGGGCTCTTCTGACCGCGTGGGTCGAGCAGCACGGCCCACCCACCCGCAGCGCTGCGGCCATGTCGTCCCGGCTGAGGTTCTCGATCGCCGCCGTTTGTACCAGAAGGTTCCTCGCGCCGTCTGGCACGCGCCCTCCTTCAGCTCATCCACCCACCCGTCTCTCGGTCAGGCGCAGTATCGCGAAGCCCCGGAGTCGCGTATTTGTAACCGCCCCGGATGATACGCGGGAGTCATCCAGAGTCCTGTAACCTTCGGCCGGCGGGCGTCCCGGGCTGCGTCGCTATCGGGCTCCGTTATCCCGGCGGCGCCGAGACTGCCGGATATACCGCCATGGCTCGTTGCTGCAAACCTCCAGTAGACTCAGGCTTCGCTTTGGGTCGAATTCTGCGAGACACTTCAGACAGCGAATCGTCGGCTTGTCCGAGATGCACACGAAGTCACACCAGCGACATGCGAACGCGTAATTGCCGAGGACAAACTCTGCCTCGGGAGCGGGAAGCATCGCCAAAGCAAGCCGCACGTCGGCGACGCCATAGAGATGCAGCGGCTTCTTCCCTGGGTTCGCCAATTCCCCGATTTTGGCGACAAGGCCTGTGTTCGTCCAATTCTGGACTTTGCTCCTCGCCGACTGCTGGTTCACCTTGAAGATGTCGTTGGCGAGCTCGTTGATCGTGAACGTCGGCTTTCCAACTTTCGCAAGTTCCGCGATGTACTTCGTACCGAATAGCTCATTCGCGCGCTCCCGCGCGAACACGGCAGCGCCGCCCCATATCGAGGCATTGCTCAAGCAAGGTGAAGTTTGCGCCGTGCGCGTTTCCTCGGCAACCATTCGCTGCGCAAAACGGATCATGTCTCGGGGCGACCCAGCAGCTAGGTATGCCACCAGTTGGTGAACGTCCAGCTCAGGTTCGCACAGCACCTCGTTCATAGAGGCAACCCCGCCGGACGAATACACGTTAAGGCGCTGGCGCAGCATTTCCTGAAGCTCGGCAACCGCCCACTTGAGCTTCGAAACCGTGATCCGGTCCGGCCGACCTCCGTTCTCAGCGTAGAGGTCGGCTATCTGGTCCCACATGAAGAAGTTGAAAGCGATGCCAGGCGTCTCCAGCGTCGGCAGGTCAAGGAGGAGAGGCGAGATCAGGCGGAACGTGGACGAAGCGTCCTTGGCTGCAACGGGCACCTCGTCCACACGATCAACCAGGACGTACGTCGAGCTGTAACCGATCTGCTGGACGATTTCCGCCAGCTGCTTCAAGTGGTAAGCCAACGGCTCGTCCTTCACGACAGAACTCGCGACCCCTCCGGGCGAAGCAACGTCCTCAAGTCCGAGCTTGCGCGTGAGAGCGTTGATGAGCGGCGTGATCGGCCCCCCGTAGGTGTCCCAGAAGTCCTTCACCTTGTCCCCGAGGTTTTTCAGCGTCCTTGTCGCGGTTTCGAACTCCTGTGAAGACAACGAACCGAGGAAGCGCTCAATCTGGAACTTGAGGACGCTTTTCTGATGCTCGGTTAGGAGACCAACTAGATCCGGAAAGGCATCGAGGGTCACGAGCACACCAACGAGCATGAGGCGGCAGACATTGGTCAGGTGGTACTGCAGAGATACCTGCTCTAGCCCCGCCGCGGGATCGAGATCGAACCGGTCGTACGTGATGCACAGGAATGTGCCGCTGGTTGCGGCCTCGTCTTCGATCATTCGGCGCTGAGCGGTCTTTCCGCCGCCCCGCGGTGCGAACACGATGTGTGACTGCGGATTCTCAGGGTCGCCCATCACCGATGCGAAGTACGGGGGTGGGACGAAGTACTCCGCGAGGCGCTTCTCGGTCTCGGCGTTGGTCGACGCAAACGGGTCGTCGTCGAACCCCAGGTTTCGAAGAAAGTCATTGGCCGCCAAGCCACTCCCCCCTCAACAAGTTGACTTTGGAACTGTTCCCGGCGCCTGCCCGTCGCGTTCCACCACGCGAATCACGACCCGCCTGAGCTTCAGGCTCCGACGTAGTCCAGCCAGTCCGAGTACTTCTCGTCCTCGCCCTTGACGATCTGGAAGTACTTCTGCTGCAGCGCCAGCGTCACCGGCCCCGGCTCCCCGATCACTCGCCCGTCCACCTCGCGGACGGGCGTGACCTCGGCCGCCGTCCCGACGCAGAACATCTCCTCGGCGAGGTACAGGTCGGCCCTCGTGAGGAGCCGCTCGAAGACCCTCATGCCGAGGTCCGCCGCTATCGAGATGACCGACTCCCTCGTGATCCCGGGCAGGGGCCCCGCCGCGAGCGGGGGCGTCAGCAGCTCGCCGTCGCGGACGATGAAGAGGTTCTCACCCGTGGCCTCGGAGAT
>JBHELD010000043.1:0-18823 GCA_046263255.1 Actinomycetota bacterium
GCCGACGACGAGGAGGTCCGCCCCGAGGCGCTCCGTCTCGGCCAGCAGCACCTCCGCCGGGTTCCCGGCCGCGACCACCGGTGTGCCGCCGTAGTCGGCCGCGAGCTTCGCGAACGCGTCCCCCGGGTCGCGCCCCGCGTGCACGAGGAACAGCTCCGATCCCAGCCGTCGCGCCAGCCCCGCGGCGCGGTCGGTCGCGACGCGCGCCGTCTTCGAGAGGTCGGTACCCACCACGATGCGGTCGTACATCGGCTAGTCCTTCCGCTCGCCCGGGGCTTCGCCGGGATCCAGGCGCCTGATCGCGAGCGTGCAGCGCGCGACTGCGACGAGGACGCCGTCGCCGTCCACGATATCGACAGTCCATACGTGCATCGACCGGCCCTTGCGCACCGGCACGGCGGTCGCGCGCACCATTCCGTCGCGGCGCGAGCGCAGATGGCTGATGTTGAGGTCTATGCCGACCGAGGTCTCGCCCTCGCGGCAGCTGAGGTACGCGCCGATCGACGCCGCGCTCTCCGCCATGACGGCCGACGCACCGCCGTGAAGGAGCCCGAGCGGCTGGTGCACCGCCGGGGTCACGTCCATCTCGAGCACCACGCGTTCCGCATCCGCCTCGACCACGCGGATGCCGAGGGACTCGTGGATCGTGTCCGGCAGGACGCCTTGGGGAACTCTCAACCGACCGGCGAGTCCTGGGGGAACACGGCGCGGACGTCGCCCTTCCGGACCTCCATGAACGGGGGGGACGCGACCACGGTGTGGCCGTCGCGAAGCGTCACTCGCACGTCCGTGACCGGCAGGTAGTCGCGGTTGTCGCGGATCACCGACTCCCACGCGTCGGAGAAGCGCGACAGCTCCGGGGGCAGGTGGACCTTGCCCTCGACCTGGTAGTGGTCGAACAGCATGACGACGCCGACCACGACCAGCTCGACCTTGTTCGGGTCCTGACGCGGCTCCGGGCGTGCCGGCACCGCGACCGCCGAGCCGTCCATACGGTCCCGAAGCTTGGCGAGAAGCGCGGACGCGGCGAAAGGCTTGCTGAGGTAGTCGCAGTGAAGGTCGGACGCCCGCCGCACGACCTCGGGGTCGATCAAGCCGGTCAGCACGACCACGGGAAGGCTCGTGAACCGCCCGTCGGCGCGCAGCTTCTCGATCAGCGTCCATCCGTCGGGGCCGGGGAGGCCGATGTCGATCACGGCGGCGTCGGGGGCCTCGGTCGTGAGGAGCCTCCAGCCCCCCTGGACGTCCGGCGCGAACACGCCCTCCATCCCGGCGCTCTCCAGGTGGTAGCGCACGATCGCCACCACGGACTGCTGGTCCTCTACGACCAGGATCTTCGGCATCGCGCCATCATCCTCCACCGCCGCGGCCCCCGTGGCCGGGCCGCCGGTGGCCCCTCCCGGCCATCGGCGGCGGCCCGGTGATTGAAAGTCCCGGGAACTGGAAACGTGATTGCCGGAGGAACTTAAGATCCCGCAAATACGACAAATCGCCCAGGGGGTGCCCTGATGCGTCACCGGAAGACGAGCAGAGCGATAGCCGTCGTCGCAGCGACGTGGATGATCGCGGTCGCCGCCGCGTTTGCGCTTGCGACGAGCAGCGACGACGCGGCCGCACAGCGGGGCTGCCGTGGCGGCGGCGCCAGCCCCTCGCCGTCCGGTTCGCCGTCCGCGTCGCCCGGCGGCTCGACGTTCCCGCCGTCGATCCCGCCGTCGATCCCGCCGAACCCGCTCCCCGACGCGAAGAAGGCTCCGCACCCGGCGGGCGTGGACCCGTGGGTGGAGGTCCCCGTTCTGGTGGCCCAGCAGGGCGTGACCTGCAAGTCGACGATCACGATCGCGTACAAGTCGAGCGGGCAGCAGGCGTTCAAGGGCAAGGTCGGCTCGGGCGAGGACATGTGCAAGCGGGCCCGCAGGGTCGCGGTGAAGAAGGTCAAGAGGGGCAAGGACCAGACGATCGGGCGCGCCGTGACGAACGCGAGGGGCGCCTACACGGTCCCGGAGGAGAATGCCAGAGGCCGGTACTACGCCGTCGTGTCGAAGGCGACGACCGAGAACGACGACGGCGAGACCGTGACATGCCAGGCCGCCCGGTCCAAGACGATCAGGCCATAGCGCGCGATCACGCCTGTCGCCGAGCGCGGTGCCGGAGGGTTCCCCTCTCGCGTCGCGGCTCAGCGCGCGGGTCGCAACCGGTACAGGCCCCCGCCGGCGAGGTCGGTGAGGTAGACCTCGCCGCGGTCGTCCTCGCCGAACGAGCTGATCGACAGATCCGTGTCGAGCAGCTCCACCGGCTGCTGCCGGTCCGGGCCGCCCGCGGCAACCGCCCACACGCGCCCGGAGCAGTAGTCGCCGAAGAAGTAGTTGCCGCGCAGGCCGGCGAACGCGCGGCCCCGGTACACGTGGCCGCCGGTGACCGAGCAGCCGTGGTCGTGGGAGTAGACCGCCAGCGGGTCCGTCATCTCCTCGAGGACTCCCTCGGCCACCTCGCACTGCTCTCCGGAGGGATAGCAGGAGCGGCCCTCCTTGACGTTCCATCCGTAGTTCAGGCCGCCTGCGGAGCCCGCCGGCTCGCGGTTCACCTCTTCCCACTGCCCTTGCCCGACGTCGGCGATCCAGAGGTCCCCGGTCGCGCGGTCGAAGGAGATCCGCCACGGGTTGCGGAGTCCGTACGCCCAGATCTCCCCCCGCGCGTCCGGCCGGCCCGCGAACGGGTTGTCGTCCGGCACCGCGTACGGCGACCGCGATACGTCGATCCTGAGGATCTTCCCGAGAAGGGTGTCCCTGCGCTGGCCGTTTCCCTGAGGGTCGCCGGCGGACCCTCCGTCGCCCAGCGCGATGTAGAGCATCCCGTCGGGGCCGAAGACCAGGGCGCCGCCGTTGTGGTTGGCGAACGGTTGCTCGACGGTCAGGATCACTCTCTCCGAGCCGGCTCGTGCGCGGGCGTAGCTGCGGCGCGACCGCCGGTACTCGGCTATGACCGTGTCCCCCTGCAGGTCGGTGTAGTTGACGAAGAACCGGCCGTTCGCCTCGTAGCGCGGGTGGAAAGCGAGGCCGAGCAGCCCCTGCTCGCCGCCGCCTTCGGTGCGGTCGGAGACGTCGAGGAACGTCTCGGCCCGGCCGTCGCGATAGACGAGGATCCGCCCGTCCTGCTCGACGACGTACAGCCAGCGTCGCCCGTCGCCGGCCCCGGTCACGCCGAGCGGCGCCGTGAAGCCCGAGGCGACCTGCCGTAGCCGTATGGCGATGTCGTCGGGGGGACGCCCCCCGGCGAGCGGAGCCTCCTTCCGCTCGCCGCTCGCGGTGGGGTCATCGGTCCAGGTCGCTCGTTCGCCCGCGTCGTCGCGCACCGTCGCCGAGCTGCAGGCGAAGGCGAGCGCAACGCAGACGAGAGGAAAGACGAGCTTTCGCGCGTCGCCGGCCATTCCGGTCGAAGCCTAGCCCCGCCGGGGTCTTACCGAGCGAGCGCGACGATAATCACGTCGCACGGCCGACGACTGGAGGACGCATGACCGCGAGCCCAACGGCAACCCCTGTGGTCCTCGGGCGGGAGCCGGGGATCAAGGCCCGGGAGGGCCACGAGCTCTCGGTAGCGCTCGCGCAGCGCTTCGTCGCGCTGCTGGAGGACCTGGCGCCGCCGGAGTGGGACGCGGTCACGGCCTGCGATCCGTGGACGGTGAAGGACGTCGCGGCGCACCTCCTCGGATGGGCCGACGCGCTGTGCTCCCCGGCGGCGATGAGGGAGCAGGTCCGCGCCGCGCTGCGGCGCCGCAAGCGCTTCGCGAACCTCCTCGACGCGCAGAACGACGCTCAGGTCGAAGCGGGACGCGCGCTGTCGACCGAGGAACTCGTCGAGAAGCTGCGCGTGATGCTGCCGCGCGCGGCGAAGCTCCGCCGCAGGCTCGGAGGAGCGCTCCACTACGTCCCCGCGTACGCGTCGTTCCTCGGCGGGGTCGCAAACCTCGGCTACCTGATGAACGCGATCTTCCCGCGCGACCTCCTCGTCCACACGCTGGACGTCTGCGCGGCTACCGGGCGCGCCGCTTCGTTCGGCCCTGCGGAGACACGCGTCGCGACCGACATGCTCAAGGACTGGGCGCGGCGGACGGGGGCGGATGCCACCGTCGAGCTCCGCGGCCTCGGGTCGTTCGTCGCGAGCACCGGGTCGAGCGCACGCATCGCGGCGGACGCCGGCGCGTTCGTCCTGCGGCTTGCCGGTCGCGAGCCCGCGGCGCCCGAGGAGGTCACGGGAGACGAGCCCGCGGCGCGCGCCTGGATCGGCGCGGGCTGCCCCGTCTAGAGCCGGGACCGGCCCGTCATCCGCGGGAGCGCCGGGCGCCGGTGACGCCCGGGCGGCAAAGAGGTGTTACGCGCTGCGCCGTCTTTCGTTCTACGCAGCGATGGCTACGGAAGAAGCAATGCGAGAGCTGCCGGCTCCGACGGACGAGGAACGCGCGGTCGCGTCGTTGCTGGTGACGGGAATGACCGACGAGATGGCGGCGAGGCGACTCGGCCTCAGCCGCCGTACGTTCCGCCGGCGCCTCAAGGCGTTGATGGACAAGCTGGGCGCGCGCTCGCGCTTCCAGGCGGGATACATGCTCGCCGGGACGGGGTGGACGAGCGCGCGTCAGACCCGGCAACCAGACGAGCAGGACGTGCAGTGAGCGGCTGACGGTGCGAGGCGTGGGCTACCGGCTGGTCGACGACGCGGGTGACCCCTGAAGCCCGGCTCGTCGAACTCCCCTTGTCCTACAGGACGGACGCCCCTGCGCCGATACGTAGAAAGACGCATCTCGATCCGCGGCGGCCCGCGCCTCGAACCCCGGGAGAGCCTTGCACCGCACCCCGCGCCTCGGCGCGTGCCTGATCCTGACCTTGCTGGCGACGCTGATGCCGCACGCGGCTCCGGCGGCTTCCGCGCGGACGGTCAAGCCGGCGGCGCGGGCGGCGGCGCCCCAGCGGTGGTCGGACCCCGGCACTTGGGAAGGCAGGCCGCCACAGCGGGGCGACCGCGTGACGATCCCGAGCGGCGCACACGTCGTCCTCGACGAGTCCCCGCCTTCGCTCTCGGGACTCCAGGTCGACGGCGTGCTGTCGTTCGCGCAGAAGGACCTCGCCCTGTCGTCGAGCTGGATCGTCGTCCACGGGACGTTCCGCGTCGGCAGGCCCGGCAGGCCCTTCCGTCACGACGCGGTCATCACGTTGACCGGCGGGGACCGCAGCGAGGACGTGATGGGGATGGGGACGAAGGTGCTCGGCGTGATGGGCGGGACGCTCGACCTCCACGGCAGGCGCGTGCGCACCTGGGCGCGGCTAGCGGCGACGGCGGAACGCGGTGGCCGCCGCATCACGCTCGACGCGGACGTCCCGTGGAAGCCGGGCGATCGCATCGTTCTCGCGTCGTCCGACTACTGGAGGCACCACGACGAGGAGCGCACGATCGCCGCCGTCTCGGGCCGGACCCTCGAGCTCGACGAGCCGCTCGACTACCGGCACTGGGGCGAGGTGCAGACGTTCGCGGGGCGGCCGGTGGACGAGCGCGCCGAGGTGGGGCTGCTCGACCACAACGTCGTCGTGCGCGGTGACGACGCCTCGGCGAGCGACGGCTTCGGCGGGCACGTGATGGTGATGGAGGGCGCGACCGCGCGGATAGACGGCGTCGAGCTCGAGTCGATGGGCCAGCGCAAGGCGCTGCGCCGCTACCCCGTCCACTTCCACATGGACGGCGACGCCGAGGGCTCTTACCTCAAGCGGTCGACGATCCACCACAGCTTCAACCGGTGCGTCGTCGTGCACGGGACGAACGGCCTCGTCGTGCGGGACAACGTCTGCTTCGACCACGCGGGCCACGGCTTCTTCCTCGAGGACGGGATCGAGACCGACAACGTCCTCGCCGGGAACCTCGGGCTCGGCACGCGGGCGGTCGAGGACGGGCTCCTGCCCACGGACGAGGCCCCCGCCACCTTCTGGATCACGAATCCGGACAACGTCGTGAGGAACAACGTCGCGGCGGGCTCCGACGGCACCGGGTTCTGGTTCGCGCTGCCGAAACATCCGACCGGCCTCTCCGCCGACGACGACGTATGGCCGCGACGCACGCCGCTGCTCGAGTTCCGCGGCAACGTCGCCCATTCCAACGGCCGCTCCGGGGTCAACGTCGACGACGGGCCGACCGCCGACGGCAGCACCGAGTCGGCGTCGTACGCGCCGGTGTCCGATCCGGCCGACCCGCGCTCGGAGCGCGTGGTCGCCCGCTTCGAGGACCTCACCTCGTACATGAACAGAGACCGGGGGATCTGGCTGCGCGGCGGAGGCCTCGTCGTCACCGGCGCTACCCTCGCCGACAACGAGATCGGCGCGACGTTCGCGGCCGACGACACGTACCTCGAGGACTCGCTGGTCGTCGGAGAGACGGCGAATCCCGGGACGACCGAGCCGTGGGAGGACGCCGGACCAGGGGGCCGCGCGCTTCCGGCGTTCTGGGAACCGGAGGCGCCTATCACCGGGTTCGAGTTCTACGACGGCAGGGTCGGAGTCCGGCGAACCGCGTTCGCCTCGTTCGTCCCGAACCGGGCGCACCCCTCCGGCGCGCTCGCGTACCTCGCGCCGAACGCGTTCTCGCTCGATCCCTCCAACTTCGCGGAGGACGTGTCGTTCGCCGACGCGAACCCGGTGTGGCTCGCCGGGCCGGAGCCGGGCATGGACGGCGACCTGTCGAAGGTGTTCCACGACCGCGACGGCTCGGTCACCGGCTCCGCCGGCGCGTCGGTGGTGGTCGACAACCCGTTCCTGCTGGACGGCTCGTGCGAGCTCAGGAGCGCGTGGAACGCGCACGTATGCAGGTCCGACTACGTGTCGCTGATGGCGGGGAGCGTCGGTGGGGGCCGCGAGTGGATCAGCCCGCTGACGATCCGGCGCGCGGACGGGATCGAGCAGACGTTGAGCGGGTGCTGCGAGGGGGCGAGCGAGGCCTACACGACCGTCGTCCCCGGCCGGTCGTACGAGGTCGAGTTCAACGGCGGCGTCCCCGACCACGTGAAGCTCGTGCTGCTCAACGGCCGCGGCCGGTGGGTACAGCTGTCGCTGCGGGTCCCCGGGCCGGTGCGCGTCACGCGGTGGGGCCGTGCTCTGCAGCAGGCGACGGGGCCGCAAGGGCTCGCGGACCGCGGCGACTCCGGCTACTACTTCGACGCCACCTCGTCGACGCTCCACGTGAAGCTCGTCGGCAACGGGGACTGGGAGGAGATCCGCATCGAGTCGTGAGGGTCGCGGCGTATCGTCTGAACCCGTGAAGGCAGCCTCCGCCGAAATCGTAGAGACGCCCCGCTTGAAGCTCGTGCTGTTCACGCGCGCGCAGATGGCCGCGCTGACCGGCCGCGGCGAGAGCGGCTCGTCCGCGTTCGACGTGCCCGCGGGGTGGGCGGAGCAGGAGGCGCGGCTGCTCAACTACCGGCTGGACCAGGTCGAGAGGGACCCCGCCGCCGAGGTGTGGCTGATGCGCGCGATCCTGCGCGACGGTGGGATGGTGGGGCACGCCGGCTTCCACGGCCCCCCGGACGGGCGCGGCGTCGTCGAGATCGGCTACACGGTCTTCGAGCCGCACCGCCGTCAGGGGATCGCGTACGAGGCGGCGGTTGCGCTGTTCCGCTGGGCCGAGTCGCAGCCGGGCGTACGGGGTTTCCGCGCCGCGGTCTCCCCCGGCAACGGACCGTCGCTCGCGCTCGTCTCGAAGCTCGGGTTCGTCCAGACGGGCGTGCAGTGGGACGAGATCGATGGCGAGGAGCTGGTGTTCGAGCGGCCCGCGCCGTTCGACTGAGCTAGTCGCTACCGCCAGGGCCCGATCCCGCCGACGCGTTCGATCTTCACGCGCGTCACGAACCCGGGTGGAGGGTTCGGCATAGGCGGGAACTCGACGCCGGGGCCGATGTACGTGTACGCGAGCTGCTGGAGGACCGCGGGAGCGCCGCCCTCCCCGACCGTCGCGGTGCCGTAGACGACGAGGTACTCGCGGAGCCCCATCTCGTTCGTCGCGTCCGTCTGTATCGAGATCGCGACGCGCGGGTCCCTGCGAAGGTTCCGGAGCTTTCTCTGGTCGAAGAGAGTGGCGAACACGACCTCGTCGCCGTCGAGGCCGACCCAGGCGATGGTGACGTAGGGGGAGCCGTCGGAGTCGACCGTCACGACGTGCGCGAGGGCGTCCGACTCGAGCACCGCCCGTACGTGGTCTTCGATCACGCCACCTCCGCGGGGGCCTTACGGGCTGTACGGCGTCGGGCCCTCGTTGCCACGGCGCTGGTTGCGCAGGAACTTCTCCACCTCTTCGGCGATGTTCTCGGCCGGCGGGACCTCCTGCTGGCCGACGAGGCCCTGCAGCTTGCCCAGGTGCTCCTGCGCCTCCGGGTTCGAGGCGAAGATCTGCTCGAGGGCCGTCGTCTGCGCGTGCACCTGCTGCTCGAGATCGCCGGCGCCGATCGTCACCGTCAGGTAGTCCTCGACCCTGCGGATGAGCGCGACCGCACCGGCCGCATACGGCGTCGCGTAGTGCGGGACCTGCGCCCAGAATCCGACCGCGGGGACGCCTTGCTGCGCCATCGTCCACTCGATCAGGCTGACCGCCGCCGCCGGCACCCGCAGCAGACCCTCCGTCTGCGTTGCGTCGCGCAGCAGCTCCTCGCCCGACGCCGTCATCATCACCGGCGTCGGCGCGGTGTGGGGGATCGCCGCAGGGATCGCGCCGAGGCTCACGTGCTGGACGACGCCGAAGCGAACGGCGAGCTCGTAGACGTCGCCGGCGAGCTGCTGCCAGCGGTAGTCGGGCTCCGGGCCCGTGAGCACGAAGACGTCCCGCTCCGGGAGCCGCCGGCGCGTGAGAGACAGCCGCGGCCACCCGAACTGACGCGGGATCCCGTCGACGATGTCGAGCACGGGACGGTGGCTGCGGTAGTCGTAGACGGCGTCGGCGTCGAAGGTCGCGACTAGCTCGCCGCCCGCGGCGACGTGGCGCGCGGCCGTCGTCCCGGCGGCTCCGGCGTCGACCCAGTCCTCGAAGGAGACGAGCAGCGCGGGAGCTATCGAGTCGTCCGGCTCGGAGACCACGTCGAAGATCGGCACGCGGACACCCTAAACAACGACCGGAGCGCTCAGCCCCCCAGCACCGCCTCGCGAACGGCGCCCTTCACGCGGATCGGGTCGACGCGCACGTTCCGGCGCGTGAGCTCGCCCCCGCAGCCCGCGCACGTCACGACGGGCGTCGTCTCGTGCCCGCAGTCGGTGTGCGTCAGCGTCACCGGGGGATCGTCCGACTCGTTCTCCCACCGGTCGCCCCAGGCGATCATCGCGAGCAGCAGGGGAAGCAGCGCCCGCCCCTTCTCCGTCAGGCGGTACTCGAACCGCTGCGGGCGCTCCTCGTACCGGCGTCGCTCGAGGACGCCGCGGGCCACGAGCTTCTGGAGCCGGTCCGTCAGGACGTTGCGCGCGACCCCGAGGTCGTCGCGGAAGTCCTCGAACCGGCGGACTCCGTAGAAGGCGTCGCGGAGGATCAGAAGCGACCACTTGTCGCCGATCACGTCGAGCGTGCGGGCGACCGAGCAGTCCATCGCGGAGAAGTCGGTAGGCGTCATCAGCCCAGCATAATCGGTCGGTTGCTTTTTGCAACTGTCTTGGCTAGAGTGCGGGACGAGGGTTGCAAATCGCAACTCACGTAGAGGGAGGTGCCGCGATGGCGACGACGCAGCCGGCCCCCGGCCGGTGGCAGGACGCCGTGAGGATGGACCTCGCGGAGATCATGGACGACCTCGACCCGGGCTGGTCGGCGTGGCGCGCCGGCGCCGAGGCCTCCCCCGCCCGGTGATGCGGGCCGCCGACAGCAAGCTGGCGCTGCGGGCGACGTGGCTTGCGACGCGAGCCGCAGCAGCGATATCGCCGGGGCTGGCGGGACCGTTCGCCGCACGGTTGTGGTTCACGCCGTGGCGCGTCGACCCGGGCGAGCGGGGACGGGCGCGGCAGGCCGAGTGGCTGAAGGAGACGGAGCCGGTGTCGTTCTCGGTCGGCGGCCATCGTCTCTTCGGCTTCGCGCAGGGCTCCGGGCCGAACGTCGTCCTCGCCCACGGCTGGGGCGAGAGCGCGGCAAGCCTCGGCGCGTTCGTCGCACCCCTGGCCGGGGCCGGATATCGCGTCGTCGGAGTCGACCTCCCCGCTCACGGCGGCAGCTCCGGACGTCGCACCGACGGTTTCGAGGTCGCCGCGGCGCTGCGGGCCGTCTGCGACGCGCTCGGCGGCGCCCGCGCGATCGTCGCCCACTCGATGGGCGCCATGACGGCGGCGTATGCGGTCTCGCACGGGCTCGGCGTCGACGCGCTGGCTCTGCTGGCGCCGTCCGCACGTCTCGACCATGCGTTCGACAGGTTCTTCGAGATCTTCGCTCTGCCGGCGAACGCGCAGACGGGGCTGAGGCGGACGATCGACCGCCGCTACGGGCCGGACGTGTGGGAGCGGTTTGCCGGCCACGTCCTCGCGCGCTCGATGGACGTCCCCGCGCTGATCGTGCACGACCGCGACGACCCACAGGTGGCGCTCGAGGACGCGGAGCAGCTCGCCGCGGCATGGCCGGGCGCCCGCCTCGTCACGACCCAGCGGCTCGGACACGGCCGCATCCTGCGGGACCCGCGCGTGATCGAGGAGACCGTCGCGTTCGTGCGCTCGCACGCCGGCGCTCCCGCCGTCAGCGGCGCCGGACGGGCATGAGGACGCAGAGGTCGGCGCGTCCGCTCGCGACGAGCGTGTTCACGCGTCCCACCGACGCGATCGCGCCCCCGAGCATCACGGGCATCCGCGTCTCGTTTCGGACACGGTCGCCGTAGCTCGGCAGCGTGTAAGGGTCGTACGGGACGACGGCGTCGGGCACTGCGCCTCCCGCGGTCACCTCGACCAGGTCGCAGCCGGCGGCGCGCAGCTCCCGCGCCAGCCACAGGACGTCGTCGAACGTGCTGCCCCCGCGCGCTCCGTCCGCGGCGGCGATCGACGCGAACAGGGGGCCGGGCCACGCCGCCCTCACCGCCTCGAGCACCTCGAGGGGAAACCGCGCCCGGCCGGCGATGCCGCCGCCGTAGGCGTCGGTCCTGGGGTTCGAGAGCGGAGAGAGGAAGCTCCCGAGCAGGTGGCCGCGCGCCAGCTCGAGGCCGACGGCGCCGAACCCCGCCGCCGCGGCTCGGACGGCGGCCGCCACGAAGTCGTCGCGCACGCGCTCCATGTCGCCACGCGTCGCCGCGCGCGGCACGGCGTTCGTCCCGAACGGCTGCGCGCTCGGCGCCAGGAGGTCCCATCCGTCGCGCAAGGGGCGGTCGAGCCCCCGGTCCCGCGGCCGGGTCGCCCCCCTGCGGCCCGCATGGGTCAGCCACACGGCGAAGGGTCCTCCGGCCGCGGGGGCGACCCCGGACCAGGCGGACGGATCGACGTAGAGACCGGGGCTGCCCGAGGTCGTCCGGCCGTCGGGCGACACCGCGACGTCCCTCACCACGACGAGCGCCGCGCCCTCGCGCCCCGCGCGCCCCGTCGCGGCCGTCATCCCGGGGCCCGGCCGCCCGTCGACGCAGTCGTCGACCGCTGGAGCGGCCGCGACGAACCGGCTCCGCAGCCTGAGACCGCGGATCTCGAAGGGCGCGAGCCCCGGGGGCGGAGCCACCCGCGCGTTCGTGCCGGCGAACCGGCGGTCGACGCGGTCGACCAGAGCGGGATCCTTCACGCGCAGGTCGTCGTAGGTCACGCGGCCGCTCCGCGTCAGCAGGTGGAAGACGAACTGCTCGGTCTCCAGGTGCAGGTAGCGACCGGTGGACTCGAAGTACTCCTGGCTCTCGCGCGCCGCCTGCTGGAAACGTTCGACCACGCTCTTGCGATCGAGCTCGTACGCGCCGAACGCGGCCGCGGGGTCGTCGTGTCGCACCACCTCCCTAGCGAGCGCGATCGCGTCCTCCATCGCGAGCTTCGTGCCCGACCCGATCGAGAAGTGCGCGGTGTGGGCCGCGTCGCCGAGCAGCACGACGTTGCCGTTCCACCACCGCCCTGTCGAGAGCGTCGGGAACGTCAGCCAGCGCGACTGATTGGACATCAACGGATGCCCCCGGAGGTCGTGTGCGAAAACGTCCTCGCACAGCTCGATCGACGCCGCCTCGTCCACCCGGTCGAGCCCCGCTTTACGCCACGTCCGCTCGTCGCACTCGACGATGAAGGTGCTCGTGTGCCCGTCGAAGGGATAGACGTGGGCCTGGAAGAGCCCCTCTCCGGTCGGCCGGAAGACGAACGTGAACGAGTCGAAGGGAACCGTGGTGCCGAACCAGACGTAGCGGGAACCTCCTTCGACGATCCGAGGTCGCACCACGTCCTGGTGCGCGGCGCGGAAGAGGCTGTGCACGCCGTCCGCGGCGACGACGAGGTCGTAGCCGTCCACGTCTCCCGGCCCCCGCTCGGCCTCGAAGTGCAGCCGGACGCCCACCTCCTCGCAGCGCGCCTGGAGGATCGACAGCAGCTCGCGCCGCGCCATCCCCGAGAAGACCTGACCGCCGCATCTGACGACGTCTTCCTTGTAGCGGACCTCGATCACGTCCCATATCGCGAACGCCTGCGTGATCGCCTCGTAGGTGGGCACGTCCGCCTCGCGGAAGGACGCGAGCGTCCGGTCGGAGAACACGACCCCCCACCCGTAGGTCGCGCCGCGCGGGTTCTTCTCGAACACGTCGATCTCGGCCGACGGCATCGCCTTCGCCAGCAGGAGGCTGAAGTAGAGGCCGCCCGGCCCTCCACCAACCGTGGCTACGTTCACAACGCCGAGACGGCCTCGGCGAGGAGGTCGACCTGCGCGGGATCGGCCACCGCCGGGAACAGCACGACCTCGTCGCAACCGGCGTCGGCGTAGCCCTTCACGAACGAGATCACCGCCTGCGGCGTCGACAGCATCGCCTCGGCGATCCGCTCGGCGAACGACCCCGTGAACGCGTAGTAGCCCCGCATGTAGGCGCGCCCTCGCGCGATCGTCGCCCGGTCGCCGAGCGCGAAGTACCCCTGCCCCCACAGCAGCGGCTCGCCCGGCCGGCCGGCGTCGAACCACGCGGCGCGGGCCTTCTCCGCGGCGCCCGCGAATGCGCGCGGCGGGCCGCCGCCGTGCACGTATCCGTCCGCATACCTGGCCGAGCGCGCGAACGCCGCGTCGCTCGCGCCGCCGACCAGAAGCACGGGTCCGGGCGCCGCGGCGGGGGCGTCCTCCCACGCCGCTCTGAGCGTCTCGAGGCCCCGAGACAACGCGCGGCCCCGGCCGCGAAACGCCACGCCGGCGGCGTCGTAGTCCTCACGGCGGGCTCCCAGGCCCACCCCGAGGACGAGGCGGCCGTTCGAGATCGCCTGCAGCGTCGCGGCCTCGCTCGCGAGGACGGCGGGACGGCGCAGCGGCGCGATGAGCACCATCGTCGTCAGCTTCACGCGCGCGGTCGCCGCCGCCGCCAGCGCGAGCGACGTCATCGGGTCGAGGCTGTCGTACCGGATGCGGTCGACGACGCCGACGCTCGAGAAGGGTCCGCCGTCCGCGCGGCGCGCCCATTCGGCGAGCGCCTCGGCGGGCGTGCCGGGGACGGCGTTCGGCAAGCCGACCCCGACCTCCAAGTAGAGTCACCTCCTCGCGCCCCCGTGGAGCGACAAAACTAAACCCACCAGCGCGGAGGTCCATGAGCGCGCCCGCCTCAATCACGATCCAGCGGCGGATCGAGTGGTCGGACACCGACGCGTCCGGCCACTGGCACAACACCGCGGCGTTCCGGATGGTGGAGTGGGCGGAGACGGCGCTGCTCGAGCGGCTCGGGATCCTCGACGGCGTCTACGGGCACCTCCCGCGCGTGCACGTCGAGGCAGACTTCCACCGCCTGCTTCAGTTCCGCGACCTCGTCGACGCGACGATCACGGTCAGGGACGTCGGGACGAGCTCGCTGACGTACGACTTCACCATCGACCGGTCGGGCGCCCGCTGCGTCACGATGACCGTCGTCACCGCGCTGCTGGATCCCGACGGCCGCGCGCGCACCTGGTCCGAGGAGCACCGAAGGCTCCTGCTCGAGGCGGGGCCGCTGCCCCCCGAGATGCTCGTGACGCCGGGGGAGGAGTAACGTCGGCCCGATGAAGGCCCACGACTTCCTGGGCGTCGACTCGCTCCTCTCCGACGAGGAGAGGATGGTCCGCGACACCGCCCGCCGCTTCGTCGCCGACCGCGTGATGCCGGGGATCGAGAAGTGGTTCGAGGAAGGCGAGTTCCCGCGGGAGGTCGCCCCCGAGCTCGGCCGGCTCGGCCTTCTCGGCATGCACCTCCAGGGGTACGGCTGCGCCGGAACGAACGCGGTGAGCTACGGCGTCGCGTGCCTCGAGCTCGAGGCGGGCGACAGCGGCTTCCGCAGCTTCGTGTCGGTCCAGGGCTCGCTCGCGATGTTCCCGATCCACGCGTACGGCTCGGAAGACCAGAGACGGGAGTGGCTCCCGCGCATGGCCGCCGGGGAGGCGATCGGCTGCTTCGGGCTGACCGAGCCCGACTCCGGCAGCGACCCCGGGAGCATGCGGACGACCGCACGCCGAGACGGCGCCGACTGGATCCTGAACGGCAACAAGATGTGGATCACGAACGGGGGCATCGCGGACGTGGCGGTCGTGTGGGCGAAGACCGACGACGGCGTCCGCGGCTTTCTCGTCCCGGCCGGGACGCCCGGCTTCACCGTCCGCAACATCCACCGCAAGCTCTCGCTGCGCGCGTCGGTGACGTCGGAGCTGGTCCTCGACGACTGCCGGCTCCCCGGGGACGCCGTGCTGCCGGGCGTGCGCGGCCTGAAGGGGCCGCTGTCGTGCCTCACCGAGGCGCGGTTCGGCATCGTGTGGGGCGCGATGGGCGCGGCACGAGCCTGCTACGAGAGCGCGCTCGAGTACTCGAAGACCCGCAGGCAGTTCGGCAAGCCGATCGGGTCGTTCCAGATGACGCAGCAAAAGCTCGTCGACATGATGCTGGAGATCAACAAGGGCCTGCTGGTCGCGCTCCACATCGGGCGGTTGAAGGACGCGGGGAAGGCGACGCCGCAGGACGTCAGCTTCGGCAAGCTCAACAACGTCCGGGAGGCGCTCGCCGTCGCGCGCGAGGCGCGGACGATCCTCGGGGCGAACGGCGTCACGCTCGAGTACCCGGTGATCCGGCACATGAACAACCTCGAGTCCGTCCTGACCTACGAGGGGACGTCGGAGATCCACACGCTCGTGCTCGGCAAGGAGATCACCGGGCTGGACGCGTTCGCGTGACCCCCTGGCGCGCGTCGGCTCCCTTCACGCACGAATGGGAGCACTTCGACCTGTCTGTCCGCGAGCGCGTCGCGACCCTGACGTTCACACGGCCCGACGTCCTCAACGCCCTCACTTTCCAGGTGTACGCGGACCTGCGTGACCTTCTGACGGAGCTCCCGCTGCGCGACGACGTGAGCGTCCTGGTGATCGCCGGCACCGGCCGGGGGTTCTGCTCCGGCGGCGACGTCCACGAGATCATCGGCGCGCTGCTGAAGATGGAGTCGCGCGACCTGCTCGACTTCACGCGCATGACGGGGGCCGTCGTGCGGGCGATGCGCGACTGCCCGATCCCGATCGTCGCCGCCGTGAACGGAGTCGCCGCGGGGGCCGGGTCGGTGATCGCGCTCGCGGCGGACTTCCGGATCCTGGCGGAGGACGCGTCGTTCGCTTTCCTCTTCACGAGGGTCGGGCTCGCCGGCGCCGACATGGGGTCCGCGTACCTGCTGCCCCGGCTCGTCGGGCTGGGGCGCGCGACCGAGCTGCTGATCCTCGGCGAGAAGGTCTCGGCGGCGCGCGCTCTGGAGATCGGGCTCGCCTCGTCGGTGGTCCCGGCGGAAGAGCTCGACGGCACCGCCCGCGACCTCGCGGCGCGCCTCGCGGGCGGCCCGACGTTCGCCTACGGCACGACGAAGATGCTGCTCTCGCGCGAGCTCGACTCGGACCTCGCCGGCGCGCTGGAGCTCGAGGCGCTGGCGCAGGCCCTGTTGATGACGACCGGCGACCATCGCGAGTTCTACAGCGCGTTCACGGAGGGGAGGGAGCCACGGTGGAAAGGCCGCTGAGCCCCCACCGGATCGTGAACCCGGAGATGCTCGCCCCGCCGCAGGGTTTCGCCCACGCGGTCGTCGCGGCCCCCGGCCGCACGATCCACCTCGGCGGGCAGGTCGCGTACGACCGCAGCGGCCGCATCTCCGGCGACACGATCGCGGACCAGTTCACCGTCGCGGCGGGCAACGTCGTCGAGGCGCTGCACGCCGCCGGCGGCGCGCCGGAGCACCTCGTCTCCCTGCAGATCTTCGTCACCGACGTCGAGGCGTACCGGAAGTCGCTTGCGTCCGTGGGGGCCGCGTACCGGCGCCACTTCGGAAAGCACTACCCGGCGATGGCGCTGTTCGAGGTGTCGCGGCTGTTCGATCCCGCCGCCCTCGTCGAGCTCGTCGGGATCGCGATCGTGCCGGGCTCAGCCGAATAGCGAGCGTGCGATCACGTTGCGCTGGATCTCCGACGTTCCCTCGTAGATCCGCGTCGAGCGGACCTCGCGGTAGAGGCGCTCGAGCAGGTGGCCCCTCGCGAGGCCCGCGGCCCCGTGGATCTGGATCGCGGCGTCGACGATCTCCTGCGCGGCCTCGGTCGCGAACAGCTTGGCCATCGCGGAGGTGCGCGTCGGCGGTTCGCCGGCGTCGTACGCGGCCGCGGCGCGGTACACGAGGAGCCGGGCGGCGTCGAGGTTCGTGGCCATGTCCGCGAGCTTGTGCGACACCGCCTGCAGCTCCTTCAGCGGGACGCCGAAGGCCCGGCGCTCCGCCGCATAGGCCACGGAAGCGTCCAGCGCCGCCTGGGCCATCCCGACGGCGAACGCGCCGACGCTGGGGCGGAAGAGGTCGAGCGTGCGCATCGCGACGTGGAACCCGCGATCCCTCTCCCCCAGCACGGCAGACGCCGGGACGTGCACGCCGTCGAAGACGAGGCTCCCGATCGCGTGCGGCGCGACGAGCTCGAGGGGCTCGCCCGAGAGCCCCCGCGCGTCCCCCGCCACGGCGAGCGCCGTCACTCCCCTCGCCCCCGCCTCCTCCGTCGTGCGGGCGAACACGACGTAGACGTCCGCGTCGGGAGCGTTCGAGATCCACTTCTTCTCGCCGGTCAGGCGGAAGCCGTCGCCGTCGGGCTCCGCGCGCAGCGAGAGGGCGGCCGCGTCGGAGCCCGCGCCCGGCTCCGTCAGGGCGAACGCCGCCACCGCGTCGCCCGCGGCGACGGCCGGGATCCACCTCTTCACGAGCTCGTCCGACCCCGACTGCAGGATCGGGTAGGAGCCGAGGCCCTGCAGCGCCAGCGCCGTCTCCGCCTCGGTGCAGGCGTGGGCGATCGCCTCGCGCAGGACGCACAGCTCCATCGCCGACACCGCGCCGTCGCGGCCCCCGCCCGCGTCGCGCGGAAAGAGCCGGGGCAGGAGGCCGTGCCCGGCGAGCGCCCTGACCAGGGGCCGGTTCACGCGCCCGGGCGGGCCGGCGTCCGCCACCGGCCGCAGGTGCTCCCGGGCGATGTCGCGCGCGTTCGCGAGGAGCTCTTTGTGCCGGGGGCCGAGGGCGAAGGCGGTCACGACGCAATCGTCGCACCGGCGGGTCGCGTACGTGCGCGGAGAGGGCGTCGGATTCTGATGGGGGTGATGGGGGAACGTGGAACCATCACCCCCATCGAATCGGGCGGCTCTGCGAGAGGGTAGGCCCGGATGACCGGCCGCCGCGGTAATAGGCTGAGCGCCCTTGTCGACCGCGAGACCGGGGGGCCGATGGCTGATTCTCCGTACTGGAACCCGCGCCACGAGACGATGCCGCGGGACCGGCTCGAGGCCCTGCAGCTCCACAAGCTGCGGCGGACGCTCGAGTGGGCGACGTCACAGGTGCCCTACCACTCGAAGCGGGTCAACGAGGCGGGCGTGTCGCCGGACTCGATCCAAAGCCTCGACGACCTGAGGCGGATCCCGTTCATGACGCGGGACGAGTGGATGGACGCTCAGCTCCAGGAGCCGCCGTACGGCCCGATCCTCGCGGCCCCCGAGGAGAGCGCGGTGCGATACCACATGACCTCCGGCACCACCGGGCGCACGCCGATTCGCGTGCTCGACGGGATGAAGGACTGGGAGTGGATCGCGGAGATGTGGTGCTACGGGTTCTGGGGGTTCGGCGTGCGGCCCGCGGACACCGTCTTCTTTGCCTTCTCCTACGGGACGTTCGTCGGCTTCTGGGGCGCCCATTACGCGTGCGAGAAGATCGGCTGTCTCGTGCTGCCGGGCGGCAACATGACGACCGAGGCGCGCGTGCGCCAGATCGTGGACATGAACGCAACGGTCGTGTGCTCGACGCCCACGTATGCATTGAGGATGGCGCAAGAGGCGCGCAGCCTCGGCATCGACCTCGCGAACGGCCCCGTCCGGCGCGTGATCCTCTCGGGCGAACCCGCGGGATCCATACCCGCAAGCAAGAGGCTGATCGAAGAGCAATGGGGTGCGAAGGCCGGCGATACCGCGGGGATGACCGAGCTGGGCACGATCATGATGTTCGAATGCGAGGACCAGCCCGGCGGCACTCACATCATCGAAGACCACTACATCGAGGAGGTCGTCGACCCCGACACCGACGAGCCCGTCCCGTACGGCGAGATGGGGGAGCGGGTCGTGACCTCGTTCGGCCGCGCGTTCCTCCCCGTGATCCGGTACCGGACGCGCGACCTCGTGCTGAAGGTGCCGGCAGACA
>JBHELD010000044.1:0-19913 GCA_046263255.1 Actinomycetota bacterium
GTCGACGAACTCGCAGAAGCGTGCTCCGACGGCGCGCCTCACGTCCTCGAGGGGCCGCGGTTGCCCCGAGTCCTGCGCCGATTGCCACACGCGCCCGCTCATTCCCGGAAGGCGCCCGGACATCGCGTCGGCGCCGCGAGCCCGGTAGCACGGGTACCAGAGGGAGAAATCCAGGTCGAGGTCATCGGCCACGCGGCGATAGAAGGGATTCTCTGGACTCTCGTGCGCAAGTGTCGAGTAGAGGTCGAAGCACACGCCGCGGATCCCGACCTCGCTCGCGACGGTGGCCATTGCTCTCTACGCAGCCGCGCTCGTCTTCAGCGCGATCGCTTCCCTGAAGCGGGTCTCCACCGCGTCGAGTCCCGCCTCGTCGGGTGCGTCGAAAAGCGCCGTCACGGCGCGATTGCCGGCCTCTGCGATCGGCTCTAGCATCTCGCCGCGCGCCTTCAGGACGAGGAGCGCACGCACGTCCGCGGCATCACCGGGAGCCCCGGCGAAGACGGGCGGCCAGATCCCCGTCTCCGCGAGCCAGGTGGGAGAGACGCCGTCCAGCCCCCGCACGTCCACGTCTCTGAGGTACCCCGGGACGTGGTCGAGGTAGATCTGGCGCGCGAATCGCTTCGCCGGCGGCACCGCCACGTGCTCGTCCAGCGCGACATCCACCACCGCCGATTCCAGCGACATCCCCGTTGTGAGGTGATACAGCGCCAGTATGCCACCGCCCGGCGCCCTCGCCGCGACCTCCATTAGAACGATCCGACCGTCCTGCGCGACGCGATACTCCCCGTGAGCCATGCCCGATCCGAAACCGAGACGGTCGAGGATCGTCCGGTGGACGTTGAGCAGCCGCCGCCGCTCCGCTTCCGCCAGCCCGGTGCACGGGACGGTGTGAGCCATCTCGACGAAAAACACGGACCGGGACTCGTTCGTCCCCTTCAGCGTCACCGACTCGAACACGACCTGGCCGCGTCTCGAGATCGACTCGACCGAAACCTCGCGGCCGGAGACGTGCTCCTCCACCAGGACCGCCTCCTGCTCCGCAAGGACGCTGCACGCCGTCTCCAGCGAGCGCGCATCGGTCACCCGGCGCACGCCGATGCTCGAATAGAGCCGCAGCGGCTTCACGACGGCCGGAAGATCCACCGCGACCAGACGCGGTCGACGCGGGTCGACGAGCTCGTAGCGGGGGCTCCACGGCGTGAGGTACGACCGCTGGAGCAGCTTGTTCCGGCAGACCTTCCCGGCCCGCAGGCCCGGTGCAGGCAGTCCCAGCAGGTCGGCCGCCACGTTGGCCGGCTCGACGAACGTCTCGCCACTGGTGAACAAGCCGCGCACGCGGTACGAGCGCGCCCACTGCCGCACGCGTTCCACTACGGTCGGTTCGTCGCCCGGGGTGGCGAACAGGACCTCGCGAACGGCGTTCAGCGGATGATCCGGCTCGTCGACGGCAGCGGCGGCGCGCCGCTCGCCGGCGGTCGAGGGGGGAGTCGTGACCACGAGCGGGCGAAGACCGCGCCTGACGAGGTGGTCGAGGTACGGGCCGAGCTTGGGGAGGTCGCCGAAAAGGACGAAAGCAGGGTCGCTGCCGCTCAATGAGTTCCTTCGCCGCCGTGAACGATCGAGTCGATAGTAACCGGCGTGGTTTAAGCGGGCCAAGGGACGCGGTCGAACCGCGGCCGTGGCTAGTGGCGGGTGGCTCTTACGATCGTCAGCGTCCCCGTCGCTCCGTCCGTCACGTACAGGAGACCCTTGGACGCCTCGACGTCGAACGCGTACGGCTCTCCCGACGCGCCCGCCGCCTCGTTGCGAGCGCCGAGGTCGGTGAAATAGCCCGCGTCGTGCCCGTCGAGCGTGTAGGCGATCAAGCCCGCCTGCGAGTGCGCGACCAGCAGGGGGCCCTGCGCCAGCGACATGCCCTGGATCCGGAACTCGTCGGTCGCGGGAAGGCCGAGGCCGATCCGCCGCTTCTCCTCGATCGCGTCGAGGTCGCGCGCGTCGAGCACGATCACCTCGGGCTTCGTGTTGGAGTCGAACCAGTACTCGGTCGCGACGTAGACCGTGCGAGTCTTCCCGGTGCGCACGACCTCCACCTCCGCGAGCCCCTCTTCGCCCCACGATCCCAGCAGCTCCGGCGACTCCGGGGCCGACAGGTCGTAGACCTGCAGCCCCGTCGTGCCGCTCGTCGCGTAGAGGAGCGGCACGCCCAGCCGCGGGTCCTTGGGGTCGACGAACAGCCCCGCCGATGCGGGTCCTCCGACGCGCCGCAAAGCGGGGAGCGGGTCGCTGAAGACCGGGACGAGCGCGCCCGTGGCGGTATCGAACCGATTGACGACCAGACCTTCGATCGCATCGAGAGTGATCGCGTAGGTCGCCGACTCCGTCTCGTGCAGCGCGACCCGGTAGCTGCCGCACTGCTGCTGGAAGTTACGCAGCGCGGGGGCCGCGGGATCCGACACGTCGATCACGTGCAGGCCGTCGGCGGACAACTGGGTGGACTGGCGGGCGTACAGCAGCCAGCGGCCGTCCGAAGAGAACGCGAGGTCTCCGTCGAGGGACTTCCCCGCCCGCTGCTGCTCGATCCCGCCGTCGTACCGTCCCAGGACGTGGGGCGCCGCCGGCTTGCTCACGTCGACCAGCGAGACGACCCCCTCGTCGCGCTGCAGGACGGCCGCGAGCTTGCCGTGGAGCTCGACCCGGCCGAGGCCCGCCGCCTCCGACACCTCGATCGACCCCACCTTCTGGAAGCCGCACGCGCGCGCCGCGGCCGACGCCACCCGCGCGTCCGGCACGTGGCACCCGTGCGCTTGCGCGGCGCCGGCGACGGCCGCGGCGACGACTGCGACCGCGGCGACGGCGCTGGAGACCCTTGTGCGGCTGCGAGCCATGGCAGGAGGTTCGACGCCGGACGGCGACTTCCCTACGGCTGGGCGTCGCCGATCACGCGACGTAGCCGGACGGGTGCTTAGCGTGGCGAGAAGCGGGTAGGGCTATCTCCGAAGCGAAACGAAGGAGGAGACGCCAATGCGCCACAAGGCCCTGCCCCTGCTGGTGGCCGTCGGGCTGCTGGGCGGCGCCACCGGCACCGCCTGCGACCGGGAGGACCGCAGGGACGTCCAGGAGGTGGGCGAGGACGTCGAGAAGGGCATCGACGAGGTGGACTCGGACGGCAAGGACGACTGAGCTACGGGCCCCCGGCGTCAGGCGCCCGGGCGCCCGGCGCCGGCGTAGTCGGACCGGTTCGCCGACGTCACCTGGACGTAGGAGCCGGTATAAGGGGCCGCGACCATCTGACCGTTGCCGATGTAGATGCCCACGTGGTGGATCGGGCTGCCGAAGAACAGGAGGTCGCCCGGTTGCCAGTCCGATCGATCCACCCGCGGCGTCGCCGCGTACTGCATCCCCGAGTTGTGCGGTAGGGCGACGCCCGCGCGCGCCCATGCCCACATCGTCAGGCCCGAGCAGTCGTACGAACCGGGACCCGCCGCCCCCCATTGATACGGCTTCCCCACCTGTGACAGCGCGGCGTCCACCGCGATCTGGGCGTTCCCGTTCGGTGCCGGAGCGGGCCGCGCCGGCGGTGCGATCGGCGGCGCCGTGGCTTCCGCCGCCGCCTCGGCCCGCGCGGCTGCGCGGCGTTCGGCGCGTTCGATCGCGGCGTTCAGCTCCGCGATCTCGTCCTCCTGCTCCGCGAGCTTCGCCTCGATCTCGTCGCGCAGACCCGCGAGCCGTTCCTCCGCGGCGAGCGCGGCGCTTCGGTCCCCCTCGAGGTCTTCGAGCTTGCCCTCGAGGATCCAGCGGTCCGCGGCCAGACCCTCGAACAGCCTGGACTGCGCCACCTGCGTCGTCTCGAGGTACTCGATGCGCGACTGGACCTCGTTGAAGTCGGCAGCCGACAGAACGGCCTCGAGCGTCTCCCCCGGGCCGCCCATGTACAGCTCCCGCGCCACGTCCACGGCTGCGTCGCGCCTACTCCCCATGCGGCGTTCGATCGCTCGGACGTCGAGCTCAGTCGCTGCGATCCGCGCCTGTATCTCCGTCAGGTCCTCGTGGACGCGGTTGTAGTCCTCGACGACGATCTCGAAGTCCGCCTCGAGCTCCATCAGGCGCTCCCGCGCGGCCTCGAGCTCGGCTTCGGTCGGTGCGGCGAGGCTCCCCGACTGCGATAGCAGGCCGGCCGAGAGGCTCACCGCGAGCACGGCGGCGGTCACGACCCGTCTCGCTTTCGACAACGACATCACCCCGCCCCCGCCCGGGAGCTCGACCTCCTGGTCAGCCACCAAGCCATCGCCGCAAGTCCGGCCACGCCCACCGCTGCAGCCAGCCCGTTCGCCACCGTGACCTCGGAAGGCCGCAGCTGCGGGAGCCGGCTGCGCAACGGGACCGGGTTCCGGAACGTCTCGATAGTCCAGCCTCTGTCCTGGGCGATCCGGCGCAGCCCCTTGTCGGGGTTGACGGCTACGGGATTGCCCACCACCTCCAACATCGGCACATCCGTCACCGAATCTGAGTACGCGAACGACGCCGACAGGTCGATCCCCTCGTCGCCGGCGAGCGCCTGGATCGCCTCCACCTTGTACGGCCCGTACGCGTAGAAGTCGAGCTCGCCCGTGTACTTGCCGTCGACGATCGTCGGTCGCGTCGCGATGTAACGGTCGACGCGCAGCATCCGCGCGAGCGGCTCCACGATCTCCTCGGGAGAGCTCGAGACGATGCAGACCAACCTTCCCGCGGCCCGGTGGTCGTGCATCAGCCCCAGTGCCTCCGCGTAGATCAGCGGCGAGATGACCTCGTCCAGCACCTCGTTCACGACCTGCCGGACCTTCTCCGGCTCCCATCCCGCCGTGAGCTTCGCCGCCTCGACGCGCATCCGCTCCATCTTCGCGTCGTCCGCACCCATCAGCGCGAACACGAGCTGCGCGTACAGCGACTTCAGCAGGAACGATCGTCCTATTAGGCCCTCGCGGAAGAACGATCGCCCCAGGGCGAGCGGGCTCGACTTGGCGATGATCGTCTTGTCGAGGTCGAAGAACACGGCTTCCATGGCGTCGATTGTCTACGCGCGCGGTGGCTCGCGCCACAGCGTGCCTGCGGCGGCCGGACGAACCTGACCGCCGTGGCCGTCGTCGTCGAGATCGTGAGCGCGGACCCGGCCGTCCGCGCTCAGGCGGCGCGTGCTTTCACACGGTCGCCCGTGGACTGGGCGGTGAGGCTGGTGGACGAGCCGTCGGGGCATGCAGACGTCGTGGTGGGGGAGCGGGCGCTCACCGCGACCGGGGCGTCGGTCGTGTTCGATCCCGCGCGACCAGACGACGCGGTCAGGGCCACCGACCGTCTCCTCCGGCGGGCGCGCGCGGGCTCGCGAACGATCGTCGTCGTCGGTGCCGCGGGCGGCGCCGGCGCGACGACGGTCGCGCTCCACCTCGCCGCGGCCTGGGGGCGGGGGACGTGCGTCGCCGACGTCTCCGGTGGGGTGCGGCGGCGTCTCGGCCTGCCCGACGACGCACGGACGTGGCTGCCGCGCGACGACGACGTCTCGGGCGCGGCCCTTCCCGTCGCCGGCGGCTTCCGAGTCCTGTGCGCGCCTGCGCCCTGTCCGCCTCCCGACGGATTCCCGGTCGCGGCCGCGCAGCGGGACTTCGAGCGGGTGGTGATCGACGCAGGGAAGCCCCGCGACCTCGACCGTCTGCTGGAGTCGCCGCGCGTCGGCGTGCTCGTGACGCCTCCGACGCGTCCCGGTGCGGGGGCCGCGCGCGAGCTGCTGGAGACGAGCCCCGGCGTGCGCTGGGCGGTCGTCGCAAACCGGGTCGGGCCGGGCGGTCAGATCATGCGGCACGCCCTCGAAGCCCTCCTCGGGCGCGCGCTCGCGCTCGATCTCCCATGCTGTCCCGCGCTGCGCGACGCGGAGGACGAGGCGCGGCTCCTTCGTGGACGCTGGCACAGGTGGGCGCGCCGCGTCGCGCGTCTGGCCGCGGCGCTCGACGCATGCTGAGGGAGACGCTGTTCGGGCGCGTGCTCGACAACGACTGGCTGGCCGACCTCGACCCGCCGCGCAGGTGCCTCGCCTTGCGAGACCTCCTCACGCCCGACGAGCGCGCCCACCAGGACGCGGCCGGAGCGGTGACCGAGATCGCGGACGCCATCGACGGGTACGGCCCCCTGACGGAGGTGATGTCGCGCCCGGGCGTCACCGACGTGCTCGTCAACGGGCCCGACGACGTCTGGGCGGAGGAGGGCGGCGTGCTCACGCGCGTGGACGCGGCGTGGCGGGATGCCGACGCGCTACGGAGCTTCGTCGACCGGATCCTGGCCCGCGCGGGGGTGGGAGTGGACCCCGCACACCCAGTCGCGGACGCGCGGCTGCCGGACGGGTCGCGGGTCCACGTGGTGCTTCCGCCGATCGCGCCGCGCGGCCCACTGGTGTCGATCCGCCGGTTCCCGTCGATCCGCTTCGCGCTCGACGACCTCGTCGAGCTCGGCATGGTCGACGCCCGCGACGCGGAGCGGCTGCGCGACTTCGTCGACGAGCGCGCGGGCATCGCGATAAGCGGCGCGACCGGTTGCGGGAAGACGACGCTGCTGAACGCTCTCGTGGCGCTCGTGGGGGCCGAGGAGCGAGTGGTCACGATCGAGGAGACGCCCGAGCTCGGGCCGTTCGGCTCGCACGTCGTCTCGCTCGTGACGCGGCCCCCGAACCTCGAGGGCGCGGGCGGGATCGACCTCGACGCGCTCGTTCGAGCGTCCCTGCGAATGCGTCCCGACCGGATCGTCGTCGGAGAGGTGCGGGGACGAGAGGCCGCGGCGGCGCTGGCGGCTATGGCCACGGGGCACGCGGGCTCGATGATCACCCTCCACGCGCGCTCGGCAGCCGACGCGCCGGCGCGCCTGGCGGCTCTTGCCGCGGCGGCGAGCGTCGCTCCCACCGCGGTCGAGGACCGCGTGCGGCGCGCGATCGGCGTCTTCGTCCACGTCGGCAGGTCCGGCGGCATCCGGCGCGTGGAGGCGATCGCCGAGGGATGATCCGGGTTCTCCGGCGGCAGCGCGTGCTCGCGCCGGACGCGGCCGCGGCGGCGGTCGCGGCGCTCGCAGGATCGATCCGGTCGGGGACTCCGCCCGCGCTGGCTCTCGAAGAGTGGACGACGGCCGTGCCGCCCGATCTGGCGGCGGCGGTGGCGCCGCTTGCTCGCCGCGTGAGGCTCGGCGACGATCTCGCGTCTGCGGCGGCAGCGGCATCGCTGGGACCCGCCGCTCCTGCGCTCGCGCGATCGATAGGTCTGCACGCGCGGATCGGCGGGTCGCTTCCCGCGATGCTGGACGCGCTGGCGGAGACCCTTCGCCGCGGCGCCGAGTCGGGCAGGCGCTCGCGCGCGGCGACGTCGGGAGCCCGCCTCTCCGGCCGCCTCGTCGCCGGGCTCCCGCTCGCGTGCATCCCGTTCCTTCCGGGCCCGCGCGCTCTCGAGTCGGGCGCCCTCGCGCCGTTCGTTCTCGTGACCGGGCTCGCGTTAGGGGCGATGGGGCTGTGGTGGATCGGCAAGCTCGTGCCTGCCCCGCCCGAAGACGATCCCGCGGCGGCGCTGGCCGGCGAGCTCGCGGCTGTGCTGCGCGGCGGCGCCGGCGTCGTTCCCGCGCTGGACGCCCTCGCCGCGCTCCCTCCCCCGGGGCTCGAGGAGGAGCTGCGCCGCGCCCGCCGCTGCGTCGCTCTCGGCCGGACGTGGACGGGCGCGCTCGAAGACGAGGGGGGTCGGCTCGGCTGCATTGCCGCCGTGCTTCGCAGGTCCGCAGAGCACGGGCTTCCGGCGGCGGACGCGCTGACGGAATGGGCCGCGACGCGGCGGGCGGAGGTCCGCACCGAGTTCGACCGCGCCCTTCAGCGCGCGCCGGTGTTGATGGTCGTCCCGTTGACCGTCTGCGTGCTCCCGTCCTTCGCGCTGCTCGCGTTCGGACCTTTCCTGCTGGGCGCGTTGCAGGGCGGTTGAGGATGGGAAGCTCGCGGCATGAAGACGCGCTTCTTTACGTTCCTGCTCCCCTGCCTGTTGCTCGCTGCGTGCGGCGACGACGGCACGGGCGCCGCGGCGCGCGCTTCCCCCACGCCGTCTCTCCCGGTGGCGACCGCGTTGCTCGACAACGGCGACGAGTCCACCCTCCTCACGGTCGAGGTTGCGGAGACGCCCGAGCAGCACGAGCGCGGGTTCTCGGGCCGCACCTCCCTTGCCGAGGATCGGGGCATCGTGTTCGTGTTCTTCGAGGAGCGCGACGAGGCGCTGGCGACGGACGGCCTCGCCGTCCCTCTGTCGATCGCCTTCTTCGACGCCGAGGGAACCATCCTCCGGATCGTGGACGTCGAGCCGTGCCGCTATGCCGGGTGCGCGCCCGCGGATCCCGGAGTCGCGTACATGGCCGCTCTCGCGGTGAACCGGGGGTCGTTCGACGAGTGGGAGATCTCCGAAGGAGACGCCGTCCATCTCACGCGGTGACGCGCGCCATATCCGGGACGTCCGGGCGCGCCTGTAATCGAGGCACCTGCCGGCACCGGGCCGGCTTGCACAAAGGAGGTGCCATGAAGCGACCTGCCTTGTCCGACGAGCGCGGCCAGTCGACCGCCGAGTACTCCCTCGTGCTCCTCGTGGCCGGTGCGATCGTCGGCGTGTTCGGCGCGTTCGTGAAGTCCGGCGCGCTGACGGGGATGTTCCAGAACATCGTCCGGTCGCTGGTCGAGCGTGCCGGGGGTTGATCGCCGTGCGGGCGCGTGACGAGGACGGTCAGGCGACCGTCGAGCTTGCCCTCTGCCTGCCGCTTCTCGCGCTGGTGTGCGCGGGCCTGGTCGAGGCGTCGCTGCTGGCGCTCGACCAGGTCCGCGTGTGGCACGCCGCGCGCGAGGCCGCACGGGCCGCCGCGGTCGAGCCGGACCCGGCGGCCGCGCGCGAGGCGGCGAGGCGAGCGGGGCTCGACGACCTGGAGGTGTCCGTGGCGCCGGCTGCCGCGGAACGGTCGCCGGGACGGCCGGCGACGGTCTCGGTCGCCTATCCGTACGACGCGCGCATCCCGGTGATCGGAGCCGCGTTCGAGCGCGTGGTCCTGCGCGCAGAAGCGACGACGCGGATCGAGCGGCCGTGACGATCCTCTTCGCCGGGCTCACGCTCCTGCTCGCGCTGGCGCTCGGATCCGGGATTGCGGCGGTGGGCGGAGCCGCGACGGCACGCGCGCGGGCGCAGCTCGCGGCCGACGCCGCCGCTCTCGCGGCCGTCGCAGAGTCCGCGCCGCACGGCAGCGGGCGTCCGCTGGAGGCCGCGACGGAGTACTCGGCCGCGAACGGCGGCCGCCTCCTCGACTGCTTCTGCGACGAGGGTGCAACCGCGATGCAGGTCGCGGTGACGGTCGACGGGGTCGTCGCCACGGCGCGTGCCGTCATGGACCCCTCGTTGCTGGCGCCGGCGGCCTTCGCGGCGTCGGACGGTCTGCACCCTCAGCTCGCGGCCGCCGTCGACCGGCTCGTCGCTGCTTCGTTCGGGCGCGTGTGGATCGTCTCGGGGCGGCGGACGACGGAGCGCCAGGCGAAGCTGTGGGCCGACGCGCTCGAGACGTACGGCAGCGCGGAGGCCGCCGACGACTGGGTCGCGCCGCCGGGTCACTCGATGCACGAGAAGGGCCTGGCCGTCGACCTCGGCGGCGACCTCGTCGAGGCGGCGCGCCTCGTCGAGGAGCTCGGCCTTCCCCTCCACCGTCCGCTCCCACACGAGCCGCACCACTTCGAGCTGTGGGGTTCGCGGGCCGGCACCGGGGGCCTTGCATGCGGAGCAGGGCTCAGTTGCTGATCCGGCTCGCCACGTAGGATGCCGACGCTTCCCGACCCGCCGTCAGACACAGGAGCCCCGTCCGGGATGGCCACAGCCGCACCGCACCGCTTCGTCACCTCGCTGCAGGAACGGCTCGGCGACCTCGAATCCGAGTTCCACCGCGCCTACTGGGACTCGCAGGTCGACGCGACCGCCGAGACCGAGCGGAGGCGCGCGGAGCTCGAGCTCGAGCTCCGGCGCATAAAGGGCGACCCCGAGGCCCTCCGGGTCGTGACCTCCGCGCTCGAAGAGCTCGTGCACGAAGACTTGCTCCGCCGGCAGCTCGAGGTCCTGCGCCTGTCGCTCACAGGAAACCAGATGGACGAGGAGCAGAGGCTCGAGATGGTCACGCTCTCGACGGCCGTCGAGGGCGATTTCGCCGCGTACCGCCCCGAGGTGGACGGGCGGAGGCTGACGGAGAACGACGTCGAGACGATCCTGAAGGAGTCGTCCGACGAAGACGAGCGGCGGCGCGTGTGGGAGGCCTCGAAGGAGATCGGCCGCGTCGTCGCGGGGCGCGTTCGCGAGCTCGCGCGTCTGCGCAACCAGATCGCCCGGGACCTCGGGTTCTCGGACTACTACCGCATGTCGCTCAGCCTCCAGGAGCTCCCGGAGGTGTGGCTGTTCGACCTCCTCGCGGAGCTCGAGGAGCTCAGCGAGGCGCCGTTCGCGGCGTGGAAGCAGGGGATCGATGCCGAGCTGAGCGCGCGCTTCCACACCGGCGACCTGATGCCGTGGCACTATGCCGACCCGTTCTTCCAGGCGCTGCCCCCGGCCGGACGCGTGAACCTCGACGGCCTGTTCGCCGGCGTGGACGCGGCGCGGCTGGCGATCGAGACCTTCGCAGCGTGGGGGATCGACGTCACCGGCGTGATCGGCGCGAGCGACCTCTACCCGCGCGAGCGGAAGTGCCAGCACGCGTTCTGTCTCGACATCGACCGGTCCGGACGCGACGTGAGGATCCTCGCGAACGTCGTTCCCGGCGAGCGATGGGTCGAGGTGATGCTGCACGAGTCGGGGCACGCGGCCTACGACGTCTGCATCGACAGGAAGCTCCCCTACCTGCTGCACCGTCCCGCGCACATATTCGTGACCGAGGCCGCGGCGATCCTGTCCGGACGCCTAGTGCGCGACCCCGAGTGGCTCCACCGGATCGCCGGCGTCGACCGCGCCGCCGTCGACGAGCTCGGCCCGCGGCTGCGCGACGCGACGCAGGCGCAGATGCTCCTGTTCGCGCGCTGGGGGCTCGTCATGACGCACTTCGAGCGCGAGCTGTACTCGGATCCCGAGGCCGACCTCGACGCGCTGTGGTGGGACCTGGTCGAGCGTTTCCAGCTGCTGCGCCGCCCACCGGAACGTTCGTCCCCCGATTGGGCGGCGAAGATCCACGTCGCCGCCGCGCCCGTCTACTACCAGAACTACCTGCTCGGCGAGATGCTGGCGTCGCAGCTCAAGACGGTGTGCGAGCAACGATTCGGCGGCCTGGTCGGCGTCCGAGACGCGGGCGAGTTCCTCGTCGAGGATGTCTTCCGGCCGGGGGCTCGTCTCCGGTGGGACGAGCTCGTCGAGCAGGCGACGGGGGCGCCGCTGAACGCGCGGGCGTTTGCCGCGGACGCGGCCGGCCCCTGACGCGTGACGGGGCCCGCGCTGCGCGCGGGCGTTTGCCGCGGACGCGGCCGGCGCCTAGCGCGTCCCGAGCGCCCCGGTCTCGCGGAGCTCGTCGTAGATGTCCGCGGCCTCCGGCGAGATGAACACGACGCTCGCCGCGCCCACTCGCCCGTAGCTCACCGGCACCGTCACGTTCCCGACGTCGTCGGGATCGACCTGCGACGCGAGCACGCCGAGCCGGAACATCTCCGCCGCCGACAGGTCGAAGCGCGCGTAGCGGCGCGCCGCGGCCGTCCAGCGGAAGAGTGACGTCGGGCTGTACTCGATCTGGCGGTGCAGCTTGCGCAGCATCGCGATCAGGAACCTCGCCTGGTTCGTCGTCCTCTCGATGTCCCCGTCGGCGAACGCCTTCCGGGTCCGCACGTACGAGAGAGCTTCCTCGGCCCCCAGGTTCTGCGTCCCGGCCGGGATCTTCGCCCCCGACCCCACCGGGTCGTAGATGCCGGTCGGGATCGTCATCTTCACGCCGCCGATCGCGTCGACGATGTTCACGAAGTCCTCGAAGCCCACCAGGACCCAGTAGTCGATGCGGATGCCGGTGATGCTCTCGAGCGTCTGGGCCACGAGCTCGGGGCCTCCTGCGTGCAGAGCCTCGTTGATGCGCCCGCTGCCGTAGCCCGGGATCGTCACCCACGAGTCCCGCGGGAAGTTGAGGACCCCGCCCTTCATCGTCTCCGTGTTGACGCCCGCGATGTGGATCGCGTCGGCGTTGACGTTGTCGGGGTTGCCGGTGCGCGCGTCGCTGCCGATCACGGCGACGAAGATCTTCCCGTCGGTCGGCTGGTACCGCGCGTGGACCCTGCCGACGAGGATCGGCGACGACGCCACCGGGGACGAGGCGAGCGGCAACAGGACGCACACGGCGGCGACGAGCGCGAGCAGCGCGGCAGCGCGCTTGATCACGGCAACCGCCCCTGCTCCGCGTCGAAGGCGACGACCTTCCACCCCGACGCGCCCTTCTCGAGCCACAGCTTGGCCCGGTGCCACACGCGGATCGGGCTCGACTCCCTCAGCGCGCGCGCCTCCACCAGGACGACCGCCGCGGCGCGGCGCCCTCCGTCGACCTGGATCCCGACCTTCACGAAGCCCCTCGTCGTCCGGACGTCCTCCACCTTGTGGCGCAGCCCGAGGCGCGACCCGTCGATCGCCTCCGACGCCTCACGGCTCAGGATCGATCCGGCGATCCGATCGACGCGATCGGGCTGCAGGAACAGCGCCTCGTAGAGCCTCTGGACGCGCCCGATCACGTCGTCGCGCTCCCGTCGGAAGGCCGTCTTGTCCGCCCTCGTGATCCCGGCCGCGCTGGGGGCCGGATACGCCTTGACCACCCACTCGGCCTGCGGAATCGATCGGTCTCCCGTCGCGCCCCGGCCGGCGCCCACCGTCACTCGCTGGGGCAGCAGCACGGACCCGACGCCGAGCAAGCCGACGCTCAGCGCCACCACGTACAGCGGCCACAAGCTCTTTCTCATCGTCGGGATCACGACGCTCAAGCCGTCTCCTTCGTTCCCCTCATCGTGGTGGTGAGGGTAACCACACCCGCGACCGAAGCCGTGGAAATCGAGTCACCGCACCCCCGGCGGGTAGGATGCGCCCCTCAATCACGATGTCAGGGAGGACCGAGATGGAGCTTGGCCTGGACGTACGCAAGATGGGGGCGCACGCGGTCGTGGACGTGAAGGGCGAGATCGACGTCTACACCGCCCCCAAGCTCCGCGAGAAGCTGATCGAGCTCGTGTCGGAGGGGTCGTACGACGTCGTCGTGAACCTCGAGGGCGTGGATTTTCTCGATTCGACCGGGCTCGGCGTGCTGGTGGGCGCGCTGAAGCGGGTCAAGGCTCACGACGGCAGCCTCTCGCTCGTGTGCACCCAGGACAAGATCCTCAAGATCTTCAAGATCACCGGCCTCACGAAGGTGTTCCCGATCCACTCGTCCGTCGACGAAGCGGCCGGAGCGTCGGCGCAAGAGGCCTAGCTTGTCCGGCCGCGTCGAGGAGGCCGCGTCGATCCTCCTCGAGATCCCCCCGCACTCGGCCTACGTGGCGATCGTGAGGCTGGCCTTCACCTCGCTCGGCCGCGTCGCGGGGCTGGACGAGGAGAAGCTCGACGACCTGAAGATCGCGATCTCCGAGTCGTGCGCGACCGCGGTCCTGTCGACCCAGGAGGCGGGCGTGGACGCGCCGGTGACCATCTCGTTCACCGCCGACGAGGAGCGCCTCGAGGTCGTCGTCGCGGACTCCGGCGCCGTCGCTTCGACCGGGGAGGTCGACGCAGCGGACTCGCAGGGGTTCTCGACCCGCGACGTCATGTCGATGGAGCTCCTGAAGAGCCTGGTGGACGAGTTCGAGCTGTCGCCGCGAGAGGGTGGGGGCATGCAGACCCGGCTGATGCTCCGCCGCTAGAAGTACCGGTCGAGGATCGCGGCGGCTCGATCTCCGGCGACGTCCCTCACGGTCCGCACGAAGCCTTGGACCGTCCCGATCCCGAGGGAGCCGCGCTCGTGCCAGGTCCGCAGCACCGCGTCGTACCGGTCGGCGCCGAGGGTGCGGCGAAGCTCCATCAGCACCTCGGACCCCTCGAAGTAGACGACCTCCGCGTAGCTCTCGTTCGAGTCGAAGTCCTCGACCCGCGCGGTCACCGCCCGCGCCGTTGGGGGCGCGTCCGGGGTGAGGTTCGTCATCAGCCACGTCCGCCGGCCGTCCTCCTGCCCCTCGAGCCAGACGCGGGTGGAGGCCTCCGCGAGGGCCTCGTCGAGCCACGGCTCCCGGATCTGGTCGTTTCCCACCGATGCGTACCACCACTGGTGCGCGACCTCGTGGCCGACGACGTAGCGCGCCCGTGCCGCCTCGAAGCCGGAGTACGAGACGAGCTCGGGCAGCAGCGGCAATCCGGCGAAGGACTCCACCCCGCTCGACACGAACAGCGTGCCGGGGTACTCCATCCCCCCGAGGCGGCCCGCGGTCTCGACGACGTCGACCTCGGGCCACGGCAGCGGGCCGTAGCGGCGGGTGTAGTCGGCAACCGCGGATGCCGCCGAGTCGAGGTTCGCCTGTCCCCGCCGCCCCTGCCCGGCGGGATACCAGGAACGAACGATGGTGCCCTCCGCCGTCTCCTCGAGACCGCGCAGGAAAGGCGCGACGGCGAACGCGGCATCTCGCACTGCAGGCGTCGCGAACTCCCACACGCGCGTCCCCGGTTCCCCCGGATCCACGGAGACGAGCGTCCCGGTTCCCACGACGGAGACGTTCTCGTCGACCGTCAACGCGACGTCGTAGTCGGCGACACCGGCGAAGAAGGGGTCTCCGATCGAGGCGAACGGGTCGAGCCGCCACCGCCCGCCGTCGCGTCGCGCGACGACCGGTATCCAGTTCCCGAGCAGCGTGAGGTCGTCCCAGCGGCCGAACCTCTCGGGAAAGCGCGGAAGGTCCATCGCCATCTCGATCGAGGCCGCGACGCGCCGGCCGGGGATGAGCGGCCGGGGAAGGTCCAGGACGACCGCGGTGCCGGCCGGCTCCGCGGGGACGGGCTGCCCCGCCACGGAGACTTCGAACCTGTGTAGCTCACCGGGGCGCGCGAACGCCTGGAACCCGCCGTTGAAGTCGGACTCGAGCAGGTCCTCCGCGAACGGGATCCGTTGCAGAGGCCGGGTGTACGCGAGCGGGTAGACGTGGATCCCGAGGTCGACGAGCGTGTCGCCGGTCTCGTTGAGGTAGTCGATCGACGTCGTCCACGTCAGCTCGTCACCGTCGAGGTGCGCCGCCACTCCGTAGCGCGTGCGCGTTCCCACGAGCCGCGCCGGCGCGGCCTCGACGGCATCCTCCGGTTCGAGGGCGCGCCGCGCGATGGCCTCTTCGACTCGTACGTTCGCCGCACGGAAGCGGTCGTCGATCAGGGTCGGGAGCCCGTTTCCGGCCAGTGCGATCGCGACGCCGCCCGCCAGCGCGCGCCGCACCCAGGGATCGCCCCGGCGCTCGCCGCGGTCCCGGCGCGGTCGAGGATCCTCCGCGCGGTCGTAGACCGCGGTCCAGGCCGCGATGCCGAAGGCAAGCAGGGCCGTCTCCATCGGGACGGCCACGAGAAGCTGCGCCCCCTGTCGCGCCAGCTCGTAGCCGCTCGCGCTGGGGTAGTCGTACGCGGTGTCCTGCAGGACGGGCGTGATCAGCCGTCCGCCTATCCAGACGGAGACGCCGATCGCGACCAATCCCACCCATGTCACCGCGACGTCGTGACGCACCGCCCGCACGAAGCGGGCCCCGGTCCGCCACGCCATGGCGGGCGCGAGGCCGTCGAGGACCGCGGCGCGGAGCGCCATGCTCAGCACTATCCGTAGGAGCGTGCGCGCCAGCGCGAACGCGAGCGCACCCAGGAGGAGCAGCGTCCCGAACGACGCGGGACCCGCGGCGGACGCGAGCGCGAACAGGATCACCGCGAGGACCGTGAGGACCGCGTACGTCTGCAGGTGCATCCACGCGACGCGCCGCCACGAGCGCGTCGTAGCGGCCCGCGCCTGCGGCCACGGCACCGCCTCGCCGGGGCGCGACATCCAGACCGCCATCGCGTAGAGCCGGGCCCACGCGGCAAAGCCCGCCACCACGGCGACCCCACCGACCGCCACCACGGCAGCCGACACGCCGGGGGTCCGCCCCCACACCTCGCCCGCCAGCGCGGCGTCCCCCGTCAACAGGAACGCGACACCGCCGGCCGCGCCGACGGTCACGAGCAGCGCCTGAGGGATCGCGCCGAGCAGCGAGCAGGAGCCGGCGGCGAGCCACAGCCGCGGGCGGGAGACCAGGACGTTCCGGGCGGCCGCGAGCATCCCGGGGTTTCTAACGCACCCGACCCCACCCCCCGTTTGACATTTTGAGGCACCAAAAGCTAGGTTCCCCCGGTCAAAAACCTGGCCCGGCGGGCAGCCCTTGAGCCAGGATCCTGCACGGCCCACGGAGACCCCGACATCGACGCGACCTACTCGAAGTCCGACCGCGAGACGCTGAAGGCGATCTACCGGCTGACACGCGGCGGCGCCGACGCGCATACCGGCGCGCTCGCCGACGCCCTCGGCGTCTCTCCGGGGACGGCTACGGCTGCGATCAAGCGCCTCGCGGAGCGAGACCTCCTCGACCACAAGCCGTATCGCGGCGTCGAGCTCACACCCGCCGGCCGCCGCGCCGCCGTAGCGTCGATCAGGCGGCACCGCATCGTCGAGCGCTTCCTCTCGGACATGCTCGGCTACGCGTGGAACGAGGCCGACCGTCTCGCCGGAGACTTCGAGCACGAGCTGCCGCAGGAGGTCGAGGACCGACTGTTCATCGCGCTCGACCGTCCCGCGACGTGCCCCCACGGGTTCCCGATCCCCGAGCCCGACGTCACCGACATCCCCGACATGCCGCCCCTGTACGCGCTCGAGCCCGGCGACGTCGCCGTCGTCGCCGTCCCCGGCTCCACCGATCCCGACGTCATCAGCTTCCTCGAGACGCTCGGACTGCGCCCGGGGGTGAAGGTCACGGTTCGCGAGAAGCACCCGTTCGACGGACCGATCGTCCTGCGCGTCGGCGGCCAGGACCGCACGGTGTCGGAGCGCGTCGCGCGGCAGATCTACGTCCGCAAGGAAGAGAGCAAGACGAACGTAACGAGAAAGGAGAAAAGCGCATGAGACCTCTCCTGCTGGCTGCAGAAGGGGGGTATCAGGAGTTCGAGCTGGGCGGCACGGAGATCTTCTGGCTGATCTTCTCCGCCTTCACCGCGCTGCTTGCGATCGGCGTCGGATTCACGCTCATGCGGGGAGTCCTCGCCGCGGACGCCGGCACGCCGAAGATGAAGGAGATCGCCGGCGCGATCCAGGAGGGCGCGATGGCGTACCTGACGCGCCAGTTCAAGACGATCACCGTGATCCTGGTGCCGCTCGTCGTCATCGTGTTCCTGACGTCGACCGAGGTGGTGAAGCCCGGCGGCGAGACCGCGCTCAGCTTCGCGGAGTCCGGGATCTTCCGGACGCTCGCGTTCGTCGCCGGCTGTCTGATGTCGGGCCTCACCGGGTTCATCGGCATGAGCCTCGCGGTGCGAGGGAACGTCCGCACGGCCGCGGCCGCACGGTCGGGATCGCTTCCCGCCGCGCTAAAGGTCGCGTTCCGCACCGGCGGCGTCGCCGGCATGTTCACGGTCGGGCTCGGGCTCCTCGGCGCGACGATCATCATCCTGATCTTCCAGAACACGTCGTCGGCCATCCTCGTCGGCTTCGGGTTCGGGGGATCGCTGCTCGCGCTGTTCCTCCGGGTCGGAGGGGGGATCTTCACCAAGGCCGCCGACGTCGGCGCCGACCTGGTCGGCAAGGTCGAGGCGGGCATCCCCGAGGACGACCCGCGCAACCCCGCCACGATCGCAGACAACGTCGGCGACAACGTCGGCGACTGCGCAGGTATGGCCGCGGACCTCTTCGAGAGCTACGAGGTCACGCTCGTCGCCGCGATCATCCTCGGCGTCCCCGCGTTCGACTCGATCGGCCTGAACCCGGCCCTCGGCCTGATCTTCCCGGTCATCGCCCGTGCGATCGGCGTGGTCGCCTCGATCGTCGGCGTCTACATGGTCCGTGCCACCGACAAGGACAAGACCGCGATGGCGCCGATCAACCGCGGGTTTGCGACCGCCGGCATCCTGACCGTGATCGGGACGTACCTGGTCGCGCAGTTCTACGTCGAGAACCTGAGGATCTTCTGGGCCGTCGTCATCGGCCTCGTGCTCGCGCAGGTCGTCAGCCGTCTCACCGAGTACTTCACGTCCACGGAGAGGTCGCCCGTGCAGGAGATCGCGGTGGCGGCGCGCACCGGTCCGGCGACGACGATCCTGTCCGGGGTCTCGTCCGGCCTGGAGTCGTCGGTTTACTCGATCATCGCGATCGCGGGTGCGCTCGGCGTGGGGATCGCGCTCGGCGACTGGAACCTGCAGTTCTCCCTCTACCTCGTCGCGCTGACGGGAATGGGCATGCTCGCGACGACCGGCGTCGTCGTGTCCGAGGACACCTACGGACCGGTCTCCGACAACGCGGCCGGCATCGCGGAGATGTCGGGGGAGTTCAAGGGCGAGCCCGAGCGGATCATGGTGAGCCTCGACGCCGTCGGCAACACTACGAAGGCGGTCACCAAAGGCTTCGCGATCGGGTCCGCCGTCATCGCGGCAGTCGCCCTGTTTGCTTCGTACATCGAGACGATCGCGGCGGAGCTTCCGGACATCGCCGAGGGCGTCGATATCTTCAAGCTTCCGGAGACTCAGATAAACGTCGCCAACCCCACCACGTTCATCGGGCTCCTCATCGGCGGGTCGATCGCGTTCCTGTTCTCCGCCCTCGCGATCCGCGCGGTCGGGCGCTCGGCCGCGGTCGTGGTGCAGGAGGTCCGCCGGCAGTTCCGCGAGAAGCCCGGCATCATGCAGGGGACGGAGCGGCCGGACTACGGCCCCGTCATCGACATCTGCACGGCTGCTTCACTGCGCGAGCTTGCGACGCCGGCGCTCCTCGCCGTCCTGTCGCCGGTCATCATCGGCTTCGGCATCAACTACTTCGCGCTCGGCGCGTTCCTCGCCGCCGTGATCCTCACGGGACAGCTGATGGCGGTGTTCCTCTCGAACGCCGGTGGCGCGTGGGACAACGCGAAGAAGCACATCGAGGACGGCCACGAGGGTGGCAAGGGATCCGAGGCGCACAAGGCCGCGGTGATCGGCGACACCGTCGGCGACCCGTTCAAGGACACCGCCGGACCCGCTCTCAACCCGCTGATCAAGGTGATGAACCTGATCTCGCTGCTGATCCTGCCCGCCGTCATCAACCTGCAGGACAACGACGGGGTGCGGTTCACAATCGCGGGCCTCGCTCTGCTCGTCCTGATCGGCGCGGTCGCGTTCAGCAAGCGCAAGGGCGTCGCGATGGACGAGGACATCGCCCCTCTCGCGGCCGCAGGGGGGCCGGGGACGATCTCCGGACCGCCGAGCGAGTCGGCCGCACGGCCGTAGGCGTCCGGGCGTCGAGGAAGGAACAAAAAGGAGGGGCCCCCGGCCGGGGGCCCCTCCTTTTTGGGGGTTGCTAGCGGCGGCTGCCCCGGAAGAACGTCACCTCGATCGTCCCCGACGTCGCCACGGTCGCCGACCCGTCGCAGACGCCGGAGTAGACGACGACCCACACGTCCTTGCCGGGCTCGATCGGCATGGGCTTCTCGGTCTCGCCGCAGAACGGGCCGACGTAGTTGCCCTCCTGCTCGATGCTGCCGCGCACGGGCCACCCCGCCTCGTCGTCGAGCGACACCGAGACGGTCCGCTCGCCGGGCCGCGGATGGAACGCGACCTCCGCGAGCGACACGCCCGGATCGTTCGGGTCGATGCGCCACTTCGTCACCATCACGGGCTCGTACGGTTCGACGACCACGCGGC
>JBHELD010000045.1:0-23795 GCA_046263255.1 Actinomycetota bacterium
GGCGAGGAGGAGGGAGAGAAGGAGTACGAGGGAGAGGGCGAGGAGGAGGGAGAGAAGGAGTACGAGGGAGAGGGCGAGGAGGAGGGAGAGAAGGAGTACGAGGGAGAGGGCGAGGAGGAGGGAGAGAAGGAGTACGAGGGACGTGCCGGGGGGAGGATTCGTCCGATTTGCGAGGAATGGCTCGCGTCACAGCCGGACGAAAGAGGGAGGAGCCAATGAGGAAGGGCCTTGCAGTCGCGGCCGCCGCACTCGCGCTGGCGGCCGGACCGATCGCGGCCGCGCCGGCCGCCGCCGCCGCCGCCGGTCACCCCTGCGAGATCTTCGCCGATCCATGGGACCGGGTCTGCTACCTGCCGATCAAGGTCTACTGCCTGATCTTCCCGACGCAGACGATCTGCCACTAGATCGCCGGCGAAACGACTGCTCGATGCAAGGGGCCGGATCTCACGACCCGGCCCCTTCTCGCGCTGGGAGAGGATTCGTCCGATTTGTGCGGAATGGCTCAGACCTCGGCCGGACGAACAAGGAGGGCACGATGATCAGGACCAAGCTCGTCGCCGTGGCGATCGCGGCGGTCGCTCTCGTCGGAGGACCCGTCGGCGCGGCCCCCGCGGCCGCCGAAGCGGGCCACCCGTGCGAGCAGCTCTTCACGGACCCGTGGGCGGGCATCTGCTACGTCCCGATCCGGGTGTACTGCTGGATCTTCCCGACGCAGACGATCTGTCACTAACGGGAGGACTTGCCCCCTTTGCCCCGAATGCGTTAAGCCTTAGCCGGGCAAGCACCTCGGACGAAGGGGAGGCAGATGTTCAAGACCAAGCTTCTGGCGGTTACGGCCGCCGCAATCGCTCTCGCCACCGGACCGCTGACCGCTGCGCCCGCCGGGGCCCAGTCGATCGTCGACTTGCCCTGCGACGCGTTCCGGCCTCCGTACGACTACCCGTGCCAGACGGCGGAGGACACGATCTACTTCGTCGAGAACGAGGCTGGGGACGCGATCGACTTCGTGTTCGCGGTTCGGGACGAGGCCGGTGAGATCGTCTTCCGTGCCTTCTGCACGGTTTTCCCGGACCACCCCGCCTGCCAGGCGTAGCACGAAAGGGACGATGCGAAGAGGCCGGGTCTGCGGACCCGGCCTCTTTCTCGTGTTGGCGCGTTTCTACAGGAAGGACCTGGGGCCCTTGGGCGGCACGCACGATCCGCCCGGTCACCACGCCGCCGGCGAAGCCGCTAGACAGTTTGGGAGAGGGGTCCGCCCGGCGGCAGACGTTCGTTCGGTGTCCTCCACGGAGGCACGGCTCCACCAACGGAAAAGAGGCCGGGCGCAGGGCCCGGCCTCTTTCCGAAAGACGAGATTCTCTACGGGAGGTTCGAAAGCGTTGCGGTGATCATCCCGCTCGTGGCGATCGAGGGGACGCAGTCTCCACGGGCGCCGTTGTAGATCGAGATCTGCAGAGGCACCGACTGCGAGAGCATCTCGATCGGCTCGGGGTGGGCGCCGCAGAAGTCACCGTAGAGGTTCCCGATGCCGTCGCCGTCCGTGTCGCCCTGGCTGAGGAAGCCGAAGCTCTTCTGACCGCTGGCGTCCTTCACCTCGATCTTCACGTACGCCTCACCGGCCTGGAGCGGGATGTTGACGCAGGTACCGGGGTTGTCGAGGCTCAGCATGCAGAAACCGCCGGCGGTGGCGGGCGTCGCGACGCCGATGTTCGGCACCTGGTACGGGAGCTCGACCACGCGCTCGACCTTTACGGGCGCAGGCGGGGGTGCCGGCTTCTTCTTCTTCTTTCCCGCATCCGCGGGGCCGACCAGCGCGCCCGCGAGCAGGCCAGCCGTAAGTGCAACGACGATCGCCTTCTTCATGTCCTGTCTCCCTGGTTGGTCCGGCTCGTGCAACGGTCTGGAGGTGGAATTCGCCGGTCCGGGCCGGTCTCCTGCCGGTGGATCCCGAGCAAAAATGGCGGTCCCACCAGCAATGCGGGCACGCGCCCCCCCGTCCCGGCCCCTCGCGGCGCAGCGCGAAGAGGCCGGGCACTGGGCCCGGCCTCTTAGGGACGTGTCTCGTTATGGGAGGTTCGAGAACGTCGCCGTGATGGTCCCGGTGGTGGCGACGGAGGGGGCGCAGTCCGCCTTCGCGCCGTTGTAGAAGGAGATCCGTACGGGCGCCGACTTCGACTGCAGCTCGATCGGCTCCGGGTGCGCCCCGCAGAAATCACCGTAGAGGTCGCTGATGCCGTCGCCGGTCGTGTCTCCCTGGCTGATGAAGCCGGCGACCTTCTGACCGGCGGCGTCCGAGAGCTCGACCTTGACGTACCGCTCGCCGAGCTGCAGCGGGATCTCGATGCACTCCCGCGTCGTGGGGTCGGCGTAGGGGCAGATGCCGCCGGAGGGGCCGGGCGTCGCGACGCCGATGCCCGGCGCCGAGTACTCGACCTCGACCACTCGCTCGACGCGCTTCGGCTTCCTCTTCTTGCCGGCGTCCGCCGGGCCGGCGAACGCACCCGCAACCAGCGCGGCCGTGAGCGCGACGACCATCGCCTTCTTCAACGTGCTCTCCCGTCTCCGGTCTCCGGCTTGGTTCGCTGTCTACGCACGAAGTTCGCCGGACGGCGCCGCTCTCCTGTGGGGACCTCAGATCTCTTCGTCGGTGACGACGTCGATGCCGTTCTGGGAGAGCAGCGCCGCGGTCACGCCGTCGCCGCGCCGCAGCGTGCGCGAGAACGAACCGTCGTAAACCGCGCCTTTGCCGCAAGACGGACTGCGCGACTTCAGGATGGCGACGCGGGCGCCGCTCTCCCGCGCGGCGTCGAGAGCGCGCTGCGCCCCCGCCACGAACGCGTCCGTCACGTCGTCGCCCGCGCGCGTGACGACTCGCGTCCTGCCGGCGAGGACGTCGTGACCGTCGCCGGCACCGATCTCCGCCGCGGGCCGCGGGATCCCGAGGCCGCCGTCGACCTCAGGGCACACGAGGACGGCCCTCCCCTCCGCGACGAGCCGCGCGACCTCGTCGTCGGGGTTCGCGGCGCCGTCGAAGCGGCACCGGCGGCCGGCGAGACACGCCGAGACCACGACCGGCCCCTCCTCGGGAATCTGTGGGCGACCTGGGGATGAATCGGAAGAGATTGGCATGTCCCGACGAATGGTAGGACGAAACAGCCCAAGACGGGCGGGGAATAGGCGATACCCGCGGGATGTTTTTGTGTTTTGGGTACAACAGACGACCCCTTCCCCGTGGGGAGGAGTTCTCGTACCATGTGGAGAAACAGTCCGTTGGCTACAAAGCAGGTCAGAAGCCTTGAACCAGCGGAGCTCGGCGTCCGGCCCCGCCGCACAGCGGCAGTCCATCGGGACACGCAGCCGGCCGGCTCCTCGGCGATGGGGCGGAAGGCGTTACGTCATCGGATCACGTCGGTAGACGTAAGCAAGCCGCCGATTCCAGCGAAGGAAGGTTAAGGAGCCCATGAGCCAGGCATCGCGCCCGTACGACTCCCGCGAGGAGGCTGCGCACGAAGATCTCGTGCGGCAGTACCTGCGCGAGATCGGTCAGTACCCGCTGCTGACGGACGTGCAGGAGGTCGAGCTCGCGCGCGCCATCGAGGAGGGCGAGAAGGCTCAGGAGAAGCTCGACTCCGGCAAGAAGCTGTCGCCCAAGCAGCGTTCGGAGCTCGAGATCGAGGCGCGTGTGGGCCGCAAGGCGAAGCGCCGCTTCATCCAGTCGAACCTCCGTCTGGTCGTGTCGATCGCGAAGAAGTACTCGGCTGCCGGCCTGCCGCTGCTCGACCTCATCCAGGAGGGAAACCTCGGGCTCATGCGAGCGGTCGAGAAGTTCGACTACCAGCGCGGGTTCAAGTTCTCCACGTACGCGACCTGGTGGATCCGCCAGGCCATCACGCGCGCGATCGCCGACAAGGCGCGGACGATCCGCATCCCCGTACACATGGTCGAGACGCTCTACCGCGTCCGCAAGGTGCAGTCGGAGCTCCTCGAGAAGCTCGGACGCGAGCCGACGATCGAGGAGATCGCGGAGCAGTCCGACCTGACCCCGGAGAAGGTGCGCGAGGCGTTTCGCGTGCTGCCCGAGCCCGTGTCGCTGCACGAGCCGGTCGGCGACGAGGACGCCGAGCTCGGCGACTTCATCGAGGACGAGGACATCGAGGGCCCCTTCCAGGCGGCGGCGGTCGCGCTGCGCCAGGAGGACCTGTGGGACATGCTCGGCTCCCTCTCGGACCGCGAGCGCAAGGTGCTCGCGCTGCGCTTCGGCCTCGTGACGGGCGAACCCCGCACGCTCGAGGAGGTCGGCAAGGAATTCAACCTGACGCGCGAGCGGATCCGCCAGATCGAGGCGAAGGCGCTGTCCAAGCTCCGCCACCCGAGCACGCCGGGCAAGCTCCGCGACATGGTCACGATCTAAGACCCCTGATGGTCAACACCGTCGTCCTCGCGATCTGCGACGTGCACCAGATCCCCGAGGCCGCGCAGGCGATCGCCGACCTTCCAGAGGTCAGCGAGGTGTACTCCGTCGCCGGCGACTACGACCTCGTGATCATGGTGCGGGTGCGCCATCACGAGGACCTCGCGAAGGTGGTCACGGAGGGCATCCTGCGCGTGCCCGGCGTCGAGAGGACGCAGACGCTCGTCGCGTTCAAGGTCTTCTCCCGTCACGACGTCGAGTCGCTCTTCTCCCTCGGGTTCGACGAAGAGACCGTCTAGGAGGTCGACGGCGCGATGGATGCGCTGGTCGTTCACTACCACGAGCTCGGCCTCAAGGGCCGCAACCGCGACTTCTTCGAGCGCACGCTCGCGCAGAACCTCAAACGCGCCCTGCGCGGGACGGGGTATACGAAGCTGCGCCGCGGCTTCGGCCGTATCGTCGTCGACTTCGAATCCGGCGCCCCCGTGGAGGCGGCGGCCGAACTCGCTGCGAACGTCTTCGGCGTCGCCTACGTCGGGGCGGGGGTGCGCGTCGAGCCGGATATCGAGAAGATCGGCGACGCCGCGCTCCGGCTCATGCTCGCGGAGCCGTTCGAGTCCTTCCGTGTCCGGTCGCGCCGCACGCACTCGACGTGCGTCCACAAGTCGAGTGAGATCCAGGAGGTCGTAGGCGCCCGGATCAAGGACGCGACTAAAGCGCGCGTCGACCTGCGGAACGCGGAGGCGACGGCGTGGATCGAGCTCTTCGCCGGTACGGGGATCGTCTATCGCAAGAGGATCCGGGGGCCGGGCGGCCTCCCGGCGGGCACGTCCGGGCGGATGCTCGCGCTCCTCTCCGGAGGCATCGACTCGCCGGTCGCCGCGTGGCGGATGGGCCTGCGCGGCGCGACGGTCGAGCTCGTCCACTTCCACGGTCAACCGTTCACCGACCCTTCGTCGGTGCGTCAGGCCGCGGAGCTCGCCCAGGTGCTGACGCGCTACCAGATGCGCGCGGTCCTGCACCTCGTCCCGCTCGCGGACGTCCAGCGAGAGATCGTGACGCACGCGCCGGCCAGCTTCCGCGTCGTCCTCTACCGGCGGATGATGATGAGGATCGCCGCGGCGCTCGCGGCGGACCTCGAGGCGCAGGCGCTCGTCACAGGCGACTCGCTCGGGCAGGTGGCGTCCCAGACGATCGAGAACATCCGCACCGTCGACGCGGCCGTCCCGGGCGTCCAGGTCGTCCGCCCGCTGATCGGGATGGACAAGCAGGAGATCGTGGACCTCGCGGCACGCGTCGGGACGTACGAGATCTCGACGCGCAAGCACCAGGACTGCTGCGTGCTGTTCGAGCCGCGGTCGCCTGCGACGAAGACGCACCCGGAGCAGGCCGCGCAGGCGGAGGCGGAGCTGGACCTGGAGGCGCTGGTCGGAAAGGCCCTGTCGGGGATGGAGACGCGCGTGTTCGAGCTGGGGCCGCTGCCGGATCGATGAGCTCCGAACGCGGCGAGGGCAAGACGCCCTTCGCTAGAGCTTCTCCCGGAACGACCTCGTCGCCGCGACGGCCAGCGACTTCAGCGCCTTCGCCTTCGCGCCGAGCTCCGGGGACCCCACCAGCTCCGTGATCGAGCGGACCGCCCGGACGGTGTTCTCCGTGTACGGATACCACCACAGCCTCGGCAGCCACGGCATCGAGCTCCGCGACACGTTCACCGGCATGACGAACTCCCGGATGCCGTAGCGGCCGCTGAGCCGGCCGAAACCGGACTCGCCGGCGCCCCCCCACGGGGACCACGGGTACGCGAGCGTCTCGCCGTGGAAGTTGGCCGTGATCGTCCCGGCCTTCAGCGACGCCGCGAGCGAGTCGGCCCGCGCCTTGCTCCTGCTCCAGATCGATGCCGTCAGGTTCACGGCCTCGTCGTTCGCGCGCCGCACGGCCTCCTGCTCGTCACGCACGGGCGTGATCGTGACGACCGGGCCGAACGTCTCGTGCCGCACCACGTCCATGTCCTCGCTCACGTTCTCGAGGACCGTCGGCGGGTACCACAGCGACCCGTCCTCGTTCGGCGGCGCCTGCCCCCCGGCGAGGACCGTAGCGCCCTTGGAGACCGCGTCGTCCACGTGACGGCGCACCACGTCGAGCTGCGGCGCGAACGTCAGCGGCCCGACGTCGCCGTCGTCGGCCCCCTGGCGGAGGCGCGTCAGCTTCTCGAGGAACCTGGACTTGAAGTCGTCCGCGACCGCATCCACGACGTACACGCGCTCGACGGACGCGCACGTCTGGCCCGCGTTGAAGAACGCGCTCCAGACGAGGCCCGACGCGGCCTTGTCCACGTCGGCGTCGCGGCAGACGATCGCGGCGTCCTTGCCGCCGAGCTCCATCACGACCGGCGTCAGGTGCCTCGCCGCGGCTTCGCAGATCTTGCGCCCGGTCGCGGGCGAGCCGATGAACGAGATCTTGTCGCAGGGAGCGTCGACCAGCGCCGCGCCGACGTCGCGGCCACCCTGGACCACCGTCGCCACGTCCGGGGGCAGCGGTTCGAGCAGGTCGCGGAGGATCTCGCCGCATTGCGGCGTCACCTCCGACGGCTTGACGACGACGGCGTTGCCCGCGAACAGCGCGGGTGCGAACGCGGCGAAAGAGTTCAGCATCGGGTAGTTCCACGGCGTGATGGCGCCGACGACGCCGAACGGCCGCCAGTCGACACGCCCCACCGTGCCCGTGAGCGGACCGACGAGACGCCCGGGGCGGTCCGGCCGCAGCGCCTTAGGCGTGACGTGCTCGAGGTACGCGAGCATTATCGGAAGGGGCGTGGTGTCGTGCGCGAGCGCCTCGGTCGCGGGCTTGCCGCATTCGGTGGCGACGGCGTCGACTATGTCGTCGATCCGCCTGGCGATGCGATAGCGGACCTCGCGCAGGATGCGCACCCGGCCCTGCGGGGGGATCGCAGCCCAGTCGGGAGCGACCTTGCGCGCGCGGGCCACGGCCTCTGCGACCTCGGCGACCGGCGTCGCGTCGATCTCGCGCAGCACCTCGCCGGTGCGGGGGTTGAAGGATCTCAGACGTTCGATCTTGGGCTTGCGCTGCGCCACCGTCTGCTCCCTGTCGTCGGCCGGCCGGACCGTCAGGTTACCGGTGTGCTCAGAAGTGAGCAGACGGGAGATGGCCGCGCGCGGTACGACTGCGGGATGCGCGCGACCGCGATAGCTCTCGTCGGGGCCGCCCTGGCCGCGACGGCACCGGCCGCGGCGCGCCCGCCCGCGCGCTGTCTCGGCCGGATCGCGACGCTGGTCGGGACTCCTGGCGACGACGTGCTGCGCGCCGGACCGGACGACGTCGTCGCGGGCCTGGGTGGAGACGACGTCGTCTACGCCCACCAATGGTCCGGTCCCCTGTGCGGAGGCGCGGGCGACGACTGGATCCGAGGGACCAACCCGGGGGGCGACGAGATATCCGGCGGCGACGGGTCCGATCTCATCCTCGGACGCGCGCAGAGCGACCTGATCTTCGGCGGCGACGGGGACGACGTCCTGATCGGAGACCCCCCGGGGCCGTCGCGCCGCGAGTTCGGGACCGCCGGGGACGCGCTCTACGGAGGACCCGGCGCCGACCGGCTCTACGGCTACGGCGACGTGGACGACCTCGACGGCGGCGACGGCGACGACTACCTGGCGGGAGGGCAGGATCAGGACGCGTTCTTCCCCGGGCCCGGCGACGACCACGTCCGCGCCGGTAGCGACGACGGCCGCGACGTGGTGATCTTCGCCGAGGCTCCGGGCCCGGTCACGGTCGACCTCGCCGCGGGGACCGTCACGGGCGAAGGGACCGACCGTCTGGAGCAGGTCGAATCGGTCTCCGGCACGCCGTTCGCCGACCACCTCCTCGGCTCGGAGGGGCGCGACATGCTGATCGGGAGCGACGGCGGCGACCTCGTCCAAGGACGCGGCGGAGACGACCTCCTGATCCCCGACATGACCGCCTACCGCACCTACGGCGTCACCCCGGTCGAGCAGCCCACGGACGACGTGGTCGACGGCGGGCCGGGGACCGACCACGCGATGTTCGGGCCCTTCGAGGATCCGAGCGCGGGCATGGAGGTCGATCTCGACGCCGGTCGCGCGAGCGGCGAAGGTCTCGACTCGCTGGCGTCCGTCGAGGGCGTCAGCGCCGGCGCCTACGCCGGGACCCGGGTCATCGGCAACGACGAGGACAACCTCGTCTACGTCTTCGGCGCCGGGGGCTCTTACGTCGAGGGACGGGGAGGCGACGACACGATCGCCGCACAGGCGGGGACGGACGAGGTAGACGGAGGACCCGGCTTCGACACGTGTTTCTACGCCGAGATCCGAAGGAACTGCGAGCGCGGTCGGAGCGCGTCTAGAGCCGGGCTCGTGCCAGCGCCGCGCGCGCCGTTGCGAGTGCTACCCGCGTACCTTCTGCCACCGATCCGACCACGAGAGTGAGCGCGCGCCGCCGGCCCGCGAGGAGGAACGTCGCGTCTGTCGGGACGCCGCGGTAGGGCGCGACCTCCGCGCCCGCCTCCTCCGCGGCTCCCAGAAGAGACCGGTCGGCGCGCCGCTCGCGCCACGTCCCCTCCTCGGAGGCCGCGCGGACGCCGGGATCGGAGCCGGGCTCGAGGTTGAGCCACCACGCGCCGCCGGTCTCGGGATGGCCGGCGACGAACGCCTGCATCCCGGCCATCCCCGCGCGGCGGCCGCCCGTGACGACCAGCCACACGGGCTCCTCGCGCAGCTCCGGAGCGAGCCGCGCGAGGATGTCGAGCGCGACGCGGCCGTGCTCGATCGCAGCGCGCGCGCGAGAGCCGTAGAGGGCGATCGCGAGGAGTCCCACGGACGCCGCGGCGGCGGCCCCGCAGGCAGCGGTCCACGCGGGCAGCTCGGCCTCGGCCTCGGCGATCCACGCCGCGGCCCCCCCGGCGGCCACCGCCGCCATCCCCGCCTGCAACGCGAGCGAGAGGGCCCGCAGGGACGAGTCCGAGAAGCGGCGCGGCGCCGCGCTCGCGGGAGCCACGACCACCAGCGCCGGTCTCGACGCCGCCGGCGCCCGGGCGACGACGTTTCTCCCCGTCTCCAGCTCACGGCGGAGCAGCGGCCGTCCCTCGGAGTCGCGCGCGTGCAGGACCATCGCCGCGACGCCGAGCAGCGCGGTCAGAAGAGGAAGGACGTAGACCGAGAGCGCCGCGACGACCGAGAGCCCCGCGTAGCCGGCGAGCCACGGCTCGCCCGATCTACGTGCGCCGAACTCCTCGAGGTCGACGAAGTAGCCCTGCTCCTGCAGGATTTCCGCGAGAGATCCGAGAGCGTCGTCTTCTGCGTGCGGGCGCGGCGCCGGCATCGCCGCCATTCTGAGACCGAAACGGAAAGGGGCGCCACGGGAGCGGCGCCCCTCCGCGATGTCGCCGCGCTACTTCTCGACCGGGACGCCGACGAGGCTCCCGTACTCCGTCCACGACCCGTCGTAGTTCTTGACGTCGGAGAAACCGAGCAGCTCGCGCAGGACGAACCACGAGTGCGACGACCGCTCGCCGATCCGGCAGTAGGTGACGACGTCCTTGTCCTCCGTTATGCCCTCGGCCGCATACAGCTCGCGCAGCTCGTCGGCCGCCTTGAAGGTCCCGTCCTCGTTGACCGTCTTCGACCACGTGATGTTCGCGGCGCCGGGGATGTGCCCGGGCACCTGCGCCTGCTCCTGCGGGAGGTGCGGCGGCGCCAGCAACTCGCCGCGGAACTCCTCGGGCGAACGAACGTCGACCCACGCGCCTCCCTCCTGAACGCGCCGCTCGACCTCGTTGCGGAAGATCCTTATCTCCGGCCGCTCCGGCCCGATCTCGAACGTCGCAGGGGTGCGGGCGGGGACGTCCTGCGACAGAATGCGGCTCTCGAGCTCCCACTTCTTGCGCCCGCCGTCGAGCAGCTTCACGTTCTCGACGCCGCGGTACTTGAACAGCCAGTACGCGTACGCCGCGAACCAGTTGTTGTTGCCGCTGTAGAGGACGATCGTATGGTCGCCGGAGATCCCCTTCTCGCCCAGCAGCTTCGCCAGGCGCTGGGACGAGACGAACTCGCGGCGAGGGAGGTCGTGCAGCTCGTTCTCCCAGTCGATCACGATCGCGTTCGGGATGTGGCCCTTCTCGTACGCGGTCACGTCCTCGTCGACCTCGACGATCGCGACGTTCGGGTTGTCCACGTTCTCCTCGACCCAATCGGTGTCGACGAGCGCGTCCGGGTTGGCGTAATCGGTCACTTCATCCCTCCTTCGTGGCCGTGCGTTCTCTGTTCGTCGAGCAGCTCTCGAATGCGCGCCAGCTGTCCCGACGCGTCGGCGAGCATCCGCTCCAGCATCCGGAGCTCCACCTCGAGTTCGCCGCTTGCGTCGGTCTCGGGAGCCGGCAGGTCGGTCACGTCGACGCCGGCCTCGGCCAGCGCGCCGGCCTCTCCCTCCCACGTGAAGTAGACCTTCGCCGGGCGGCCCTTGGTGCGGCGCCGGGTCTCGGTAGCGAGGAACCCGGCCTCGACCATCAGGTCGAGGTGGGCCCGGGCGACGTTGGGGTGGATCTGGAAGGCGTCGGCGATCTCCTTGACGGTCTTCGCGCCGCTCCGGAGGAGCAGCGAGAGGATCGCCGCCCTCGTGGGCAGCGACAGGACCTTCGCGGTCTTGGTGGCGGAATCGTCCCCGAGCCTGGCCATCTGCGGGATTCCTAACAGCGTTTGCACCTTTTAGCAAGTGTTAAACGTAGAAACTCCTGGAACGGCCGCGGCTCGCCGGCGCCGCTACGGCGTCTCGCGGTTCTTGGGGGAGCCGAGCGGAACCCGTCAGTAGGCCCTCATCCGGCCCTTGTTCGGCGCCCGGTCGACGCAGTCCTCGATGCACGTCTCGCCGCTCACATCGGTGCTCTTCGCGGCCAGGTCGAGGTGCTCGCCGTCGAGCTCCGTCAGGTCGAGCGGCATCGTGACCCTGGCGGTCCGCCGGTTCGGCCGCTCCGCCGGGATCGGCTCGTACTGGTTGCTGCCGTCCTTCGAGCGCAGCTCGAAGACCAGGACGCCGCTGCGGCAGACGAACGAGCCCACGAGGTCCCACTCGTTGTTGCCGCTCCCGTCGAACAGCCACTTCAGCGACGTCTTCGCCGCGGGGCGCAGCTGGCGGCACTTCCACGCGGAGTGCGTCCTGATCGTGAGCGTGGCCACGTCCTCGGGATCCTCGACGAACTTGATCAGCGAGATGTCGATGCCGAGCCCGGAGTCCGCGGGATCGTGCCGTTTGACCGCGAACGCGGGGGCCGCGAGCGCGACCACGAACAGCGCGGCGATCGCCGCGACCGAGACGAAACGCTTCCCCATACCCAGCTCCCCTCGTTGGTCCGGCCGATGGCTCAGCCCTCGGCCTTGCCGGCCTCCGCCAGCCCCTCCAGCAACGTGTTCCAACCGAGCAGCGCGCACTTTATGCGCACCGGGTATCTCACGACGCCCTTCAACGAGATCAGGTCGCCGAGCGCGTCGGCGTCACCGTCTTCCTCGCCGGCCATCATCCGCCTGATCGACTCGGCGAGCTCGCCGGCGTCCTTGGCGGAGAGCCCTCGCACCTTCTCGGTCATCATCGACGTGCTCGCCTGGCTGATCGAGCAGCCCTTGCCCTCGAACGCGACGCCCGAGAGGGTCTCGCCCTCGAAGCGCAGGAACAGCTCGATCTCGTCGCCGCACAGCGGGTTGTTCCGCTCGAGCGCGACGTCGTGCGGGTCGAGGCGGCCTTTGTTCCTCGGAGCGCGGTAGTGGTCGAGGATGACCTCTTTGTAAAGCTCCTCCAGGCTCAGGCGAACCATCCTTTCGACTTCTCCAGCGCGGCGATCAACGCGTCGGCGTCGTCGCGGGTGTTGTAGACGTAGAACGACGCGCGTGCGGTTGCGGGCACGCCGAGACACCGCATCAGCGGCTGCGCGCAGTGGTGGCCGGCGCGGATGCAGACGCCCTCCTGGTCGACGATCGTCGCCATGTCGTGCGGATGCACCTCGGGCAGGTTGAACGAGACGACCCCGCCGCGATCGTGCGCGTCCGGAGGCCCGTAGATGGTCGCACCGGCCTCGCGCAGCCGCTCGAGCGCGTACGCGGTGAGCTCGATCTCGTGCTCGCGGACTGCGTCCATCCCCAGCTCTTCGAGGTACTCGACCGCGGCCCCCATACCCACCGCCTGCGCGACATTGGGCGTCCCCGCCTCGAACTTCTGCGGGATCTCCGCGAACGTGGCGCGGTCCGCCCACACCTCGCGGATCATCTCGCCGCCGCCGTGGAACGGGGGCATGGCTTCGAGCAGGTCCTCCCTGCCGTACAGGATCCCGGCTCCCGTGGGGCCGCACATCTTGTGCGCCGAGAACGCCAGGAAGTCCGCGTCCAGCGCGTTCACGTCGAACCTCAGGTGCGGCGCGGCCTGAGCCGCGTCCACGAGGACGCGCGCTCCGACCGCGTGGGCGGCGTCGGCGATCTGCCGCACGGGGTTGATCGTCCCGAGCACGTTCGACATCAGGTTGAACGCGACGAGCTTCGTCCGGGGCGTCAAGTATTCGTCGAGGAGGTCGACCCGCAGCCTTCCCTCGGCGTCGATCGGGAGGTGTCGCAGCACCGCGCCGGTGTCGAGGCAGTGGAGCTGCCACGGGACGAGGTTCGAGTGGTGCTCCATCTCGGTGACGAGGATCTCGTCGCCCGCGCGGACGTTCTCGCGCGCCCACGTGTAGCGCAGAAGGTTGATCGACTCCGTCGTCCCGCGGGTGAACACGACCGAGCGGACGCTGCGGGCGCCGATGAACCGCCGCACCGCCTCGCGCGCGCCTTCGTACGCCGCGGTCGCCTTCTCGCCGAGCTCGTAGATGCCGCGGTGGACGTTCGCGTTCTCGCTCTCGTAGAAGCGCACCATGCGGTCGATGACCTGGCGGGGCTTGTGCGACGTCGCGGCGGAATCCAGATAGACGAGCGGCTTGCCGTGGGCAAGCGTCTCGAATATCGGGAAGTCCTTGCGGACGACCTCTGCCTCTAGCGACATCGCAGCACCATCTTCCCCTAGACCCGCGCCCGCTCGCGGCTCTCGACCTCGGCCAGCTCCTCGTCGCTGAGCCCGGCCTCGCGGGCGATGTTCGCGTAGCCCTCGGCTTCGAGCTGCTCGGCGAGCTCGAAGCCGCCCGACGTCACGATCCTGCCTCCCACGAGGACGTGCACCGCCGAGGGCCGGATGTAGTTCAGCAGCCGCTGGTAGTGGGTGATCAGCAGGATGCCGACGTCGGGGCCGGCGAGCTTGTTCACCCCCGCCGAGACGTGCTTCAGCGCGTCGATGTCGAGGCCCGAGTCGGTCTCGTCCATGATCGCCAGCTCCGGCTGGAGCACGGCCATCTGCAGGATCTCGTTGCGCTTCTTCTCGCCGCCCGAGAAGCCCTGGTTGACGTAGCGGTCGACGAGCTCGCTCGGGATCTCCAACAGGTCGACCTTCTCCTGCAGGTACATCCGGAACTGCATCGCGCTCTTCTGCGCGTCCGGGTGAATCGCGTTGTACGCCGTCCGCAGGAAGTTCACCACCGATACCCCCGGCACCTCGGTCGGGTACTGGAAGGCGAGGAAGATCCCGCGGTGCGCCCGCTCGTCCGGCGCGAGGTCGAGTACGTCCTCGCCCTTGTACAGCACCTTCCCCGCGGTCACCTCGTAGCCCGGGCGGCCGGTGAGGACGTACGCGAGCGTCGACTTGCCGGACCCGTTCGGCCCCATGAGGGCGTGGACGTCGCCCTTGTCGAGGCTGAGGTTCAGCCCCTTCAGGATCTCGCGCCCTTCGACCTCCACGTGCAGGTCCTCGATGTGAAGAAGCTTCTCTGCCATGTCGTCCGTCACTCCCCTGTCTTTTTCGGGCCCACGAGGATCTCGCCGCCCTCGACCTTCACCGAATAGCTCGCCACGGGCTTCGTCGCGGGCAGGATCCGCACCTCACCGGTCGCGACGTTGAACCGCGACCCGTGCAGCGGGCACTCGACCTCGAGCTCCTCGGGCTCGAACTCGCCCTCGCTCAGATACGCCTCCTGGTGCGAGCAGATGTCGCTGAGCGCGTAGACGTCGTCGCCGACGCGGTACAGGCCGACGAGCTCGCCGCCGACCGACACCTGCATCATCTCGCCGTCGCCGAGGTCGTCGACCCTCGCAACGGCCTGGTACAACGCCATCACACCGCGACCTCCAGTCGCTGGGTCCCCTCGACCTTCGCCGCTATCGCGTCCGACAGGTCGTCGCGGACCCGCGGGAGCCGGATCCGGTCGAGGACCTCGCCGAAGAACCCGAACACGACGAGCTTCTGCGCGGTCACGCGGTCGATGCCGCGGCTCATCAGGTAGAAGAGGTGCTCCTCCTCGACAGGCGACACCGTCGCGCCGTGGGTGCAGCGGACCTCGTTGGCCTCGATCTCGAGCTGCGGGATCGAGTGCGCGAGCGCCTCCTCCGACAGCACCAGGTTCCGGTTCGCCTGGTACGCGTCGGTCCCCTGGGCACCCTTCGCGACCTTGATCAGCCCGGAGTACTCGCTGCGCGACCTCTCCTTCAGCGCCCCCTTGTAGAGGAGGTCGGACGTCGCGTGCGGCGCCGCGTGCTCCTGGAGCGTGCGCTGGGCGAAGTGCTGGTCCGCGTCGGCGAAGTAGAGCCCGAGCATCTCGGAGAACGACCCCTCGCCCTTCAGGACCGACTCGACCTGCGTACGGGCGAAGCGGGAGCCGAGGTTCACCGCGAGGCTGCGGACGGTCGAATCGCGATGCCCGGTGAACCGCTGCGTCTGGAAATGCGACACCCCGCGGCCCCACTCCTGGAGCGAGATGTAGTTGACGGTCGCGCCGCGGCCGGCCGTCACCTCGATCACGCTCGCGCACAGCGAGCGGTCCGGGAAGTCGTCGCTCTTGAACCGGTCGACGAACGTCAACGAAGCCTGCTCCTCCACCACGATCGTCGTGTGGGGGAACGCCGAGCCGCCCGGATCCACGTCGCGCAGGACCTCGAGCGGGACGTCGACGTCAACGCCCCGCGGGACGTAGACGACGACGTCGTCGGAGTGGAACGCGCCGTGGAGGGCCGTGAATCGGTGCTCGTCGACGGGAACGTCGGTGAAGAAGTGCTCGCGGACGAGATCGGGGTCGGCGTTCACGAGGTCGGTGAAGACGACGCCCTTCGCCGCCGGCTCGGGCGGGAGCTCGAGCGACCGCTTCGTCACCTCCGGCGGGGCGTACAGCTCGAAGTCGAACCCCCGCACGTCGGTGTAGCGCCACTCCTCCTTCTTGGGGTCGGGCATGTCGAGCTTCTCGAAGAGGTCGTAGGCCTCGACCCGGCGCTCGGTCAGCCAGCCGGGCTCACCCGTGGCGGCGACGATCCTCTCCACGGCGTCTCGGTTCAGTCTCGGCGTCATCCGGGTCGGTCAGCTCCCAGGTCGGGCGGCGGATGGTGCGGTCCCGCGCGGGGTGGTCACGCGGCCCGTCGAGCGTACCAGTTAGGCAACCCTAACCTCGGGCCTCTCCAGCGCGTTTACCCTGCTCACCATGCACAAACCTCCTTCCGGCCGGGTTGATTCCGGCATCGGTCTCGGCCTGCTGGCGGTCGTCGGTGCCGCCGCCTGCTGGGGCGTCGCCGCGGCCGTCGCCAAGGACCTGTTCGAGGCGGGGGTCGGGCCGATCGAGCTGGCCCAGGCCCGGTCCTACGTCGCCGCGGTCGGCTTCTCACTGTTGCCGGGGGCCTGGTCGGGAGGCCTCGGGGTCGATCGCAGGTCGGCAGCGCCGCTGATCGGCCTCGGCCTCTCGATCCCCGCGGTCAACGCCGTCTACTACCTCGCGATCCAGCGCCTCGCCGTCGCGGTGGCGCTCGTGCTGCAGTACTCCGCGCCCGTCCTGGTCGTGGTGTGGACCGCCGTTCGCACCCGGAAGCTCCCCCCGCCACTGCTGCTGGCGACGCTCGGCGCGGCGGTGGTCGGGGTGGTGTTCGCATCCGAGCTGCCGGCCGGCGACATCGGAAACCTCGACGGCCTCGGGTTGATGCTGGGGCTGGCGGCCGCGGTCTTCTTCGCGACCTACACGTTGCTGAACGAGGCGGCGGGCGCGCGCTTCGGCCCCATCCCGGCGATGGCGCGCGCGTTCGCCGTCGCGGCGGCGTTCTGGGTCGTCTACCAGGCGCCGCGCGGTTTCCCGCACGACCTCGTGGATCCCGACAACGTCCTGCGCGTGCTGTTCATCGGCGTCGGCGGGACGCTCGTCCCGTTCCTGCTGTTCATCTGGGGCGTGTCGAAGGTGAAGTCGGAGAGGGCCGCGATCGTGGCGACGATCGAGCCGCCGCTCGCCGGCGTCATCGCGTGGCTGTGGCTCGGCGAGACGTTGTCGGCGATGCAGGTCGCGGGGGGCGCGCTGATCCTGGCCGCGGTGGCGGCGCTCCAGCTGGAGCGCGCGCGACCGGTGCTCGCGCCGGAACCCTGACTCAGCCCGTCGCCAGCGCGGCGAGCCGCTTGCCGATCAGCGGCGCGAACTTGAAGCCGTGGCCGCTGCACGGCGATCCGACGACGACGTCGCCGTGGCGCTCGAGGACGAAGCTCTCGTCCGGAGTGTTCGTGTAGATGCACGTCTCCGCGCGGCGCGGCCGCGGGTTCGCCGTCGGGAAACGTCGCGCAACCCACTCGCTCAGCCTCCGCACCGACCCCTCGTTCGCCTGCCCCTCTTCGTCCGGGTTCGTCGTCGGCCCGGCAATGTGCTCGCCCGCCTTCAACACACCCGGGCGGCTCGGTAGCGAGTAGACGGAGGGGTCGCCCCATTCGACGAGAGTGGTGAGCCGCGGCTCGTCCAGGTCGAAGTACGCCACGGTCTCGCGGGTCGGCCGCGTCGGCAGGTCGACGCCCAGAGGAGCGACGAGCTCCTTCGCCCATGCCCCCGCGGTGACGACCGCCACGTCGGCGCGCAGGGATCCCCGCTCCGTCTCGACGACGACACCACCGGCGGCGGGGTCGACCGACAGCACCTTCGTCTCGTCGCGCAAGACGGCGCCGCGCGCGGCCGCGGCGCGCAGGAACGCGTGCACGGCTCGCTCGGCGGCGATGACTCCTCCGTCGGCCTGGAACAGAACGGGGCCGTCACCCGCGCCGAGCCACGGGAACCGCGCCTCGGCTTCGCCGGGCTCGAGCACCTCGCACTCGGCGCCGCACGCCTGAAGCGCCTCGACGTGGTCGTCCAGGGCCTTCCCGCGGTCGAGCCCCCCGGTCGTCGTGAGCAGGTCCTCGCCCACCTGCTCCTCGAGCTCGCGCCATAGCGGGAGCGCCTCCATGGCCATCGCGACGTACGTCGCGTCCGGATACGAGAAGCGGAAGACCCGGGACTCGCCGTGGCTCGAGCCGCGGTCGTGGCCGAAGGCGAACCGCTCGAAGACCGTGACGTCGTGACCGCGCCAAGCCAGGGCCCGCGCGGTCGCCGCCCCCATCACGCCCGCGCCCACGACGATCGCCTTCACCTCGTCGATTGTAGGGACGGAACGTTCGGAGCCGGCGAGGCGACGCACCGGCATGCACCGAACGGCCGTGCTCGCAGCAGCGGTCGCGTTCGGCGTCGTCGCGCAGCCCGTGCAACCGGGCGCGGACTCTCTCGCGGCGGCCGCGGCCCAGCGCCGGATCCATCCGAAGACTGCGACACACGTCTACTACACTTCGAGGTGAGTGCGTTCCCGAGGTCCGTTACGACGATGCCTCGGGATGCCATCGGCGACTCGGGCCGCCACCGATGCCGCGTGAAGAGGACGTTGTAGCAGCGGGGGCGACGCCGGAACGGATGGGCCGGCTGAAACGTCATCCTTACGTGCGGTGGGCGAGGGCTGTCCTCGCGGTGGTCTTGCTGTGGCCGGTTGGGGTCGCGGCCTCGGACGCCGCGCCACTCTGTCTCGGCCGCCGCGCGACGATCACCGGCGGCGACGATGGGGTCATCCGCGGGACTCCGGGCGACGACGTCATCACCGCGCACGGGCGGAGGTACGTCGTGCGTGCCGGAGCCGGCGACGATCTCGTCTGCGGCGACCGCTCCCCCGACGAGCTGCACGGAGGCGCGGGCGACGATCGTCTACACAGGCCGCGCGGCACCTTCAGCCGCCCGCTCTTCGGAGGACCGGGCAACGACCGCATCGGACCTGGGGGCGGGATGATGCTCGGGGGCCCCGGTGACGATCTCATCCGCGGCTACCACGCCGCCGGCGGTCGGGGCGACGACACGATGTACCTGCGAGACGGCGGCGGCGTCTACTTCACCGGATCGCCTCGGGGAGTGCACGTCGACCTTCTCCACGACCGGGCGACGGGCGCCGGGAGGGACCGAGTGATCGGTGAGCCCTGGGCCGTCGTCGGGACCTCGCACGCGGACGTGATCGTCGGCGACCATGGACAGAGCCGCCTGCTCGGTCACGGCGGCGCCGATCTCCTCGTGGGCCGGGGCGGCGTCGACTGGTTGACGGCCGGCCCGGGCGCAGACGTCATTCGGGGAGGCGAGGGGGAGGACTACCTCGGGGGAAAAGCGGACGACGACAGGCTGTTCGGCGGCGAGGGCCGGGACACGTTCCGCCCAAGCGCCGGCGACGACTTCGTCGACGGCGGTCCCGGCGACGATTTCATATCGCCGAAGGAGGGCGACGACGAGGTCTACGGAGGGCCCGGGATCGACACCGCTTACTACAAGTATTGGGGGGCCGACTTGGTGATCGATCTCGGCGAAGGCTACGCGGAGGGGGCCGGATACGACGAGCTCGACGGGCTGGAGATCGCGCACGGGGGCGGGGGGGACGACCTCATCCGCGGGACCGACGGCGACGATTCCTTGCTCGGGAACGACGGGGACGATCGGCTCGAGGGCCTCGCCGGCGACGACTTCCTGGGCGGCTGGAACGACTTCGACACGACCGACGGCGGACCCGGCATCGACACTTGCGCGGAGGCCGAGGTGATGATCGGCTGCGAGTCGGTTCAGCCCTAGCCAGAGAACTTCGCGCCGGTCGACGGCCTACTTCACGAGGTCCATGCCGTAGTGGTGGACGCGGCCCTCCCCCAACGGGGCCGGCCGACCATCTCTCCGCTTGCCCTCTCCACGACCGTCCACATGGTGAAGCCGAGCTCGTCGTGCATCGTGCGCCGGCGCGTGATGCGCTCGAGCTCGTCCTCGACCGTCTTCGGTCTCGTCTCCCCGAGCCGCCGGATCACGTCCGGATCGGTATGGACGTCCAGGAACGGCCGAGGTCGTCGTCGCGCGGAAGCCTGACGAGCAGCCGGGCGGACTCGATCACCACGCCTTGAGCGCTACGGGACGCGGAGTCGCGTTCCGGGGGCCGAGCCATAGAGCCAGGACGATCGCGGCCGCGGCGAGCCGCATCCGGTAGCGGCTAACCGACGGAGCCCTCCATCTGCAGCTCGACGAGCCTCTGCAGCTCGACCGCGTACTCCATCGGCAGCTCCTTCGTGATCGGCTCGATGAAGCCGCGCACGATCATCTGCATCGCCTCGGTCTCGGACAGGCCGCGCGACATCAGGTAGAAGAGCTGCTCGTCGGAGACCTTGGACACCGTCGCCTCGTGGCTGACGGCGGCGGTCTCCTCCTCGATCTCGATGTACGGGTAGGTGTCCGAGCGCGAGTGGTCGTCGAGGATCAGCGCGTCGCAGATCACGTGCGACTTCGCCCGCTCGGCCCCCTCCTCGATCCGGACGAGCCCGCGGTAGCCGCCCCGCCCGCCGTCCTTGCTGATCGACTTCGAGGTGATGGCGCTCTGCGTGTCGGGGGCCGCGTGGATCATCTTGGCGCCGGCATCCTGGTGCTGGCCTTCGCCGGCGTAGGCGATCGAGAGAACCTCGCCCTTCGCGTGCTCGCCGAGCATGTAGACCGACGGGTACTTCATCGTCACCTTGGAGCCGAGGTTGCCGTCGACCCACTCCATGATGGCGCCCTTGTAGGCCGCGGCCCGCTTCGTGACGAGGTTGTAGACGTTGTTCGACCAGTTCTGGATGGTCGTGTAGCGCGCCCGCCCGTGGTCCTTGACGACGATCTCGACCACGGCCGAGTGCAGCGAGTCGGACGAGTAGACGGGGGCCGAGCACCCCTCGACGTAGTGCACGTACGCGTTCTCGTCGACGATGATCAGCGTCCGCTCGAACTGGCCCATGTTCTCCTGGTTGATGCGGAAGTAAGCCTGGAGCGGGATCTCGACCTCGACGCCGGGCGGGACGTAGATGAACGAGCCGCCGGACCACACCGCCGAGTTGAGCGCGGCGAACTTGTTGTCGGCGGGCGGGATGATCGTGCCGAAGTACTGCTTGACGAGGTCCGGGTGCTCGCGGACCGCCGTGTCCATGTCGCTGAAGACGATGCCGCGGCGCTCGAGCTGCTCCTGGGTCTTGTGGTAGACGACCTCGCTCTCGTACTGAGCGGTGACGCCGCCGAGGTACTTCTTCTCGGCCTCGGGGATCCCGAGCTTGTCCCAGGTCGCCTTGATGTCCTCGGGCATGTCGTCCCAGGACTTCACCTGGTTCATGGGCTTGATGTAGTAGTAGATGTCGTCGAAGTCGATGCCGGAGAGGTCGGCCCCCCACGTCGGCATCGGCTTGCGGTAGAAGACGTCGAGGGCCTTGTGGCGGAACTTCCGCATCCAGTCGGGCTCGCCCTTCCGGTCGCTCATCATGTCGATGACGTCGTGGGACAGGCCCTTCGTGGGGGCCTCGTCGTACGAGACGGGGTCGTGCCAGCCGTACTTGTACTCGCCCTTCAGGGCGCGGACCTCTTCGTTCTCCTGCTGGACCTTGAGGTCTTCGGCTTCGGTCGCCATGCGGCGTCCCTCCCTAGCTCTTCCGACTGCCCACTGTAGCAGTTAGGCAAACCTAACTCCGCTGGTCAGAGGTGAAAACGCCCTCCGGGGGCCCGATGTTCCGGTTCATTGAGCATCGCCGTACGCACGCCGACCGCCGCCGCACAATGACCTGCGCCACCCCACCGACCGAGGGCAGGCATCGACACTCGTGGCATGGCTTCTGCAGACGCCTGCTGCGCCCTGGTCGCAGCGTCGCAGCACGGGTGCCTCACGCTGGCGCAGGCGGCGACCTGCGGCCTCTCGGGCGAAGCCGTCCGGCGCCGGGTCAGACGGCGTCTGTGGCGGCGGGTGCTGCCGCGGACCTACGCCGTCCAGGGCGCTCCTCCGTCGTGGGAGCAGCGGCTGATGGCCGCGGTTCTATGGGTGGGCGAGGGCGCCGCCTCAGGGGCCTCGGCAGCGGCGCTGTGGCGCTTTCCCGACTTCGCGCCGGGGCCCATCGAGGTCTCCCACACCGGCACCCGGTCCGGACGCCGGGGAATCGCCGTGCGGCGCGTCGATCTACCCGCCCGCGACGTCGCGAGAATCCGCGGGATCCCCGCGACGACGCCGGCAAGAACCCTCGCCGACGTTGCCGCGACGGCAAGATCCGACCGGTTCGACGCCGCGTTCCACTACTGCCTCCACGAACGCCTGGCAACCCCGGGGGGCCTCCACGATCTCTGCGAGCGAAGGACGGGCTCGGGGTTCGCCGGCGCGGCGCGCCTCCGCGCGGCTGTGGCGGCATACGCGGAGGGGCGACCGGCCGCGAGCCCCCTGGAAGCTCGTCTCGAACGGCGCCTCCGCCGCTCGAAGATCCCCGCTCCGCTGCAGCAGCACGAGGTGCGGCTGGACGGCCACCGGTACTTTCTCGACTTCGCGTGGCCGGACGAGCGAGTGGCCGTCGAAGTAGACGGCTACCGCTGGCACTCCAGTCGAGAAGCGTGGCGCCGCGACCGCGAACGCCTGACGACGCTGCGGCGAGCCGGTTGGACCGTCGTCAACGCGACCCGGGAGGACGTCGACGACCGGTTCGACGAGCTCGCGTCGGAGCTTCGAACGCTGCTTCGTTGAGCGAAAACGCACGCCGTGCGTACGTTTTTGCGCAATGAGCGGCGCTAGGGCGGGGGGGCCGCCCGGGGGTCCCTCTCCGGCGGCGCGTGGTCCATCGACACCTCGTCGAGCTGCTCGTCGGCGTGGAAGCCCGGCCCCTGGGAGATCACCCGGAACGCCTCGGCGTACGCGTAGCCGGCGGGGGCGCCGAGCTCGGCGAAGCGCTGCCGCATCCAGCCCTCGATCTCGTCGCGGCTCTCGCCCACCTGGCTCTTGTGGCACATGAGCGCGTCGATCTTGCGGTCGAACGTGTCCGTCACGTCGACCAGCCGCGGCCCCCCCGCCGGCCCCATGATCCACACCTCCCGGAGGTCGCGCCACGGCTCGAGGCCCTCGTCGAGGAGCTCGGGGAAGTGCCCGGGCGTCGTCCCCGCGGTGAGCGTGACGTCGAGCGAGGCCTGGCCGACGGCGCGGTGATCGGGGTGGTTGATGAAGCGGTCGTCGATCGTGGGCGCGACGTCCATGACCATGTAGCGGTGCGGCCGGTATTTCCGGAACACCCGCGCCAGGTCCCGGCGGAGGTCCAGGGTGTACTCGACGTACCCGTCGGCGTACGCGAGCCACACGAGCTCCGAGACGCCGAGGATGCGGGCGGCCGCCTCCGACTCCTCCTTGCGAAGCGCGGCGAGCGGGGGCCCGATCAGCGAACGGTCCTGCGTCCCGGTCGATCCGTCGGTGACGATGCAGAGCGTCACCTCCGCGCCGGCGTCGGCCCACCGCGCGACGGTGCCGGCCGCGCCGAACTCCAGGTCGTCGGGATGGGCCGAGACGACGAGCGCGCGGGACGGCGCGCTCAAGCCTGCGTCCGCAGGATCAGCACGTCGGTCGGAGCGCTGTGCGACACGCGGTGCGGGACGTTGCCGAGCATGAAGCGGCGCGCTCCGGTCATGCCGACGCTTCCCACGACGATGACGTCGAACCCCTCGTCCTTCGCGATCGCGCAGAGGACCTCTGCGGGATGGCCCTCGGGGGCGCGCACCTCGGCGTCCACGTCGGCCCTCGCGGCGCGCTCCGCCGCCCGCTCGAGGACGTCCTCGGCCTGTGCGGCGCCGGCTATCCGCCACCGGAACTCGTCGGGGGTCTCCCGCGCGGCCCCCCCGGCGCCCCACTGCGCGACCGGGTCGTTCGGGTCGGCGGCGAGCTGCTGCTTCTCCTGCTCGCTCAGCGGCTCGTGCGCGCAGACGATGAGCTCGTACGCGTCCAGGGACGCCGCGAGCTTCGAAGCCGCGTCGACGGCGCGCATCGCCGTGGGCGATCCGTCCGTCCCCACGAGGATCTTCGTGTAATCCGGCACGGACTCCGGCACGTGGTCGGTCTTCACGATCAGCAGGTCGGTCCCGGCGTGGTGCGAGATCTTGTTCGGGACGCTGCCCAGCAGGAACCTGCGCGCCCCGCTCATGCCGACGCTG
>JBHELD010000046.1:0-20660 GCA_046263255.1 Actinomycetota bacterium
CACCGCGACCCACACGTTGCGCGTCCCCGCGTCGCGCGCCCACGCGCAGATGCCCGCGAGCGCGAAGGGATAGACGCCGCGGCCGCGCGCCTCCGGACGTGTGAACGACTCGTACACGTACGCGTCGCCGCGCGGCGGGACCAGGTACGCGCGGAGCTCACGCGTCCACGCCGCCCCCGTCGTCACCCAGCTCGCGTGCAGCAGCCGGCCGTGTGCCTCGACGAAGAAGCAATGGGTCGTCGGCGTGAGGCGACGACGGAACGTGACGGCGGAGTCGGTGCCGATCGCGCGCGCGTAGAGGGCACCGTCGGCCGGCCCCGCCTCGCGGAAGGAGAGGTCATGGTCGTGGCGGAGGGGCGGGGCCGCCGCGCGCGCCGGGCGAACGAGCACGACCAGCTCCTCGTCGGAGCGGAACCACTCGGCGGCGCGCGCCAGCGCCAGACCGATGACCTCCCGCGGCCCCCGGCCGGCGAGGCGCGTCGCGCCGCGGAGGACGCGGTAGCGCAGGGCGGGACGCCGATCGGGCACGCGCGGACCCTAACGGGACTAGCTGGCGCGACCCCGCAGGCGGCTCTTGCGCTCGACCTCGGTCAGGCCCCCCCAGATGCCGTACGGCTCCTTCGTCGCGAGCGCGTAGTCGAGGCATTCCTTCCGGACGGGACAGATCGCGCAGATCTCCTTCGCGCGCTCCTCACGAGCGCGCCGCTCGACCGGTGTCTCGTTGTCGTCCATTCCGAAGAACAGGATCGACGGGTACGAGAGGCACGCGGCCCGGTCTCGCCACTCGGCGTCGAGGGCCGGAAGGGAATTGTTCATCTCCCGAAGATGGTTCCAGCCGCGGTCGCCGTCGTCAACGTTCTCGCGGGAGGACCTCCTCGCCGCGACCGCGTTGCGGCCGCCGGGTGCTCTTAGGATGCCTCCCCATGTCGGTCGACCTGTCCGGGATCTTCAAGGCCTACGACGTCCGCGGCGTCTACCCGGGTCAGCTCGACGAGGCGGTGGCGCGCCGCATCGGCTCGGCGTTCGCCCGCTTCGCCGCGACCGGGCGGATCGTCCTGGGCCGCGACATGAGGGTCTCCTCCCCCGCGCTGGCGGGGGCGTTCGCGGAGGGCGTCACGGCCGCGGGGGCCGGCGTGGTGGACGTGGGCGAGGTCTCGACCGACGCGCTCTACTTCGCGTCGGGACGGATGGAGCTGCCCGGAGCGATGTTCACCGCGTCGCACAACCCCGGCCACTACAACGGCATCAAGCTCTGCCGGGCGGGGGCCGCTCCCATCGGCGCCGAGTCGGGGCTGCAGGAGATTCGCGCGCTGGCCGAGGCCGGCGCGCCGGGGGGCGCCGGCCCCGGCAACGTCTTCGAGAAGGACGTCCTCGGCGACTACGCGGCGCACTGCCGGGGCTTCGTCGACGCCTCGGTGCTGCGCCCGCTGCGCATCGCGGTCGACGCGGGCAACGGGATGGCCGGCAAGACGGTCCCGCTGGTGTTCGCAGCGCTCCCGTTCGAGGTGGTCCCGCTGTTCTTCGAGCTCGACGGAACCTTCCCGAACCACCCCGCGAACCCGATCGAGCCGGCGAACCTCGTGGATCTTCAGAAGCTCGTCCTCGACGAGGGCTGCGACGCGGGGATCGCCTTCGACGGCGACGCGGACCGGGTGTTCCTCGTGGACGAGACGGGCGCTCCCGTCTCCGGCTCAACGACGACGGCGCTCGTCGCGGAGCGCCTCCTGCGCAAGCACCCCGGTGAGGCGGTCATCTACAACCTCATCTGCTCGTGGAGCGTGCCGGAGGTGATCGCGGAGAACGGCGGGCGCCCCGTCCGCACGCGCGTCGGCCACTCGTTCATCAAGCAGGTGATGGCGGAGACGGGTGCGATCTTCGGCGGCGAGCACTCCGGCCACTACTACTTTCGCGACAACTTTCGCGCGGATTCCGGGATGATCGCCGCGCTGCTCGCGCTCGAGGCGATGAGCGAATCGCGCGCGCCGCTCTCGCGCATGCTCGCGGCCTACCGGCGGTACGCCGCGTCGGGAGAGATCAACTCGGTCGTGGACGACCAGCAGGGGACGCTCGAGAGGCTGAAGGCCGCGTATGCCGGCGGCCGTCAGGACCTCAGCGACGGGCTCACGGTCGAGTTCGACGACTGGTGGTTCAACTGCCGCCCCTCGAACACCGAGCCGCTGCTGAGGCTGAACCTCGAGGCCCGCGATGCCGCGTCGATGGAGGTGAAGCGCGACGAGGTCCTCGCGCTGATCCGGGCATAGCGCCCAACCCCGGACAAACCTCCAGCAAGACAGGCGGATTTGAATTTTCTCCCATACCAGGCAAGGATGCGCCCTGAGCGGAGAGGAGTTGCCGAACCAACGACGGCCGATCGCCGAGGCGATCGGCCACGGAAGGAGAAAAGTCGAGCTGACATAGGAGGTGGGAGAGATAAACAAGCGCCTGACGGCGCCGGCAACCCTCATCCTCCTCGCTCTGATCGTCTCGGTCGTCCTGATCCCGGTCGCCGCTTCGGCGCACCACAAGGACGGCCACGACGCCGGCAAGACGACGGCGTCGAGCACCACACCCGTGGCAACCGCAGGAACCGGGGACCACGACGGCGATGCCGATCTGAACCCGGTCACTACCATCGAGGACTCGCATGAGGCAGAGGTTGGGGTCGACGACAACCGGCACCCGTCGGGGAAGGACCGCTCGGCGGAGCCGGGCGGCTCGGGCAACCAGGGGAAGTCGGAGTCGGCTCCGGACGACAACGTCGGACCGATGCGAAACGAGTGCGGCGCGAGCCCCGCGAGCGACCCTCGCGGCGGGTGCACCGACAAGCCCGGTGGTAGCGGAGGCATCGACCTGCACGACCAGGACGGCAACAACGGCTGCGGCAACGACGACGACTTCGACGACGACAACAACGGCCACTGCGGCGGGAAGGTCAAGGGCGCACCCCCGGTGCAACCCACGTCTCCGCCGACGACTCCCCCGACGAACCCGCCGGGGAAGCCCGGGAACCCTCCGGGTCCCGGTGCCAAGCCGCCGATCGTCAAGCCTGCCGCGCCGGACAACCCGGGAGACGTGCCACAGGTAAAGAGACGACGGATCGTGAACGAGGAACCGCCGGTGCCGATCGACAAGAGGCAACCCGCACCGGCGGCGGCGCAACTGCCTTTCACGGGGGCTTCGGAGACGTTGCCCTTCGTGATGTTCGGATTTGCCCTGCTGCTGCTCGGCGGGGGCATGCTGCAGTTCGTGTCGGTGAGGCCGACACTATGAACGACGGACCACGAGCGAACGATCCCGAACCATCAGCAACTGGCGTCACAGCGGCTGGCGATCCTCTCGAGGATCGCGTCACAGCGGCTGGCGATCCTCTCGAGGATCGCGCCGGAGCGACTAGCGATCCTCTCGAGGATCGCGCCGGAGCGAAGCGACATCGGGGGCCGGGAGACCGGCCCCCTGTTTTTCGGTGAGAATCGCTTCCCCGACCACCCGCGTAGACCGGAGAAGGAGCGATGGCGCTGGACGAGAAGCTGCTCGAGATCCTCGCCTGCCCCAACTGCCGCGGCGACCTCGAGTACCGGGAGAACGAAGACCTCCTCGTCTGCCGGGGGCAGTGTGGCTACCGGTATCCGATCCGCGACGGCATCCCGGTCCTGCTGGTCGACGAAGCCGAGAAGCCAGACGAGGATGCGCGCCACGGGGAAGGCGGCACGACCTCATGACCGTCGACAACGACGTCCTGGACCTCTCGCTGGCGCCCGAGGGGCGCTTGCGCATCGAGTGGGCCGACCGTCAGATGCCGGTCCTCGAGCGGATCCGTGCGCGGTTCGAGAAGGAGAGGCCGCTGGAGGGTCTGGTCATAGCCGCGTGCCTCCACGTGACGACGGAGACCGCGAACCTGATGCGGACGCTCGCTGCCGGCGGCGCGGACGTCGCGCTGTGCGCGTCGAACCCGCTGTCGACTCAGGACGCGACCGCGTCGGGGCTCGTCGTCGAGTACGGCGTCCCGACGTTCGCGATCCGGGGCGTGGACGAGTCCGGCTATTACGGCCACATCAAGGCGGTGCTCGACCGGCGCCCCGTCATCACCATGGACGACGGCGGCGACCTCGTGACGATGCTTCACCAGCAGCGGCCGGACCAGCTCCCGGAGATCATCGGCGGGACGGAGGAGACGACCACCGGCGTCATCAGGCTCCGCGCCATGGAGGCTAGCGGCGTCCTCGGGTACCCGATCGTCAGCGTGAACAGCGCGCTGACGAAGCACCTCTTCGACAACCGCTACGGGACGGGACAGTCGGCGATCGACGGGATCATCCGCGCGACGAACGTCCTCTTCGCCGGGCGGACGGTCGTCGTCTGCGGGTACGGGATGTGCGGGCGCGGCGTAGCAGCGCGCGCGAAGGGCATGGGAGCCGACGTCGTCGTGACCGAGGTCGACCCCACCCGTGCGCTCGAGGCGGCGATGGACGGCTACCGCGTGCTGCCGGGCCGCGAGGCGGCGACTCAGGGCGACGTCTTCGTCACCGTCACGGGCAACAAGCACGTGCTGCGCGCGGACCACTTCGAGGTCATGAAGGACGGCGCGATCCTCGCCAACGCCGGGCACTTCGACATCGAGATCGACCTCGGCGCGCTGCGGGCGATGTCGTCGTCGCAGCGGATCGTGCGTCCCGAGGTCGAGGAGTTCTCTCTGAGCGCGGACCGCCTCGGGACGTCCGAAGGCGACGGCGACCGGAAGATCTACGTCCTCTCGGACGGCCGCCTGGTGAACCTGGCGGCGGCCGAGGGGCATCCCGCATCCGTGATGGACATGTCGTTCGCGAACCAGGCTCTGTCGTGCGAATGGCTCGCCGCGAACGCAGCGACCCTGGAGAAGAAGGTGTACTCGGTGCCCGACGAGATCGACAAGGAGGTCGCGCGCCTGAAGCTCGAGACGATGGGCGTCCGGATCGACGAGCTCACGGCGGAGCAGCGCGCGTACCTCGAGGGGTGGGAAGAAGGGACGTGAGCATTCCGCACCTGGCGGAGCCAGAGGGACGTGAGCATTCCGCACCTGGCGGAGCCAGGGGGACGTGAGCATTCCGCACGCTCTTTTCGCCGTCGCTCCCGCCGTCCGGGAGAAACTCTCCGGGACCTATAGCGGCGACCTATAGCGGCCCCGGCGAACCCCGCGAACCTGTCACACCGCGCGCCTAGCGTGGCGGCATGCTCGACCTCGTCATCCCGGACCGATGCACCTCCTGCGGCGCGCCCGGCGGCGCGCTGTGCCCCGCCTGCGCCCGCGAGCTCACGCCCTGCCCACCGCTCGAAGCGCCGCCCCCGCTCCGCCGGCTGACCGCCGGCTCCCTGTACGAGGGCGCGGCGCGGTCTCTCGTGCTCGGGCTCAAGCTGCGACGGATGCGCGGCCACGCGGTCCCGCTCGCCGAGGCGGCGTGCCGCGCCGCCTGGCGCGACGGCGTCGCGGGAGACCTCGTCACGTGGGTGCCGTGCAGCAGAAGCGATGCACGCGCCCGCGGCTACGACCACGCCCACGCCCTCGCCGTCGCCGTGGCAGCGCGCCTCGGCCTCCCGGTGGTGAGCCTGCTCGTGCCCAGGGGGACCAGATCCGACCAGACGGCGCTCGGCGCGGCCCAGAGACGGGAGAACCTGAAGGGTGCCTTCGTGGCCCGTCGCGTGCACCGCCGGGTGGTCCTCGTGGATGATGTCGTGACTACGGGAGCGACGATTTGCACCTGTGCGGACGCATTGGTCCGCGCGGGCGCCGTCGCGGTCGAGGGCTTGGCGGGCTGCCGGGCATGAGCCAACGTGACTAGTAGGCAGTCTTGCTTAGGGCAAAGTGCATGGTCACCGTTCTACAATCCGCTGGATGACCAGTCGCAACTCCCGGACGGGAGGGGGACCCCAGTGAGCAAGCCGTCGGGCAAGATCGTCAGCGACGACGCCATCCGCGTCCTGATCGTGGACGACCACGCGCTCTTCCGCAGGGGGCTCCAGATGGTCCTCGAGGGCGAGTCCGACATCGACGTCGTCGGCGAGGCGTCGGACGGCCACGAGGCGGTCGAGCGCGCCGAGGCGACGACCCCCGACGTCGTGCTGATGGACGTGCGGATGCCGAAGAGGTCGGGGATCGAAGCGACGCGCACGATCAAGGACACGCTTCCGTCGACGAAGATCCTGATGCTCACGATCTCGGACGAGGAAGCCGACCTCTACGAGGCGATCAAGGCCGGCGCGTCGGGTTACCTCCTGAAGGAGATCTCGATCGAGGAGGTCGCGAGCGCCGTTCGCCAGGTCCAGGCCGGCCAGTCGCTGATCTCCCCGTCGATGGCGAGCAAGCTCCTGAACGAGTTCGCGGCGATGGTCAAGCGGCGCGACGAGCGCACGCAGGTGCCCGGCCCCCGGCTGACCGAGCGGGAGCTCGAGGTCCTGAAGCTCGTGGCGAAGGGCATGAACAACCGCGACATCGGCGCCGAGCTCTTCATCTCGGAGAACACCGTCAAGAACCACGTCCGCAACATCCTCGAGAAGCTCCACCTCCACTCGCGCATGGAGGCGGTCGTCTACGCGGTGCGGGAGAAGCTGCTCGACATCAAATAGCGCCCGACTCCGGGGGGGCCTCCGCGGGTCGGCTAGCTTGCCACCGCGGGGATAATGGACGGCCTATGAGCATCATCAAGAAGGTCCTTGCCGCCGGGGAGGGTAAGAAGCTCAAGGCCCTCCAGGCGATCGTTCCCCGCGTCAACTCCCTCGAGGAGGAGACCGAGCGCCTCGACGACGCCGCCCTACGGGCTCGGACGGCCGAGTTCAGGGAGCGGATCGAGCGCGGCGAGACCCTCGACGACCTCCTGCCGGAGGCGTTCGCCGCGGTGCGTGAGGCGGCCAAGCGCGTGATCGGTCAGCGCCACTTCGACGTCCAGCTCATGGGCGGCGGAGCGCTTCACCAGGGCTGGATCGCCGAGATGAAGACGGGTGAGGGCAAGACGCTCACGGCGACTCTCGCCGTGTACCTCAACGCGCTGCCCGGTCACGGCGTCCACGTCGTCACCGTCAACGACTACCTCGCCAAGCGGGACTCCGAATGGATGGGGCAGATCTACCGGTTCCTCGGCATGCAGACGGGTCTCATCCAGGCGCAGATGTCGCCGGCGGAGCGACGCCCCGCATACCGCGCCGACATCACCTACGGCACGAACAACGAGTTCGGCTTCGACTACCTCCGCGACAACATGGTCACCGAGCGGGAGCGGATGGTGCAGCGCGGCCACCACTTCGCGGTCGTCGACGAGGTCGACTCGATCCTGGTCGACGAGGCGCGCACGCCGCTGATCATCTCGGGCGCGGTTCAAGAGAACAACAAGTGGTACGTGCAGTTCGCCCGCATCGGGCCGCGCCTGCAGCGCGACGTCCACTACGAGGTCGACGAGAAGAAGCACACCGTCGCGGTGACCGAGGAAGGCGTCGCCCGGGTCGAGGAGATCCTCGGCGTCGAGAACCTCTACGACCACGTGAACGTCGATCTCGTCCACCACCTGCAGGCCTCGCTGAAGGCGAAGGAGCTCTACAAGCTCGACGTGCAGTACGTGGTGAAGGACGGCGAGGTCTTGATCGTCGACGAGTTCACCGGGCGCATCCTTCCCGGCCGGAGGTACTCCGAAGGGCTCCACCAGGCGATCGAGGCGAAGGAGGGCGTCCGGATCAAGGAGGAGAACCAGACGCTCGCGACGATCACCCTCCAGAACTACTTCCGTATGTACGACAAGCTCGCCGGGATGACCGGGACCGCGCAGACGGAGGCGGCCGAGTTCGGTCACATCTACAAGCTCGAGGTCGCGCCGGTCCCCACGAACCGCCCGATGGTCCGCGCCGACGAGCAGGACCTCATCTACAAGACGGCGGAAGCGAAGTGGAACGCGGTCGCCGACGACGTCGCCAAGCGCTACGAGGCGGGGCAGCCCGTCCTGATAGGAACCGTCTCGATCGAGAAGTCCGAGCACCTCTCGCGGATCCTGCAGAAGCGCGGCGTCCCCCACAGCGTCTTGAACGCGAAGCACCACGAGAAGGAGGCCAGCATCGTCGCGCAGGCGGGACGCCTGCACGCGGTGACGGTCGCGACGAACATGGCCGGGCGCGGCGTCGACATCCTCCTCGGCGGCAACCCCGAGGGCATGGCGCGCGCGGAGATGCAGGCCGCGGGTTGGGACAACGACGCCTACCTGCTGGCGGAGTATCCCCCGGACGAGATGGCCGAGTACGAGTCGCAGTTCACCCCGCTGTTCGAGCGCTACAAGACGCAGTGCGCGGCCGAGCACGAGAAGGTCGTCGGCGTCGGCGGTCTCTACGTTCTCGGAACCGAACGTCACGACTCGCGTCGTATCGACAACCAGCTTCGCGCCCGGTCCGGCAGACAGGGCGAACCCGGCGAAAGCCGCTTCTACCTCTCGCTCGAGGACGACCTCATGCGTCTGTTCGCGTCCGACCGCATCGCCGGGATGATGGACCGGCTGAAGATCCCCGACGACGTGCCGATCGAGGCCAAGATCGTGAGCAAGGCCATCGAGCGGGCCCAGACGCAGGTCGAGGGCATGAACTTCGAGATCCGCAAGAACGTCCTCAAGTACGACGAGGTCATGGACAAGCAGCGCCAGGTCATCTACTCGGAGCGCCGCAAGATCCTCGAGGGCGAGGACCTCGGCGACCAGACCTTCGACCTCATCACGGACGTGGTGGAGGCCGCGGTCGCGGAGAACGCGAACCCCGAACTCGACCCCGAGGAGTGGGACTGGGACGCGCTGTTCCACCGGGCGCGCGAGATCTTCCCGACGTCGCTGAAGCCTGGCGACTTCGACGTGCAGAGCATGACGTACCAGGAGGTCGTGGACTCGTTCCTCAACGACGCCGTGCGCGTCTACCACCAGCGCGAGCAGGAGCTCGGCGAGGAGCAGATGCGCGAGATCGAGCGGCTCGTCCTCCTGTCCGTCATCGACAACCGCTGGCGCGAGCACCTGTACGAGATGGACTACCTGCAGGAGGGCATCGGCCTCCGCGCGATGGCGCAGAAGGATCCGCTCGTCGAATACCAGCGCGAGGGATACGAGATGTTCCACTCGATGCAGGCGACGATCAAGGAGGACTTCGCGCGGTACGTCTTCCACGTCGAAGCCGTCCGCGAGGACCAGCAGCGACGTGCCGAGCCGACCCGGGTGCGCGAGGAGCGCCGGCAGATCCCCATGGCGGCGATGCCGGCCGCGCCTCCTGCGGAGGCCGGGAACGGTCAGGCGGCGGGGCCGCAGGGCGAGCCGCAGCCGGTCGCGATCGAGCAGGCGGTCTCGGAGAAGATCCCCCGGAACGCTCCGTGCCCGTGCGGCAGCGGCAAGAAGTACAAGCAATGTCACGGCCGCCCGGGCGTGGCCGGCCTGGCGTAGCGGCCCGCGTTTCCCGGGGCTACCCGAAATACCACCGAAAGGGGCTAGAAGTCGCGGCCGAATGTAACTAAGGTACGGACCGTAATTCGATGCACGTGGCCCTCAGGTCGCGGCTCGGAGCGACCGAATAGCCGGTAGCGGAAAAACCGGCGAAATAGCGAAAAGGGGCCATTGTCTAATGCGCAACGTCCTGTTTGGCTTTCGAACTACCTTGGACTCCAGGCGGGCGTTCCGGCTGAACCCGGCCGTCGCGACAGCGGCGGCCTTCGCCGCGCTCGCCGCCGGATCGCTGAGCATCTCGGCGACGACGACGGCCCACCGCTCCCAGATCCCGGCCGCGTGCCACAACGACAATGACGCGATCGTCGGCACCAAGGACGAGGACAGGCTGAAGGGCACCCCCGGCGACGACGTGATCATCGGCCGCGCCTGCGACGACGTCATCGACGGCAAGGGCGGCAATGACATCATCTGCGGCCGCGGCGGAGACGACGTCATCAAAGGCGGCAACGGCAACGACACCGTCCTCGGCGGCAAGGGCGACGACGAGCTCCGCGGCGGGCCCGGCGACGACGTCCTGATCGGCGGCGCCGACGTCGACGTGATCTTCGGCGGCCAGGGCACGGACGACTGCGACGGCGAGCAGGAGAACGAGTGCGAGGAGCCGGCCACACCGACTCCTTCCCCGACGGCCAGCCCGACCCCCACGCCGACGACCTCGCCGTCACCGACGCCGACGCCTCCGACGAACCCGCCCCAGAACATGAAGCCGGTCGCCGCGGACGACAACTACCAGACGGACGAGGACCAGACGCTGAACGTTCCGGCGCCGGGCGTGCTGGCGAACGACTCCGACCCCGAGAACAACCTGGACCATGCCGTGCTTTTGACGAACGCGCTCAACGGCGACGTCACCCTGAACGCGAACGGGTCGTTCACGTACGACCCCGATCCCGACTTCAACGGCGTCGACTCGTTCACGTACGCGGCACACGACGGGGCGCAGCAGAGCGATCCCGGCACCGTCACTATCGACGTCGACCCCATCGCGGACGCGCCGAACGCGATCGCGCAGAGCGTCTCGACCAACGAGGACGACTTCGAGGTCGTCACCCTCTCGGGCAGCGATCCCGACGGCACCACGCCTTCCGTGTTCAAGATCACGTCGGTTCCCACGAACGGGGACGTGCGCGACGGGTCGGGCCTCGGCGGGACGCTGATCGGAGCGGGCGACGTCCCGTACACGCTCTCCGGAAACACCGTCACGTACGTCCCGGACCCGAACTACTTCGGCTCCGACTCCTTCGACTTCAAGACCAACGACGGCGCCCTGGACTCGGGTCCCGCGCCGATCGAGGTGACGGTCCTTCCGGTCAACGACGCGCCGAGCGACGTCTCGCTGTCGAACAACTCCGTCGACGAGGAGCTGCCCGCCGGCACCACCGTCGGGAACCTCTCGGCGAACGATCCCGATCCGGGCGACACGCACTCGTTCACGCTCGCCTCGGGTGCGGGCGACGCCGACAACGCGAGGTTCACGATCGCGAACGGCGTCCTGAAGACCGCCGAGGTGTTCGACTTCGAGACCCAGGGCCCGTTCTCGATCCGCGTGCGCGCGCAGGACGGATCCGCAGCAGCCTTCGAGAAGCAGTTCGCGGTGACGATCAACAACGTGAACGACACACCGGTCGTTACCGGCGGCACGTTCTCGCTGCCCGAGAACAGCCCGAACGGCACGTCCGTCGGCACGCCTACGGTCAACGACCAGGACGCCGGACAGACCCACACGTGGTCGATCACCGGTGGGAACTCCGGGAGCGCCTTCGCGATCAACGCGTCGACCGGCGAGATCACGGTCGCCGACACCAACGAGCTCGACTTCGAGAACGTGCAGCAGTGGGTGCTGACCGTGAGGGCCGAGGACGACGGGTCGCCCGCGAAGGACGATTCCGGCACCGTTACGGTCGACCTGACGAACGTGAACGAGGCCCCCACGGACATCCAGCTCGACAACTCCTCGGTCGCGGAGAACGAGCCCGCCGGCACAGCCGTCGGCGTTCTGACCCCGAGCGACCCCGACGCGGGGGATTCCCACAGCTTCAGCCTCGTCTCCGGGACGGGCGACGGGGACAACGGGAAGTTCCAGATCGACAACGGCGTCCTCGAGACCGCGCAGTCGTTCGACTTCGAGACGCAGGGGCCGTTCTCGGTCCGGGTCCAGACGAAGGACGCCGGGAACCTGACGTACGAGGAGGTCTTCTCGATCTCCGTGACCGGCGCCAACGACGCTCCCGTCGTGAGCCCGGCGACGGTCTCGCTCGACGAGAACAGCGCGAACGGCACCGCCGTCCACACCGTCAACGCCACCGACGAGGACCAGCCGGCGCAGAGCCTCACGTACTCGATCACCGGCGGCAACGCGCTCGGCGCCTTCCAGATCGGCTCGAACACGGGCGCCATCACGGTCGCCGACACGTCGGACCTCGACTACGAGACGAACCCGACGTTCAACCTGACCGTGAAGGCCGAGGACGACGGGTCGCCGGTGGAGGACGACTCGGACACGATCACGATCAACCTCAACGACCTGAACGAGGCACCGGTCGTGAACGCCGCGACGCTGTCGCTCGCCGAGAACTCCCCCAACGGCACCTCCGTGGGCACGGCGACGTTCACCGATCAGGATGCCGGCCAGACGCACACGTTCGCGATCACCGGCGGCAACACCGGAGGCGCGTTCCAGATCAACCCCGGCACCGGCGAGATCACCGTCGCCGACACGAGCGACGTCGACTTCGAGACGAACCCGACGTTCAACCTCACCGTCGAGGTGACCGACGACGGGTCGCCGAACCAGAGCGGGTCGAACACCGTCACGGTCAACCTGACGAACGTCAACGAGAGCCCGACCGACATCTTCCTGAACGACACGTCCGTCGCGGAGAACGCGTCGATAAACACCGTCGTCGGGACGATCTCGGGCAGCGACCCCGACGCCGGGGACTCGGGGAACCTGGTCTTCAGCTTCGCCTCGGGCACGGGAGACACCGACAACGCGCGGTTCAACATCGGCCCGTCGAACTCGCTGCGCACCTCCGAGGTCTTCGACAAGGAGACCCAGGGCCCGTTCTCGATCAGGCTCCGCGCCACCGACGGCGGGAACCTTCAGTTCGACGAGGTCTTCTCGATCACGATCGACGACGTCAACGAGCCGCCCGACGTGAACGCCGACACGTTCACGATCGCCGAGAACAGTGCCAACGGCACGTCGGTCGGGACCGCGACCTTCACCGACCCCGACGCGGGTCAGACCCACTCCTTCTCGATCACCGGCGGGAACACCGGCGGCGCGTTCCAGATCGACTCGAGCACCGGCGCCATCACCGTCGCCGACGCGAACGACCTCGACTTCGAGACGAACCCGACGTTCGGGCTGACCGTTCAGGTCACAGACAACGGGACGCCGCAGCTGAGCGACAGCGACACGATCACGGTCGACCTGACCGACGTCAACGACGCGCCGAAGGTGGACGCCGCTACCTTCTCCATTGCGGAGAACAGCGCGAACGGCACCTCTGTCGGCACGGCCACGGCGACAGACCAGGACAGCCCGGCCCAGACGCTGACGTAGGCGATCACCGGCGGGAACACCGGCGGCGCGTTCCAGATCGACTCGAGCACCGGCGCCATCACCGTCGCCGACACGAACGACGTCGACTTCGAGACCAACCACCCGTTCTCGTTGACGGTCGAGGCCACCGACAACGGGACCCCGAACCAGTCCGGGTCGAACACGGTCACGGTGAACCTGACGAACGTCAACGAGGCGCCGGTCATCACGGCCCCGGCGACCGTGAACGCCCAGTACCAGGTCGCGAAGCCGATCTCCGGGATCTCCGTCGCCGACCCCGACGCCGGGAGCAACGACGTCGCGATGACGCTGGGGGTCCTCGACGGAACGCTGAGCCTCGACACGAGCGTGGCGAACGGTCTGGTCGCGGGGGACGTCACCGGGAACGGGACCGACGCGCTGTCGATCGCCGGCACGCTGACCGAGATCAACAACACGCTGTCTGCCGCCAACGGGCTCACCTACACGAGCGACGCCGGCTTCTCCGGGCTGTCCGACACGCTGACGATCGCGGTCGACGACAACGGCAACACCGGGTCGGGGACGCCTCAGACCGACACCGAGGACGTCACGATCCAGTTCAGCACGCCGCCGGTCGCCACGGCGCAGACCGTCTCGACGAACGAGGACACCGAGAAGTCGATCACGCTGACCGGCACCGACGGTGACGGCGACCCGCTGACGTTCAAGATCACCAGCCTGCCGGCCAACGGCGGGAAGCTCCACGAGGGCACGAGCTCGGCGGGGACGGAGATCACGACCGTGCCGCACACGTTGCCTGCCGACAAGGTCACCTACGTCCCGCCGCTCGACGGCAACGGCACCGGCTTCGAGACGTTCGACTTCAAGGTCAACGACGGGTCGGCGGACTCGGCGGCGGCGACCGTGACGCTCGACGTCACGGCGATCAACGACGCGCCGAACCTCGGCATCACCGGCGGGAACCTCGCCTACAGCGAGAACGACCCGGCGACGGCGATCACGAGCAACGTCACGCTGAGCGACGTCGACAGCCCGATGCTGACCGGCGCCACAGTCCAGATCACCGGCAACTACCAGAACGGACAGGACGTCCTGGCGTACCCGGGCGGTTTCTCGATCACCGCGAGCCCGTTCGACACCGGCACCGGCACGCTGACGCTGTCCGGGACGACGACGGTCGCGAACTACCTGCAGGCGCTCGAGGCCGTCACCTACGAGAACACCAGCCATAACCCGAGCGAGCTCACCCGCACGGTCACCTTCACGGCCACCGACGGCGCGCTCAGCGACACCGCCACGACCGGGATCGACGTCACCGAGATCAACGACGTGCCGGTCCTGACGACGCCGGGTGGCGACCTCGCCTACACCGAGAACGACGCGGCCACCGCGATCCACTCGACGATGACGGTCACCGACGCCGACCACACGAATGCCTCGGGAGCCACCGTCCAGATCACCGGCAACTACCAGAACGGGCAGGACGTGCTGTCGTTCGTCAACGCCTTCGGGATCACGGCCGCTCCGTTCGACGCCTCCACCGGCACGTTGACGCTGTCGGGGAACACGACGTTCGCGAACTACCAGAGCGCCCTGCAGACCGTGAAGTACCACAACACGAGCGAGAACCCGAGCGCGCTCACCCGGACGGTGACGTTCACCGTGAACGACGGCGAGGGCAACGGCACCGACACGCACGGCATCGAGGTGACGCCGGTGAACGACGCGCCGGTCGCGGACCTCGATACGCTGAACGGGAACAAGAGCGCCCTCGCGAACACGACCCTCGACAACGGCGTCAACTCGGCCGAGGCGATCCACATCGACACCGCCTCGAACGAGAACGTCCTGACGGGTGACTTCGACCACGAGGGCGACACGATCTCGCTGATCGCCGGCGCGGACTGCACCGGCGCCTCGGCCCCCTTCAACTGCACGACGGATCAGAGCGGAACCGTCACGCTGCACGCCAACGGCCTCTTCGAGTACCAGCCGCCGGCGGGCTACACCGGGACGGACTCCTTCGACTACCGGGTCTCCGACGGTCAACCGCAGAACGCGGAGTCCAACGGGACCGTGAACATCAACGTGACCGGCCCGGTCGTCTGGTACGTGGACGGGTCGGCGGGCGCGGGCGGCACCGGGACCTCTTACTCGAAGCTCCAGGGCCTCGCGCCGCTCAGCACCGGCGGCGGCTCCGACTCGAAGGACGGTGCCGGCGACATCATCTTCGTCCACTCCGGCAACTACGCGAACGGCATCGTCCTCGAGAACACCCAGAAGCTGATCGGACACGCCAACAGCCTGGACGTGACCGACAACGTCGGCCGGACGCACACCGACCTGGTTGCGGCAGGCGGCACGCCGGCGATCTCGCACGCCGGCCAGACCGTCGTCACGCTCGGCAGCGGGAACACGCTGGAGGACGTCGCGCTCGGCAACGGCACGATCGCCCTCGCCGGCACGACCGTGGGGACCGCGACGGTGAACGACTCCTCGATCAACACCACGGGCAAGGCCCTGGACGTCAACGGCGGCAATCTCGCGATGACGTTCACGAACGTGTCGTCGAGCAGTAGCCCGACCGAGGCGATCAAGCTCAACAACGTCACGGGCTCGTTCACCGCCCCCGCCGGGACGCTGCAGAACGCCACGAACGCGGTCGTCGACATCAACGACGCCGTGCAGGACTTCACCTACGGCGGGAACATCTCGGACACCTCCGGGCCGGTCGTGTCGATCACGAACACCGACGGCGGCACGAAGGACTTCAACGGGACGATCTCCGGCAGCAACGGCGGGACGAACGCGAGGATCAGCCTGACGAGCAACACCGGCAGCGTCATCCGCTTCGACAACGATCTCGCACTGAACACCCAAGGCCTCGCAGCCTTTAACGCCACGGGCGGCGGCACGGTCCACGTCACGTCGGACGACAACGTCCTGACGACAACGACGGGAAGGCCGCTGGTCGTCGTGAACACGACGATCGGAGCCGGCGACCTGATCTTCGACTCGATCTCGTCCAACGGCGCCGCCAACGGCATCGTGCTGGACAACACCGGCTCGACCGGCAACCTCGCGGTGACCGGTACGAGCGCTGCTGACGGCAACGACGGCGGCACGATCGCCAACACGACCGGCGCCGACGCCGCGACCAACCAGTGCGCCTCTCCGGCGGGTCAGCCGTCAGGCGTCGGGATCTTCCTGCGCAGCACGGCTGCGCCGAGCATCGACGACATGCTGATCAACGGCTCGTCCAACTTCGGGATCCTCGGCTACAGCGTCAACGGCTTCAGCATGAGCTCGACGAACCTGACCGGCACGCACGGGACGAACGACGCCCAGAACGAGGGCACGGTCATGTTCTGCGGCCTCACCGGCTCGGCTTCCGTCACCGACTCGCAGGTCCTCGGCGGCTACGAGAACTCGTTCACGGTCTCGAACACCAGCGGGACGCTGAACCCCCTAACCGTGTCGAACACCGACTTCGCCACGAGCACCGGCGGCCTTGCCGACGACGCGTTCAACGCCTCGGCCTTCAACAGCGCGGTGATGAACGTCACCGTCAACAACGACTCGGCCTTCACGACGGCCGGAGGCGACCTGCTGAACTACGTCCTGAACAACAGCGCCGCCGGGACCCTGACGCTGAACGGCAACGACTTCACGAACAACCACCCGAGCATCGTCTCCGGCGGCGGCGGCATCACCGTGGCCGCGGGCGGCGGGGGGTCGAACACGGACCTGAACTACACGATCACGGACAACGACATGCGGGACGCGCTCGGCAACGGCCTGACGATCACGACCGGCGTCGGCAATGGCGCCGGGGACTACGACGGCACGATCTCGAACAACCGGATCGGCGTCGCCGGCGAGGCGAACTCGGGCTCGGCGCAGGCCGACGGCCTCGCCTTCAACCACGAAGGATCCGGGACCCACACCGCCTCGATCACCAACAACACGATCGTCCAGTACGCGAACGGCTACGGCATCGGCCTGAGGCCTCAGGGCACGACCGGGTCGCCGATGCGGGTGACGATCAAGGGCAACACGATCTCGAACCCCGGCACGTTCGCCCTAGCCGGCATCGGCGTGGACATCGCGTCGACGTCGACCACGCTCTGTCTCGACATCGGCGGGGCAGGCGGCGACGCCAACTCGATCGCGACGTCGAACGGAGCCGGCTTCGACGACATCAACATCCTGACGAACGCGGCGTCGAACACGATCAACCTGCCCGGATACGTCGGAGGCGCCAAGGACGCAACGGCGGTGCAGACGTTCCTGGCATCGCGGAACGCGGGCAACGGCGTCGCCACCGTCTTCGCCGACACGACCGGGAGCTTCGGGAACGGGGGAGCGAACTGCCTGTGACATAGAACCCTCCCCCGCCTTTCGTTTCAGGATCGGAGACCAGCCGTCGGAACGTCGAGGAGGGATGCATGTCGGAACCGTTCTTGGGTGAGATCAGGATCATGTCGTTCCAGCAGGCCCCCGTAGGGTGGGCCCTCTGCAACGGCCAGTTCCTCCCGATCAACCAGAACCAGGCGCTGTTCTCGCTGCTGGGCACCACGTACGGCGGGAACGGGCAGACGACCTTCGCATTGCCGGACCTGCGGGGCCGCGCCCCCGTGCACGTCGGCGGCGGGGCCGGGGGCCAGGGGACGCAGACGGGGGAGGAGGCGCACACCGTCACGATCGGCGAGATGCCGGCGCACAACCACTCCGTCAGCGCGTCGCTGACGAACGCGGATCAGCCGATAACGTCGATCCTGGCGCGTACGAACAACGCCTACACCGGCGCCGCGAACCTGACCAGCGTATTGCCGGCGACGATCTCGAACACCGGGGGCAGCCAGCCGCACCAGAACATGCAGCCGTACACGGTCCTCAGCTTCTGCATCGCGCTGCAGGGGATCTTCCCGTCGAGGAACTGAAAGGAGCGACCAGGTGGCTCAACCCTTCGTCGGCGAGATAAGGATCTTCGCCGGGAACTTCGCTCCGGTCGGGTGGGAGCTCTGCAACGGCCAGCTCGTCCCGATCTCGGAGAACGAAGCGCTCTTCCAGCTCATCGGCACGACCTACGGCGGAGACGGCGAGGAGACGTTCGGGTTGCCCAACCTCCAGAGCCGGCTTCCGATCCACCAGGGGCAGGGGTCCGGCCTCAGCAGCCGCACCCTCGGCGAGATGGCCGGGGTCGAGAGCGTGACCCTGACGACCCAGCAGATGCCGGCCCACACCCACCCCATGATCGCGTCGCTGAACGCCGGCGCGTCCAGCAACCCGGGAGGCCAGGTTCTCGCCGCCGGCACGAACGTGCAGTTCTTCCGCGCGATCGCGCCGAACACGCCCATGGCGAGCAACGTCATCGCGCCCGTCGGCGGCTCGCAGCCGCACGAGAACCTGATGCCGTACCTGTGCGTCAACTTCATCATCTCGATGTTCGGGATCTTCCCGAGATTCTCGTAGCCCAGGAGGACCAGTGGCAGACCCCTTCGTCGCAGAGATCAGGATCTTCGGCTTCAACTTCGCCCCGACGGGATGGGCGCAGTGCAACGGCCAGCTCATGCCGATCTCGCAGAACACGGCGCTCTTCGCGTTGGTCGGCACCTTCTACGGGGGCGACGGGAAGTCGACCTTCGCGCTGCCCGACATGCAGGGGAACGCGCCCGTGCACCCAGGGCAGGGACAGGGGCTGAGCCCGTACGACGTCGGCCAGTCGGGGGGAAGCGACACCGTCACGCTGCTCCAGAGCGAGATGCCGGTGCACACCCACTCCATGGTCGCCAGCAACCAGCAGGCGAACCAGCTGTCGCCGGCCCCCGACAGGACGCTCGCCCGGACCGCGGGGGGTTTCGGGTACCAGACGAACACGACTCAGAACCTGACGACGATGGACCAGAATTCGCTGAGCATCACCGGAACCGGTCTGCCCCACAACAACAGGCAGCCGTCTCTGACGCTGAACTTCTGCATCGCGCTCCAGGGCGTGTTCCCACAGCGTCCCTAGGGGCATGGAATCGAGCGTGGCGGCACGGGTGGAGCTGCGCGCGGTCGTGCCGGAGGACCGCCCGTTCCTGCGCGCCGTCTACGGGAGCACGCGCTGGGAGGAGCTCGGGCCCACGGGCTGGAGCGACGCGCAGAAGAGCTCGTTCCTCGACCAGCAGTTCGCGGCGCAGGACGCGCACTACGCGAGCTACGACGACGCCACGTATTCGGTCATCGTCGTCGACGGCTTCCCCGCCGGCCGCCTCTACGTGGCGAGGTGGCCCGAAGAGATCCGGATCATGGACGTCGCCCTCCTGCCTGCCGCGCGCGGCAAGGGCGTCGGGACATCGCTGCTGCGCGCGTTGATCGAAGAGGCCGCCGGCGGCGGGAAGCGGCTCACGATCCACGTCGAGCGAGAGAATTCGGCGTTGCGGCTCTACGAGAGGCTCGGCTTCGTACGCGTGGAGGAACGGGGACCGTACTACCTGATGGAGCTGCGGCCTCCGTCTAGTTGACGATGGCCTCGTAGGTCGTCGCCCCGTCGTCCTGAGCGATCGGGACGATGAAGATCTCGACCGTTCCGAGCCGTGGATGCTGCATCCGGTAGATGCGCTGTTCGAGCAACGGCTCCGGGGGTCCCGAGAACTCGAGCCGGAACGCGGTCTTGCCGCCCTCCGGGCGTTGCCACTGCCCCGGAGACGCGTCGACGAGCGTCAGCTCGATCGACGGATGGTCGGTGAAGTCGAGCCTGAAGGCATCGCCGACCAGCGGCTCGTATACCGACAGCTCGTACGGGTCCGGCATCGCCAGCCTCCTTCGTGACGACGGCCCTCCACGACCCGGCAATTGTGTCCCGGTCGAATTGCCGGTCGAACACGTGGGCACGCGCGGCCCTCCGAGCGGGTCTCGGAGCGGACCGTCGGCGTACGTGCGCTCGAGCGCGGCGATCGGGCCGTAGATCGGGACGACCCCCCCGTCCTCCCGCCCGGCTTCGACCGGGATCGGCAGGGCCTTGGCCCACCACAGCTCCGCCGCCGGCGGTGTGGTCGGGGAGGATCCGGGGCCACCCGTGAGGCCGTGCCCGAAGGGGGCGAGCCCCCAGGCTCGCCGTCGCGGCCGGCCGCCGAGAGGAAGAGCCACGTATTTCCTGCTAAGTGCAGTCCGTAGCCAACCGACCACAATTCGTCAGAAATTCTCCCTTTTCCCGGTTTCGGGACGATCGCGGCGGGGAATGTGGGCTGTGACGATACGTAGCCAAACGGCTACGTTATGCATTATAGCGGTACGGGGGCTTCCCCCGAAGGGCAGAAGGAGGAGACATGGGCAGGCGGCGGATCTCGAGCGCGACGGCTCTCCTGGCGTTGCTGGCGCTGGCTACGCTCTTGCTGGCCTCGGTGCCGGCGGCGGCTCACCACAAAGACGACCACGCCCAGGGGGCTTCGGCGGGCGGGGGAAAGGCCAAGGACGACGACGGCGACGCCGACTCGGACCCCGGCACCTCCTACACCGAGGACGACGACACCAACGACGGGAACACCCCCAACAACGAGCCCGACGGGGGCGACAACGCCCACCCCTCGGGTAAGGACCGGTCGGTCGAGAACGGAGCCTCGGGCAACCAGGGCAGCTCC
>JBHELD010000047.1:0-18015 GCA_046263255.1 Actinomycetota bacterium
CGTAGTAACCCGCGCCGTAACCCTTTCGGATCACGATAGTGATCTTCGGCACCGTCGCCTCCGATACTGCAAAGAGCATCTTGGCCCCGTGCCGGATGATCCCCTGCTTCTCCACGGCGCTGCCGACGAGGAACCCCGGGCAGTCCATCAAGAAGACGAGAGGGATCGAGAACGCGTCGCACAGCCACACGAACCGCGCCGCCTTGTCCGCGGCGTTCACGTCCAGCGCGCCGCCGAGGACCTTCGGCTGGTTCGCGACGATCCCGACGGACCGGCCCCCGAGGCGTGCGAACCCGGTGACGACGTTGCGCGCCCAATCCGGCTTCACGGGGAAGAAGTCCCCGTCGTCGACGACCGCATCGATCACGCGGTGCACGTCGTATGCCCGCCGGGGGTTCGCGGGGACGACGTCGTACAGCTCCTCGGCGCGGCGTCCGGCGGGATCCGTCGTCGCACGCACCGGAGGGCTCTCGAGGTTGGACGACGGGAAGTAGGACAGGTACTTGCGCACCGCGGCGATGCACGCCTCGTCGTTCGGGACCTCGAGGTCGGCGACGCCCGAGATCCGGCAGTGCACCTTCGATCCGCCCATCTCCTCCGCGGTGACGTCCTCCCCCACCGCGGCCTTCACCAGGTGCGGACCGGCGAGCGCCATGTTCGACGTCCCCTCCACCATGGGGACGAAGTCGGCGAGACCGGGGATGTACGCGGTGCCGGCCGCGCCGGGGCCCATCATCGCCGCGACCTGCGGCACGACGCCGCTCATCACGACCTGCTCGCGGAAGAGGTCTCCGGTGCGGGCGAACATCGAGCCCGTCGCCTCCTGGATGCGCGCGCCGGCGGAGTCGACGAGCCACACGATCGGGATCCGCTCCCGGAGCGCGATCTCCCGGACGCGCGCCGCCTTCATCTCCGTGACCATCCCCATCGACCCGGCCATGACCGTGAAGTCGTAGGCGATCAGCGCGACGCGGCGCCCGTCGATCGATCCCACTCCCGTCACCACGCCGTCGGCGGGAGTGAACTTTCCCTGCATCGCCGGCGACGACGACTGGTGGTGCGCGAGCAGCCCCTGCTCGACGAAGGACCCCTCGTCGAACAGGAGGTCGACGCGCTCCCGAGCGGTGAGCTTCCCGGAGCCGTGCTGCCGCTGGATCCTTTCGGGGCCGCCCATCCCGAGATGCTTGCGCTTGCGGTCCGCCAGGATCTCGACGTGCTCCCTCATCTCGGGGCCGTCGTAGGAGTACGTGATGGAGCTGCGCGTCTCGGACACGTGCATGCACCTGCCTTTGAGGCCCTTCGCCGGCGCGGTCCGCCGAAGTCTTCCCGGGCTCGCGCCTAGGAGGTTAGCGCCCCTTGAACTGCGGGGGACGCTTCTGCAGGAACGCCGTCACGCCCTCGGCCGCGTCCTCGGACTCGAGGCACAGCGAGAGCATCCCGTTCAGGTACGCGAGCTTCTGCTCGAAGTCCATGTCCTCGGCCGCGTAGTACGACGACTTCCCCAACGAGAGCACGACCCGGCTCTTCGAGCGCAGCGTCCCGGCCAGCTCCGCCACCGCGGCGTCCAGCTCGATGCGCGGGACGACCCGGTTCACGAAGCCCCAGCGCGCGCCCTCGCTCGCGGAGATCCGGCGGCCGGTGAGCATGAGGTCGAGCGCGACCTTGCGCGGCAGGTCTCTGTGGACCATCGCCGCGACCATGAAGGGCCAGAGCCCCACGTCCACCTCCGGCATCCCCAGCTCGGCGTCGGCCGCCGCGACGACGAGGTCGCACGACAGCATGAGGCCGAAGCCACCGGCAAGGGCGTGTCCGTTGACGCGCGCGACCACCGGCAGCGGCGACTCGCGCAGGCGCCGGAACAGCGCCCCGACCTCCCCCCGTTCGCGCCGGCCGCCGGTCTTCGAGGTGGCCGTGCTCCCGGCGAGGTCTCCGCCCGCGCAGAAGGCCCTGTCGCCCGCGCCGGTGAGGACGGCGACGAAGACCGCCGGATCGTCCTCGGCCGCCGCGAGCGCGGCCGTCAGGCCTCGCACGACCGCGGGGCCGAGCGCGTTGCGGCGGTCTTCCCTCGAGATCGTGATGGTGGCGACTCCGGCGTCGACGACGGAGACGACGGGGTCGCCGGATGGCGATCCGGTCAACCCCGCCCGGATCTGAGGATGTCGAGGACGGCGCGGGCGTCCTCGTCCTCGATGGGGGCCGGACCACCGTCGCCGCCGGCGGCCCTGGGCGCGGGACCGAACGCCTTGCGCAGGTTCTCCTCGGCCCGCTCGAGCGCCTCCTCCGCCGCCTTCAGCCTCACGCGCAGATCGGTCTCGCGCCGCCTCGCCTCCTCGAGGGACTCCTCGAGCTCGGCGACCCGGGTCCGGTGCTGCTGGCTCTCGGCGGCGAACGCGTCGACCTGGGCCGCCCGCAGGCCGTCGTCCCGCGCCAGCTCGAGCAGCCGGTCCACGACCGCCCGCCCCAGGTCGTCGTAGTTCAGGCGCGTGGTCCGCTTGGCGGCGCGGCTCGGGAGCATCGCCTCGGCGTCCTCGAGGCGCACCGGGGCCGTCGACTTCAGGGCGATGATCGTGTTGCGGCCCCTGCGCCCGCGCTGGACGACCTCGATCCGGCCGAGCTCCTCCAGCAGCTTGATCACCTCGGCGCTGCGGACGGAGTTCAGCCCGGCCTCGGCCGCGACGGCTCTCAGCTTGCCTTCGAAGGTGTCTCCCTCGGCCGATTCGGCGAGGGTCTCCAGCAGGCGGTTGGCCAGCTCGTGGAGGTTCGTTCGGGCCATGGGGGCAGCCGTTTCCTGTGGGTTATTAGGGGACGCCTAATCTTATCCGGCGGCCCGCATTAGGCAAATGAAGCCTGTCGCCTCTAGAGCTCCTCGAGCCCTCGGGCGATCGCCTCGATGCGGCTGGCGGGGAAGCGGCGGTGGCCGCCGAGCGTCACCATGTGCGGGAGCTTGCCGTCCTTGGCCCAACGGGACACGGTCTTGGGCGACACCCGGAGGATCCGCGCGGCCTCGGCCGTCTTCAGATAACGCTCGTCCTGCTCCGTGTGCTCCTGCAAGTCCAGCATCCCATCGCTCCCGAGGAGGTCCGTATTGCCCGTTGAGGCTTTATCGGCGGATTCGGCCCCTTCCTTGAAAACCCAATCGAGGGGTCAGGTGGTTGCCCTGCTCGGAAGAGCGAACGATCGCCGCGGCCGGGACCGCGCGGAACGAGCCGCACGGGCGGACCGATAGCGAGGACGGCGGTCGTCCCGGAGGAACCCTAAAAAGCGGTGTGGGTGACGGAGGGACGGCCGCCGCCCGCAGCGACGAAGAACGGAGCCGGAGGCCCTAGGCCTCCTCGATCATCCCGGCGATCCTGTGCTTCAGCGACTCGGGGCACTGCTGGCAGCCGCGCAGCCGCGAGATCAGCGCCTTGACCTCGACCTCGAGGCCGTAGCGCTCGTAGCAGGGCCGGCACTCCTCCAGATGAGCCCGGATGCTGAGGGTCTCCTCGGCGGCCACGGGCTCGCCGTCGATCAGCAGGTAGGCCCGCTGGAGGGTCTCCCTGCAGATCGGCTTCATCTCGTTTTCACCATGTCGGCTAGTCCCCCCGGTTGCCGTCCCTGGAGCTTCGCACGATGCCACGATCCTTCGCTAGCTCCCATAACCGCTTCTGCAGCGCCTTTCTTCCCCGGTGCAGACGCGACATGACGGTGCCGAGCGGCACGTCCATGATCTCGGCCATCTCGGCATAGGAGAAGCCTTCGACGTCGGACAGGACTACCGCGAGGCGGAACTGCTCGGGGAGGTCGTCGATCGCCTCGATGATGTCGGAGTCCACGAGCGAGTCCAGCACGATCCTCTCGGGCGTCTGCGAGAACTGGTCGTCGTGGTTCTTCAGCTCCTGATACAGGTCGAAGTCCTCGACCTCGTCCGCCGACACCTTCTTCGGCTCCCGCTGCTTCTTCCGGTACGTGTTGATGTAGGCGTTCGTCATGATCCGGAACAGCCACGCCTTCAGGTTCGTCCCCGGCTCGAACCGATCGAACGAGCGGTAGGCGCGGAGCATCGTCTCCTGGACCAGGTCCTCGGCGTCGGCTGGGTTGCGCGTCATCCTCAGGGCCGACGCGTAGAGCGAGTCGAGCAGCGGCAGCGTGCCCTCGGTGAAGCGGGCCTTGTCGTTCGCCGTGAGGTTCGCCCGGCGCGCCTCAGCCACGGGTCTTGCCCCCACGCAGCCCGGCGAGCATCGCGGAGTCGAAAGCGAACAGCAGCCCGGCCGCCTCGTCGCGGCGCACGAGCGCGGAGTCTATGAGCGACTGCACGAGCTCTCCGAAGGAGACGCCGGACGCCTCCCACAGGTAGAACGCGAGCGAGCCGGGCATCGTGTTGATCTCCATAAGCCATGTGTCGCCGGTTTCCTCGTCCACGAAACTGTCGATCCGCGCCACTCCGGCGGCGCCGACCGCCGCGAAGGCGGCGAGCGCGTTGTCCTGGACCTGCTTCGTCACCTCGTCGGGGATGGGGGCCGGGATCCGGCGGTCCTGCGACTCCATCCCCGACGTCTTGCCGCCGGGCGCCCCCTTGCCGCCGCGCATGTACTTGTCCTCGAACGAGAGGAACTCCTGCCACTTCACGGGCTGCTCGCACACCGAGGCGCGGGGAGGAAGCCCCGGGCCGCCGAGAACCGAGCAGTTCACCTCGATGCAGCCCTCCATCGCCCTCTCCACGAGGATCCGGTCGTCGTAGCGGCGGGCCACGTCGAGGGTCCCGCGCAGGCGGTCGCGGTCGGGGGCCGCTCCGATGCCGACGCTCGAGCCGAGCCGCGACGGCTTGACGAACGCCGGATAGCCGATCGTCGTCTCGATCCGGTCGAGCACCGCGCCCTCGCCGGCGTCGAGCTCGGCGGCGGAGACGACGTCGTGGGGCACGACCGGGAGCCCGGCCCCGGCGAACACCGTCTTCATCTCGATCTTGTTCATGCCGATCGCAGAGGCGAGCACGCCGCTCCCCGCGTACGGGATGCCGGCCATCTCGAGCAGCCCCTGCAGGGTCCCGTCCTCGCCGAACGTTCCGTGGATGCACGGGAGCACGACGTCCAGGGCGATCCTTCGGGGGCCTTTGAGGCGCCCGCCGGGGACCTGGAGGGCCCCGCTCCCGTCGAGCGGGAGCGCGACCTCCTCGCCGGCCTCTGCGGCACGTCCCTTCTTGTGGACGTCGAGATCGTTCAGCGCCGGCGACGTGAGCCACCGGCCCTCGCGCGTCACGTAGACCGGCACGACCTCGTGCCGCTCGGACAACGCCGCCATCGCCTGGTGGGCCGTCACGATCGAGACGTCGTGCTCGACCGAACGCCCTCCGAACACGACGCCCACGTTGAGCTTCCCCATGGCGCCGAGTCTATGGGTCCCCGCCCGATCCGGACCGTCAGCCCTCGTACTGGTCGGGAAGGTCGTTCTCGAACAGCACCACGTCGCCGCCGCCGACGATCCCGGCGAGCTCGGCGGTGGCCTCCTCGAGCGACGCGACCGCGATCGTCCGGGCGCGGCCCCCGGTCGCGCCGGCGACGAGCGCGTCGCGGTTCACCCGCGCGACGACGATCAGCACGTCCGCCACCTCGCCGGCGCGGCGCCCGAGCTCCTCGTTCGCCGCCTGCTGCAGCTTCCCGAGCTCGACGATCCCGGGAGTCACGACGATCCTCTGCCGCGCCGGCATGGCCGCGAGGACCTCGAGCGCGGCCGCCGCGCCGTCGGGATTCGAGTTGAACGCGTCGTCCAGCACCGTGACGCCGCCCGGCGCCCCGATCAGCTGGAGCCGGTGCTCGACCGGCGTCAGCGCGGCGATGCGGGGCGCCAACGACGCGAGCCCGGCCCCCGCGGCCCGCGCGACCGCGACGCCGGCGAGCACGTGACCGATCGAGTGGCGCCCCAGCAGCTTCGTCGAGGCTTCCAGCCTCTCCCCCGAACGCCGGTCGACGACGGTCATCCGCGTTCCCGCCCGCGTGATCTCGACGGCCTCGGCCGTCACGTCCGGCGACCCCGCCGGGTCGAGCCCGTAGCGCACCACCTCGACCCCCGCCAGCTCGCGCGCGAGGCCGCGGATCGTCGCGTCGTCGGAGTTCACGATCGCGATGCCGCCGGGCGCGAGCGTGTCGACGATCTCCAGCTTCGCCCGCGCGATGGCCTCGGCCGAGCCGAAGCTCTCGAGGTGCGCGGTCCCTATCGCGGTCAGCACCGCGATCCGGTGGTTGACGAGCCGTCCGATCTCGGCGATGTCGCCGCGCCGGCGCGCGCCCATCTCGACGACGAAGTAGCGGTGGCGCGGCTCGAGGTGCTCGTTGATCGCGCGGCACACGCCCATCGTCGTGTTGAACGAGCCCGGAGTGACGAGCGCGTCGGGGCCGAGCAGCGCCCCCACGGCGAACTTGGTCGAGGTCTTCCCGTACGAGCCGGTGATGCCGACGACCGTCGGCGAGACCTCCGCGAGCTTGCGCCGCGCCCTTCGGAGGTACGACCGGTTGACCGCGGCCTGGACCGGCGTAAGCGCCCAGTCGGCCGCCGGGATCAGCAGCGGCGCCCCCACGAACGCCGCCGTCGTCGCCAGCGCCCACGTCACCAGGTCGGCGGGCGCGCCGCCGAGCCACAGGTGCGCCGCCGCCGGCGGGAGGACGACCCCGAGCAGCGCCAACGCGGTCGCGGTCACGAGGATCCTCCACGCGCGCCCGGTCATCACCAACGGCTTCTTCGCCGTCGACGGCTTCAGGAACCACGCCTTGTCCCGGTTCGACCTCAGCCAGCGGCGGAAGCTCGGGCGTTTGTAGGCCTCGAGCTGGAAGACGTGCAGGGCCCGCCGCAGCCTTACGCACTGGAACGCGGTGAACAGCGGGACGATCCCGTAGACGATCGTCCGCAGGACGACGGAGTATCCGGTGAACGGATCGGCGCGGCCCACGACCTCAGCCGATCCCGAGGAAGTTGCGTACGACCCGGCAGAACCTGTCGGGCTCGTCCAGGTACGCGAAGTGGCCGGCGCCCTCGAACAGCACGAGGCCGGCATCGGGGATCGCCCGCTCCATCGCGCGTGCGTGAGCGACCGGGACGGCGTCGTCGTCCGTGCCCCATACGAGCAACGTCGGCACGGCGACGCGCGGCAGCAGCGGTCCCAGGTCCTCGTTGACGACCTTCACGAGGGTCGGCCGCAGCGGCCCCGCGTTGCGGTAGTCCTCCGAAGCGATCCGGCGGTAGAGGGCGCCGCGGAGCGCGCGGCCGGGGGAGCCGAAGCGTCCGGCCGCCCGTCCGGCGCGCGACGCGCCCCGTCTCACCCGCGCCTTGAAGGACGGTGCCGTGCGGAGGCCCGACGACCCCGCGAGCACGAGCCTGCTCACGAGCGGGCCCGCCGTCGCCGCGAGATAGAGCGAGGTCTTCGCTCCGAACGAATGGCCGACGAAGTGCGCGCGCGTGACTCCCGCGCCGGCGAGCACCGCGATCACGAAGTCCGCGTACTCGGGGGTCCCCCACGCCGACTCGGGCGGCGGGGACTCGCCGAAGCCCGGAAGGTCGAGCGACAGCACCCGCCGCGCGCCGGCGAGGCACGAGATCACCGGTGCCATCGACTCGATGCGGCCCCCCCAACCGTGCAGGACGACCACGGGATCGCCCGCGCCGAGGTCGACCAGGCGCGCGCGCTGTCCCCGCACCTCGACGATCGTGGAAGCGTCCTCGTAGGCCACGCGCGACACCGTCGCAGGAGCCGGCTACTGCTCCTCGATCTCCACCCTCTCGAGCACGACGTCCTCGGCCGGGCGGTCCTGGGCGGCCGTGCGGACGGTCGAGATCCTCTCGACCACCTCCATGCCCTCGGCAACCTCGCCGAAGATCGTGTGCTTGCCCGTCAGCCAGGGAGTGGGCGCGACGGTCACGAAGAACTGCGACCCGTTCGTGTTCGGGCCCGCGTTCGCCATCGCGAGCAGGCCCGGCCGGTCGAACTTCGGCCCCCCCGGCGGCGTCTCGTCCTCGAACCGGTAGCCGGGGCCGCCGGTCCCCGTCCCCTGCGGGTCGCCGCCCTGGATCATGAAGTCGGGGATCACGCGGTGGAAGATCGTGCCGTCGTAGAGCGGCTCCGTCTTTCGCTTTCCGTCGCGCGGGTCCTTCCATTCCCTCTTCCCGGTCGCGAGGTCGACGAAGTTGGCGACGGTCGTGGGGGCGTGGTCGGGCATGAGGCGGACGGTGAACGTCCCCTCGGAAGTGACGAAGCGGGCGGACGTTGCCATGTCGGTTCCTCCAGTCGTGTCGAAGCCGGCGGATCGGGGGCGGCCGGCGCGTAGTCGTTTTCGGCAACCCGAACAGCCCGAACGGACTATAGAGACTTACGCCCCGGACGCCGAGACTGTCATCAGAGACGCACTCCCCATCGAGAAAAAGGCGGAGATGGACGGTCCGATGATCCTCGCGCTGATGGCGATCCTCCTCGGCCTCATGGCCCTGGTCGTCGTCGCCGAACACCGCTAGAGCGCCGGAGGCCGTCCCCGGGCGGCGTCCCACGCCTCCGTCGTCTGCCATAGTCGTCGCCGATGGACCACGTCATCCGCGCGACCGGGCTCGTCAAGCAGTTCCGGAACGTCCGCGCGGTCGACGGCGTCGACCTCCAGGTCCTCAGCGGCGAGAGGGTCGCCCTGCTCGGACCGAACGGAGCGGGCAAGACCACGACTCTGTTCATGCTGCTCGGCGTGATCTCTCCCGACGCCGGCGAGGTCGAGGTGGCCGGCCTGAAGCTCCCGGAGCGGCGGAGCGAGGCGATGCAGCACGTGGGCTTCGCCGCGGGATACATGCCGCTGGCCGAGCGCCTGCGGGTGCGCGAGTTCCTCGCTCTCTACGGCGGGCTCTACGGGCTGAAGGACCCGTCGGATCGGATCAACCTCGGCCTGCAGCGGTTCGGCATCGCCCGGCTCGCGGGGGTGATGGGAAACGAGCTGTCGTCCGGGCAGCGCACGCTCGTCGGGATCATCAAGGCGACGCTGCACTCGCCGCGCCTGCTGGTGCTCGACGAGCCCACGGCTTCGCTCGATCCCGACGTCGCGCAGCGCGTCCGCCAGGGCCTCCACGACCTCTGCGAGAAGGAGGGCACGACGCTGCTCGTCACGAGCCACAACATGGTCGAGGTAGCGCGGCTGTGTGACCGCGTCGTCTTCATGTCGCGCGGCCGCATCGTCGCCGACGGGACGCCCCAGGAGGTGGCGGGGAGCTTCGGGCAGGAGGACCTCGAGAACGTCTTCCTGCACATCGCGGGAGCGGACGGCGGCGCGGGCCGCACGCAGGAGACCGATCACACCGCATGAGCCGGCTGCGCGTCCTGTCGATCGCGAAGCGGCACGCGTACGTCCTGCGCCGGAGCCCCCACCGGCTCTACGACGTCACGATCTGGCCCGTCGTGGACGTGCTGCTGTTCGGGTCGCTCGGCGTGTTCCTGTCGGAGACCGAGGGCGGCGAGCGGGCCGCGTTCGGCTACCTCCTCGCGGGGATAGTGCTGTGGCACGTCGTCTACCAGAGCCAGATCGCGATGTCGACGGGCTTTCTGGAGGAGACGTGGTCGCGCAATCTGCTGAACCTCCTCGTGACCCCGCTGAAGGAGATCGAGTACGCCGCGGGCGTCGCGCTCTTCGGGCTCGTGAAGCTGGTCCTCGGCGTCGGCCTCGTCGCGCTCGGGGCGCTCGGCTTCTATGCCTTCGACATCTCCGACGTCGGCGTCGGGCTGATCCCAATCGCGGCGGTCCTCCTCGTCGTCGGATGGGCGATGGCGTTGTTCGTGATCGCGCTCGTCCTGCGGTTCGGGAGCGGAGCCGAGGCCCTCGCGTGGGGGATCCTCTTCCTCGTCATGCCGCTGTCGGGCGTCTTCTACCCGGTGCCGGCGCTGCCCGGGCTCGTGCAGCCGGTCGCCCGCCTCCTCCCGACGACCCACGCCTTCGCCGCGCTGCGGGGCCTGCTCGACGGGCGGGGGATGCTGTGGGGGGACCTGGGGGTCGCCGCGGCGGGGGCCGCGGTGCTGACGATCGCGGCGATGCTCTTCCTGGCGAAGATGCTGGCGCTCTTTCGCACGAGGGGCTACGTAACGCGCTATTCGTAGGTCTTCCGGCGGCGTGGGGCGCGCCATAGGTGTTCCTCCCGAGGTGTGTCAGACATGGCAGACATGACTGACGTGTCTGACGTGTCTGACGTGTCTGGCGAGAGGACGTATGTGCCCATCGAGCCGGCGCGGCACGTCAGCGCCAGGGAGCTGACCCGCGAGACCGCGAAGCTGCTGCGCGCCGTGGCCGACGAGGGGCATTCGTTCGCGATCCGTCACTTCGGGAGGGTCGTGGCCTTCCTCGTACCGCTCGACGGCCGCGTGCCGAAGATGCGCCGGGGGCGCCTCGTCTACGAGGTCGAGGTCCAGAAGCCCCTGATGGAGCTGTCGGAGGCGCAGCTCGAAGTGCTCCGCATCCTGGCGGCCGAGGGAGCGATGGCGGATCCGACCGAGAGCCTCGGCCTCACGCCGGCAGGCACCGTTCGGTTGCTCGCGACGATGGCGCACATCCACGGGCTCCTCCGGCAGAGAGGGGCGGTCTGGGAGATCACGCCGTACGGGGCGCGGCACCTGGAACGGAGGCGCGGCTCCTAGAGGCTCTGCAGGCGCGGCGCCAGCGGGACCACCGGCGCGTTCCCCTCGGGGCGCGCCGCGGCCTCCGTCGCCTTCCGGCTCGCGGCCCAGGAGTCGAAGCCCTCCGCGTCCATCGGCCGAGCGATGTGGTAGCCCTGCCCGACCGTGCAGCCGAGCGCCTCGAGGCGCTCCATCGACTCGCCGTCCTCGATCCCTTCGGCGACGACGACGAGGCCGAGGTTGCGGCCGAGGTCGATGACCGACCGCACGATCACCGCGTCGTTCTCGGACGACATCATGCCGCGCACGAAGGTGCGGTCGATCTTCATCTCGTCGACCGGAAGCCTGCGGAGGTACGCGAGCGACGAGTAACCCGTGCCGAAGTCGTCGATCGCGATCCCGATGCCCATCTCGTGGAGCCGCGTGAGGACCTCGATCGCACGCTCCGGGTCCTCCATGATGCTGCTCTCGGTGATCTCGAGCTGCAGCGCGTCGGCAGCGAGGCGGGACTTCGTCAGGAGCGTGCCGATCTGCCGCGGCAGGTCGACGTCCATGAGGTTCTTGACCGACAGGTTCACGGCGACCTTGAAGTCGGGGAAGCCCGAGGAGCGCCTGGTGACGCACTGCTGCAGCGCCTCCTCCAGCACGTAGTGCGTCAGGGGGCCGATGAGACCGGTGTGCTCGGCGAGGCCGATGAACTCGTCGGGGGGCATCATGCCGTGGCGCGGGTGGTTCCAGCGCACCAGCGCCTCGGCGCCGATGAGGCGGCCGGACGCCAGGTCCATCTTCGGCTGGTACCAGACGACGAGGTGGGAGTCGTCGATCGCGCGGCGGAGCTCGGCCACGAGCGCGAGCCGGTTCGGGCTGTACTGGTCCTTCTCGCCGTCGTAGATCTCGAACCCGCTGTGCGACGCCTTCGCGATGTACATCGCGACGTCCGCTCGCTGCATGAGCGTCTCCGCGTCGGTCCCGTGCTGGGGGAAGAGCGAGATGCCGATGCTCGCGCTCACGTCGAGCGAGAGGTCCTGCAGCTCGTACGGCTCCCGGAGCGCCTTCACGAGGTTCGCGGCGAGGTCGGTCGCGCCGATCAACGAGCTGAGCCGCGGCAGCAGGATCGCGAACTCGTCCCCGCCGAGCCGGGCGATCGTGATGTCGGGACCGAGGATGCGGCGGAGCCGGAACGAGGTCTCCTTCAGCAGGCTGTCGCCCGTCGGGTGACCGAGCGTGTCGTTGATCTCCTTGAAGCGGTCGAGGTCCATCAGCAGGACCCCGACCATGTCGGCGCCCGACTGCTCGATCGCCTGCGTCACGCGGTTGTGGAACATCGTCCGGTTGAAGAGGCCGGTGAGGGAGTCGTGCTGCGCCTGGAACTCGTTCTCCGCCGCCTGGCGCTTCAGGCTCTCGACGAGGCGCCCGTTCTCGAGCGAGATGCTGGCGTGGTTCGCCAGGGTCTCGACGAGCTTCAGGTGGTCCGAGTCGAACGTCGCGACGTCGTCGCGGAGGCGGTTCCCCACGAGCAGCGTCCCGACGATGCCCTCGGGACCATGCAGGGGGGCGACGATCGCGTCGCGGATGCCTCTCTCGTGGAAGTGCGCCCTCAGCTTCTCGTTCTCGATCGGCCGCGCGACGAGGATCGTCTGTCCCTCGGCCGCGACACGCGCCCACACCCCTTGCGTGGGATCGAGGCTGATCGAGCGCAACGGCTCGCGCCGGGTGCCGGGGCCGAGGGACGCGCGGAACGCCCGGCCCCCCTTCAGCTGCGGGAACCTCGTGATCTCGGCGTAGTCGGCGCGGAGCATCTGGCGGGCCTGCTCGAGGACGGTGTCGACCACCGAGTTCGCCTCGAGCGACTGCTGCAGGACGCGGGTCGACTCGTAGAGGAGCTCGAGGCTCTGGCGCTTCTGCCGCTGGGCGCTGTAACCGCGGTAGGCGAGGAAGAGCAGGATCGCCGGCACCGAGAGGAGCCACGACGAACCGGGGTGCGTCCACAGCACCGTCACGGCCGCAAGCGCCACGCACGCGTTCGTGAACGCGACGATCGTCCCGATGCCGAGGAGGCTCTCGATCGCCTGCCGGCGACCTTCCGCCAGCGACACCGCGAGCGCGACGCACAGCGCCGCGATGAGGTCCGCCATGAAGGCGGCGGCGAGCGTGCCGATCCAGCCGGCGGGCCCGATGTGGGAGTGCGTGCCGACCACCGCGTGGAAGACCACGATAGCCATCGCGGTCTCGAGGCAGAAGTGGCTGATGTTGAACGTCAGCTTCAGCATCGACTGACGGCGGTGGAGGGCGAGAGCGATGCCGCCGCCCAGGAGGACGGCGATGACGAGGTCACCCGGCGGCGCGAAGAAGAGCCCCAGGATCAGCGGGATCTCGTTGAGGGAGTACGAGAGGACCTCACGGCGGAGCTGGACGTGGATCACGCAGATCTCTGCGACGAGGAACAGCGGCGCGAGCGCCCACCACTTCAGCTGGAACTCCTTGTGGGGCGCCTGCAGGCCGCTGATGACGAAGAAGTAGAGCGCGACGCCGGCGCCGGCCAGGACGAGGTTGAGGAGCCAGACCTTCTGCTCCCCCGACAGGAACCGGAAGCGGTTCCCGAACCTCCGCTCCGACGCGATTACGTCTGCCACTCGACCCCTCCGACCCGAACTTTGACGCGAGCCCGGCCGGGGGTTGCCCCCGTCTCCCCCGAACTCACTCCCGCTTCCTCACTAGGGGCATCGGCCCCGCCGCCGAAATAGTTGAGTCACCCGAAGGTGCTATTTCCGGGGGCCGCGACCCGACGCAGCGGCCCCCCAAGGCGCCGCATAGTCCATGTGGGCTAGGTGCGGACGATGCCGGAGGCCCGCCGCCCGGCGATCGCAAGCTCGTCTGGGACCTCGCGCCCGGCAGCCGGCGGAGGTCGGCGAGGGCCGCCCGCGTTGACCTCTGACCTCTGCGGGCGTCCCAGCGGTGGGCCGGTCTCGTCAACCCGCCGGCGTTTCGTTCGGGTTCGACCGGTTTTGCCTCGCTCGTCCCGCGCTACTTTCGCGCCGATGTCGCGCGATCGCCTTGGTAACGAGCGCGCTTGTAACTACGATGGAGTCGTCGCTTCGAGTCCCCTGGCGCAGAAAGGAACGCCTATGCGCATCCGGGCAATAAACGTGCGGACGACAGTCCTCGCGGCCGTGTCGCTTGCAGTGCTCCTGTTGGGGGTGGTGGTCAACGGCCCCGCCGACGACGTGAGCGCGCAGGGCGCCGCGGCCGACTACTTCCTCAAGATCGAGACGATCGAAGGCGACGTCGCGAACGGGTCGCATACCGGCGCGATCGCGGTCGAGAGCTGGTCCTGGGGCGAGACGAACTCGACTCAGGTGGTCGGCTCGGGCGCCGGGGCCGGCAAGGTCAAGGTCAACGACTTCCACTTCACGATGAGGGTCAGCAAGGCGACGCCGAAGCTGATGCTCTACTGCGCGCAGGGGAGGGTCATCCCCACCGTGACGCTAACCGGGGTCGCCGACGGGCAGACCTTCATCGTCTGGGAGCTGAAGAACGTGATCATCAGCTCCTACAGCATCGGCGCAGATCGCACCTCGGGTCCTCCCACGGACGCCGTGAAGATGAGGTTCTCGAGGATCGTGGTCACGCACATAACTCACAACGCCGACGGGACACAGACCCGCAACACCGCGGGGTGGGACCTGGCGAAGGCCAAGTCCGTGTAGCAACCGGCGCCACGAGCAGGAGCGACACGAGGGGGCCCCGTTTCGGGGCCCCCTCTTCTTCGCTCTCAGGAGAGATCTCGTATCCGCGGGGGCTCAGCGCGGCTGCCAGGTCGGAGTCACCTCGGCCCGGGGGTCGTCCGTCACCTGGAGCTCCCGGCCCCCGTCTGCGTCCACGACGAAGATGTCGCTCCATTCGCCCTTCAGGAACACGATGCGCGAACCGTCGGGCGACCACGAGGGGCTCGGCCATCCCCTGAAGGCTCGGGTCACGGTGCGAGCGGAGGAACCGTCGGGGTCGAGCGTCACGAGCCTTCCCCACCCCGAACCGCTCGCAGCCCACCTGACGGCGACGATGCGACCACCGTCGGGCGACCAGTCGGGGTCGTCCTCGTGCGTCGCCGTGCGCGTGATGCGCGTCACGATCTCGGTCGCGACGTCGACCACGAAGAGGTCGTACTGATCGCGCCCACAGCGACACGAGAAGACGATCCGGGACCCGTCCGGCGACCAGTCGTAGTGCTCGATGCCGTGACGCCGGAGAAGCACCCGCCGAGCCTCGCCCGAGGGGTTCACGATCACGAGGCGGTCGCGCGGACACCGGTCCAGGCTGCACGTCTGGGCGGCCCGCAAGTACGAGACCCGTCGCCCTTTCGGAGCCCACTGCGCGGCCTCGACGCGGCGCTTCTCACCCGCGCGCGCCAGGCGCCGCAGCCCGCTGCCGTCCCTGCGGACCATCAATATCGCGGAGCGCTCGGGGTCTTCGACGCAGCACCAGCGAGCGAACAGCAGGCGGCGCCCGTCCGGCGACCAGCGCGGCTCGATCCCGTTGCGCGCGACGATCCGCCGCCGCGAGCCGCCGGCGCGCGCGACCACGATCCCCCGGTCGGTCGCGTACGAGATCCTGCGCCCTCCGGGGGCCCAGGAGGGATCGAGCCCGCCGCCGCGGGGCGAGAGCCGCTGCAGCCGGGTCCCGTCGAGGCGGACCTTGAACACGTGGTACGGGGTGTTCCGGCCGTACCCGCCGTAGAGGATCCAGCGCCCGTTGGAGGCCGCGGAGGCAGGCAGGGCCAGCGCGAGCAAGACCAGACAGATGAACCCGGCACTCGCAAGTCGCGGCCTCATGCGTCGAGTATGACGCGAGCGCGCTTGGGAGGAGGCGAGGCCGAGGCAAATGCGACGTATGTCGCCTGTGCGCACTTTGCGGATCCCGCCTCCGCACGACCGCGGGCGACACGATGCGGGCGTCACACAGCGCCGCACCGGCACGCCGCTCCCGCGCGGCGCCGGAACTACCGGACCGGATGCTGGAGGATGGGCCGCGTGTCCCGAAGCCGCCGGCGCGTTGCCACGGCAGTGCTCGCGGTCGCTGCGGCCGCCGCCGCCGTGGCCGCCGATGCGGCGCCGCGCGCTCCCGCAGACACGTGGGCCGAGATCCGCGGCGCCGGAAGCGCGGCAGCGGCCGGGGACGTCGACGGCGACGGTCATCCCGACGTGATCGTCTCGCGCGGCGACCTCGTCCAGCCCCCGTCCCGCGGCCACACGTGGGTCGTGCTGGGGCCGTGGCCGAAAGGGCGTCTGACGAGCGTGCGCCGGCCGGTCGCGCAGGGGTTCGTGATCGAGGGCGCGAAGCCCGACGACCTCGCGTCGAGATCCCGGGCGGCCGGCGACGTGAACGGCGACGGGTTCGACGACGTGATCGTGGGAGCGGCCGTCGCCGGGACCGGCGACCGCCCCGCCTCCGGCGCTGCGTACGTGGTCTTCGGGAGAAGGGACGTCGCCGACGTTCACCTTGCGGACTTCGACGAGGGGACGCAGACTAACGGCTTCCGCATAACGGGACCGTACGAGTTCAGCCTCGCCGGAAGGGCGGTCGCCGCGCTCGGCGACGTCAACGGTGACGGGCTCGACGACGTCGCAGTAGCCGCTCCGTTCGCCGCCGCCGTCTACGTCGTCTTCGGGAAGACGACGACGTCGGAGGTCGACCTCGCCGCGTTCGAGACGAACACCCAGGGCGTCGCCGGGTACAGGATCGACGTCCCCGCACCCCAGTACGACGACGCCGTGACCGTCGGCGGAGCCGGCGACGTCAACGGCGACCGGCTGGCCGACGTGATCGTCGGCAGCATCACGCGCTGGTACGAGGATCCGGGCACCGCGTACGTGACGTTCGGAAAGCCGACCCCCGAGCCCCTCGACCTGAGAGCGCTCGGGACGCGCGGGTTCGCGATCCAAGGCCGGCGCCCCGGCGATGCAACCGGTTACTCCGTCGCGGGCGCGGGCGACGTCAACGGCGACGGCTTCGGAGACGTCGTCGTCGGAGCTCCCCGGATCAGCTACCACGTTCCCGGGCGCGCCGCGGTCGTGTTCGGCGCCGCGGTATCGACCACGGTGCGTCTCGCCGACCTGGGCGACCGCGGCTTTCTGATCGGGCGGGGATTCGACGGCGAGAACGTCGGGTTCTCCGTCGCCGGCGTGGGCGACGTGAACGTCGACGGCGTCCCCGACGTGGCTCTCGGGGCGCCGAACGCGAGCCGCAACGGCCGCGAGATGTCCGGGTCGGTTTACGTGATCTACGGACGCAGCGAGACCGACCGCTTGAACCTGCGGAAGCTCGGGCGGGCGGGGTACCGGATCGACGGCGTCTTCGGGGTCCCGCGACGGTGCGGCCGCGACTGGGCTTTTTGCCCGGGATGGTTCGGCCACTCCGTCGACGGGATCGAAGACGTCACCGGCGACGGCCGCAGGGATCTCGTCGTCGGCGCCTTCGCCGTCGGGTGGCGTCGCCTGGGGCGCTCGTACGTCATCCGGGGCCGCTGATCAAGGTTCGACCCGCGACCTGCGCGTCACGCGCCGCAGGTTCTACCGGCGGACGTCTCCACGCGATGGCTCACGACCTCCGTGGTGGGAGATGGGCGCGGAGAAGGGGGGAAACGCTTGCACGCGTGCGACTTCCAATTGCCGGCGTCGCCGGGGCCGGGCTCTTGACCTTCGTCGCCTGGGTATCCAGCGGCGACGGAACCTTCATGTTCCACTGCTCTCGGGGACGGTTCAGAGTTTCGGGTGATTGGCGAAATGTCGGAGCGCGGGTCCTAGCGGTGTGCTTGTACGGTGGGCCGTCGGGCACCTGGGATTGCTCTGCTCGTCCTTAGGACCGTCCGATCAGGTGACCAGTAGCAGGTAGGAAAACATCGAGGGCACCCGATGCGATCGTGGCGCCGCGGAAGCAACAGGCGAAATCGAAGTCGTCCAAGGATATCTAGGGGGCTAAGGGAACGGGCACCCTTCGGGTCGCCTCCTGCCGACCTTGGCAAACTCCTTCAACGCCGGCGGCGGGACCCAGTAGAAGCCCGGCTCTACCTCGCGGTCCACGCGGGCTTCTGCCTCGATGAATTCCTCCTGCCACTTGCCACAGCGCGTCGACTCGCCCGACGGCAAAAGCACGAGGAGCCCCAGCAGAGCGATCCGACCAGCACGGCGACTCCCCCGCGCTTGTCCACCATCACGGCAGCCTAGCTCGCGACCGCGTCGGTCACCAAGCTCGGCCTGCGAAATTCGGGGCGCGCAGCAGAGCGCGGCAAACAGGTGGCAAGCCTGATCTCCGAGAACGTCGTCACAGAGACCCGGAACTTTGTTCGGGGCCTCTGACCTGCTAAGGCTTTGGTTGCAGGGGCGGGATTTGAACCCGCGACCTCCGGGTTATGAGCC
>JBHELD010000048.1:0-22652 GCA_046263255.1 Actinomycetota bacterium
ATGTCACCACCTACACGTCAAATCAACAGCGCGTCGACGCTCTCCCCGGGTGGCTGCATCATTACAACCACCACCGGCCGCACCTAGCTCACGACGGGGAAGCTCCCATGGCGATCGTCAATAACGTGTGTGGGAAGCACAGCTAGGCCCTCGATCCCGTGTCCGTGCGCGTCTCCGTGACGTCGGCTTCGTCGTCCGCGCGCCGGCGGTCGATCGCGTAGCTCGACCGCGCCTCCCGCTTCGCGAACTGCTTCATCTCCGCGGCGATCTCGGAGGCCTCCCAGTGGCTGTTGATCGGGCGGTGGGTGTTGGTGGCGATGCCGATCGAGACCGTCGTCGGCGGGTACTCGTGCATCTGGTCCTGGCGGTCCTTCACCTCGATGAAGCCGCGGGCCACGTCCTCGGGGTCGTAGAGGTCGCCGATCCTCGCGTCCCAGCACTCGATGATCTCCTTCGCCGCGAGCTCCGCGATGTCGGGGGTCGTGATCGCGACGAAGTCGTCGCCGCCGACGTGCCCGAGGAAGCAGTTCGGTCCCCCGTGCTTCGCCAGCGCCGCGGTCGTGCACTTCGTCAAGAGCTTGATAGCCTCGTCGCCGCGCAGGAACCCGTAGTGGTCGTTGAACGCCTTGAAGTTGTCGAGGTCCACGTACATCAGGGCGAAAGGCGCTCCGAGCGCCACGCGCTTCGCGACCTCCTCCTGGACCTGCACGTTCCCGGGGAGCTGCGTGAGCGGGTTCACCGCCCGCATCTCGCGGGCGCGCCGCAGCGCCGACTTCACGCGCGCGACGAGCTCCATCGGGTCGAACGGCTTGATCATGTAGTCGTCGGCGCCGGCGGTCAGCCCGACGACCTTGTCCGCCGACAGCGACTTGGCCGTCAGCATGATCACCGACATGTGCTTGGTGCGCGCGTCGCCGCGGAGCCTCTGGCACACCTCGAAGCCGTCGATCTTCGGCATCATCACGTCGAGGAGGACGAGGTCGGGCATGAGGTCGTAGGCCCCCTGCAGCGCCTGCTCTCCGTCCGAGGCGGTCGCGACCTCGTAGCCCTCCAGGCGGAGATTGACCTCGACGAACCGGACGATGTCCTCGTCGTCGTCGGCCACGAGCACCAGCTCGCGCCTGGCGATCATCGGCCCTCTCCTTCAGCCAGCATGTCCAGTCTCTCTCTAATACGTCGTGCTGCCGCAACGGGATCGCGGCCGTCGTAGACGGCGCTGCCCGTGACGAGGATGTCCGCGCCCGCCCTGACCGGATCCGCGACCGTGTCGAGGTTGACGCCCCCGTCCACCTCTATGTCGGCACGAGAGCCCCTCCGGTCGACCAGCTTCCTGGCCTCCGCGATGCTGGGCAGCACCCCGGCAAGGAACTTCTGGCCCCCGAAACCCGGACGTACCGTCATCATAAGGACAACCTCGACGTCGTCCAAGAGCCGGTCGGCCCACTCGAGCGACTTGTCGGGATGGACGGCCACGCCGGGTCCGGCCCCGGCGGCGCGGATCGCGGCCACGACCGCGAGCGGGTCGGGCGTCACCTCGGGGTGGAACGAGATCCGGTCGGCGCCCGCCCCGGCGAAGGCGTCCACGAACTTCTCGGGGTTGTCGATCATCAGGTGGACGTGCAGCGGGGTGTCGACCGCGCCGTCGATGGCCGCGACGGTGGGGGGCCCGAAGCTGAGGTTGTCGACGTAGTGGCCGTCCATGACGTCGAGGTGGAACCAGTCGACGATCGGCGCCACCGAGGACACCTCCTCGGCGATGCGCCCGAAGTCCGCGGTGAGGATCGAAGGTGCCATCTGCAGCCGCCTGCCCGACCGTGTCACGAGAGCGTCTCGTCCTCTCCCAGCCGCAGGCCCCGCGCGAGCTCCGCGCCCGGCATCCTTCGCTTTCCGGGGAGCTGCACGTCCGTGAGCTCGAGCGCGACCGTGCCGGTGCCGGCGAGCAGCGTCACCTCGCCCGTGAGCCTCCCGGGGAAAAGCGACTCCCCCGCCGGGCGCGCCGCCCAGACCTTCAGGCGCCGCCCGCGCCACTCCGTCCACGCGCCGGGAGCAGGGTTCAGGCCGCGGACGTGGTCGACGATCTCCTCCGCCGGGCGGCTCCAGTCGATGCGCGCGTCCTCCTGAGTGATCTTGGGCGCGTACGTCGCGCGGTCGTGATCCTGCTCCTGCGGCCGGATGTCGCCCGCCGCGTAACGTTCCACCGTCTCCACGAGCAGGGGACCGCCGAGCTCGGCCATGCGTTCCCCCAACGTCCCCGCGGTGTCGTCCGGGCGCACCTCGACCTCCTCCAGCGCGAGCACCGGGCCTTCGTCCATCCCCTCCGTCAGAACCATCACGGACACGCCCGTCACCGAGACCCCGTCCATCAGCGCCCGCTGCACGGGGGCCGCGCCCCGGTAGAGCGGGAGCAACGAGAAGTGCAGGTTGACGAAGCCGAGGCGCGGCACCTCGAGCAGGCGCCCGGGAAGGATGCTCCCGTACGCGACGACCACGGCGACGTCCGGCGACAGCGCGCGCAGACGCTCTTCGAGCTCCGGGTCGCGCGCGCGCGCGGGCTGCAGCACCTCGAGCCCTGCCGCGAGCGCGACCTCCTTGACGGGGGGCGGCCGCAGCTCCATCCCGCGCCCGGCGGGCTTGTCGGGGTTCGTGACGACGGCGGCGACCTCTGCGGGCAAATCGAGCAGCGCCTTCAGGCTCGGCACCGCCCACGCCGGGGTTCCGAAGAAGACGGTCCTCAGAGCGCTTCCTCGCGGGCGGCCACCCGCGCCGGCGTCGGCAGGCCCAGCAGCTTCTCGCGCAGGGTCCGCAGGGCGTTCTTGCGGAGGTCGTCCGGCAGCCGGTCCAGGAACAGCACGCCGTCGAGGTGGTCGACCTCGTGCTGGAACACCCGCGCCAGGAGGTCGCGCGCCTCGATGCGAACGGGGTTCCCGTTCTCGTCGAGCCCCTCAACGGTGACGGCGGCGTGCCGCTCGACGGGATAGGTGAGGCCGGGGACCGAGAGGCACCCTTCGTCGTCGGTCGCCCGCTCGTCGGACGGCTCGACGATCACCGGGTTGAAGACGGCGCCGTGACGCTCGTCCACCTCCCACACGAAGACCCGCTCGAGGATGCCGAGCTGCGGGGCGGCCAGGCCGACGCCGGGCGCGTCGCGCATGGTCTCGATCATGTCGGCCACCAGCTTGCGGTGGACGTCGGTTACCTCCTCGACCTCGCGCGCTCGCTCGCGCAGCACCGGGTCTCCGAACGTCCTGATGCGCAGTACTGCCACTCTCTCTCCGGTCAGCGTGGGTCGACGTCGACGCGCAGCCGGCTGCCCGCCGGTGCGGAGGCGAGGATACCCCGCAGCCCCGGCGTCACCGCGAGGGCGTCACGGCACTTCACCAGGGTCTGCAGCTCCTCCTCCCCCGCCCCCGGGGGCCGCGCCGCGATCGGCCCGAGGACGCGTGCTCCGGCGGCGCGGCAGACCGCGTTCGCGTCGTCCATCAACCGCGCGGCATCGGGCCCGCGGGCGGAGATCTTCACGAGCTCCGAGTACGGCGGATAGCTCAGCTCGCGGCGCGCCTCCAGCTCGCGCTCGAGGAAGAACGCGTAGTCGCCGCGCACGACCGCCTGGACCGCGTGATGCGCCGGCTCGTCCGTCTGCACCACCAGCCGGCCGCCGCCCGACGCCGGGCCCGCCCATTCGGCCATCGCCGCGAGGGCCTGGTACCCCTCCTCGGCCGCGCGCCAGTCGGGGCGGCGCAGCAGCGAGTCCGCGTCGAGGACGCCCACCAGCGAGACGTCCGGTCTGAGCGCCGGCTTCGTCCCGATCCACGTCGTGACGTAGATGCCCGGCTCGGTGAGACGGTCCGGCTCCCGCTCCGCGAGGACCTCGGGATCGACGCGCGCCATGGCGGCGCGCGGGAACGCCTTCGCGAGCTGTCCGGCAAGCCGCTCGCTGCCCGCTCCGAGGTAACGCCATTGCGTCCCGCCGCAGGAGGGGCAGCTCTCGGGTGGCGGCTGCGTCAGGCCGCACCGGGGGCACCGGACGCGGCGCGGTGTGCGGTCGTACGCGAGGCCCGCTTCACAGCGGCGGCAGCGCAGCGATCGACGGCACGAGGCGCACCACACGGTGCGGGCGAACCCGCGCCGGGGAACGAGGAGCGCGACCCGACCCCCGGCGCGCAGCACGCCGGCGATACGGTCGTGCAACAGGGGGCCGAGAGCACGATCCTCCGGCTTGTCCGCGATCTCGACCACGGGGCGCGCGGCCCGGCGCAGCGCGCGCCCCGGCGCCACCGAGCCCCACTCCCCGCTCACCGCTCGGCACCCGCTCTCGACGGTCGGAGTCGCGCTTACGAGCACGCAGACCGCCCCCTGCAGGCGCGCGCGCTCGACCGCGACGCGCCGCGCGTCGTAGCGCGGTGAGCGGTCCTCCTTGTAGGACCGGTGGTGCTCCTCGTCGAGGACTATCAGGCGCAGCGCCGGGGCCGGAGCCACGACGACCGCCCGTCCCCCGAGCCCGAGGCCGTGGCCCGCCGCCAGGCGGAGCCACGAGCGCGCCCGGTCGGCGTCGTCCCGGGACGAGTCGACGCGGGCGGGGTCGGGCCACACGCGTGCGAGCGCGTCGAGCACGGGCGCGCCGTAACGGACCTCCGGCACGCCCACGAGGGCCGCGCCGCCGCCGCTCGCGGCCGCCGCGACGAGCTCCGAGATCAGCTCCGCCCGGTCGCTTCCGGGAACCGGACGCACCACCCACGTCCCCGTCCCCCCGCCGCGGACCGCGTCGAGCAGGCCGCCGCCGCCGTCGAGCGACGAGAGGACGTCTCCGACAGGGCGCGGGCCCAGGGGCTCCGGCTGCGGCACCTTCACGCGGACGCGCGGCGGGATCGTCCTCGTCAGGCAGATCGAGCGCGGCGTCACGTACCTCTCTGCGACCCACGCGAGCAGACGGTCGAGCGGCGGCGGCGTGAGCGGCTGCTCGACGATCAGCGCCGCGACGTCGAGGAGCCCGGCTGCGTCCGTGCCGCGGGTTCCGACGACGACCGCGCGCACGTTCCGGCCCCCGAACGGGACGCGGACGAGCGAGCCGACGGCGAGCCTGCCGCTGAGCTTCTCCGGGACGGAATACGAATACGTGCGGTCCACGCGCCACGCCGGGACGAGCGGTATTACCGAGACGCGATCCGCCGGTCTAGGAGCAGAGTCGCCGGAGCTCATCCGCGCGGTCGGTGCGCTCCCAGGTGAAGTCCTTCTCGGACCGGCCGAAGTGACCGTATGCCGACGTGGCGCGGTAGATCGGGCGCCGGAGGTCGAGGTCCCTGATGATCGCCGCGGGCCTCAGGTCGAAGCACTCCTTGACGGCGGACAGGATCTTCGCCGGGTCGGCCTTCTCGGTGCCGAACGTGTCGACGGCGACCGAGACCGGGTGCGCGACGCCGATCGCGTAGGCGACCTGCATCTCGAAGCGGTCGGCGAGCCCGGCCGCCACGACGTTCTTTGCGGCGTAGCGCGCCGCGTACGCGGCGGAGCGGTCCACCTTCGTCGGGTCCTTGCCGGAGAACGCGCCGCCGCCGTGGCGCGCCATGCCCCCGTAGCTGTCGATGATGATCTTGCGCCCGGTGAGGCCGGTATCCGCGCGGGGGCCGCCGATCTCGAACACGCCCGTCGGGTTCACCAGGAGCTTCATCCCGTCCGCGTCCAGCCCGGGGGGGAGCAGAGGCTCGATCACGTGCTGCATGAGGTCGGGTTTCAGCAGGGTCTCGACGTCGACGTTCGGCTGGTGCTGCGTCGAGCACACGACGGTGTCGAGCCCCACGGGACGGTTCCCGTCGTACCCGATCGTGACCTGCACCTTGCCGTCGGGGCGGAGGTACGGGAGGACGCCGGCCTTCCTGACCTCCGACAGGCGCTGGGCGAGCCGGTGGGCGAGCCAGATCGGCATCGGCATCAGGTCGTCGTTCTCGCGGCACGCGTAGCCGAACATCATCCCCTGGTCGCCGGCGCCCTGGCTGTCGAGGGCCTCGTCCTCGGTCTCGCCGTGGCGCTCCTCGTAGGACTGGCTGACGCCCTTGTCGATGTCGCCCGACTGCTCCTGGATCGCGACCGACACGCCGCAGGTCTCGCCGTCGAAGCCGATCTTGCTGCTCGTGTAGCCGATGTCGGTGACCGTGCGGCGCACGACCGACGGGATGTCGACGTAGCACGAGGTCGTGATCTCGCCGGCGACGACGACGAGCCCGGTGGTGACGAGGGTCTCGCACGCGACGCGGCCGAAGGGGTCGGAGGCGAGGATCTCGTCGAGGATCGCGTCGGAGATCTGGTCGGCCATCTTGTCGGGATGGCCTTCGGTGACGGACTCCGAGGTGAAGGTGTGGAGGGTGGCGGTCATCCGGGGCATCCTACCGGGGGGCTGTGACGCCTTCGCGGACCCTGTTGGCACCTCGTCCCGGTGCCGGCCGGATACATGCCCCCGAGGTGCGTCAGACTCGTCTGACATGTCAGACAGGTCTGACGCCTGCGGCGAGAGCGTCCGTACTATCTCCGACGCGCGCCCTCTGCGACCACACGCGCCTGCACCTCTAGTCCCCGTCCCACTCGTCGTCGAAATCCTCATCGTCGACGTCCACGTCCTCGGGGATCCACAAGAAGCCGTGTTTCATCAGCTTCCTTCTCAGGCGCGCCTTCGTCGGGTTCGAGCTCCAGCGATAGACGTCGCCGCTTTCAAGGTCGTATCCGAGAGCGTCGAGCAACTTCGCCGCCTGATCGCGTTCGACCCCCAGCAGTCGTGCCAATTGAGCCGCATCCCACCGGCGTTGATCGAGAATCGGGCCATAGAAAGCTCCGGGCGTCTTCGCGTGCCTTTTCAACCATTCGGGTAGGTGAGCCTGAACGAGGTCCCGAAGCCACTGAGCGACGTCACGAACGGTGTCGACACCCCCACCGATACTGCCGATCATCGTTAGCAGCGCCACGAGCTCGCTCCATGTCGCAACGAATCCGCCTTCGCCATAACCGCCACGATCGGTCGAATAGGCAAAGGGGTCGCCGGAAAACAGGCCTTCTTGCTTGGTGCGGACTACGTCAGCAAGGGTCGTCTCGTTGCTGCCTTTTCCGATCCGCCAGTACATCCTCCCGTCGGCTCCGACGGCGGCACGGAGGTATGGCGCAAGAAAACGACCACCGGCTTGATCGGGTTCGGACACGAACAGGAGGCTGTAGAACTCGACGCTGCCCTTCCTGGCGCGGATCGCTTCACGGGCGAGATCGTGAATGCGTGAATCGGACCCCGCATCGAGCTGGACCTGAGCAACCCGGTTGAGGTCGCCCTCAGGAGGGCCCATGGAGTCCTTAACGAAGATCGTGACGTCGAACGAATCCATTGGACTATGCACGCCTGCGTCCGCGGTGAAGCTCAGCGGCTAGGCCTTCGCCTGCAGCAGCTCGGTGATCCGGTCGAGCAGCGCCCACGCCAGCGCGGCCTTCGTCACGAGCCCGACGTCGGTCACCCCGTCGCGCGACGCGATGACCGCCCGGTTCGTCGGGACGTCGAAGCCCGAGTCGGGGCTTCCCACGTCGTTCGCGACGATCAGGTCGGCCTTCTTCCCGTCGAGCTTCGCCAGCGCCAGCGCGGCGAGAGCGCCGGCGTCCGGCTCGGTCTCGGCGGCGAAGCCGACGAGGATCCCGCCCGGCTTCCGGGCCTCGGGGGTCGCCCCCAGCTCGGCGAGGATGTCCGGCGTCGGCACGAGCGTGACGTCCGGGGGCCCCTCGGACTTCTTGAGCTTCTTGCCGACGCTTACGTCGGGGCGGAAATCTGCGACCGCGGCGGCCTTCACGATCACGTCGACGGCGGGCGCATGCGAGAACACCGCGTCGCGCATCTCCTGGGCGGTCTTGACCGGGACCAGGTCGACGCCCGGCGGCACGCGCAGGTTCGTCGGCCCCGACACGAGCGTCACCTTCGCGCCGCGGTGCTGGGCCTCCTCCGCGATCAGGTAGCCCATCAGGCCCGACGACCGGTTGCCGATGAAGCGCACGGGGTCGATCGGCTCCTGCGTCCCCGCCGCGGTGACGAGGATCCGGCGGCCCTCGAGCTCGCTCGACCGCCCCAGCAGGCGCAGCGCGGCGTCGACGATCTCGGCCGGCTCGGCCATGCGGCCCGGCCCCGCGTCGCCGGACGAGAGCGGACCCGACGCGGGGCCGACGGTGTGCACGCCGCGCGCGACGAGCGCCGCGACGTGCTCCTGCGTCGCCGGGTGCTCCCACATCTCGGTGTGCATCGCCGGCGCGACGAGGACCGGGCACCGGACGGTCAGCATCGTGTTGCCGAAGAGGTCGTCGGCGACGCCGAGCGCCATCTTCGCGAGCGAGTTCGCGGTGGCGGGGGCGACGACGGCGAGGTCCGCGCTGCGGGCGAGCTCGACGTGCGGCACGTCGCCTCCCCGCGCGCCCCGAGCGCCGAACAGCTCCGTGTACACGTCGTTGCCCGAGAGGGCCGCGAACGTCTGCTCGCCGACGAAACGGCGGGCGGCGCGGGTCATCACGACCCGCACGTCCGCGCCCAGCTCCGCCAGCGCGCGCACGACGAACGGGACCTTGTACGCCGCGATGCCCCCGGTGACGCAGACGAGGACCTTCCGGCCCTGCGCGGCGGGGGCAAGGTCGGACGCCGGAACGACGGGGGCGTCCATAGGGAGGGTGCTACTTGATCCCGTCGGCGGTGCGCTCGTAGGCGACGGAGCCTTCGCTGATCTCCTGGAGGGCGATCGACAGCGCCTTCGGCGCTTGGTCGGGCGACAACGGGACCTGCGGGGGCGTGTGCTCGGCCACGCCCTCGCCGAGCTGGCTGAAGTACGCGTTGATCTGCCGGCTCCGTTTGGCCGCCAGGATCACGAGCGTGTACTTGGAGTCGACCTCGGTCAGCAAGTTCTCGATCTTCGGCTCGATCATCGGGTTCCTTTCCAGTTTTAGGAGGCTCCCATTATAAGGAGCACTTCCCCCACCGCCCGGTCGACGTCGTCGTTGACGACGATGTGGTCGTACACGCCCTTCTTCTTCACCTCGTCGTACGCGGAACGCAGCCGGCGCGAGAGCGATTCCGGGTCCTCGGTCCCCCGGCCCCTCAGACGCATGCCCAGGTCGTCGAGGCTCGGCGGCTCGATGAAGATCAGGATCGCGTGCGGCTCGGCCCGCTTGATCGCCTGGGCGCCCTGGATGTCGAGCTCGCACAGGACGTCGCGCCCGACCCTGAGCGCGGCCTCGACCGGCGCCCGCGGCGTCCCGTAGTAGTTCCCGTAGACCTCGGCCGACTCGAGGAAGTCGCCTCGGTCGCGCATCGCCAGGAACTCGGCTTCCGTGATGAAGACGTAGTCGACGCCGTTCCGCTCGCCCCTGCGAGCCGGCCGCGTCGTGGAAGAGATCGACAGGAGCATGTCCGGCCGCCGGGCGAGCACGCCCTTCACGACCGTTCCCTTCCCGGCCCCCGAGGGTCCCGAGACGACGAAGAGGCGGCCGGAGGACCCGCCCCGGGGGCGCAGCGACAAGCCCGCGCTACCTGCGGGAGAACTCGAGCAGCAGGTTCTCCTTCTGCTTCGCGCCCAGGCCGCGCATGCGGCGGGACTCCGAGATGTCGAGGCGCTCCATGATCTTGCGGGCCCGGACGCGGCCGACGCCCGGCAGCGACTCGAGCACCGTCGACACCTTCATCTTCCCGACCACCTCGTCGCCGGTCCGGTCGAGGAGCTCCTTCAGGCTCGTCCGGCCGCTCTTTAGCTGCTCTTTCAGCTCGGCCCGCTTGCGGCGGGCGATGGCGGCCTTCTCGAGGGCCTGCTTGCGCTGCTCCTCGGTCAGCGGAGGTGGCAAGGGCATGCTGAGGAACCTCCTTACGGTGTGAAAGCGAAAGCTCTGGGTCCGGGCCGGCGCCGGCGCAAGATGCCGCGGCCCTGCGTTCGGCGCGGATGGTAGCAGCCGCCCCCCTCGCCCGCAACGACCCGGCAACGCGTTTGACCAGCACAGAGGCGGTTTTCACGCTCGCCGGAGATCGACCGCTCCCCCGGCCGGCGGGTCGCGCTAGGCGCGGAGACGGCGGCTGCCGGGGTCCGCGAGCGGCTCGCCGGCCCGGCACAGCGGGCACTCCCCGGGGGCCCAGGAGGTCGCGGGCACCTTCAGCAGCGCCCTCAGCGGGACGCTGAGGTGGGGAGGGTTCGCGGCGTCGCTGCGGTCGATGAGCGCGCCGACGCCGACGACGGAGCCGCCCGCCGACCGAACGAGGTCGACGACCTCCCGGGCCGAGCCCCCCGTGGTGACGACGTCCTCGACGACCAGCACGCGGTCGCGGGAGCCCACCTCGAAGCCCCGCCGGATCTCCATGGTGCCCGCGGAGCGCTCGGCGAAGATCATCTTCGCCCCTCCGGCGAGGGCGGTCGCGAAGCCGAGGATGACGGCACCCACCGCGGGAGAGGCGACGACGTCGAAGTCGTGCCCGAACAGGTCGCCGATCGACTCGCCGAACCGCTGCGCGAGGCGAGGGTGCTCGAGGACGCGGAACTTCTGGACGAAGAGGTCCGAGTGCCGCCCCGACGACAGCACGAAGTGCCCGTGAAGGACCGCGCCCTTCTGCTCGAGCACCTGCATGATCTCGATCGGGTTCACCGACGCACCTCCGCGAGCAGCGCTGCCGCAGCCGCGCCCGGGTCCGGCGCGGCCGTGATCGGCCGACCGACCACGATCAGGTCGGCGCCCGCCGCGAGCGCCTCGGGACCGGACATCGTCCGCTTCTGGTCGCCGTGCGCCTCGCCGGGCGCGCGGATCCCCGGCACGACGAGCAGCGGTCCGCCGTCGAGCCGCACGCCGAACTCCGCGCGCAGCGCCGCGACCTCATGCGGGGAGCAGACGAGGCCGTCGGCCCCCGCGCCGAGCGCAAGGCCCGCGAGGCGCAGGACCGCGTCGCGCGAGGGGCTCCGCATGCCGATCGCGTCGAGCGCGTGGTCGTCGAGGCTCGTGAGCACGGTGACCGCGAGAACCGTCACGGAGTGGCCGGCCGCGTCGACGGCCGCCGCGACCATCGCGGGACCGCCCGACGCGTGGACGGTCGTGTAGAGCGCGCCCGTCGCCGCGACCGCGCGGACGGCGCCGGCGACCTGCGCCGGGATATCGTGGAACTTGAGGTCGAGGAACACCGGGTGCCGCGCCGCGAGGTCCCGGACGATCGCGGGCCCGCCCGTCGCATACGCCGTCAACCCGATCTTGAAGACGCCGACGTGCTCGCTCGTCGCGGCGGCAATCTCCCGGACGCGCTCGGGGTCGTCGAAGTCGAGGGCGACGCAGATCGGGTTGGGCGCTGCAGGCGGCGCGTGGTGCAGACGTCCGCGACCGGTGACCGGCGACGAGGTCATCCCTCGAGCTTCACCGCGCCCACCAGCTCGCCGACGCCCGCGACGCCGTGGCGCGCCATGTACTCGCCGATCCCACGCGCCACCTCGATCGACGCGCGCGGGTTGACGAAGTTGCCGGTCCCGACCGCCACGGCCGAGGCGCCGGCGAGGATCATCTCCAGCGCGTCGGACGCCGACGTGACGCCTCCCTGGCCGATGATCGGGACGTGCGGCCAGGCGAGGTGCACGTCGTGGATGGCCCGCACCGCGATCGGCCGGATCGCCGGGCCCGACAGGCCGCCGACGACGCCGGCGAGCTTGGGGCGCCGCGTCTCGACGTCGATCGCCATCCCGAACACGGTGTTGACCAGCGACAGCCCGTCCGCGCCGGCATCGAGCGCGGCCTCGGCGATCGCCGGCAGCGACGTCACGTTCGGCGAGAGCTTCGGGAAGACGGGGATCCGCTTCAGCGCGCCCTTGACGCCGGACACGACGGCTGCGGTCGACTCCGGCGAGTGGGCGAACATGTTGTTGCGGTCCTCGAGGTTCGGGCAGGAGATGTTGACCTCGACGGCGCCGACCCCGCGGCCCCCGGTGCGCAGCTTGTCGGCAACACGCACGAACTCCTCGACCGTGTTCCCGGCGATCGACGCAACCACGGTCGCCTTCCGCTTGAGCAGCCACGGGAGGTCCTCCCCCACGAAGTGGTCGACGCCCTTGTTCTGGATGCCGATCGCGTTGAGCATCCCGGAGGGCGTCTCGCACATGCGCGGCGTCGGCCGCCCCTTCCACGGGACGAGCGTCATCGACTTCACGATGATCCCGCCGGGGGCCGAGAGGTCGAGGAACGCCGCGGCGTCGCGCCCCGCGCCGAACGTGCCCGACGCGACGAGGACGGGATTGCGCAGCTCGAGCCCCCCGAGCCTCACCGCGAGGTCGGGCAGCGCGCCGCCGCCGCTCTCGCTCATCTAGTTTCCCGGTGGCGCATGCTCGTCCTCCGGCGAGATGTCGGCGGTGCCGCGGCTCGGCGCTCCCGCGGGCGTCAGCTCCGACTGGTCGACCGCGACCGCGCCGCCGGACCCGTCCCACACGACGGACGCCCCGTTGAAGACGGGCCCCTCGGTGCAGGACCGAGCGTAGTAGACCGCGTCCTCCTCCGGCTCGTGCGGCGCGCCGCGCGCCCCGGCGGGCATGCGCCGGGCGGGCCGGCGCAGCGGCATGACGCAGGTCATGCAGACGCCGTACCCGCAGCCCATCAGCTCCTCCACCGCCACCTGGACCGGCACCTTGTGCTCGACGCAGATGCGCGACACCGCCGCGAGCATCGGGTGCGGGCCGCACGCGTAGACGACCTCGGTCTCGCACTTGTCGATCGTCTCGGAGAGGATGTCGGTGACCCTCCCGCGGTCGCCGGCGCTGCCGTCCTCCGTCGTCGTGCGGCACACGGACGCGAGCCTGCGCGCGTCGATCGGGTTCAGGAGCAGCCCGGTGCTGCGCGCCCCGAGGATCACGTCCACGCGGTGCCCCTCGTTGCGCAGCTCGTCGGCGAGGAAGAACAGCGGGGTCGCCCCGATGCCCCCGCCGACCAGCAGGCAGTGCGCCCGCCGCTTCGGGAACGCGAAGCCGCGGCCGAGGGGGCCCATGAGGTCGACGGACGCGTGCGCCCTCAGGCTCGACAGGTATTCCGTCCCCGGGCCCCTGATGTCGAACACGATCTCGATCGTCGACGCCCACCCCCCGCGCTTGTGAACCCGGTACACGGAGAAGGGCCGTCGCAGGATGTGGTCTCGGTTGGCGCCGCAGCGGACGTTCACGAACTGCCCCGGCCGCACCTTCTCGCCGATGTCGGGGGCGACGATCGTCAGCGAGTGATAGGCCTCGCCGTACTTCTTGTGCGACAGCACCTCGCCGGCCGACATCAGCATCGTCCGCGACGACATCTAGGCGGTGCCCCCGGAATCCACCCTGGCAAGGTACTCCTGCAGCGGCCGCGCGCCGGCGTCGCCCACCATCAACGCCTCGATCCCCTGCACCGCCGCCGCGATGCCCGACATCGTCGTGACGCACGGGACGCCGGCCTGGATCGCGGCGGTGCGGATGTAGTAGCCGTCGGAGCGGGCGCCGCGGCCGAAGGGCGTGTTGAAGACCATCTCGATGTCGCCGGCGGCCATGCGGTCGACGACGTTGTTGCCCGACGCCGTGGAGACCTTGTCGACCACGCCCACCTCGACGCCCGCCCGCCGCAGGACCTCGGCGGTGCCCGCCGTGGCGAGCAGCTGGAACCCGAGGTCGGCGAGGCGTTTGGCGGGGAAGATCACCGAGCGCTTGTCGCGGTTCGCGACCGAGACGAAGACCGTTCCCTTCGACGGGAGCCTCAGGCCGGCGCCGATCTCGGCCTTCGCGAACGCGAGGCCGAAGTTCGCGTCGATCCCCATGACCTCGCCGGTCGAGCGCATCTCCGGGCCGAGCAGCGCGTCGAACCCGCGGAAGCGGTCGAACGGCATCACCGCCTCCTTCACCGCGACGTGCGGGAGGCCCTCGTGCCCCACCTTCTTGCGCGGGACCATCCCCTCGGACCGCAGGTCGGCGAGCGTGGCGCCGGCCATCACGCGCGCGGCGACCTTCGCCAGCGGGACGCCGGTCGCCTTCGAGACGAACGGCACCGTCCGCGACGCGCGCGGGTTCGCCTCGAGGATGAAGACCTGCTCGTCCTTGATCGCGAACTGCATGTTGATCAGCCCGCGCACGCCGAGGCTCCCCGCGATCGCCTCGGTGTGCGCGATCACCTGAGCGACCTGATCGCCGCCGAGCGTGAACGGGGGCAGGGCGCACGCCGAGTCCCCCGAGTGGACGCCGGCCTCCTCGATGTGCTCGAGGACGCCGCCGACGTACAGCTCGTGGCCGTCGAAGACCGCGTCGCAGTCGACCTCGACTGCACCCTCGAGGAACCGGTCGACGAGCACGGGGTGCCGTGGCGAGACCTCAGCCGCCGTCGCCATGTACCGCTCGAGCGACGACTCCTCGTAGACGATCTCCATCGCCCGGCCCCCGAGGACGTACGAGGGGCGCACGAGCACCGGGTAGCCGACCGAGGCCGCGACCGCCCGCGCCTCCGGCACCGACCGGGCGATCCCGTTCGCGGGATGAGGGAGCGCGAGGTCGGCGAGGAGGTCGCCGAACCGCTCGCGGTCCTCCGCGCGGTCGATCGCGTCGAAGGACGTTCCCCAGATCGGCACGCCGGCCGCGGCCAGGGCCCCGGCGAGCTTCAACGGCGTCTGGCCCCCCAGCTGCACAACGACGCCGGCGGGACGCTCGCGCTCCACGACGTTCATCACGTCCTCGAACGTCAGCGGCTCGAAGTAGAGGCGATCCGACGTGTCGTAGTCGGTCGAGACCGTCTCGGGGTTGCAGTTCAGCATGATCGTCTCGTAGCCGGCGTCCGACAGCGCGAACGCCGCGTGCACGCAGCAGTAGTCGAACTCGATCCCCTGCCCGATCCGGTTCGGTCCCGACCCCAGGATCAGCACCTTCGGACGCGTCGACGGCGCGACCTCGTCCTCGTCCTCGTAGGTCGAGTAGTAGTAGGGCGTGTACGCCTCGAACTCCGCCGCGCAGGTGTCGACGGTCTTGTAGGTCGGGACGACGCCGAGCGCGACGCGCCGGCGGCGGACCTCGGCCTCGCTCGTCCGGAAGACCCGCGCGAGCTGGAGGTCGGAGAAACCCATCCGCTTCGCGGCGCGCAGGTCGCGCTCCGGCAGGTCGTCGAGAGACGTCCGCGCCAGCGACCGGCGCATCTCCGCGAGGCGCGCGATCTGGTGGACGAACCACGGATCGATCGCCGAGGCCTCCGCGACCTCGTCCTCGGGCATCCCCTGGAACAGCGCCTGCTCGACCAGCCGCAACCGCTCCTCCGCCGGCTGCCCCAGACGCTCGCGCAGCTCGGGCAGCGGGACCTCGCGGCCGCCGTCCGCGCCGAGGCCGTGGAGGTCGACCTCGAGTGACCGGAACCCCTTCTGGAGGGCCTCGACGAAGGTCCGTCCGATCGCCATGACCTCGCCGACCGACTTCATCTTCGTCCCGAGCGTGCGGTCGGGGCCGGGGAACTTCTCGAACGCCCAGCGCGGGATCTTCGCGACGACGTAGTCGATCGACGGCTCGAACGACGCCGGCGTCTTCTTCGTGATGTCGTTCGGGATCTCGTCGAGCGTGTAGCCGACCGCGAGCTTGGCGGCGATCTTCGCGATCGGGAAACCCGTCGCCTTCGACGCAAGCGCCGACGAGCGTGAGACGCGTGGGTTCATCTCGATGACCACGCGCCTCCCGGTGCCGGGGTGGACCGCGAACTGCACGTTGGACCCGCCGGTCTCGACGCCGATCGCGCGCATCACGGCAGCGGCGTCGTCACGCATCCCCTGGTATTCGACGTCGGTGAGCGTCATCGCGGGAGCGACCGTGATCGAGTCGCCCGTGTGGACGCCCATCGGGTCGAGGTTCTCGATCGAGCAGACCACCACGACGTTGTCGTTCGCGTCGCGCATGACCTCGAGCTCGTACTCCTTCCAGCCGTACACCGACTCCTCGACCAGCAGCTCGCCGATCGGCGAGAGCCGCAAGCCTTCGACGCCGACGACCTCCATCTCCGACGGGTCCCGCACGAACCCGCCGCCCGCGCCGCCGAGCGTGAACGCGGGACGGACCACGAGCGGGTATCCCATCTCGTCGCCGGCGCGGAGCGCGTCGGCGACGGAGTAGGCGAACGTCGACAGCGGTACCTCGAGGCCGGCGGCGATCATCGTCTCCTTGAAGAGTCGCCGGTCCTCGGCGCGGCGGATCGAGTCCGGCCGTGCCCCGACGAGCTCGACCCCGTGGGCCTCGAGCACGCCGGACTCCTCGAGCTCGAGCGCGAGGTTGAGCGCGGTCTGCCCGCCCAGGGTGGGGAGGCAGGCGTCGGGCTTCTCCCGCGCGATTATCTGCGCGACGTGCGAGGCGACGAGCGGCTCGACGTACGTCGCGTCGGCGAACTCCGGATCGGTCATGATCGTCGCCGGGTTGCTGTTCACGAGCACGACCTCGTATCCCTCCTGCCGCAGCACCTTGCACGCCTGCGCGCCGGAGTAGTCGAACTCGGAGGCCTGGCCGATCACGATCGGGCCGGACCCGATCACGAGGATCTTGTGTATGTCGCCGCGCCGCGGCACTTACCCGCCCGCCCTGTCGACGGACGCGATCTCGATCCTGTTGCCGGCGGGGTCGCGCGTGTAGAAGCGGTGCCTCCCGGGGATCTCCGTCGCCTGCTCTATGTGGCAGCCGGCCTCGCGCAGCCGGTCGATCGCGCCCTGGAAGTCCGTGACGACGATGCCGAAGTGCGCCGTCTTGTGGGGGTTGTGCTCGTCGACGGAGACGTGGATCTCCTGGCCGCCGGCGTGGAACCACCCGCCCTGGGGCCGCGTTCCCTGCGGCTTGGGCATCTCCTCGAGGCCGAGGCAGCTCCGGTACCACTCGCAGGTGTCGTCGACGAGCTCCTCGGGCGCCGTGACCTGGACGTGGTCGACCCCGACCACCTCGAACGAGCTCACTAACGCTTGCCGCCTCCGGCCGCCGCGGCCTTCCGCTTGTCGCGGGCTCTCTTGCGGCGCTGGCGATCCTTCTTCCAGCGCGCCGTCTTCCGGTCGCCTCGTCCCATCGGTCCTCCTCTCGCTCCTACGCGTACACCGCGTCGGCTCGTGCGGGCTCGAACGTCTCCATGAGGTCGCGGAAGGCCCCAAACAGGTAACGGGAATCGTGGGGGCCGGGACCGGACTCGGGGTGGTACTGGACGCTGAAGGCGACCCCCGGCACCTCGAGCCCCTCGACGGTTCCGTCGTTGAGGTTGAGGTGCGTGAGACGAGCGCGCGTTCGTCCGATCGACGCGGGATCGACCGCGAAGCCGTGGTTCTGGCAGGTGATCTCGATCCGCGCGCGCCCCAGCCGTCTCACGGGATGGTTGCTCCCGCGGTGCCCGAACGGGAGCTTGAACGTCTGCGCGCCGAGCGCGAGGCCGAGGATCTGGTGGCCGAGGCAGATCCCGAACACGGGAATGCGCCCGACGAGCTCCCGCACCGTGGCGACGCCGTAACCGACGGCCGCGGGATCGCCGGGGCCGTTCGAGAGAAAGACCCCGTCGAAGCCGCCGTCCAGAACGGCCGCCGCGGGAGTGGCCGCCGGTACGACGGTGACGTCGCAGCCGGCGGAGACGAGGAGGTCGAGGATGTTGTGCTTTATGCCGAAGTCGTACGCGGCTATGCGGTAGCGCCGTCCCGGCGGCGCCATCAGCCCGGCCGTCGGCGCGGCCTCCTCGGCGCCCGCGACGAACCCGGAGCCGCGGCGTTCCTCCACCCGCTCGCGCGTCCACTCGTACGGCTCCGAGGTCGTGACGTCCACCACGAGGTCGGCGCCCGCCATAGAGGGAGACGACCGGGCGGCGTCGACGAGCTCGTCCGCCGATGCGCCGCCGGAGCCGAGGGCGGCACGCATCGCGCCGCGCGTCCTCAGGTGGCGCGTCAGCCGGCGCGTGTCGATCCCGGTGATCCCGGAGATCCCGTGCCGCCGGAGGTACTCGTCGAGCGTCGCCTCGGCCCGCCACGAGGAGTGAACCTCGCTCGCGTCGCGTACCGCGAACCCCCGCACCCACGGACACGGCGCCTGGTCGTCGAACGGGTTGGTGCCGGTGTTGCCGATCTGGGTCGCGGTCATCGCGACGATCTGCCCGCAATAGGACGGGTCGGTCAGGACCTCCTGGTATCCCGTCATGCCGGTGTTGAAGCAGGCTTCGCCGGTCACCGTCGCGGCCGCGCCGAAGGCCTCGCCCGCGAACGTCGTGCCGTCCTCGAGCACCAGGAGGGCGGGCTCCCGGACGCGCATCATGCCGGCGCCACCGCAAGCACCTCGCCGTCGCGCACGGTCTGTCTGCCCCGGAAGAACGTGTGCACGACGCGTCCGGTGAGCTCGCGGCCGCCGAACGGGGTGTTGCGGCTGCGCGAGCCGAACCGCTCGGGCTCCACAGCCCACCGTGCCTCGGGGTCGAAGACGACGAGGTTCGCCGGCGCGCCCTCCCGCACAGCGCCCTGCCCCTCCATGCCGAGGATCCGCGCCGGGCCCGTGGAGAGCAGCTCGACCGCGCGCGCGAGCGGGACGTGGCCGGGCTCGACGAGCTCTGTGATCGTGAGGCCGAGCGCGGTCTCGAGACCGAGCATTCCCGGCGGGGCGTACGCGAACTCCTGGTCCTTCTCCTCGCGCGCGTGCGGCGCGTGGTCGGTCGCGATGGAGTCGATGGTGCCGTCGGCGAGCCCGGCGACGATCGCGACGCGGTCCTCCTCCGCGCGGAGCGGCGGGTTCACCTTCATCAGAGGGTCGTAGCCTTCGAGGGCCGCGTCGGTGAGAGTGAAGTGGTGCGGCGTCGCCTCCGCGGTGACGCGCACGCCTTCGTCCTTGGCGCGCCGGACGAGCTCGACCGTCCCGCGCGTCGACACGTGCAGGAGGTGCAGGCGGCAGCCGGTCAGGCGCGCGAGCGCGACGTCCCGGGCGGCCATGAGCTCCTCGGCCGCGGCGGGGATCCCGCGCAGGCCCAGCGCCATCGAACGCGACGACTCGTGCATCTGCCCGCCGGCCGCGAGCGCCGCGTCCTCGCAGTGCTCGGCGTACACCGCGTCGAACGTCAGGAGGTATTCCATCGCGCGCCGCGCGAACAGCGAGTCCTGCACGCCGTGGCCGTCGTCGGTGAACAGGCGAACGCGTGCGAGCGAGCGCGCCATCTCGCCGAGGTCGGCCATCCTGCGGCCCTCGAGGCCCTTGCTGAGCGCGCCGGCGGGGAGCACCTCGACCAGACCCGCCTCGCGGCCCAGCGCCCAGACCTGCTCGACGACCGCGGCGGTGTCGGCGACCGGATCGGTGTTCGGCATCGCGCAGAGGGCCGTGTACCCGCCCGCGGCCGCCGCCGCAGACGCCGTGGCGACCGTCTCCTCGTCCTCGCGCCCCGGCTCCCGCAGGTGCGCGTGCATGTCGACGAAGCCCGGGGCGACGACCTTGCCGGCTACGTCGACCGCCCCGGCGCCCTCGAGGTCCGGGCCGATCGCCGCGACGACGCCGTCGCTCACCCGCACGTCGGCCACCTCGTCGCGGCCCGAGGCGGGGTCGACGACGCGACCCCCCCGGAGGACGACGTCGGTCATGCCGCCACCTCCTCTTCGGTGCCGCCGAGCATCAGGTAGAGCAGGCTCATGCGCACGGCAAGGCCGTTGCTCACCTGGTCGAGGATGATCGAGCGCGGCGACTCCGAGACGTCGGCCGCGATCTCGACGCCGCGGTTCATCGGGCCGGGGTGCATCACGAGGGCCTCGGGCTTCATGCGCGTCATACGCTTGTTGTCGAGCCCCCACAGCACTGCGTACTCGCGGTTGCTCGGGAACAGCTGCTCCGACTGCCGCTCCTGCTGCACCCGCAGCAGGTAGCAGACGTCGACGTCGTCGATCACCGCGTCGAGGTCGTAGGAGACCGTCGCGCCCCACGCCGCGGGCTCCGGCGGCACGAGCGTCGGCGGTCCCACGAGCACGACGTCCGCGCCCATCGTCACCAGGCCCTTGACGTTCGACCGCGCGACGCGCGAGTGGACGATGTCGCCCACGATGGCGACCTTGAGCCCGTCGAGGTCCTTGAACCTCTCGCGGATCGAGTAGAGGTCGAGCAGCGCCTGCGTCGGGTGCTCGTGCGCGCCGTCGCCGGCGTTCAGCACGCTCGCCTTCACCCACCGGCTCAGCTGGTGCGGCGCCCCCGACGACCCGTGGCGGACGACGATCGCGTCCACGCCCATCGCCTCGATCGTCCAGGCGGTGTCCTTGAACGACTCGCCCTTGGCGACCGAGGACTTGGAGTCGGCGGAGAAGTTGATGACGTCGGCCGAGAGGCGCTTCGCCGCGAGCTCGAACGAGATGCGCGTGCGCGTCGAGGCCTCGTAGAAGAGGTTGCACACCGTGCGGCCGCGCAGCGTCGGGAGCTTCTTGATCGGACGGTCCGTGACCTGGCGCAGCGACTCGGCGGTGTCGAGGATCCGCGTGATGTCGTCCGCGCTCAGCTGGTCCATCGACAGGAGGTGCTTCATCATGAGCGGCCCCCCTTCTGGTCGCGCGCCCGGCCGCGCGCGCCGCCGGCGTCGTGACCGATGAGGACGGCGTCCTCGCCGTCGATCTCGCGGAGGTGCACCTTCACGACCTCGTCCGCGGAGGTCGGGAGGTTCTTGCCGACGTGGTCGGCCCGGATCGGCAGCTCGCGGTGGCCGCGGTCGACGAGGACGGCGAGCCGGATCGCCCGTGGGCGGCCGAGGTCGAGCAGGGCGTCGAACGCGGCGCAGATCGTGCGGCCGGTGTAGAGGACGTCGTCGACGAGCACGACGACGCGGCCGTCGATGTCGCCCGGGACGGTGGTCGATTCGAGGCTTCGAGGCCGCCGCAACGCGACGTCGTCGCGGTAGAGCGTCACGTCGAGGGCGCCCGACGGCAGGTCGACTCCCTCGAAAGAGGCGATCGCGCCGGCGATCCGCTCGGCAAGGGGCGCGCCGCGGGTGCGGATGCCCACGATCACGAGGTCGTCGGTGCCGCGGTTGCGCTCGACGATCTCGTGGGCGATGCGGGTCACCGCGCGCCTGACCTCGTCCGGCTCCATGACCGTCGCCTTGATCGCGAAGCCGGCGAGGGATCCGACCCGCTCCCGATCGGCCATCAAAAAACGCCTCCGCTCGGGGAGGCGTGCAGGCTCGGGTACGGCAAGGCTGACTCCTTTCCGGCCTCACGGGGCCGGGCTTAAAGGACGATATTGCGGGAGCTACGGTACACGACCCCCGCCGCGGCCTTCAACGACCTGGGCCTCACCCCTCCGGCGGCACGCCGCTCCGCTCAGGCGCAACCTCCAAGCCTTCGCTCCGGGCATGCCGCCTCCGGGCGCTACTCCATGATCGGGCCCCCCGACCTCGGGCACTCGCCTTCTTCGAGCTCGTCGGAGTCCCGCTGCAGGTGCCAGGTGCCCTTCTCGTCGTCGCCTTCGAGGCAGTATCCGTACGGGCGGCCGTAGTAGATGACGAGGTTCCAGCGCTCGCCCTCCCGCTCGATCTGCTCGCCGAGATCGGACGGGCGAGGGTACTTCCCGTGCTCCCCGTAGTGCTCGTCGTGGACGGCCGCGACCTCCCGGAGGTGGCCCTCCAGGCCGTCCTCGGGCCCCCCCGAGCACCCCGGGAGGGTCACCGCCGTCAGAGCCGCCACGACGATCGGGGCGCGCCTCATGACGCGAGAGTAACTGCGCCCCTGGAACGATCTTTGGTCTATTTACCCGGTGGAAATAGGGTTATTATCGGCCGTCTATGGAACCGCTCTTGGCCGACGGCGTCGACCCGGTGGAGACTCTCCCGGTGACAGAGGGCTTCGCGTCCCCCGACGTCCACATAGCCGACCTCGCCGAGGCGCCGCCGCAGGACGTCCTCGCGTGGACCTTCGACACGATCGGCCGCGTGGCCGTCGCGACGTCGTTCCAGTCGTCCGGTCTCGTGATCCTCCACATGGCACGCGGGCTCGGCCTGCGACCGCCGGTCCTCTTCCTCGACACCGGCTTCCACTTCCCCGAGACGATCGCCTTCAGGGAGCGGATGGCGGCGGAGTGGGGCCTCGACGTCGTCGACGTGCGGGGTCGCCACGGGTCTCCCGAGGGACAGGCGGCGCTCCACGGCCCCGAGCTCTACCGCCGGGACCCGGAGAAGTGCTGCTTCATCAACAAGGTCGAGCCCCTCCAGCGGGCGCTGGAGCCGTTCGACGGGTGGGTCTCGGGGATCCGCCGCGACCAGTCGCCCCTGCGAGCGGAGACGCCGACGATGGAGGCCCAGATGCTCCCGAGCGGAAAGGAGATCCTGAAGATCCACCCGCTCGCCCACTGGAGCCGCGAGGACGTGGCGGCGTATGTCGCGGAGCACGCGATCCCCACGCACCCCCTGCTCGAGCGGGGGTACAGGTCGATCGGGTGCGCGCCGTGCACGCGGGCGGTGCTGCCGGGCGAGGACGAGCGCGCGGGCCGCTGGGCGGACGTCAGCAAGACCGAGTGCGGGATCCACCTGTTCGGCAAGGAGCACGGCCCCAGCCAGAGCGAGGCCGAGCAGTGACGGGTCGGCTCGGCGAGACGTCGGAGCAGACGACGGGTCGGCTCGGCGAGACGTCGGAGCAGACGACGGGTCGGCTCGGCGAGACGTCGGAGCAGACGACGGGTCGGCTCGGCGAGACGTCGGAGCAGACG
>JBHELD010000049.1:0-20427 GCA_046263255.1 Actinomycetota bacterium
GGGATCAAGTGGGGGTCGATCCATCGCGTCGAGCTGCTCCAGGACGCCATGCACCGCTACCTCGACGGACCGCGCAAGGCGAGGCTGTCCGACCTCGTCGACGTCATCCGGGGGGCCGCCACGCGTGACGCACGGGCGGTCTACCTCAGGCCGAAGATGGTCCGCTGGGGGGCCGCGTCGGACGCGCCGGAGGCGGACGCGGCGCTCGCCGCCGTGAAGGCTTGGGTGAAGGACGGGGCGCACCGCCTGAACCGCAACTGGAAGGACGGCGACGACCAGGAGGACAACGGGGTCGCGGCGGCGGTCTTCGACGCCTGGTACGCCGACCTCGTCCACGGCGTCTTCGACGACGAGCTCGGCGCCGACGCGTACGACCTCGTCGGCACCCCGGTCAGCGACCGCGCCATGCGGCACGACTTCTCGTCGTACCTCGGGAACCTGTTCTCGAAGAGAGGGCGCCGGGCCTACGCCCGCAACTACTGCGACGACATGGGGACGCCGGGCAAAGAGTCGTGCAAGGACCAGGTCGCGAAGTCGTTGACCGACGCGCTGACCGCGCTGAAGGAGGACCAGGGCGACGACCCGACCGCATGGACGACCGACGCGTGGATGATCGAGTTCGCTTCGCTGGGGCTCGGGTCGGCGGATCCGATCCCCTGGCAGAACCGCGGGACGCACAACCACGTGGTGGAGATCCTCCGGAAGGCGCCGTAGCCGGGCGGCGCCTAATGGTCTCGATTCGTCCCTAAGCGACGGCCGCGTTTTTTCGCGTCTTGTTACAACCCCCTTGCGGAGCGGTGACAGCGCGCGACACACTCCCGTCCGGTCCGACTACACGGAGGGACAGGTGGACATCCCCATCAGGGAGCTGTTCGTGGAGGAGCTGGCAGAGGTGACGGGCGGAGCCCGGGGAGGGGTCCCCGGTCCGCCCACAGCCACCACCCTCGCGTGCTGCGAGGAGGGGCCGTTCGGCTGCTGCGGGGAGGAGATCGCGTAGCCGGGCCTCCCATACGCTCGAGACGCCGCCCGAAAAAGGGCGGCGTCTCTTTTTGTTACCGAAAACTTGAGCGGTGCGAGGAATAACGGCACAATACGGTGAACTCGTGGCAAAACCGGCAAGCCGAAAGGACGAACCTGACATGCGGGAGCTGTTCATCGAAGAGCTGACGACCGTCACCGGCGGCGCCTCGGGCGGGCCGATCGGGCCGTCCACGGAGGCGTGCTGCGAGGAGGGACCGTTCGACGGCTGCTGCTGGTACGGCGAGCTCATCGAGAAGCTCAAGCCCTGACGGGGCGGCAAACGGACCGCGAGACACGTGAAGGAGGGAAGATGAGAGAGCTTTTCGTGGAGGAGCTGGCCGAGGTGACGGGCGGGGGCGGCTCCTGCCCCCACTGCTACACGACCATGGCGTGCTGTGAGGAGGGCCCGTTCGACGGCTGCTGCAACTGGTGGGTCGTCAGCGACCCCGTCGTGATCGAGCCCTGAGCCGCTCGAAGAGCGGTCGGCGCCGCCCCCTCGGGCGGCGTCTTCGCGTGAAGGAAGACCAGGAGGACCGCCAGATGAGAGAGCTGTTCGTAGAGGAGCTGGCCCAGGTGACGGGCGGCGGGCCCGGTTGCCCGCCGGACTGCGTGACCACCGACGCCTGTTGCGAGGAGGGGCCGCTCGACCTCTGCTGCATCGTGCGGGAGCTGCACGACCTCCTCAGGCCGTAACTCCGCGCCGGCTTGCGAGAGGCCGGCGGCAACGACACGATCCGCCCGAAATCGACCGAGAAGGAGGACGAGTGAGCGAGATCCGGGAGCTGTTCGTCGAGGACCTGATGACGGTTCAAGGTGGGGCAAGCGCAGGGGGCCCGTACACGACGATGGCGTGTTGCGAGGAGGGCCCGTTCGGCTGTTGTGGCTGGCTCGACAAGGTCGAGGAGCTGCTGAAGCCGTAACGGCGCGCGATCCCGACTGGGCGCCGCCCCTATCGGGGCGGCGCCTTCTCGCGCCCCAGCCGGCGGTCGACCCGCGCCTCCTCGCGCGCCTCCGCCCGCAGCCATGCGGCCGCCGCAACGCCCGTCCAGGCGAGCAGCAGCAGGTCGCCGCCGATCCACATCGCGATCCCCGCCAGCTGCTGGTCGTCGAGCGGCGCCGGCCCCCACGGCCGGCCGAGGATCTCGTAATGCCGGTACAACGGCTCGTCCGCCGAGTAGACCGCCAGCCCGAGGAACGACTGGACCGGCAACGCGGCGAGCAGGTACGCGACGCGCAGCGGGCGGCTCAGGCGACGGGCCGGTTCCATGCCCGCCACCGGCGCCCAGAACAGCAGCGCCGCGGCGAGGTAGAGCCCGTGCTCGAGCAGGTGGAGCGCCCCGCTCTCGAGCGCGGCGTCGTAGAGGGACGAGTAGTGGCTGAGCCACATCACGGCGCCGAACGTCGTCCACGCGACGAGGGGGTGAGCGACGATGCGCGCCGGCCGCGCGCGCACGACCCGCAGGACGCGCGACCGGACCGACGGCCCCGCCGACCGCAGCGCCAGCGTCACGGGGGCCGAGAAGGCGAGCAGCGGCGCCGCCACCAGCACGACCAGCAGGTGCTGGACCATGTGGACCCAGAAGAGCGACCCGTCGTAGACGGCCGGCGGGCCGCTCAGCGCGAAGAGCAGCGCGACGAGCCCCGCGACCCCGCACCGGGTCCGGGAGCGGGGCCATCCGGGAACGCGGCGGACGCCGCGGCGGTAGAGCCACGCGGCCCCCGCGAGCCCCGCCCAGACCACGGGCTCGAACGACCACGCCGCGAGGGCGTCCCCGCCCGACGGAGCCGGTGGCACGTCACCGTGGGCGAGCGGGGCGAACGTCATCCGGCTGCGGCCGGTGTCGCCCCCGGTGCCGGAGCCGTTACTCGACCGTGAACTCGGCCGACATCCCCCGGGCGACGTGCGGCGGCCCGTCGGCCTTCTCGGCCGCCTTCTCGCTCGTCGACCCGACCGGGACGAAGCACACGAGCGCGTACTTGCCCGGGACGAGCTCCTTCGTCTCCGTGTCCTCGGCCCCCGGAGGGCCGAACGACGCGCCGAGGAACACGAGCTTCTCCTCCGCCTCCTTGTCGGACAGCTTCATGAGGTCGTCGATCGTGAGGCTCGCGTCCTTGTAGCGGACCATGATCATCTCGTGCACCTCGTCGCCGCCGTTCGTGAAGCCGAACGTGACGAAGCCGGACGGAAGGGTCTCCGGCACGCCTTCGAACGCGTAGTCCACCGCGGTGACGTCCACCGACTCGAAGCCGCAGTTGTCCGCGACCCACGCGTCGACGTCCTCCTCGTTCTGCGCGAACTCCTCGGTGCCGAAAGCGGCGTCGTCCCGGGTCTCCAGGGCCTCGCGCACCGCGGCGACGACCACCGTGACCTGCTCCCGGATCTCTTCGGGCGCCGTCTCCTCGACGGTCTCCACGAGCCCCTCGACGGGACCGGGGTCGCCGCCGGACGACGCCGCGAGGACCGCGGTCTCGGCCGCGACGACGCTCTCGCAGAACTCGGAGTGCCCGGCGTGCGGGTCGGCAGACGCCTGCGCTGCGGGCTCGTCGTCGCCCCCGCCGCACGCGGCGGCGACGAGCATCACGGCCAGGGCGAGCGCGAGGACGCGGCAGGTCTTCATCGGTTCACTTCCCCTCGGATAGGACGGCCGGCCCGAGACTAACGGCGTCGCGCGCTATTCGACGACGACCGTCCCGTCCATGTCGACGTGGACGTCGCAACGAAAGTAGTACTCGCCCTTCGGCGGCGCGTCGAACTCGTACGTGACAGTCTCCGGGCCGGTGACGAGCTCACCCTTGAACAGCTCGACCGCGGCGGAGTCGTCCTCGTAGATCGCGACGTTGTGCTGGACTCCGGCGTCGCGGTTGTCGAGCTCGAGCTTCACGGGCTTCTTCGCCTCGAAGAGCATCGTCGTGAGGTCGAACTTGCTTCCTTCCGCGACGATCGCGGTGGTCGGGCCGTCCGGAGGAGCACCCTTCTCCGCGGTGGCGCCGGCGCCTGCCTCCTCGGCGACCGCGGTCTCGTGGCCGGACTCGAACGGGTCGAACGCGGCGATGGCGATCCCGATGATCAACGGGTACAGGACGATGATCGCCAGCTCGGCCATCGTCACCGGCTGCATGCGCGGCCTCAGCGCGGCGTAGGCGAACGCTCCCAGGACGTTCGCGGCCGCGACGATCGCGAGCATCGTCGCGGCTTCCTTCGGCACCGCGAGGAGGATCCGCGAGAACCCGATCGCCACGACCGCGATCACCACGAGAGCGCCGAGCGGGATGACGAGCGGAAGCGGGACCTTGAAGCGGACCTCAGTCGTCAGATCGGGGCGAAGCGAGTCGTCCTGCGTGCTCATTGCCTCACTTCCTCAGCTCCCAGGCCTCCAGCTCTCGCTCGAACTCGTCCCAGGTGATCTCCTCGACCTCCCGGCGTTCCTGCGCGCTGCTCCACTTGAAGAACATCACGGCGATGATCGTCCACAGTAGCAGTCCGCCTCCGACCTTCATGATCAGCCCGGCGACCCTCTGGTCGGTCACAACGCCTATGCCCCACAGCCGCGGAAACTCCTCGTACGCGCGGTAGATCGGCTCGGTCGCGAACGTCAGGAACGACGCGGGGACGGTCGGAAGGATCGACTGCCCGAACAGGTACAGCATCTTTCCGGGCGGCGACAGTCTCGACATCTCCGGCAACGGGGCGACGACCGGCCACCACATCAAAAAGGCGGACGTCACGAGCAGCGTGTGGACGGCGAGGTGGACCGGGCCCGACCGCACCGACGCGTCGACGACCGCGCCCCAGTGCGTCACCGCGACGAGCCCGTTGAAGAGCGCGAACGCGACGAGCGGCCGCGTGAGCCGCCGGACGGCCGCTTTCAGGCGCGGCGGCGCCAGAAGCGTCCGCAGCAGCCACTGCGGGAGCCCCATCAGCATCAGCGGAGGCGCGACGAACGTGAAGATCGTGTGCTGCACCATGTGGACGGAGAAGAGGTAGCCCTCCGAGAGGTCGTGCACCGGCCAGTCGGCTCCCGCCCACAGCAGCGCCACGCCGAGCAGGTACAGGTTCCGCTGGCGCGGCGAGACGACGGCGCGGCCGGGCGGCACCTTTCTCGGCCCCAGGTAGCGCAGTGCCGCGAAGTACCCCCCGAGCAGGACGGCGATCAGCAGCCAGACGTCGGGGTGGGCGTGGAACTCGAAGGCTGCGCCGGCTGTTCCGTGGGCGAGCGAGGACACGGCGGCGGGTCAGGCCCCGACGGCGGGGGCGGGTCCGTTCAGCGCGGTGAAGAACATCCACAGTACGACGCCGAAGATCAAGATCGCGAGGACGAGACCGATGAGGAAGAACCTCCGGAACACGTGGCTGTCGAACTTCAGGTGCATGAAGTAGAGGGCGACCATGATGAACTTGACCACGGCCATCGCGAGCAGCAGCGGGACGAGGACGTCCGCGACCGCCTCGATGTAGTAGACGCCGACCTCGAGCGCCGTGACGATCGCCAGGATGATCGCGACGGTGACGTATTTCCTCGGGCTCGGATGGTGCTCGAGCTCCTCCTGCTCTCTCGGTGCGGGGTGAAAGGCTTCCATCAGTTGGTGGGGACGAGGTAGACGACGAAGAAGATGACGATCCACACGATGTCGACGAAGTGCCAGTACAGCCCGACGTACTCGACCGGCCGCGCGCCCGCCGGCGCCTCGAGCTTGCCGGCGAGCGACAGCCCGTAGAGCGCGAGCAGCATCAGGATACCGACGGTGACGTGCGCGCCGTGGAACCCCGTGAGGACGAAGAACGCGCTCCCGAACGTGCTCGTCGACAGCGTCAGGCCCTCGTCGACGAACGTCGTGAACTCGTAGATCTGGCCGCCTATGAAGCACAGCCCGAGGAAAGCCGTCGCGAGCAGCCACGACCTCAGCGCCCGGTAGTCGCGCCGCTGGATCGCGTTCAGCGCGAGCACCATCGTGAGGCTCGACATCAGTAGCACGAACGACGACACCGACGTGTAGGGGATGTCGTAGATCTCGTGCGGCGTCGGCCCCTCGAGCACACGGTTCCGGTACAGCAGGTACGTCGAGATCATCGAGCCGAAGAACAGGCACTCCGACCCGAGGAACGCCCACATGGCGAGCTTCGTATTGTCGAGGCCGGTGCTCGTCTGGTGGTCGTCGTGGGCGCTCACGACCGCCTCGTGTGCCGCCATCAGTGCTCCTCCGCCGGAGGCTCGAACGCCCAGCCGAAGATGCCGAGCAGGGCGACGAGGCCGCCTGCGATCACGATGGGCCAGTTCGCGTAGACGACGCCCCATCCCATCACCGGCAGCCCCGCGGCCGCGATCACCGGGAAGTACGACGGCGACGGGAGGTGGATGCCGTGCCCCTCGCCGAGGTCCTCCTCCGCGTCCGCGCCGCCGGAATGGACCGGCACCGGCTCGCCCGCGGGAGTCGGCGCGTACTTGCGGTGCCACCAGTCGTCGCGGTCCTTCACGAGCGGTATCTCCGCGAAGTTGTACTCGGGCGGAGGCGAAGGGATCGACCACTCCAGCGTCCGTGCGTCCCACGGGTCCGCGGTCGCGATCTCGCCGCGCCTTCTCGTCACGACGACGTTGAACATGAAAACGAGGATCGACACCGCGATCACGACCGAGCCGACGGTCTCGATCATGTTCATGAGGTTCCATCCCATCCCGTCGGGATACGTGTAGGTGCGCCGCGGCATCCCCTGGAGGCCGACGATGTGCATCGGACCGAACGTGAGGTTGAACCCGATGAACATCAGCCAGAAGTGGAGCTTCCCGAGCTTCTCCGACAACAGACGCCCGAACATCTTCGGCCACCAGTAGTAGAGCCCGGCGAAGATGCCGAAGATCGCCCCGCCGAACAGCACGTAATGGAAGTGGGCGACGACGTAGTAGGTATCGGTCTGCTGGCGGTCGTGCGGGACGATCGCGTGGGTGACGCCCGAGAGGCCGCCGATGATGAACATCGCGACGAACCCGATCGCGAAGAGCAGCGGAGTCCTGAAGCGGATCGCGCCGCCCCACAGCGTCCCGAGCCAGTTGAAGATCTTCACGCCGGTGGGCACCGCGATGAACATCGTCGTGAGCGCGAACGCGGAGTTCGCGACGGGGCCGAGACCGGTTGCGAACATGTGGTGCGCCCACACGCCCCAGCCCATGAAGCCGATCGCAGCGCCGGCGAAGACGATCGCGGCGTAGCCGAAGATCGGCTTGCGCGCGAACGTCGGCAGGACGTCCGAGACGATCCCCATCGCCGGCAGGATCATGATGTAGACCTCGGGGTGCCCGAAAAGCCAGAACAGGTGCTGCCACAGCAGCGGATCCCCTCCGGCGGCCGGGTTGAAGAAGTTCGCGAGGAAGACCCGGTCGAACATCAGCTGGAACAGCGCCACGGCGATGACGGGCATGGCGAAGAGCAGCAGGAACGACGTCACGAGGACCATCCAGATGAACACCGGCATCCTCATCAGCGTCATCCCGGGCGCCCGCATGTTCAGGATCGTCACGATGAAGTTCACGGCGCCGGCCAGCGACGCGATGCCGAGGATCTGCAGCCCCAGCGAGTAGTAGGTCATACCGTTGCCGGGAAGCGACGTGGACAGCGGCGCGTAGCCGAACCAGCCGCCGTCCGGCGCTCCGCCGAGGAAGAAGCTCGAGTAGAGGAAGATCCCGCCGAAGGCGAAGCACCAGTACGAGAACGCGTTCAGGCGCGGGAACGCGACGTCCCGCGCCCCGATCATCAGCGGGATGAAGAAGTTCATGAGCGCGACGCCGAACGGCATCACGACGAGGAAGATCATCGTGAGCCCGTGCATGGTGAAGAACTGGTTGTACGCGTCGGCGCTCAGCACGTCGCCGTTCGGTTGCGCGAGCTGGAGCCGGATGACGATCGCCTGGAGGCCCCCCAGGATGAAGAAGACGAACGCCGTGGCGCCGTAGAGGATCCCGATCTTCTTGTGGTCGACCGTCGTGATCCAGCCCCACACGCCGGTCTTGGCGGTGGGCCGGTCGAGCAGGCTTCGCCGGGGGGCGGCTACCGTTGCCATCAGGCCTCCCTCTCCGCTCGGCTCGTCATTCGAGCCCCATCAGGTACGCGACGACGGCGTCGATCTGCTCCGGGCTCAGGTCGTAGTCGGGCATGAGCGATCCCGGCTTCACCGCGCTCGGGTCGTCGATCCACGCCGCGAGGTTCGCCTCGTTCAGCTCGAACATCGACCCCGCGAACGTCTCGCGGCTCGCGAAGTGGGTCAGGTCCGGGCCGACGTTGCGAGTCGCCTCGGTCTCGCCCTGGACCGCGTGGCACGCGGCGCAGTTCGCGGTGAAGACCTCCAGGCCCTCCCGTGCCAGCGAGCCCGCCGGCTCGGCGGCCTCCTCCTGCTGCTCCGCGAGCCACGCCGCGAAGTCGGCCGGCTCGTGCGCGATCACGCGCAGCCGCATGTTCGCGTGGCTTAGCCCGCAGAACTCCTTGCACTGCCCCTCGTACTCGCCGGGCTCGTCCGCCTGGACGTTCATGCTCGTCGTCCGGCCGGGGATGACGTCCTGGGCGCCCGACAGGCGCGGGATCCAGAAGCTGTGTATGACTCCGCGCTTGCCGTCGACCTCGGTCGCGACTCCGTCGAGCGTCAGGTGCACGGGCTGACCGGTCGGGATGTGGAGCTCGTTCGCGGTGACGACGCCGGCGTCCACGTATTCGTACTCCCACCAGAACTGCTTGCCGACGACGTTCACGTGGAGGGCGTCCTCCGGCGTCTTCGCCTGGTCGAAGATCGTCTCGACGGTCGGGACGGCGATCGCGGCCAGGATCAGCGACGGGACCACCGTGAGGGCGACCTCGAGCTTCGTGTTCCCGTGGAACTGCGCCGCCTGGCGCCCGGGACGGTCGCGGAACTTGACCAGCGCGTAGACGAGCAGCAGCTCGACGACGAAGAAGATGACGACCGCGATCAGGAACGTGAGGTCCCACAGCTTGTCCTGCTCACGAGCGACGGGTCCTTCGGGCGACAGCGTGTCCTGGGGCCTCTGGTTCGCGCAGCCGGCGAGCAGCAGCGCGGCTAGGGAGAGCGAAGGGACCAGCCGCGCACGCTTGGTCCGGCGGCTGGTGGAGTGCCCCTGGTCTGCCCCGCGCGTCTGTTCCAAGACGAGCGCAATATATATGAACGCCCCGATACGCTGAGCCGAGTGGTACCCGTAGACGAGCTCGAGGATTACCACCCCAACCGCAAGCGGCGACGGGTGATCGCCTTCTCAATCGCACTAGCGATGGCCGCCGCCGCGCTGAGCACTCTGCTGCTCCGTCCGTCCCCGCGCGGCGAGGTGGAAGCCGACCGTCTCCCGGAGTTCGAGCTCGCGTATCTGACGCGGGAGGGCTCGCTCGCGCCGTCGGACCTGCTCGGCGCGCCGGTCGTCCTCAACTTCTGGGCGTCGTGGTGCGGCCCGTGTCGCGAGGAGGCGCGGACGTTCGAGGCGGCATGGGACCGGTACCGGCCGGCGGGCGTGCAGTTCGTGGGCGTCAACGTGTGCGACCTCGAGCCCGCGGCCGAGGACTTCGTCGAGGAGTTCGGCATCACGTATCCCGTGGTGCGCGATCCCGACCAGGTCCTCGCCGACGCGCTGGGCATCGAGTGCCGGCTCCCGCAGACGTTCTTCGTGGACGAGACGGGGACGTTCGTGGCGACGAGCGCAGGCGCCGAGATCGAGGGCCGCGGGGGAGGCGCGGTGGTTCTCGGGGGGATCGAGCCCGAGGAGCTGCGCGCGCGCATCGACGAGCTGCTCGCCGCGGGTGCGGACGCGTGAGCGCCGCAGCCCCCGCGCGCGTGCCGCCCTCCCTGCTCGGGATGACCTTGTTCGTGTCGTCCGAGGTGATGTTCTTCGGGGCGTTGTTCGCGTCGTACTTCCTTCTGCGCGGCACGATCGAGCCGTGGCCGCCGGAGGGGACGCTCCAGACGTCGCTCCTGTTCCCGTCGCTGCTGACCGCGTGCCTGCTCGCGTCGTCCGCGACCGTGCACGCGGGCGTCACCGCAGCCGAGTCGGGACGGCGCGACGCGGCGGCGCGGTGGCTCGGGGCGACGATCGCGCTCGGGCTCGCGTTCCTCGGGGGGCAGGCATACGAGTACTCGGAGCTGGCGGCCGACGGCTTCGCGGCGTCGAGCGACGTCTTCTCGACGATGTTCTTCACGATCACGGGCTTCCACGGGCTGCACGTCGCGATCGGCCTCGTGATGCTCGTCACGGTGCTCCTGCGCCTGGGGCGGTGGGGCGGCCGCCGGGGCCCCGCGGAGGCCGCGGCGTACTACTGGCACTTCGTCGACGGGGTCTGGGTGCTGGTCTTCCTGACGCTGTACGTCCTGCGGTAGGCCGGACGCAGGTGGGGATCTGCGGCATAAGGCCGCTAGGGATTCCTATCGATCCGAAGGACCGTAGCCCCGCGGCCGAGCCGGTGGATGTGATGGGGGTGATGGTGCAAGAGCGCGCCATCGCCCCCATCGATATCGGCTCCCGCCGCGCGACCCTCACGTGCCGGCACAACGAGCAAGGCCGAACGGGGAGCCTCGCCGGGGCGGCGCCTCGTCAAGTGCAGCAGAAGTCCTGCGTGACCCACAGCTCGCGCGCCTCCTTCGCGGCGAGGGCCGCGATGGCCAGACCGGCGACCGGGTCGGCCCACCACCATCCGAGGAGCGAGTTCGCCAGCAGCCCTCCAAGGAGCGCCGCCGACATGTAGGTGCAGAGCATCGTCTGGGCGGAGTCGCCCTCGAGCGAACGGCTGTCGAGCTCCCGGGCGGCCCGGCGCTTCGCGCGGGCGAGCGCGGGCATCACGAGCAGCGAGACGACCGCGAGCACGATCCCGGCGGCGCTGTCTTCGGGGCGCGCCGTCGCGGCGAGGTCGAGGACCGCGCGCACGCCCACGTAGGCGGAGAGGGCGCCGAAGACGACGGCGACGAGCCTCACGGCCCTGCGCTCCGCCTCGTCCGCGGTCCGCCGACCGCGGCGCTCGGTCCCCAGCCGCCAGAGCAGCACGCCCGCCGAGGCCGACTCGACCACCGCGTCCAGGCCGAAGCCGACGAGGGCGACCGACCCGGCCGCGACCCCGGCCGCTATGCCGACGCCCGCCTCGACGACGTTGTAGGAGAGGCTCAGGACCTCGATCCGGATGGCGCCCGACAGCGCGTCCCGGCGTCCCCTCCGGCGCCGGGCCTCGCGGCCGACCCGCAGCGGCGAGCGTTCGGTAATCTTGCTCATCTACATGGAGTCTCCCACCGCGGCCTCGCCGAAACGGCGGGCCAAGTTCGTCGTCGGGGGCGGGATCATCTTCTTTGCCCTGGTGGGCCTCGTCGTCTGGGCGATGGCCCGTCAGAACGCGATCTCCTTCTATTACACGACCTCGGAGCTGACCTCGGGGCCGGTTGCCGCGGGGGCCGAGGAGTACCGCGTCAAGGGCAACGTGATCCCCGAGTCGGTGGAGGAGGACGGCCTCCGGACGATCTTCGACATCACCGACGGGAAGACCACCGTCACCGTGGACACGACCGAGCCCCTCCCCGACGCCTTCTGGACCGCGATGGACGCCGGCTCCTCGCGGGTCGAGGTGATCGCGCAGGGACGCTACGACGGCTCGACGTTCACCGCGACGCAGGTCCTCGCGAAGTGTCCCTCGAAGTTCAAGGCCGAGGCCTGAGCCCGGGCGGGCTCGACGCGGGGCGCGACGGGACGCGGGGCTAGGCGGCCGTGCGATCCCTCGCGGCGCTCGGGCATCCCTCGCTGATCGCGGCGCTCGCGTTCGCGGGGCTCGCGCTCGTGCTGTGCGCGCTCGGGGCTTACCGGCGCCGCGAGGATTGCGCGCTCGCCGGCACCCGCGCCCTGTACGCGACCGCCGGCTTCACGGGGCTCGCCGTCGTCGCGCTCGTCAACGCGCTGTTCCTTCACGACTTCTCTCTCGAGTACGTTGTGAACTACTCCTCGGAGTCGTTGAGCGGCGGCTATCTCCTCGCCGCGCTGTGGGGCGGCATGGAGGGGTCGCTGCTGTTCTGGACGCTGCTGCTCACGGTCTTCGCGGCGATCGCCGTCCGCAACGCGCGCCGCTCCAGCTCCCACCTCGCGTCGTGGGCCGGCGCGGTGCTCGCCGGCGTCGGCGTCTTCTTCCTGCTGCTCCTCGTCCTTCCGGCCGACCCGTTCGCGGAGACCGCGTCGATCCCGCCGGACGGCAACGGCCTCAACCCCCTGCTGCAGTCGCCGGGGATGGTCGTCCACCCGCCGCTGCTGTACACGGGGTTCGTGGGGTTCTCCATCCCGTTCGCGTTCGCGATCGCGGCCCTCCTCGCGGGCCGATCCGACGACTCCTGGTTCACGTCGACGAGGCGCTGGACGTTGTTTGCGTGGAGCGCGCTGTCGATCGGGATCGTCCTCGGAGGCGCGTGGGCCTACACGGAGCTCGGGTGGGGGGGCTACTGGGCGTGGGACCCGGTCGAGAACGCGTCGTTCATGCCGTGGCTGACCGCGACCGCTTTCCTGCACTCGGTCGTCATCCAGGAGAAACGCCGGATGTTCAAGGTGTGGAACGTCTCGTTGATCGTGCTCACGTACGTGCTCGCGATCTTCGGGACGTTCCTCACCCGGTCGGGGATCCTCTCGAGCATCCACACGTTCACCGAGGGCCCGATCGGGAAGTGGTTCCTGCCGTTCCTCGCGGTGATGCTGATCGGCGGGCTCGGGATCGTCGCGTGGAGGGTCGACGCGCTGCGCGGCGAGAACCGCTTCGACTCGCTGCTGTCGCGCGAGTCGGCGTTCCTCGCCAACAACGTGCTGTTCCTGGCTGCCGCGTTCACGGTGCTGTGGGGGACGATCTACCCGATCGTCGCGGCGATCCTCACGGGCGACCGGCTCGCGGTGGGGCCGCCGTTCTTCAACGCGGTCTTCGTGCCGATCGGGCTGGCGCTCCTGCTCCTCACCGGCGTAGGGCCGCTGATCTCGTGGCGGCGGATGAGCCGCGGCGCGTTCGCGCGGATGGTGAGGACGCCGCTCGCCGCGGGCTCGGGGACCGGCGTCGTCCTCTGGATCGCCGGCGTCGACAGCACCGGCGCGCTGCTCGCGTTTTCGCTCTGCGCGTTCACGACCGTCGCGATCGCCGGCGAGTTCGCGCGCGGCAGCCGCGTCTACCGGGCCCGCGAGGGGCTCCCCCGGCACGCTGCGCTCGCGCGCGCGTTCCTGCGGAACCGGCGGCGTTATGGAGGGTACGTCGTCCACCTCGGCGTCGTGCTGATCGTGATCGGCTTCGCCGGCTCGTCGGGCAAGGTCGAGCGCCACGCCCTCCTGGCGCGCGGCGAGAGCATGGGGGTGGGCGACTACCGGCTCGTCTACGAGGACTTCGCGTCGTCGGCGACCGACGAGAAGAACGTGTACCAGGCGACGATCGGGGTCTTCCGGGGTGGCGAGCGCATCGCGGCCCTCTACCCGCAGCGCAACCTGCACCTCGCGCAGAACCAGCCGCAGTCGGAGGTGGCCATCCGGTCGACGCCCGTGGAGGATCTCTACGTCGTCGTGTCGGAGTTCGACGCGAGCGGCGACGCGGACGTCCGGGCGTTCGTGAACCCGTTGACGTGGTGGATCTGGGCGGGGGCCGCGGTGATGCTCGGCGGGATGACCGTCCTCCTGTCGGGACGCCCGGCCCGCACTTCCCCTGCCGTCGCACGAACCGCAGTGCGAGAGCCCGCGGTGGCGACGCGATGAAGGCCCTCGTGCTGGTGCTCGTCGCGCTCGTCGGAGGGACCCCCGCGGCAGCCGCGGCGAGCCCGGAGGTCGTCGCGAACGCGGTTGCGCAGGAAGTGATGTCGCCCTATTGCCCCGGCGTCACGCTCCACGACTGCCCGTCGGCCGCGGCGCAGGAGATGCGCGCCGAGATCGGGGTGTGGGCCGAGGGCGGGATGAGCAAGGAGCAGATCCTCGACCGGCTCGAGGCGGATTTCGGTCCGTCCATCCGCGCGGTCCCCCCTGCCGAAGGCTCGGGGCTGCTCGCCTGGCTGCTGCCGGCGGTCGCCGTGGTGGCCGGGGCCACCGTGGCAACCGTGCTCGCGCGCCGGTGGGCGCGCCGTCCGGCGGCTGCCCCCGCTCCGGCGGACGCCGTCCCGCCCGAGGCCGCGGCGCGTCTGAGCGCGGAGCTCGACCGGCTGAGGAGCGAGTCGTGATCCCCGTGCTCGTCGTCGCGCTGCTCGCGTGCATCGCGCTCGCGTACGTCGCTCTCCCGCTCGGATCCCGGCGCGGCCACGGGGACGAGGGGCCCTCGCGGGAGGGCGAGCTGGACGCGCTGAAGACGACCGCGCTTGCCGCGATCGTCGACCTCGAAGCGGACCGTTCGGTGGGGAAGCTGTCGGACGAGGACTTCGAGGTGCTGAGGGCGCAGTACGAGGCCGAGGCCCTGCGGGCCCTGGTGGAGCTCGACGCGCTGAGGGCCCGCGCGGACGAGCCGGACGATCGCACGCTGGAAGAGGAGATCGCGGCGATGCGCCTGCGCCTCGCGTGCCCGCGTTGCGGCGGCCTCCGGTCGGCCGAGGGGACGTGCCCACGGTGTTCACCGGCCGCTTGAACCCCGCCGCTCTCGGAATCGCGGTCGTGCTCGTGTTCGCCGCGGGGCCCGCGACCGCGGCGGCCGGTCAAGCCGCACGTCAAGGGACGATCAAGGGCCGCGTCGTGAACGAGACGACCGGACGGCCGCAGCCCCGCGTACGCGTGACGCTGACGAGTGCCCGGGACGACGGGTCCGGTCTCGAGGAATACGGCACCACGACGGACGAACGTGGCCGGTACCTCTTCCCCAACCTGGCCACCGGGAACGACCGCTTCTACGCAGTCGACGCGCGCTACCAGCGCGGCCTGTTCGCCGGCGGCGTCGTCCGGCTCCCGGGGAACACCACGAGCCCGCCGGTCATCGACTCCACGCTGCGGGTGTGGGAAACGACGACGGACCCGAGGGCGATAGTGATCCGGCGCGACAGCATCTTCATCGTCCCCAGCGACGACGGCGTCGGCGTCATCGAGGCCGTCCAGGTGACGAACGTGGCCGACGAGGCGTACATCGGCCGCGGCCGGGCTCTGGGGGCCGAGCGCGACGGCGGCGTCGCCAGCCTCGGTTTCGCCGTTCCCGCCACGGCGACCCTTCCTCCGTCGCCGATCGTCGACTCGGACATCGACATCCCCGCGATCGTCGAGACGTCGTTCGGCTTCGCCGCCACGATCGCGATCCCTCCCGGGAACAGGCGCATCGTCTACTCGTACGAGGTCCAGGGCGACGGCGGCAACTACGACCTCTCGCGCCCCGTGGTCTACCCGACGCTCGAGGTCGGCGTGTACGCCGCGGACCCCCTCACGATCGACGCGAACCGCGTCGAGCCCGGCGGGACGCGCGACTTGCGGGGGAAGACCTATACCTTCTACTCCAGCGACGAGACCCTCGAGGCCGGCGACCGGCTGCAGATGGTGGCGGTTGCCGAGGCGTCCGCGGGGAACCTCCTCGCGCTGGGCGCCGCGGTTGCGGCGGTGCTGGTCGCCGCCGCCGGGGTGCTGGTCCTCCTGCGCCGCCGGCGACCGCACGCCCGGCCTGGGGAGGCCGCGTCGCGGGAGGAGCTGGTCGAGGCGATCGCCCGGCTCGACCTCGCCAGGGAGCAGGGATTGGTGAGCGACGACGAGTGGGGGCCCCGCCGCGCCGACCTGAAGCGCAGGCTCGAGCGGTCGACGGCGACGGAGGGCCGGGCGTGACGGTCTCGATCGCGCTCGACCGCGTCGAGGTGGCGTTCGGGCGCACGCTCGCGCTGCACGACGTGACGCTCGAGCTCGCCGCGGGGGTGACCGGGCTCTTCGGACCCAACGGGTCCGGGAAGTCGACCTTCCTGTCGGTGCTCGCCGGGCTCACGCGGCCCACCGCGGGAGCCGCGACCTCCGGCGGCGCGCGCGTGACCGCGGCGCGCGAGGGATGGCGGCGGCTCGTCGGCTACGCCGGCCACGAGCCCGGCCTCTACCCCGCCCTGACCGTGCGAGAGAACCTGGAGCTGTGGGCGAAACTCTTCGACGCCCCCGCTCGTCGGGTAGACGTGACGATCGAGCAGCTCGGGCTGGGCGACCGCGGGCACACCGCCGTCCGCTCGCTCTCCGCCGGCTACCGGCGGCGCGCGGCGGTCGCGCGCGCGCTGCTCCACGACCCGGCCGTCCTGCTCCTCGACGAGCCCTACGCGAACCTGGACGACGAGGCCTCCGATCTGGTCTCGGCGGCCGTCGTCGAGTGGCGGCGGCCGGACAGGATCGGCGTGATCGCTACGCACGGGGCGAAGCGCGTGAAGGCGTATGCAGACGCAGGGATCATCCTGAAGCGCGGCCGGGTCGTCAGCTATCGCCGCGGCGCGCGCCAGCTCGCCGAGGCGGCGGTCACGTGAGCGCCGCCAGGTTCGTGCCGAAGACGGCCGCGCTCGTGCGCAAGGACCTGCGGATCGAGGCGCGCGGGCGCGACACGCTGCCGCCGATGATCGCCTTCACGCTCGCGGTCGTCCTCCTGCTCGCGTTCTCGCTGCCGGACGCCTCGCGGCTCGACCGGCCGGTCGGCCTTCCCACGGGAGGGTCGCTGCTCCTCGCGGACGTGCTGGCGGGGTTCCTGTGGGTCACCGTGCTGTTCGCAGGGCTTATCGGGTTCGCCCGCTCGTTCGAGGTCGAGAGGGAGGAAGGCGCGCTCGACGTCCTGCTGCTGGTCCCTCTCGACCGGTCGGGGCTGTTCGCGGCAAAGGCGCTGTCGAATCTCGTCTTCGTCCTCGCCGTCGAGGCGCTGCTGCTACCCGCGTACGCGCTGCTGTTCGGGATCGATCTCGGCGCGCGCTGGGGAGCGCTGGTCCTCGTCGCGCTGCTGGTCGACGTGGGGTTCGTCTGCGTCGGAACGCTCTTTGCGGCGCTCGCCGCACAGACGTCTTCCCGCGAGCTCATGTTGCCGCTGCTTGCGCTTCCCGCGCTCGTGCCGGTCTTCATCGCCGCGACGGAGCTGACCTCGGAGCTGTTCGCCGGCGCGGGGCTGGACGCGATCGCGGCGCGCGGCTGGTTCGGGATACTCGCCGTGTTCGACATAGTGTTCGCGACGGCGGGTGCCCTCGTCTTCGACTACGCGGTGGAATGAACGCGCCGCGCCGGACCGCAGCCGCGCTCGCCCTCGCCGCCGCTCTGGCGGCGTGCGGGGGCGACACGTCGTACGAGGTGCTCCCCGACCGGTCGATGGCAGCCGCGCGCGGCATCACGCTGCCGGACCCGGTCCGCGCCACGCCTGCTTTCCTGCTGAGCTTCGACGGGCCGGTCGACGCCACCCGCGCCTCCGACATCGCGGGGACCAAGGGTGTCGCGGTGGCGGCGGCGATCTCGCTCGCCGAGCGGACCGTCGCAGGCCCCTCCGGGAGCGCGACGCTGCGCGTCGGTGCGGTAGATCCCCTGCTGTTCCGCGCGCTCGCGCCCGCGCCGACGCGCGGGGCCGACTTCGTGTGGAGCGCGCTCGTCGCCGGCGAAGCCGTCGTCACGTTCGACGCCGCCGAGGATCTCGGGATCGCATCCTCGGGCGCGCTCGCGATCGGCGACACGTCGTTGCGAGCCGGCGCCGTCGCCGACAACGGGGTGCCGAACCTCGCCGACGTCCTCGTCGCGGACTTCGCCGGTGAGGACGCCGGGCTTCCCGGCCCGCGCCTCGTCGCCGTCGGCGTCGAAGACGCCGGCAAGGCCCCGGCGACCGGCGCGGCGCTGCGCGACGCGTTCCCCGGCGCGAAGGTGCGGAGGCTGCTCGGGGAGGTGCCGGGCCCCCTCGAGCCGGACGACCCGGAGGTCGTCGGCGAGAGCTCGGGCGGCCTCATCGGCACGATGAGGTTCGAGGTCCTGGACGACGGCTTCATCCGTCCCGACCCGGCGTGGGTGTCCGGGAACATCGCGTCGGCGACGGTTCCGATCCTGGGCTCCGTCACGTGCCACCGCATCATGCTCCCGCAGCTCCATGCGGCCCTCGCCGAGATCGAGGCGGAAGGTCTCGCGGGCGAGATCTACCAGTACAACGGGTGCTACGTCCCGCGCTTCATCGACCGCGATCCGGGCAAGCCGCTCTCGATGCACGCGTTCGGGCTCGCCTTCGACGTGAACACGCCGACGAACCAGCTCGGCACCGCCGGCGACATCGACCCACGCGTCGTGGCGATCTTCGAGGAGTGGGGCTTCGTGTGGGGGGGCCGGTGGACGCGGCCGGATCCCATGCACTTCGAGCTCGGCCGGCTTGTCAGCCCGTGAGCTACGGGGGCGCGTCGGGAGGCTCGTCCCGTGCAAGAACGGTTGCGGCGAGCCCCGAGTAACCTGGCCGCCATGGCCGCTCCGCCTCCCGCGGCGCCGTCCGCCGGCGCCTTTCGCACCCTCGACCGCCTCGGCTACGCCGCATGGGCGGCGGTCGCGATCTCGCTCGTGCTCGTCTTCTTCGTCGCGCGGAAGGCGGACCCGTCGATGGGAGGGGAGCTGCAGCGGATCTTCTACTTCCACGTCCCGTCCGCATGGATCGCGTACCTGGCCTTCGCGATCGTGTTCCTCGCGTCGATCGCCTACCTCAGGACCGGGAGCTCCAAATGGGACCTGCTGGCGGGCGGGGCCGCCGAGACCGGCGTCGTCTTCTGCACGCTCGTCCTCGTGACCGGCCCGATCTGGGCCGCGCCCGTGTGGGGGACGTGGTGGCAGTGGGACGCCCGTCTCACGTCGGCGCTCGTGCTGTGGCTGACGTACGTGGGATACCTGTTCTTGCGGGCTCTCTCGACCGACCCCGCGCGCACCGGCCGGCTCGCCGCGGTCGTCGGGATCGCCGGGTTCGTCAACGTGCCGATCGTGCACTTCTCGGTCCGGTGGTGGCGCACGCTCCACCCGAGCGGGCCCACACCGGCGAACCCGGCCGAGGCGTCGGGCCTCGGTTCGTCTGAGATGGTGACGTTCTTCGCCGCCCTCGCCGCGTTCACGTTGCTGTTCGCGTGGCTGCTCGGCACGCGGGTGCGGCTCGGGCGGCTGGAGCGGGAGGTCGACGCCCTGGAGCTGGCGCGCGCACGGTCGGAGGCGGAACCGGCGCCGGGGCCCCGCGCTCCGCTGGCGGCCCCGGCGGCGTTCGAACGGGCGGTCGAATGAGCGACGTCGCATGGCTGTTCGTCGCGTTCACCGCGGTATGGGTCGCGCTGGGGGCGTATCTCGCCTCGATAGCGACGCGGCAGAAGCGCCTCGAACGCCGCCTCGACGAGCTGGCGCCGAGCCGTCGCGACGCCGCGTAAGGCCTGCTCGCACGGTCTGAATTCACTTTCGGACTAGTGGCGACGACAGAGGCCCGCGCCGTTAATATGACGCCCTGATGGCCCTGCGCGAACGGATCTACAAGGTGACCGACGCGCCCATGACCTGGACCAGAGCCATAGTCCTGGGCACGTTCCTGTTCGTGGTAGCGACCTTCACGCTCGGCCAGGCTCCCTCGCTGATCATCTACAAGTTCGACCAGTACGTCGCCGAGATCATCGAGTTCTCGACGAAGATCCCCGGGGTCAACGACGAGGGCCTCAACGCGAAGCAGGTGGCGATCGTGCGCGACATCGTCGCCAACACGGTTCAGAACGCCTTTCTGATCACGTTCCTGGCCGGCGCCTACTTCTGGCAGAAGAGCAAGCAGAAGAGGACCGGGGCGAGGGGTCCGACCGACCCCGTCAAGGGTTACATGCCGGGGAAGTAGGCGACCGATGCCGACCGCACCTGAGCCGAAGAAGATGGAGATCATCGAGAAGCCCATCTTCCGGACGGACTACGAGATGGAGATGGTCGACCACGACTGGTTGAAGACCGCCGTCAAGCCCAAGCGCTTCATCGACTTCATCCCCGAGCAGTGCATCCTCTGCGAGGGCTGCGTCGACATCTGTCCCTGGTACTGCATCTTCATGGTCAGCCCCGACGCCGTGCACGACTCGGGCAACGTGGAGCTCGCCCGGCAGATGGGGGACAACGACATCCTCTTCTTGATCGACGACAACGCTTGCACCCGGTGCAACTTGTGCGTCGAGCGCTGCCCCACCGGCGCCCTCGTCCAGAGTGAGGTTACGGGAGGCAAGAAGCGGGGAGCCCGCGCCCTGGGGTCGGTGCCCCAGTCCCAGCGGGCCTCGTAGGCACGGAAGGAAGCGATGGCCAAGGCGGCAGGGTTCAACCCGCGGGAGAGGCTCGCGGCGACGGTTGATGCGCTCCACAACTCGCAGCTGTGGCGCGCGATCTTCCGGCCGGGCTCGATCTTCCGGCGTGGCTACGCCGACTCTCCCCGCAACCGCGCCTACGTGGTTATGAACGCGGTCCTGTACCACCTCCCCCCGGTCAAGGTGAAGCGCCACGGCATCAAGCTCTCCTACAC
>JBHELD010000050.1:0-39888 GCA_046263255.1 Actinomycetota bacterium
CGGGCCCCGTCCTCGGCAGCGCGCAGTACATGGCGCCGGAGCAGGCGTCCGGCGCTCCCGTCACCGCCGCGGCCGACGTGTACTCGGCCGGGATCGTGCTCTACGAGATGCTGACGGGCTCGGTCCCGTTCACCGGGGAATCCGCGCTCGCGGTCGCGCTGCGGCACGTGTCGGACGACATCCCTTCCCCGAGCCGCATCAACGCCGCCGTGCCGCGAGACCTCGACCGCGCGGTGACGCGGGCGACCGCCAAGGACCCGGCGCAGCGGCCGGCGGCTGCCGAGCTGGCGGCCGCGCTACGAGGGGAGGCGCCGGAAGCGACCGCGCCTCTCCCCGCCGGTCCGGCAGAGGCGATAGCGCCCGCGGGCACGGAGACGACCGTGTGGCCGATCCCCGGCGCGACCTACGACCCGAGCCGTCTCGGCGCGCGCGTGCTCGTCGTCGCGGGGATCCTGGCGCTCCTGTCGGCCGGCGTATGGCTCTGGCTGCTCACGAAGCCGGACGAGCGGCGCGAACGATCGACCGCAGCAGAAAGACCCCCTGCGCTCGCAACCGAACCGGCCGAGCGAACGTCTCAGCCATACGAGCTCGAGGACTTCACGGGGTGGAGCTTCGCCGACGCGTCGGCGGAGCTGAGGAAGAGAGGGCTCGAGGTGAGACGTGCCGACACGACGAGCGACGCTCCACCGGACGACGTGCTGGGATCGGTTCCACCGCCCGGAACCGTTATGAGCGAGGGCGAGACCGTTACGCTGAGCGTCAGCACCGGGCCGCCCGAGGAACCCGAGGAAGAAGAAGAGCTCGAGGAAGACGAAGAGGAGGCGCCCGGCAACTCCGGGAGCGCGCCGGGGCACTCGAAGGACAAGGGCAAGGACAAGGATTGAGCGCTACCAACCGCACGTACGGAGGCCGGTACGCCGTCCTCGAGCCGGTCGGCTCCGGAGGGATGGCCGAGGTCTACCGCGCCCGCGACGAGCTGCTGGGGCGCGACGTCGCGCTCAAGGTCCTGAGCGACAGGCTGTCGCGCGACAAGTCCTTCGTCGAGCGGTTCCGGCGCGAGGCGCAGTCGGCCGCCAACCTCAACCACCCCAACGTCGTGTCGCTCTACGACTACGGCGCGGACGACGGCGCGTACTACATCGTGATGGAGTACATCGAAGGGAAGTCCCTCGGCGACATGGTCGCGGAGAGCGGCGCGCTGCTGCCGGAGCGCGCCGCGGAGATCGCCGCCGACGTCGCGGCCGCGCTCGAGCGCGCACACTCGTCGGGCCTCGTGCACCGGGACATCAAGCCGACGAACATCATGGTCACGCGCTCAGGCCAGACGAAGGTGACGGACTTCGGGATAGCGCGGGCGCTCGGGCAGAGCAGCGACCAGACCCAGATGACGCAGACCGGGATGGTCATCGGGACCGCCGCGTACCTCTCGCCGGAGCAGGCGCAGGGCAACCCCGTGGACGCGCGCTCCGACGTCTACGCGCTGGGGTGCGTCCTGTACGAGATGGTGACCGGCCGGCCTCCGTTCGCGGGGGACACGCCGCTGGCGATCGCGTACAAGCACGTGCGGGAGGACCCCGTCGCGCCGTCGGGCGTGAACCCGGACGTCCCCCGGGCGCTCGACGCGATCACGCTGAAGGCCCTCTCGAAGAACCCCGAGAACCGGTACTCGAGCGCGCACGAGATGCGCGAGGACCTCCGGCGGTTCCTAGAGGGACAGCAGGTCCACGCGACGCCGTTGATGGCGACGGAGACCGCGGTGGCGGCGCCGGTGTCGTCGGGGACGCAGGTGATCAGCCGGACCGAGACGGAGTACGAGCCGCCTCCCGAGCCCCGCCGTGCCGGCTGGTACGTGCTCGCGGCTCTGATCATCCTGGCGCTGTTCGGGCTCGGGGCCTACCTGCTCGCGAACAACTTCCTGGGTGGCGGGGGCGTGCGCGTCCCGAACGTCGTGCGGCTGACCGAGGAGCGCGCCGTCGAGCGCCTCGAGAGCGAGGGGTTCGAGGTCGAAGTCGAGGAGGGGCCGAGCAAGCGGCCCGAGGGGCAGGTCTTCCGGCAGGATCCCGAGGGCGGCGACGAGGCGGACGAGGGCTCGACCGTGACGATCTTCGTCTCCACGGGGCCGGAGCCGATCGAGGTGCCGGACGTGGTGGGGCTCGAGCTGTCTGACGCGCGCTCGGTCCTGCGCGATGCCGGGCTCAAGGTCGGAAGCGTCAGCGAGCAGCCGGGTGACGAGGACGACGAGGGACAGGTGCTGAGGCAGTTCCCCGTCGAGGGGGAGGAGGTCGAGGCCGGGACCGAGATCGACCTCGTGGTGTCGTCGGGTCCCGAGATCGTCCCGGCTCCCGCCGTGATCGGGCAGACGCAGGAGTCGGCGGAGGACGAGATCGAAGCCGCAGACCTGGAGGTCTCGGTGCTGACCGCGCCCGACGACGCGCCGGCGGGCGAGGTGATCGCGCAGGACCCGGAGCAGGGCACGCCCATGGAGCCGGGCGACACCATGACGATCACGGTGTCGGAGGGGCCGCAGGAACGCGAGATGCCGGACGTGCGGAAGCAGGATGCCGACTCCGCCCAGGCCTTGCTCGAAGAGCAATACGGGCTGGTCGTCTCGCAGGAGGAGGGCGCGTGCTTCCAGGCCATCGGGACGGTGTGCGACCAGGATCCCGCGCCGGGGACGCTCGTGGCCGAGGGAGACCCCGCCACTCTGTTCGTGCAGCCCGGTGGAGCGGCTCTGCCGGACGACGGGCTCTTCGCGTTCCTGAGCCTGTTCGGGCTGTTCACCTAGCCGCCGCGTGCGGCGGTCGCGACGAAGTTCGCCAGCAGCTGCGGCCCCACGGCCGTGAGGATCGACTCCGGGTGGAACTGCACGCCTTCGACCGGCAGCTCCCGGTGGCGCACGCCCATGACGACGCCGTCGTCCGACCGTGCGCTCACCTCCAGCTCCTGCGGCCAGCCGTCGTCGTCGATCGACAGGGAGTGGTAGCGCGTCGCCGCGAACGGCGACGGGAGCCCGGTGAAGACACCCGCGCCGTCGTGCTCGACCGGCGACACCTTGCCGTGCATCGGCCCGACGGGCGCCCTCCGCACGACCCCGCCGAACGCGCCGCCGATGCACTGGTGGCCGAGGCAGACACCGAGCACCGGGACCTTGCCGGCGAACGCCTCGATCGCGGCGAGAGAGACGCCGGCGTCGTCGGGCGTGCCGGGGCCGGGCGAGATCACGACCGCGTCCGGTCGCTCCGCGACGAGGTCCTCGACGCGCGCGTCGTTCCGGACGACGACGGGCTCGGCGCCGAGAGAGCCGAAGGCCTGGGCGAGGTTGTAGACGAACGAGTCGTAGTTGTCGACGAGCAGGAGCTTCATGTCGAGAAGCTACTAGGCGGCAGGAGATCCCGGCCGCGAGCGCCGGGACGCCTAGAAGTTCGGCGGCAGGATCCGCTCGCTCAGGGCGACGAGGATCACAGTCGTGGCGACGGCGACCGCGGCCCACAGCAGGATCTCGAGCAGGACCCACCTCATACGCCGCTTCATCGCGCGAGCGCCTCCGTGTCCAGCTCCGCGTACACGATCAACCGCTCGGCCGCGGAGAACTTGGGGTTGCACGTCGTCAGCACGAGCTGGTACCCGCCCGACTCCACGACGATCTGACGCGAGTCGCCGGGGACGACCTCCTTGTCGGTGACCTCGTACGTGAAGTCCCCCCAGCGCGTCTCGATCTCGATCGGGTCGCCCCGCTCCATCTCGTCGAGGGACCAGAACGGCTGGCCGTACGTCGTCCTGTGACCCGAGACGATCACCCTGCCCTTCTCGCCCGGGAAGACGTCGTCCCAGTCGGTGCACAGCGGCGGGTCGAATCCGGGGCGGCACGACGGGTAGTGCCCCGGCCCCAGCTTCAGCTCGTCCGTGCCGACGCCCTCGACGACCATCATCGGCTTGTCCTCGATGGTCGGCAGGCGCATGCGGAAGACGGGCTCGCCCGGCAGGGGGTCGTAGCCCGGGGGGGGCGCTGCCGGCAGGGCCTGCCCCTCGGGCGCCGTGCGTTCGAACGCCGGGAGCCGGTCGAACTCCTCCGCGAGCTGGTCCTGCTGGCGCGCCGTGTAGATCCCGGTGCCCCACAACGTCCACGCGCAGAAGCCGAAGACGCCGATCCCGACGGAGATCAGAAACTTCCCGAGGAAGCGCAGCCAGGTCATGAGGTCAGTATCGGCGATCGGATTAACATTCTTTCCTATGCCCAAGAGCAGATCGAAGCGCGTCACTCGCCAGCCTCCGCCCAAGCCGAAGCCGAAGACGTCGCCGCTGTGGGTCGGCGCGCTGTTCTTCACGCTGCTGCTGACCGGGGTGCTGGTCATCATCTTCAACTACCTCGGCCTGCTGCCCGGAGAGAACGCGGCGTGGGCGCTGTGGTACGGCCTCGGGCTGATCTCGGCCTCGTTCGTGGTCGCGACGCAGTGGCACTGAGCGGTCCGGAGCGGAGCCGAATCACAAGGATGTGGTTTATCCACGGCTGTGGAGACCGCTGTGGGAAACGGGCTTCCCGATGACCCGGGTCAGGCCGGGGGTGCTCCTCGCGGCCCTCGTGGCGATCGTCCTGCTCGGCCGTCCGTTCGGGTACCTGCGGGCTGCGGTCGCCGTCGCGATGTTCTTCGCGATCTTCTACGTCGGCTTCAGCTACTTCCGCAGCGCGGGAGAGACGCCGCCGGACGCGGACGTCGAGGACGTCGGCGGCGAGAGCCTCCGCTACGTCTGCACGATGTGCGGCCTGGAGCTGAAGGTCGAGGTAGCGGCGTCCGACCGCGCCCCCTCTCACTGCAGGGAGAAGATGGTTCTCGTGCAGGGACGGCGCCCGCCGCCCCTGCACCCGGTCTAGCGGCTAGAGCCTCTCGACGATCGTGGCGTTCGCCAGCCCGCCGCCCTCGCACATCGTCTGCAGACCGTAGCGGCCGCCGCGCTGCTCGAGCGCGTTAACGAGCGTCGTCATCAGGCGCGCCCCGGAGGCCCCCAGCGGGTGCCCCAGCGCGATCGCGCCGCCGTGGACGTTCACGTGGTCCTCGAACCAGTCGTCGGCGATCCCGAGCTCCTTCTTCCACGCGAGGACGACCGTGGCGAACGCCTCGTTGATCTCCACGAGGTCGATGTCCTGCAGCGACAGGCCGGCCCGTTCGAGCGCCTTGCGGGTCGCGGGAATCGGGCCGGTCAGCATCATCACGGGGTCGGTCCCGGCGAGCGCGAACGAGACGAAGCGCGCGCGGGGGGTGAGGCCGAGCTCCCGCGCCTTCTCCGGCGTCGTGATCAGCAGCACCGCGGCGCCGTCGGTGATCTGCGACGAGTTCGCCGCGGTCGTCACCCCGTCCGGCTTGAACGACGGTGGAAGCGACGCGATCTTCTCCATGTCCGGCGTGCGGACCCCCTCGTCGCGGTCGAACAGGACCTCGCCGTTCGCGGTCGAGACCTTCAGGGGCAGGATCTCGTTGCGGAACTCGCCGGCGTCCGTCGCCTGCCCGGCGAGGACGTGCGAGCGGGCGCCGAACGCGTCGAGGTCTTCGCGCTTCAGGCCCCACCTCTTTGCGATCAGCTCGCTCGAGATCCCCTGGGGGACGAGGCCCCCCTCGTAGCGCGCCATCATCCTGTCGGAGAACGGCCAGCCGCCCGTCTGCGCGCTCGTCCCCATCGGGACGCGCGTCATGTTCTCCACCCCGCAGGCGATCGCGACGTCGTACGCGCCGCTGATGACACCCTGCGCGGCGAAGTGCGCCGCCTGTTGCGAGGAGCCGCACTGACGGTCGACCGTCGTCGCCGGGACCTCTTCCGGGAGGCCGGCCGCCAGCCACGCGTTGCGCCCGACGTTCAGCGACTGCTCTCCGACCTGGGAGACGCACCCGCACACGACGTCGTCGACGCGGGAGGGATCGATGCCTGCGCGTTCGACCGTCTCCGCAAGGACCTCCGCGAGCAGGTCCACGGGATGCCAGTCCTTCAGCGCGCCGTTCTTCTTGCCCAGCGGCGTGCGGACGGCTTCGACGATGACGGCTTCACGGGGCACGGAAGGTCCTCCTCGACTCTTCGCCGCTCGCCGAGGCGACCGGCGGGTGTTCTTGACCGGGAGGTCAAGTATCGCGCCGGGAACTATCCCTTCAAGACAGGTCAGGGTAGCAACTGGCAGATTCTGACTGTCGAAAGATCTCCCCAAACCCGTAAGTATTTCTATGAGCGGGACGAGGGGGTTCTCACGGCAGAGCCGTCGCTCCCTGTCCGACCGCGGATCTCGGCCGCCAAGGTGTGTGAGAGACCTTCGGAAACCGTGCGGTTGGACGAAAGCCACGGTCCTGATAGGGGCGGCAAGCCTAGTGCTTCAGTTCGTGGGATTGCTGCGCCCTACCGTGATCGTTCAGCTTCAGCTACCAGCTTGCTCAGTGGGACCCCCAGCGCCTTCGCAAGCTTTTCCATGCTCGCCAAAGTCGGGTTGCGTGTCGCCCGCTCCAAGCCACTTACGTACCTCCGATCCAGACGAGCCGCGTCCCCTAGCGCCTCCTGCGACAGCCCCTGCGACTCGCGCTCCTTGCGAATGGCTGCCCCGAACGCCCGAGCGAGACGAGTAGCGGTCACATCGACTGGACGCTAGGGAGTGGGGGATTATCCATCCACGGAATAGAAGTCAACGGACTAAGAGTCACGAGGAAGGGACGTGGCCGGACGGGTGTCGCTCACCGACGCCCAGGTCCGGGACTGGCTCCTCAACTTCTACGTTCCCGAGCGGTTGGCCAATCCGTCGATGCGGGACTTGCTCCGAGCCCACGGTCGCCTCGCAGAGGGTTCCCCGGCGGCCGTCGCCCGGCAGGCTCAGGCGCTGATGCAGGAGCCAATCGAGGCGCTGAGGCCCGCCGACGACGCCCCGAGCGCGGCGTGGAGGCCATACCGCGTGACGCTCGTCTATCTCCAGCGTCGAACATCGGACCTAGCCGGATCGGCGTTGGGCCTGTCGCTGCGACAAATGTCGCGGGAGCGGACGCGGGCGATCCGGCTCCTGCGAGCGGAGCTAGAGAACCCCTAGCCCTTCTGCGGGGGGTGGGCTAGTGATGGTCCACTACGAAGGGCTCCAGTTGTGGAAGCACTTTGGCGCCGATCCACTCGAACATCGCGTACAACGTGTCATCGAGGAGGGCGCGTTGGTTATCGGGCCACAGTCCTTTTCCCTCATCGATTACTACGTGAATGGCACCGTCCACTTTCATCTCCACTACCGAGTTCACGTGGGGGGGGACGTAGAGGGCCGCGATTTCTGTGCGACCTTCTATCGGGCCAGCGTTGAACCGGATGGGTTGCAGCCCCAAGTCACGGGGAGCCTTAATGGTTGCGGCCTGGAGCGCTCCGAGCGCGACGTGGAGCGAGCGGTGCTTATCGACGTTGGAGAAGCGCCGCAGCAGTTCGAGGATGTGGAGGTTCGGATCGTCCCCACAGTTAAACGGCTGCAATTGCTCGATGACTGCCTTAGCCCCTTCCGGGACGCCACGGAGGGTACGACCGACCTTCTTTCTGTACTCCTTGGCGTCGGTGTAGATGGGGAATTCCGTAGTGGTGCACTCGCACATCGGGTCGTGGACCCGAGCCAGCGCGCAGATCGTGTGATCGAGCGCGGAGTGGAGATTGTGCAGAACATCGCCCATGATGACGCCGATCTCTCGCGGCATCTCCTCCGTAGGCTCGACATACAGGTAGTAGATCCGAAGGTTCGGGTCGAAATAGTCGGTAAAGCGGTACGGGCGTCGTTTGAGGAACGGCTGGACTACATCGTTCAGGGCATTGAAGTGCTCGCCTGCCCTGTCGAGTTTTGCCTTCACCCCGAGCAGCGGTGCGGGGATTTCTGATGCTAGTGCTGCGCCTGTCATGCCTGCTCCTTCCCGAACGAAATGCGCGTTCGGCTAAGGGGAGTGGCGTAGACTGGGGGAAGCAGTCTGACGATTCAGCCGTGGACCACTCTCACGGTTACGTCTTATCGCAAGGCTCCCGCTGCGCACGGGAGCCTTTGCGCGTCCACCCGATAGGCAAACACACATTCGCCCGCGCGAGCCGGATTAAAGTGGAGGCACGATGCCCAGCAGTCAGACGACCTCACCAAAACCGGGGACGAGAAGCAGCGGACGAAGAAGGGACTTCGCATCCCCGTCCCGTCGCGCGAACAGATCAACGACGCTCTACGAAAGGCGAGTCAACGGGAGCGTCGTAACGAGGCTCCGCAAGAGACTCCAGACGATCCAGGAAAGCCGTAAACATTCCGCGACCTTCAACGTCCCTGTTGTTATAGCGGACCACATATTCGTCCAAGTACGTCTGCAAGTGCTTCTCGGATAGGGAGTGGTACACGCCTCCGAGTCCACCTTTGAGCAGCGCCCAGAACCCCTGGCCGCCGATGTAGGCGTCATCGAACTCGACGGTTCCATCCCATTGTTCGTCATCCTGTACGAGCAATGGCGTGATGCTCGGCGGAATCACCGCCGCCGTGCATGGACACCCGCACGAGAGAGCACCTGCTCGGCTAGCCGGTGACCGTTCTCGACGCAGTCCGGCAGCGGGCGCCGGGCCAGCCACTGGTGAAGAAATCCCGCAACCATCGCATCGCCCCCCCCTCGGGAATTAAGTACTACGCGCGATGGAACGGCGAAATAGGCGTTAGGAAATCCTTCCCGAACAATCATCGTCGGCTCACGGCCACCGGTGATCACCAAAACTGTCTTCGCCTTCGGCGTCAACGTCCCTGCGGATTCTGCCTCCAGCCGATTGCCGAAAACCAGGCGAGGGGAAAGCTGATCGAGCAACTCCCGAAATCTTTGTCCGCCGAAGTCCCTGATGTGCGAGCTTGACGCAAGGTCGGTGATCACAGGAATCCCCAGCCTTCGCGCCTCCCGTGCGATGTCCAAAGCCGCCTGCCGCGAGGGTTCCCAGAAGATCATGTACCCGCTGATGTACACCGCGCTTGCACCAACCATGACCTCACCAGGGATGTCGGTGGGACGGATGGCGATGGAATCGCCCAGGTCCGTTAGGAATGAACGCTCGCCGTTGGCGTCTACGAGCACGATGCAGACTCCTGTTCTACCGCGGACAATCGCCGACATGTCGACGTGCGTCGAAGCGACCTGTTCCTCAAGGCGTTTGCCAGGGACATCGTCACCCACCTGACAGACGAGGCGAACGGGCCGCCCAAGGCCGGCGAGACACCTGGCGACATTCGCGGCGGCGCCGCCCGGAACGAGGTTGATGTCGCAGAGAACTTGCGCGCCTGGAGCGATGGGCCCTCTGAGTGCTACGACAACGTCGACAAGCAACTGCCCCACAACCAAGACGTGTCCTGAAGACTGCGATCCATCTTCAGGCACCGCTGGCCTCCTTTAGCGGCTCCCGGGAACATCCGACCGCGGCCGACCAACTCGCTTATCCACTTGAGGTACGAGCGCAGATTGTAACTGCTCATGATACAAGAGAAGTCCGTCCTGTCAGTAGTTTGGCCATTCCGGCCTCTCTAAGAAGTGAGAGACGTGCTAGACGACCATCCTGACTTCATCGAGATTAGGCGTCACCTGAGAACGAACGCCAACCAGCTTGTCTTCTTCGTCGGGGCCGGCCTGTCAAAGCCGCTGGGGTATCCCCTCTGGCACGAACTGCTCGTGGACGCGGTGACATTCGGGCGGTCGGTAAAGCGGCTTTCAGGATCTGAAGCACGTGACATCCTGGCCCTTATCGAGGGGGCGCGATACCTGGAAGCAGGCGAGCAACTTCAACTACGTTTAGCGAGCCGGCTGAACGACCACCTGAAAAGGACTTTCTCAAAGGCGCCACCCGAGAGTTTTGGCCCATACGATTTCCTGGTTCGGCTCCCCTGCGCCGGGTTTATCACCACCAATTACGACGCATCACTTGAATCCGCTTACGCCAAACACTTCAGGAAGAACCCCAAGTTGTCCATGGCGACAGACTCGGTGGGCCTAGGGCAGCTCCCGCTCAGCCGTCCTTTCGTCCTTAAGCTCCATGGCGACGCGCTGCGTCACAACTTCGTCATTTCGTCCAGCGACTATAAGAGGTTAATGGCCGACGGAGCCCTCGAAAGGTTCCTCTACTCGGTCTTCCTTCACTACACAATCATCTTCCTGGGATATGGCCTCTCCGACGAAGACATCCTCGCACCACTACGTCTACTCACAAGGGACTACAGCGGTGCGACGGGGAGACACTTCGCCCTTCTTCCAGATACGACCTCGGACGAGCTCCGCCGGAAGCTCGAGGACGAGGCAGGAGTCAATGTTTGTCTGTACGAGGTGAAGCGCAGTCACGAAGAAGTTAGTCGGGCCATCGCGAACTGGTTCCTTCAGACGCGCTCGGACGAACGTGGGTTGACCTTCGACGACTACAGAGATAGCGGGGCCGTCCTCCACGACTTCCCCGATCTCATGGACCGGGCTCTCACAGGCGTCTGCCAGAACGCTCTGGCGTGGCTCAGTTCGCTGCCGCATCAATGGGGTCCGACGCCGACCGCCACAGTGAAAGCCGCGAACATTGCAGAAGGTCTTCTAGCTTCAGAAGCTGCACGCAGGGTCATCAACCATCAGTACGATGCCCGTTCTCTCGTCGCGATGCTGCTTGACTTCGCAACTCCGAATGGAGAGTTCATAAGCCAAACCCTCGGGGCAGCAAATATCCAGACGCAGGCTCTGTGCTTGGTCGCTCTCGCGAAGCATCAGGAGCTCGGGTCGGACGTCGTGGACGCACTTAATCGCGGCGTTGAATGGCTCGTCCGTCAGCAACACCGAAGCGGCTGCGGATGGGGGCGATTCTCAGGATCAAGCATCATCCGAACGGTTCCAACGATGTGGGCATTGTCGGCGTTGATTGCCATGGAGAAGTGGGAGCCGATCCTTTGGGAAGCGGCGAGAGAGGCCATGCTCAAGGCAGGAACGATAGACCACGTCATCGGCGGATCAGGACGTAGCACGGCCGCCAGCGGGTGGGTCCTTTGGATTCTCGGCGCGCTGAAAGCTCAACGACTGACAACTCCCGAGGACGAACGAATCCTGAACCTGGCCGTGAAAATCCTGGGCCGCCAAGAGTCTCTCGTGAACGAACATGAAGGGTTCCTGTTCGATGCACCGTCCGCAGGGGAACGGTCTGGAATGTGGATATCGTGGATCCACTCAACTGCACCAGCGGCCCTCCTGGGAGCGATCGCCTTCGTTGAGGAGATCCCGACTCTCTGGGAAGTCGTCGGGAACGCTGTCGACACCCTCTTACGCCAAGCTCGCGAAGGTGGAGACGGCCACTTCATGGACGCGACAGAGCATCCAGGCGACTCTCCTTACGTATTCCACACGCTCTACTCGGTTTGGGCGCTTTGCGAGACCCTTCAGGTCGTACGAGGAGTTCTCTTCCACAAAGCCGGGCTCATCGCCCTTCGCAATCGCAGGCTTCTGCTCGTCCGCAAGCGAGCGACGGATAAGTTGATTCTCCCGGGCGGCTCAATAGAACCAGGTGAGGACGCTGAAACAGCGCTGTCGAGGGAGCTTCAGGAAGAACTGGGAGCGACGTCGTCGAATCTCAGGTTCTGGAGGGAATTCGAGGACTCCGCGGCCTTCGAGGTCAATAGCCGCGTGAGGATTAGAGCGTTCTTCGGCGAGCTCGACTCGGAGCCGCGGGCGTCGGGGGAGATCGCTGAGTTTGAGTGGATCGATACACGCTGCGTCGCGGAAAAGCTCAGCCCCATCATCCGCCGGCAGGTGCTCCCCGCCCTGAAATCGCAGGATCTCGTTGATTGATGTACGGGTGGTCATGCCTGACTCCGACCCCCGAGACTACACATGGCGGCGCATGACCACGTTGGTGCCGCGGTCGGAGGTCTCGAACTTGACCTCGTCCATGAGCTCCCTCATCAGGAACAGCCCCCGGCCCCCCGACGCGAACGGGTCCGGCAGCTCCGTGTGCTCGAGCTTCGACATGTCGAAGCCCGGCCCGTCGTCGGCGATCGTGATCGAGACCGTGCCCTGCTCGGCCGAGCACCTCACGCGCACCTCGCTGCGGCCGTCGGCGCGCCGCCCGTGGCGCGTCGCGTTCGCCGCGGCCTCGCCGACCGCGAGCATGATCTCGGACGTCGCCTCGACGGGCGCGCGCAGGTCGAGGAGGAACGCGGACACGAACGAGCGGATCTCCGCGTTGCGCGCCGGCTCGTTCGGCAGGACGAGCTCGCGGACCAGCTCGTCGACGGCGGTGTCGGGCACGACCTGACAGACGAGCAGCGCGAGGTCGTCGCGCAGCTCGCCGTCCTGCGTCCAGGCCTCGACCGCGCGCCGGATCGCCTGCACCAGCTCGCCCGGCGTCCCCATCCCCCAGTCCTTGATCAGGTCCATGAAACGGCCCTGACCGAACGGCCGGCCGTGCCGGGGAGCCTCGGTGACGCCGTCGGTGTACATGACGAGCATGTCGCCGGGGTCGAGCTCGACGTGTCCCGACTTGTAGCGCGCGTCCTCCTCGACCCCCAGCACCAGGCCCCCCTCGCCGAGCCACTCGACCTCACCGGTCTTGTGCCGGTAGACGACCGGCGGCACGTGACCCGCGTTCGCGTAGTCGAGGACGGCGCGCTCGGGGTCCAGCACGCCGTACATCAATCGGATGAAGCGCTCCGACGGGAGGTGCGCGCTCGTGCGCTCGTTCACGCGCCGCAGGAGCGCGCCCGGATCGCGGTTCTCCGGCGCGTACGACCGCAGCGTGTAACGCGCGAGCGCGGCGTCGTTCGCCGCCGGCGGGCCGACGCCGCAGACGTCGCCCATGACGACCGCGACGCGGCCGTCCGGCAGGGTCGTGAAGTCGTAGAAGTCACCGCACACCGCGCGGCGTCCGGCGGCCGCGACGTAGTGAGCGACCATGCTGAGCCGCGGGAGGTTCGGGACCGCCTTCGGCAGAAGGCCCCGCTGGTAGCTCTCGGCGGTCGTCCTCGCCTGCTCGTAGAGCCGCTCGACCTCCTCCGCGCGCCGGACGTTCTCGGACACGTCGGTGTACACGTCGATGCGCCCGACCAGCACTCCGTCGTCGTCGAACGCGGGACCGGAATAGAGCCGCAACCTGCGGCGGGCCGGGAGGATCTGCTCGACCTGGATCCGCAGCTCCAGCTCGGGGTCGTCGCGGAGCTGCTGGAACAGCTCCATGAAGTCCTCGGGCTCCTCGGTCTTCTTCGCGATCGTCCGCAGCAGCTGCACGGCCGGCTCGCCGAGCGGATCGTCGGGATCGATCTGGAAGAGCTCGCCGGCCCTCTTGTTGACGACGCGCACGATCCCCTGCCGGTCCGAGAAGACGATGCCCTCGTCGATCGAGTTCAGCACCGCGAGCAACCGGTACCGCACCGCCGTCGCGAGGCGGTGCTCCTGCTGCTCGCCGCGGTAGTGCGTGCGCAGCTCGCGTGCGAGCAACCCGGCGACGATCCCGGACAGCAGGAAGATGCCGGAGTTGAACGAGAGCGCGAGCGGGCGCGGCGCGGGCCCCGCTGCGTTCGCGACGCTCCAGTAGCCGGCGGTGGCGAGCGCGCCGGTGAGGACGGCCTCGGGGACGTAGCCGAGCAGCGCCGTGATGACGATCACCGGGACGAAGATCAGCTGAGCGGCGGCAACCTCTCCGCGGAGCAGCGCGTAGAAAGCGCAGGCGAAGCCGACGGTCACGAGCGTCCCGACCCACGCCGTCGGGCGGCGCGGCCCCCAGCGCGGCAGCGCCTCGTGGAAGAAGAGGTAGACCCACCCGATCAGCGCCGCGACGAGCCCGAGCCCCAGCCGCAGCTCCGTGCCCTCCAACCCCGCGGCGAAGAGAGCCAGCGTGACGAGCCCCGTCGTCCCCCACGCGGTCAGCCGGGCGAGCTGCACCGCCCACTGCCAGCTTCCCTTGCGTACGTCCCGGTGGTCGGTCCCGATCACGTGCCTCGGCTCCGGTGGGTGGTCTGCTCCCCTCACCCTACTCAACGCCCGTGAGGCGCCACCGGTGATCGGTGGATTCGACGCGGCCCTCGCGCTCGAGGAGCTCGAGGTGAGCGAGCGCGGACATGGCGGCCGCGGCATGCAGCTCCGAAGGCGTGTCGTCGTAGGCGCGCGCGACTATCTCCGGCATCGTGGTCGCGCCGTGCTCGAGCGCCTCGACGATGCGCCGCTCGCGGGCGCGGCGGTGCTCGAGGTACGCGTCGACGACCGCGCGGCCCCCGTCGAGGGGACGGAAGTGGCCGGGGAAGATCCTCTCGAGGTGCAACGCACGGAGGCGTTCGAGCGAGGTGAGATAGGCGCCCATGTCTCCGTCGGGCGGGGCGATGACGGCGGTGCCTTCGCCGAGGATGCAGTCGCCGGAGAACAACGTCGCGGCGCCGTCGAGGTAGAAGCAGACGTGGTCGGACGCGTGGCCCGGCGTGTGGAGGGGGCGGAGGGCGGCACGCCCCGCGACCAGCGTCTCGTCCTCCGACAGCGGACGCGGCGTGACGCCGTCCAGAGGCGCGTCCGTCCACGCGCGCACCGGGACGTCGCGACCGAGGGCCCCGATCAGAGCGCGGACCCCGCCGATGTGGTCGCCGTGCCGGTGCGTCACGAGGATCGCGGCGACCTCGCCTGCCGCGGCCGCGACGGCGGCGACGTAGCCGGGGTCGGGCACCGCGGGGTCGACGACGAACGCAGGTCCCGTGCCCACGACGTAGGTGTTGGTTCCCGGCCCGGTCATGAGACCCGGGTTGGGCGCGAGCACGACGTGAACCAGCGGCGAGACGCGCGTCGACAGGATGCGGGCCTGCCCCACGGGGGCCGCGGCGACCGCCTCGATCGCAGCCGCGGCCGTGGCCGCGCCCGCGAGGAGCCGAAGCATCTCGATCGTCGGCGGCGCCATGAGCGCGTCGCCCGCCGCCAGGTCCGCGAGCGCGGTCTCGGGAGTCGTCCACCGCACCGCGGCGACCTCGTTCGCGTCGGGCTCCGGCATCCAGCCCGCCGGAGCCGTCGTCAGGAAGAACTGCGCGTCGAAGCGCACCGGCGAGCCGAGCGGCGTGACCCAGCGCCCGCCCGGGACGAGGGCGTCCGCACGAAGAACCGTGCCGCCGGCGAGGCACGCTTCGAGGAAGCGGCCGGCATCGTGCGACGCCGGGCGCGGGACCGGCGGCCCGTCCGCGAGCAGGAGCCCGACCTCCTCGAACGCCTCTCGCAGCGCGCACACGAACGCGCCGCGCGCCCGGCGCTCGTCCTCGTCGACCAGGCCGAGGAAGTCGGGATCGGGAGGGACGAGCGCGTCCGACCACCGGGGATCGAGATCGGCGTTCGCGACCGCGCCTCCGGGGAAGACCGTCGCGCCGCCCATGAACCGCAGGTGCCGGGGGCGCCGCGTGAGCAGCACCTCGGCCCCCGCGGGACCGTCGCGCAGGACGACCAGCGTCGCGGCGGGGCGGGGCTCACGCGTGACGGTCACGGCTCCCACGGTATGTTCGCGCTCCCGAAGCCGCTTACGAAGGAGGCCCGTCCGTGGCAGTGAAGTTCCTCACCGAGGAGTGGGCGCAGGCGATGACCGATGCCCTGAACTCGTCCGACGAGTTCAAGAGCGCCGCCGCGAACCAGCAGGCGAAGCTCCAGCAGGTCGTGACGGCGGCGCCCGACGGAGGCGAGATCAAGTACTACTTCACGCTCGAGGGCGGCAACGCGCAGGTTGCGCTGGGCGAGATCGCCGACGCCGAGGCGACGATCACGCAGAACTACGACACCGCCGCCGCGATCGCGAAGCAGGAGCTGAACGCCCAGAACGCCTTCATGCAGGGGAAGCTGAAGGTGTCGGGCAACATGATGAAGCTCATGCAGCTCCAGGGGGTCGTCAACGCGATGCCGAAGGCCGTGACCGGCGTGGACGTCGAGTACTAGGACGCGCGTCGTGACCGAAAGGGCCCCGGTTCGCCGGGGCCTTTCCTATTCCGAATGGACGACCCTGAGCCTGACCTTCGCCCTGCCGTCGTCGTAGAAGCGGAGCCGGCGCGCCGCGCGGCGCGAGACGTCGACGATCGTGCCCTTGTCGCCGTAAGGGCCGCGGTCTCTCACGGTGAGCGTGACGGCCCGCCCGTTCGCGCGGTTGCGCACCCTGATCCTCGTCCCGCAGGGGAGCTTCCGGTGCGCGGCGACCATCTTGCGCGGGCGGTACTTCCCGCCGCACGCCATCGTCTCGCCGGCGAAGTCGTCGGAGTAGTAGATCGCCTCGCCGCGCCAGACCCGGTCGTGGGCGGCCCCCGTGGCAAGGGAGCCGAGCACGGCGGTCGCCGCCGCCGCCGCCGCCAGCCTCTTCACGCACGCACCTCCGGATGCCGTCTGCCCGCCGGCCACGAAGAAGGGTACCGAACGGGTTGACTCACCTACCGACGGCGTAGCTAGAGCTGGCGGCCGGCGTGCCCTCAGCGGTCCCTTAGGAACCAGTACGAAGTAGCGGCTAGTTCGGGTGTCTTCGCCAAAGGAGACTGATCGCCCACGCGAGCGCGCCGAGCAGGATCACCGACCCGAGAACGTTTAGCGGTGTCGGGAGCGCGACACCGAAGGCGGCGAAGTAGCCCGCTCCGAACCCGTAGATGACAAACCCGCCAAGTATCAGGATCGCGGTCGTTAGGGCGATGCTCAGGAGAGTCCTCACTTGGGCCTCTCGGCCGGCCGGGCCTCGCGGGCCTTTTTCTCCCTCAGGGCGGCCTTGTCGGCTTCCTTCTTCGGGACCTGGAAGATGCGCCGGGCCACGTCCTCGAATCGCTCGAAGGGGGAGAGGGGTCAGTCGACTCAGAATTTGTCACCCGTCGATCCTAGAGCCCGGCTCGGGCTCTCGGACGGGACCATAGGCACGTGCTCGGCGACCGTCAACCGCCTCGTGGGCAGGAACGGTTCGGGCCCCGGCGAACCCTCCGCGGCATGAAGAAGACGCTCGTGTCGCTGGCGCTCTGCGGGCTTCTCGCGGCGACCGCCGCTCCTGCCGCGGCCGCGAAGGGCGGCCTCAAGACCCTCGGCACCGACCCCTCCGGCGACGGCCACCCCGGCCTCGACGTCACGTACCTGAAGGTCGGCCGCAACGCCGACGCCCTCGAGATCCGGATCGGCCTCGAGATGCTCCCGCAGCTCGGTGGGTACCCCGACCTGCCGGGGATCGAGTGGATCTTCGACGTCAAGGGCCGCACGTTCGTCGCCGAGGCCGTCAAGACCGTCGGCGGCGCCGACTTCTACCTCTTCGAGCTCGGCGACGACGGGAGCTTCCGCCAGCTGGCGAGCCCGACCGGGACCTACGAGGCGGGCGACGGGTACACGAGCATCCTGGTCCCGCTGAAGGACATCGGCGCCCGCAAGGGGACCGTGATCAGGGGGACCGCCGGCCTGCCGAACGGCGACGTCGACGCTCACGTCCACGTCGGGCCGCGGACCCACTACCCCGACGGGATGGAGACGGACAAGCCGTTCGTCGTGCCGTAAAGCCCTCTCGCGAGAGGTTCCGCGGGGGCCGCGTCGAACCTCCTCCCACATGCGCCGCCTGAAGCTCCTCGCAACCGTCTTTTGCGCCGCGCTCGTGGCGCCGGCCGCGGTGGCCGCGGCTCCGGTGGCTGCGCAGCCGACCCGCAACTACCCCGAGTTCACCTACGAGCGGGTGCGCGTCCCGATGCGGGACGGCGTCGAGCTGTCGGCGGACGTCTACCGGCCCGTGACGCCGAAGGGCGTGCGCGTCCCGGTGATCCTTCAGCTCACGCCGTACCACGTGCTCTACAAGGCGCTCGACAGCAACGAGACGAACCTGCCCTCGGGTGACGCCGAGCTCTTCGTCCCGAAGGGATACGCCTACGTCGTCGCCGACGTCCGCGGGACCTACAACTCGGGGGGCTGCTGGGACTACGGCGGCATCAACGAGCGCCGGGACGGCTACGACATCGTCGAGTGGCTCGGGACGCGGCCCTGGTCGAACGGGAGGGTCGCGATGACGGGGGCCTCGTACGACGGGACGACCGCGAACGCCGCGGCGGTCGAGCGGCCCCCGCACCTCGCGACGATCGTTCCGGTCTCGGCGATCAGCCGCTGGTGGGGCTACGCGTACCAGCAGGGAGCCCGCTCGACGTACTCCGGCGAGTCGCTGGACATCGACCCGCCGTCGGACACCCCGACCGACTTCATGTTCGCCTACGGCTTCGTCCCGCCGCCCGACCCCGGCGCGCTCGGGCACGCGGAGCAGATCGCGATGCGGTGGAACCTCTGCGACCGGGTCGAGAAGGCGCTGAAGGGCTACGACACGCATCCCGACTACGACGATTTCTGGATCGAGCGCGACTACCTGCGCCTGGCGCACAAGGTCGAGGTGCCGGTTCTCGTGTCGCACGGGCAGCTCGACTTCAACGTGAAGACGTGGGAGGGCACCGCCTGGTTCGACGCGCTGAGGACCGAGAAGGCGATGGTTCTGGGACAGTGGGCGCACGCGTCGCCGCGCGGCCGCTACATGGAGTGGGACATGCTCCTGCTGCGCTGGTTCGAGCGGTGGCTCTACGGCGTGCGCAACGGCGTCGAGCACGAGCCCGCCGTCCACGTGCAGACGAACGACGGCGTGTGGCACCTGCAGGACTCGTGGCGGCCCGCCTCGGTCGCGCGGCTCCCGTTGTCGGGCGGCGAGTTCACCTACCGCGACGACGGCACGCTGACGGAATCGGAGATGCTGCGGGGCGTGGGGGCCGGGCGGCGTCACGTGCGGGTCGAGGTGCCTCGTTCGTCGGGCGTGCGGCTCGCCGGGCGGCCGGTGCTCCACCTCGAGGCGTCGAGCGACCAGCCGAGCACGCACTTCGTCGCGATCCTGCTGAACGTGGCGGATTCGGGTGGCGCGCCCCGGGTGATCTCGCGGGCGTTTTTGAACGCGCGGTACCGGGAGACGCTGGCGGAGGGGAAGGACCTCACCCCCGGCAAGCGGTACGGCTTCGACCTCGAGTTCATCGACAAGGATTACCTCGTGGCGGACGACCACCACCTGGAGCTGATCGTCGCGTCGTCGAGCGACACCTGGGTCGCCCCCGACGAACGCCGCGCGACGAACACGCTGTTCCTGGACGGGTCGTATTTGAAGCTCCCGCTGAGCCGCTAGGGCCGGGGGGCTCCGCCTCCGGGGCTCCGAGCTCGTCGTCTTCTCCCGGGAGGCGGGAGAAACCGACGAGTTCGACTTCGGTGGGCGTGTGCTCGGTGCCACACCGCGAAGATCCGGGCCGTGGTCGGGTCGCCATATGCGATCTGCCGGCAGAACGAAGGCACTTGACGTGAACCGGGTCGCGGAGCGACAGCACGGCGTGGTGGCGCGGGCGCAGGTCCTTGAACGCGGATACTCCGACTCCGCCATCTCGCGTTACGTCGGCGCACGCCTCTGGGTACGCGTCCACAGGGGCGTCTATCGGGTCGAACCCGCCGCCGAGACTTTCGAGTCGCGCATCATGGCTCTGGTTCTTCGCGCCCCCGGGCGAACCTGGGCGTCACGCAGGTCGGCGGCGCGGTTGTGGGGCTTCGGATCCGACCTTCCCGAAGTGGTGGAGGTCTCGACCACGGCGAACGTTCGAGCGCCGGGACGCGGTCTCCACCCCGTGAGCCAGATGCCGCCCGGGGACCGGAGGACAATCAGGAGGATCCCGCTGACGAGCGTCGAGCGGACCCTGGTCGACCTGGCAGCGGTAGTCCCCCGCCCGCGGCTCGAATCCCTCGTGGTCGCCGCATTGCGGCTGGGTCTTACCTCTGTGGCGGCCCTTCAGGACCGGCTCGGCCGGCCGGAGCACGCCGGCAGGGTTGGACCTCCACGGCTACGGAAGCTGCTCGAAGGATGGTCCGACCTGACGGCGGCCGAGAGCGTCCTGGAGACGCGGCTCAGGAGGCTCGTCCGGAGGCACGCCCTCCCCCGGGGCGTTCCGCAGCTCGCCGTCTTCGACGAAGATCGACTCGTCGCTCGCCTCGACCTCGCCTACCCGGACGAGATGGTCGCCGTCGAGGCGGACGGTTACCGATGGCATGGCGACCCCGCCAGATGGCAGGCCGACCTGACGCGGCGCAACCGCCTGACGCGGCTCGGCTGGCACGTCCTCCACTTCACGTGGAACGACCTCAAGTCCGACGAGCCGCGCGTCGCGGCGGAGATCCGGGCCGCCCTCGCCCTGGGATCGTCGAAATCTCCCGCCAGGCGGGAGAAAACGACGAGTTGAGGGCTATCTGAAGAGGCGGGCTGCGTCGCCCTGGTTCGAGTTGCCCTCCAGGAACTTCACGCTCGACACCTCGGACTCGTGCGGACCCTCGTAGCGCACGATGTACAGCCCGTTGCGGACGTCCGAGAAGTAGATGAGCCCGTCCTTGATGATCGGATAGCTCCACGCCACGACTTTGTCCCGGCCCGACGAGAGCGCCGGGTCCTCCTGCAGGACGACGGGGAGCGGCTCCGGCTTGAACTCCGCAGCCTGCGCCGGCGCCCCCGGGTTCGAGATGTCGACCGCCTGCAGGCCCCCGGAGTGCCACGTCAGAATCGCGAGGTTCTGCGTGAGCGTCGGGTTGTGCGCGGCCCAGCTCGACAGCGTATGGCGGACCGGATCGTTGTCGGTCTCCGACTCGCAGAACTCCTCGGTGTTCTGCGGAAGCTTGTACTCGGCGACCACCTTCGGCTTCTTCGGGTTCCGCACGTCGACCACGCGCGACCAGCCCCACGGGCAGCCGTGGCCGGCGAGCAGCACCGGGATCTCGCCGTAGACCTCGTCGGTCGTCCACACGTACTTGCGGCCCGGGAACGGGACGGCGCTGTGCACGCCGGGGTCGCCCCAGCTCACGCGGTTCTCGAGCGGGGTGATCAGCCTCGCCGTGGGCTTGCTCGCGCCCTTCACGTAGTCGGACGTGTCGATCATGAAGAAGCCGCCGCCGAGGAACGATAGGTAGCCGGTCTTGCCGTCGGGGCTCACCGCGAGCGAGTGGAGACGGTTGTCGGTGTCGGGGCTCGGGATCGGCGTCGTCCACGTCCCGAGCTCCTCGAACTTTCCGTCGGCGTACCCCGAGACGTCGGTCACCAGCAGCGACGTGTTCCCGCCCGGCGTCGACTGGAACAGCAGCGCGCGGTCGGGGTTCTTCGGGTCCTGCCACAGGTAGAACTCGTGCGGGTTGACGCTCGGCTCGTACTCGGCGACGAGCTCGGGCGCCGCCGCCTTGTCGCCGGAGATGTCGTAGAAGCGGTAGTTGTCGTCGCCGAGGAGCTGCGTGGGCGAGCACGCGTGGATGATGAAGCTGCAGTTGCTCGCGAGGTTCAGGACCACGAGCACGTCCTTGCTCGCCCAGATCCGCATCTCGCGTGAGGTCTCGCCGACGTTGCCCTCGCTCGGCGGGCCGATCTGGCCGATCTCCTCGGGGTTCTCCGGGTCGGAGACGTCGACGATCGCCACCCCGGAGCGAGGGTGGAGGCCGTCGGTGCGGCTCCCGACGTACGCGTAGTCCCCGCGGACGGCGATCGCCGCGTTCATCCCCCGGTTGAGGAGGGGCTCGTGACCGACGAGCTCGAACGACCCCTTCGGGTCCTTCGCGACCACCACGTTCGGACCCTTCTGCGCGGCCGAGGCCACGGCCGGTACGGCGACCAGCACGACGGCCAGCACGAGGTTGAGAGCGCGACGCACGTGAACCAGACTCCTTAGGTCGATCTCATTCGCCTATTCCGCTGCTCCAAGGTTCGACGGCCGGGGGTGGCTTCCCTCCGCCTCTAAGGCCAGCGGCGGGGGCCCGGTCTCTTCGGGACGAGACGGCTCAGCGCCGGGCGCGCCAGGGCGACCAGGTGGTCGACGGCGCCGACCAGCCACGTCAGCGGGCGCGGGCGGCAGAGCCGGCCGATCCAGCGCGTCGGCTTCAGCAGCTCCATCAGCCGGACCGCCGCCTCGCCCTTCACCAGCCGCGTCCCGTCGCACTCGATCAGCTGCCAGGAGTGCCTGACCTGCTCCTCGGTGAGGAAGACGACGAAGCGGGCGGCTTCGGGATCGTCGAAGGCAAGGATCGCGAGGCACCCGTCCCCGTCCATCCTGGAGACGACACGCGCCCCCCAGCAGCAGAACGGTCAGCCGTCTTCGTACAAAAGGAGCGGACGGGGGAGCTCCCCTCGTCGGGTCACCGCACCGCTGGCCCCGCTCAACGCGTCGATCGACAACTTTCCCTCCTCCGTCGAGGCATTCGCCATACCCCTCAGGCGGGCCCGTCATTCGGCCGATGAGGGAAAGGGTCGAAAGGGAGCCGTCCATGTACCGCATCGTCATCTGCTCGCTCGTCTCCGCCGTCACGGTTCTCGCGGCGCCCCTGCCCGCGCTCGCCGCGCCGGACGCTCCGGCTTTCGGGCCGGTGATAGACGCGCCGGCGTCGTACGAGGGGCAGTCGAAGTGCTCGCCCGACGCGAAGCCCGGCGTCCTCGCGTTCCAGCGCATGGTCCTCGACGAGTATCCGGGGACGGGCGCCGGGGGGATCGGCCGGGATTGCTCCTACGGCGGTCAGAGCGAGCACAAGGAGGGGCGCGCGTGGGACTGGGGCGTGAGCGCCGCGGATCCGGCCCATCGCGAGGCCGTCGCCGACCTCATGAAGTGGCTTTCGGCGACGGACCGTTACGGGAACGAGGACGCGCTGGCGCGCCGCCTCGGCGTCATGTACGTGATCTGGAACAAGCGGATCTGGTTCCCGTTCGGCGGGTGGCGCACGTACTGCACGATGCGCAAGGGCGTCTGCGCCGGCGACGACGGAGGGGCGCGGTCGCCGCACACCGACCACGTCCACTTCAGCTTCACGTGGGCCGGCGCGCTGAAGCAGACGACGTTCTGGCACCGCCGCCAGTCGCTGATCGCGACGGTCGCCGGGAACCCCGCGGGAGCGGGCTACTGGCTCGCCGGCCGCACCGGCGCGGTGTTCGGGTTCGGCGCCGACGGCTACGGCTCCTTCGAGCGCTCGCAGCAGCCGGTCGAGGCCCTCGAGCCGACGCCCTCGGGCTACGGATACTGGCTCGTCTCGCGTGGGGGACGCGTGCGGGCGTTCGGAGACGCGCGCTACCGGGGGAGCCGCACCGACGGCAGCGCTCCGGTCGTCGACATGGCCGCGCTGCCCGACGGGCGCGGCTACTGGCTCGTGTCGCGCGGGGGCCGCGTGTACTCGTTCGGCGCGGCCGAGGGTCACGGGGGCCTGGCGGGGTCGGAGCTCGCCGGCGAGGTCGTCGCGATCGAGCCGACGCCCAGCGGCGCCGGCTACTGGGTCTTCTCCTCGAACGGCGGCGTGGTCGCGTTCGGCGACGCGCGGGACCTCGGCGGCGCGGCGAACGACGGGCTGGCGGGCGAGGTCGTGGACGCCGAGGCGGTCGGCGACGAGGGGTACTGGCTCGTGACGAGCGCGGGCCGCGTGCTCGCGTACGGCGCGGCCCCCGATCTGGGCGGGGCGGCGAACTCGCGGGTCGCGGGTGCGGTCGTCGGCATGGCCGCGGCCCCCGGGGGCGCGGGGTACTGGCTCGCGACGGACCGGGGGCAGATCCTGAGCTTCGGAGCGGTCAGGAGCCTCGGCTCGCTGGTCCGCTAGACGCTCCCGAATCAGGGTTCGCAGCTGATTCGGACTCGAGGACCCCGGAGTCGAAGCAACAGACATCGAGCCCCGGCTTCCGACCTCGTCAGAAGCGGTGCCTGTGGAGCGGAGCGGGCTCGAACCGCCGACCCCCTGCTTGCAAAGCAGGTGCTCTACCAACTGAGCTACCGCCCCTGGAGATCCCACTCTAGCTGGGAACAATCCGCAGCGAACAGCAGGCACTCGCCGATGGTGGCCTATCCGCGCACGACCTACCGGCGACAGGCAACGGCACACCCTGGTCGCGTCGCACGACGGAACCGGCCTACGAGCGTGCGACCTGGAAGGACGGTGCTGCTGCGAAGCCCGGTCGCGGTGGGCCTCGGTCAGGCTCGGGCGTGTGGCACCCTACGCAGGTGGCCCCGCCGGATCCCAAGGAAGTCCTCCACCGCTATCTGCAGGTCGCTCGGGAAGTCCTCCTGTGGAAGCTCGACGGACTCTCCGAGTACGACGTCCGCAGGCCGATGACACGAACGGGGACGAACCTGTTGGGGGTCGTCAAGCACGTCGCGAGCGTCGAGGCCGGCTATCTCGGAGCGACCTTCGGACGTCCGTTCGAGGAGCCGATGCCGTGGTACGCCGACGGCGCGGAGCCGAACGCCGACATGTGGGCGACTGCGGACGAACCGCGCGATCAGATCGTCGGGCTCTACCGGCGCGTGTGGGCGCACTCCGACGAGACGATCTCGGCACTGTCTCTGGACGCGATCGGCCGCGTGCCGTGGTGGCCGGAGGAACGCGCCGAAGTGAGCCTTCACCAGATCCTGATCCACATGATCGCCGAGGCCCACCGCCACGCGGGGCACGCCGACATCGTTCGAGAGCTCATCGACGGCGGGATCGGGTATCGCGAGGACGTCGACAACATGGCGCCGGGCGACGACGCCTGGTGGGAGAGCTACCGCGACAGACTGGAGGCCGTGGCGCGAGACGCCGGCTCTGCGCGCTCGAGCGACTGAGCTACCGTCCCGCGGAATCGCGACCCTCGGCCGCCGCTCCGCGGGCACCGGACGGAAGGAGGCGCCCCCCGGCTGCCGAACCACCTGGATATGAGGCACATCGCGGTCGCCGTGGTCGTGCTCATGTCCACGGCTCCGGCACGCTCGCAACCTGTCCTCGACTGCCCGGCGTGGCAGATCGGCCAGCACCTCGGAACGGGAACGCGCGCGGGTGTCCGCGACCTCGTGCACGACTTCGTCCGCGCCTACAACAGGGGCGACCTCGCGAGGCTGGACGAGATCTTTCCCCAGGAACCGGGGTTCGAGGGCTACTACGCCGAGCCGGAGCGGCAATGGGAAGAGGGGGAAGACCGCTCGACGTTGATCGACTACTTCGAGAGACGTCACGCGCTCGACGATCGGCTCGACCTCCGTGTGCTCCGCATCCAGAAGAAGCGCGAACAGCGGGGCTGGGAGTTCTACTTCGAATTGCAGCGTGGTTCGGGCCAGCGCCGCGCCAGAGGTGGCTACGTCGGAAAGGGTGCGGCCGACTGCGCGCTGAGCGTCTGGAACATGTCGCGGCCGAGAGGCTGACGACCTTTCAGGTGCCGGCGCGAACCCGGCCGCAGGCTGCGACACCTGCGGCCGGAAACTCGGGCAAGAACGCGCTACTGCAGCGCGGGGACCCTCACGAACGACACCGGGTCGTCGTGCTCGATGACACCATGACGCCCGACGGTCCTCCCGTGGGAGTACACCTTCAGCGTCAGCGCCGTCACCTCGGCCCCCGCCTCCGGATCGAGATCGAGCCGGTCACCGGACGCGACGCGTCGAGCTTGAACGGCACCCGTCCGCGGCGGGGCAGAGGTCGGCCGCATCCGGGCCGTAGACGTCGAAGAGCATCTGGTCCACGTACGAGCAGTCCGTGGAGCTTCTTCATGGGTCCCCTCCTTTGTCCCAGGCTCGCTTGAGACTTACTTTGGAGACGCCGCTTCTTCTCCCGAAAAATGCGGAGAAACCGGTACAAATTCACGAGCAAGTCGAGGGCATAGAGGGGGAGCCGTGTATTGCCCGGTGGACGGGGACGAATACAGAGAGGGCATCACCCGGTGCCCGGAGCACGACGTCGACCTCGTCGAGGAGCCTCCGGAGCCCGACGAGGACGAGGGGCCGCTGCTCGGGTGGCCGGACGACCGGGCCGCCGTACGCCTCGCTTTCCTGGTTCTGATTGCCGCAGGCGCCGTCTACGCCGTCAGCGGGGTCGTCTTCGGGGTCCTGCTCTGGTTCCCGTCGGTACGCGAGTCGGGCGAAGCCACGGCCCTGCGGCTGGCGCAGGCGGTCAACGCCGGCGCCTGGGCGATCGGGATGGCGGCCCTCGGGGCGCTTGGCGGCGCGGTGCTGGTCAAGACGTACGCGCTGCTGCGGGGCCGCTCCCGCCTGGAGCATCCCGCCACGGAGCCAGCCCCCGGCGCAGCGATGCGCCTGTTGTTCGGGCTGGTGATCGTGTTCTCGGTCCTGTGGGCGGTCACCGGGGTCGCGACGAGCTGGGAGAACGCGGAGCTGAGCACGGGTTTCTACAGGAGTCAGGGGCCCGACGACCCCTCCGACGCGTTCGTCGCGCTCGTCGCGGTGAACAGCGCCGCGTACGCCTGCGCCGTCGGCTCGTTCGCCGTCATGGCCGCGGCCCTCGCGCGGCGCGTGTACGCCCGGGTGGCCGCCCGCCACTGACACCCGACCGGAGGGGCGGTGCGACTCGAACGGGTGGATTTCGCGCTCTGGCAAGGCAACCGAGCAGGAAATTCTTCGCGAGTTGATTAATCTCTCCAGGTCCGAGCGCTTTTTCCCGGCCCTGGAGGACCACCCATGGACAGCAACGACGGCGACCGCCACGGCGCGATCGCGCACGAGGACGACGCACTGCAGGTAGAGGAGTGGGTGCCGATCGCGCTCGCGGCGGCAAAGCTCGGGGTCCCGCCGGACACCCTCGTCGGGTGGTGTGAGAGCGGTCTCGTGGCCTGGCGGCTGACGCAAGCGGGGGACGAGGAGAGCGCTCTCGTGAACCTGGAAGAAGCCCGTCGCTGCGCGGCGAATCTCGGCGTCGAGGCAGCGCCCGAGCCGCCCGAGGCGAAGGCCGAGCTGCCCCAGTGGATCCAGCAGCTCGCCGAGACGTGGCGGCAGGCCGCCCGCACCGAGGCGGAGGTGGACTTCCTCAACAACAAGCTTGCCGAGGTGAGGGCCGAGCTCGAGGACCAGCGCAGCGCAACCAACGTCACCCACGCCACCCTCGTCGCCGAGACGCGCAAGGCGGTCGCGCAGGCCGCACACGCGACCCTCGCCGCCCAGCAGGCGGCCGGCTCCGTCGCGCTCCATGCGGAGACGAAGGCGGCGCAGGAGAACCTCGTGGAGGACGCACGGCGCGCCGCGGCCGCGGCCCGGGCGGCGGCGCGCGACGCCGCGGCCCGTCTGGCGGCCCAGCAGGAGAGCCAGCAGGTCGCCGAGCGGGCCCGCTCGGAGGCGACTGAGACGGTTCTCGCCGCCGCGCGCTCGGCCCAGCAGGCGCAGACGATGGTCGAGACCGCGCAGCGCGAAGCGCTCGACATCGGCCTGAAGGTCCGAGAGGACATGGCCCAGGCGGCGGACGACGCGATCCTCCTCGCTCGCAGGGCGTCGGAGGAAGCCCGCGCGGCCGCCGCACAGGCGGCGCAGGAGGAGGCGCGGCGTGCGATCGCCATCGCGAGCGAGGCCCTGCTCGAGACGACGCAGAGCGCGCAGGACGGGGTGAACGAGGCGGCCGCGGCGGCGCGGTCCGACGTCGCCGCGCTGTCGCGCGAGACGCGCCTCCGGATCCAGGCGGCCGTCGACGCCGCCCAGCAGGCGGCGGGCGACGCCGCGCGGGAAGCCATCAACGCCGCGGAGGCCGGGCACCGGCGCGTGCAGCAGGCGCTGGACGCCAGCACGGTCGCCGCGTCGGCCATGCAGCAGAGGGTCGAGGAGTCGATCGATGAGGCCCTTGCCTCCATGCACGACGCGGTGGAGGAGGCGCGGCGCACGGCGCTTGCCGCCGCGGCCGACGCCGCCGACGCCGGCGCGAACGCCGCGCTCGCCGATCTCGAGCGGCAGGTCGAAGAGGCGATCCGCGAGACGAACGCCGCGCACCAGGCGGCCCGGATCGAAGCCGAGCGTGTCGCCGCAGAGGCGCGTCAGGTGGCGACGTGGGCGATCGGCGAGGTCCGCTCTGCGGCCGCCGGAGCGGTGCACGAGCTCATCGAGAGCGCGAACGACGTCCGCAAGCAGATCGCCGCCACCGCGCAGCAGGTGCTGAAGGACGCCCAGGAGATAAAGCGGCAGGTCGAGGCGTCCGCGCAGCTCACGCTGCAGGAGTCCCGCGAGATCCAGCAGCTCGTCGAAGCCTCGGCCGCCCAGGCCGTCGAGTCGACCGAGCTTGCGGTCGACGCGGCGCGGGAGTCGACGGCGAAGATCGCGCGCGCCCAGGCCGAGCGGGCCGGGGAGCGCGCGGTGGAGAGCATCGCGGAGGCGAGACAAGAAGCGCTCGATGACCTCGAAGAGATGAAGGACGGTCTGACCGCGCTCGCGTACGAGGCCAAGAGCACGGTCGCCGAGGTCGCCGCCGCGACCACGCGCGCAGAGGCAGAACGCGCGATCGAGACCGTGCGGTCGGCCGCCGCGCTCGCGGCCAAGGAGGCCGAGGAGGCCCACAAGCGCACGACGCTCGACGCGAAGGCGTCGACCTCGAAGCTCGTGGAGGAATCGGCACGAACCGCCGAGCAGATCCGGGGGGAGCTCGCGGCAAGCGCACAGCAGGTGCTCCAAAAGACGCGTGAGGCCGCCGCGGAGGTCGCGCGCCGCGAGGCCGCGGAGAACGTGGCGGGGGTCGTGAAGCCGGTGCGCGACGAGCTGCTCGCCGGCCGGACGGCGCTCGAGCAGTCCCGGCGCGAGGCGCTGCAGGCGATCGAGGCTAAGGCGGCGGCGGCGCAGAAGCAGGCGACCGAAGCCGTCGAGGCGGCCGCGCAGGAAGCGCTCCAGAACGCTGCGGCCGCAGCGAGAGACGCCGCGCAGGCCGCGCGCGAGGCACAGAGTCACGCCCACAAGGAGGAAGCCGCGGTGGCGGCCAAGCTGCAGGCCGCGCAAGCCGCGAGCCAGGCCGCCGAGGCCGCTCGCCAGGCCGCGGACGAGGCGCGCCACGAGGCGGCCGCGCGAGCGTCGCAGCAGGCCGCGGCGAAGGCCGCCGAGGAGGCCGCGCTGTCGGCCGCGCGGGCGGCGGCCGACGCGGACCAGGCGCTGCGGCGTTCCCTGGCCGAGACCAAGCGGCTCGAGGACATGCAGCAAACGGCGCAGGAGGCGTTCGAGTCGGCGGCGGCGGCGGCCGACGAGGCCGCGTACTCGTCGCGCGAGAGCATCTGGCAGATGGCCGAGATCATGGCGCACCAGGCCACCGAGCAGGCGGCGCTGCTGCAGGAGCAGCGCGACACGCTGAAGGCCGCACAGGACGCCGCGAAGTCCGCGCAGGGCGCGGCTCGGGCCGCGCAGGCCTCGTCCGTTGCGGCGCAGCGAGACGCCAACCGGGCCGGACGCACTGCGGAGGTGGTGGAGGGATCCGACGCGACCGGGAACGGCGCGCCCACCGCGGCGCCTCCGCCGTCTCCGCGCGACCCGTCGCCGTGGGACGAGCTCATGGAGAGCGAGGCGAACGAGAGCGGGCCGGGCGCCGACTTCTGGGCCGCCCCGGAACCCGCCGCCGAGGAGATGCTGGCGCTCGACGACGACGACGAAGCGCCTCTGGTCTCGAAGCTGTGGAGCCGGATCCGGTCCCGGAGCTAGCGCGCGGAGCGCGTGCCGGGCCGTGGCGCCCGGGGAATATAGGTTGGGTCGCGGCGTTTTCCGACGAAGACACTCAGCACGAGAAGGAGAGCCCGGTGGCCCACATGCAGGAAGTAAGCGAGACCGACTTCAACGAGGTCGTCCTGGCTTCCGACACCCCGGTCATCGTCGACTTCTGGGCCGAGTGGTGCGGGCCGTGCCGGCTCGTGCACCCGGAGCTCGAGAAGATTCAGACCGAGTACGAGGGCAAGGTCAAGGTCGTGAAGCTCAACATCGACGACGCTCCCGGCGTCGCCGGCAAGTACGGGATCCTCAGCATCCCGACGATCGCCCTCTTTGTGGACGGCGACGTGAAGTCGCAGGTGGTCGGGCTGCGCCCGAAGGACGAGATCGTCCAGAGGCTCGGCCTCAACAACTAGGGACCGACGGCACCAGCCCTTCGAGGAGCCCCGGGGACTTCGCCCGCCCCGCCCGGGGCTCCTTTGCATTTCCGGCCCCAGGTAGGAATCCGGCAGCGCCCAGCGAATGCCTACCAGCAGGACAACCTCGGACTGGAAGGCAGGGGGAAAAGTTATGAGGTACCGCAGAATGCTGTCGGTCGCCCTTCTGGTGACGGCGCTCGCCTCGGCGCTCGTCGCCGCGCCGGCCGCGGCCACCCACAACGAGGACGACCATTCGGACAACGTCCGGCTGCTGGCCGAGAAGGCCATCGTCATCGAGCCGGACGATCCCGAGACGCCGGACACGAACGAAGAGGTGCGGGCGTCCGGGTCCGACCTCGCGTTCCAGAAGGACCTGCTCGTCGCGGGCTCCTACGAGGGCGTCGGGTTCTTCAAGCTCCGCGACAAGGCGCCGTATCTCGAGCAGGTCGGGTACTTCTCGTGCCCCGGCTCCCAGGGCGACGTCTCCGTCTGGGGCAACCTCGTGTTCGTCTCGGTCGACGCGCCGCGCGACAAGGCCGAGTGCGACTCGGTCGGGGCGAATCAGGCTGCGACCGCCCAGCGCGCCGACTGGGAGGGCCTTCGCATCCTCGACATCTCGAACCTGAGCCGCGTTCAGCAGGTCGCCGCGATCCGCACCGACTGCGGGTCGCACACGCACACGCTCGTCCCGGCGAAGGGCAAGCTCTACGTGTACATCGAGTCGTACCCGCTGACCGGACAGAGCGGTGACTGCAACGCGGTGACGCACCGGAAGATCTCGGTCGTCGAGGTGCCGCTCGCGAAGCCCCAGAAGGCGAAGGTCGTGACGACGCCCGACCTCACGACGACGATCGGGTGCCACGACATCACCGTCGACGTGAAGCGCAAGCTCGCGGTCGGGGCGTGCCTGAGCGAGTCGCAGGTGTGGGACGTCTCCAAGCCGGCGGAGCCGCAGCTGCTCGCTCGCATCCACAACCCGCGCATCCAGATCCACCACTCCACGGGCTTCACGTGGGACGGCAAGTACCTCGTGCTCGGTGACGAGTTCGGCGGCGCCGCCGCCGGGGGCTGCGTCGGCAACCCCGCGGTCCCCATGGGCGCGATGTGGTTCTACGACATCACCGACCCGGAGAACCCGGAGGAGGCCGGCTTCTGGGCGCCGCCGCGGGTCTTCACGCCGCCGGACGACGCCGACGAGGCACAGCGCCCGCGCTGCACGACGCACAACTTCAACGTGCTCCCGACGAAGGACGGCAGCTACATCGCCGTGTCCTCGTACTACAGCGTCGCCCTCTCGGTGATCGACTTCACCGACCCGGCGAGCCCGAAGGAGCTCGGCTACTACCTTCCGAAGGAGAGCGGCAAGAACCCCGACACCTGGTCGGCCTACTGGTACAACGGCCTGATCTACTCGAACGACCACGCGTCGAAGGCCGGCATCCGGGTCTACGAGATGGACGGCCTCTCGACGAAAGAGGTCAAGACCTTCAAGACGCGGCTGAACCCGCAGACGCAGATGCTCTAAGGACGGGCGACACCCGGGGAGCCGAAGGGGGCGCTACGGCGCCCCCTTCGTGTGTCCGGGCCTCGGAACGTGTGCCGGCCTTCATTGAGCAGGAACGGGCGCCGGGCGTACGTAATCGCGCAAAGGTCGGGCGTTAGGCACCCACGCGGTTCGGTAGACTCCTTCCCGCCGGGGCCGATTCGCCGGCGACTGCGGGCCCATAGCTCAGCTCGGTTAGAGCGCACCCCTGATAAGGGTGAGGCCGATGGTTCAAATCCATCTGGGCCCACTTCAGAAATGCCTGGTCATGGGCCTGCTGCACAATCCGACGTAAACCGCCATGGTCTGTCGGGTCAGCAAAAAGTCAGCTCGATTTAGGACTTCGAAGGAGATCGAGCGGTTGCTATGGCTATCAACTTAGAGATCGAAGGGTCTATGCCACGACTGCTCGTTCACGACAGCGCTCTGTTCGATGGGGTGGACGAACGGCAGGTCGCTCTTGCTCTTCAACTTGCTCGTGACCGCTCCGCGGAAGCGGGCTTTCAGTACATCTGCTTCCTGAACACGGACGATGTCCCGTCGGAAGAACTAGCTAACCTTGGTTTGGACCTTCCCCCCTATACCGTCCTAACTTTGACTGATGAATCCGAGGCAGGCATGCGTCCCGGCATGAAGTTCTAGCATCGTCCGTACGGTGTCGGGGCTGGCGATCCCAGAGTTTCAAACCGTTCGACCTGTGTCATTGCTTGAGTCACCTAGCGAATAAAGACCACTAAGTAGTCGCTTTCGATCGTAATCTCAGCCAGGAACGCCTTTAGCCCTCGTTCCGTTTCAAGAACAATGCTGGCCTCGCCCAGATCGGTTTTCGGATAGTCATTCACGAATCGGCTCAGCTCGCTGTACAGCTCAAACAAGCGTTCCTTCGGTCCCCGCAAGCATTCCTGTAGTGAGCCAAACTGCCTGCGGAAAGTCGGCGACTCGTGAGCGGAACTTATGCGAGGGCGGCGGAATCCGGAGTGTTGATCCGCGCGCAAACAGATGAGACCGCAAACCTTGGGGTTCCTCGACACGTATCGACGAACGGCCTCCAAAGGTGGCGCCTGCCATGATCCCGCCAACAAGAGAGCGTTTGCCATGCTCAGCTTCGACTCAGCGGCCTCCGCGATGAACCATTCGAGCTGAAAGACTAGATCCTCGGCGAACCGATTCGCCTGGCGATCGAATTCGTCAACCGTCGAAGGATCCAACGTTGAATGACCATCGACGTAGAAAGCACGCTGCTGCCACGGGAGCAGGGCATGCGCGAGTTCGTGGCCCATCGTCATCCGCAGCTGGAAGTTTTTCAAAGAGTGGTCCAGGAAAATTTGCCTGTCATCTCTTCCGAAAGCACCCAACACGACGCCCTGGTACTTCTTGACTGCCCGATGAGCCCGAGCAGGCAACTTAGCCCGCTCGTAGAGATCGATTGGGCGTGCAAGACCAGCCGCGGATGAGATCTCCATGAGTGGAGTGGGAATTACGCCGAGGCTATCGGTCTCCCACAGCCACTCCAATGCATGCTTCGCAACCAGATCCAGGGTCGGAGCATTGTCCGGCATCAATAATGCCAATGAGACGCGAGGAGAAGCCCAGTCGATAATTGGGTCATCTGACCATGGGTCGCGGTGCCGCCGGGTCGTCATGATCAAATCCCTTGTGGCTCAGTTCAAGATGTCTCGTGCTGAGTTCGGCGGTGTTGTAAGTACGCAACGAAGGATTCGACCTCCGTCAGTTCGGCTGGGCTCAGCTCTCGAAGGGAATGCAAGGCAAACGCGTCGAGCGCCTCTCTGTCCTTCTTCGCCTTTCCCGGGTGAGCCACACGATGGCCGGCGCGCACCAGTAGCTCGTCATAGTTAACGCCGTATACCGAAGACAACTCCCAGAGGGTGTCGGTTGTTGGTCGGGTGATCTTCCCTTGCTCGATCTGGCTGAGGTGCGCGTTCCTAATCCGGCCGCCTGTTCGGGTCTCCACCTGCCGCAAAGTCAAACCCAACGCCTCACGGGCTCTCCGTAGGAACAGTCCCAATTTTTCCGGAGCCAGAACGTCGGGTGCCTCATCTGCCACATAGCAAAAATAGTGCTCATTAGCGCTGGCGTCAATTCTTTGCTAATGTTCCCATGCAAGTGCGAAGCGGGAATGGCAAGGACGAAAATCAGGGACGGGCGGCTGGATCTCTTAAAGAGCGGACGTTTGCAGACGAAATCCTCGGCGCTCACCTATATGCACTCGTTTTAGGAGGGAGAGATGAGCACCAAGACTCTGGGCGCTGCCGCCGGCGTGCTTCTCCTGGTCGTCGGCGTCATGGTGGGATGCGACGCCGTGGAGGGCGTCATCACCGGGAAGTGTCAAGGGCGGAAGCCGATTACCCACGTCAGGATCGACCACTCCCGGACCCAGGACGACCCGGCCCTCCGGACGCAGAAAGTTGAGCTTGTCCGCTCGATCGCCGAGCGCGTGAGCCAGGAGTGCGGTTCGCTCCGCGTTGATGTCTTCGGGGCCACGGCGACGGACGGCGTGACTATCTTTCCGGAGAAGAACCTGACGCCCGAGGGGAACAACGACAGCACTCGAGACGAGGTCCGGGACCAGGTCGTCGCGCCCGTCGTGGATGCGATAGAAGCCGCCCTTGAGGGGGAGCCGAGTCTCGGCAGTGCCCCCTTGGGGGCGCTTGCGCAAGGCCAGCGGACCCTGGCATTGAGGGCGGACGAAGAGCGCCCGCGTGAGCTGGTCCTCGTGACCGACGGTTACGAGTCGGAGCTCTTCGTGCTGAAGGATCTGTTGCGCGCCGGAGAGGACGCCGCCGACATTCTGTCCCTTGCCGGCGAGATCGAAGAGACCCCGGACCTCTCGATCACGGTCGTCGGTGTCGGCTTCGTCGCTGGGGAGCCCCGGTCAACCCAGCTCCTCGAGGGGCTGCTCGATTTTTGGACCGCCGCTTGCAGCGCTACTCAGGCGGAGCCGTGTCGCGTCATCGATGGATTCGACGAAGGAGCTTAGGGATGAACCTCTCGTGGAACAGGGACGCGACCGACGGCCTAGTGACCGGTCGCGAGGAGCGCAAGCGCATCGAGAACTTGGTTCGAGGCTTCGACGGCGAGGGTCCCGCGGTCGTCGGCCAGCTGATTGACCCGTGGCGCGGCAAAGCCGCGCGCCGGCTCGCGGACAAAGACGCCTCGATGACCATACGAAAGGTGCTCCGGGGACGCCCTCGCCGCCGTGCCAAACGCCTCGCTCGTGTCGAGGCTACCGGCAAGGTGCTTGTCAACATGGTCGTCAAGGCCACGCAGCAGTTGGAGACCGCCAGCGACCGCGTCGACCTCCTCCAGGCCGAGCTCGGGACGCTCGCCATCCGCAACCTCTCCACCCGGGCGCTGAGGGTCTGGAAGGTCCTGCTTGGCATCGGCGACACGATCGCGGCGGGCGCGGCGTACGCCATCGTGTTCGACCTGCCACTTCTGTTCGGCGGTCTGCTCGCCTTGACGACGGCCGGCGCTTTCATCCTCGCGGCGAGCCTGGCAGGCGACCTGAAGCGTCACCTCGGGCGAGCCAGCGATCAGCAGGCCGTCAAGACGATAATGAAGGAGACGAAGTCGCCGGGAGTGAAGACGGTGCTCGCCATCCACCTGTCCGGGGGCGACTCGTCGCCGGTCATCGTGATCCTGTTGAAAGCAGTCGTTGCTGTCGTCGCGGCCGGGTGTGCGGCCGTGGGGATCATCCGCGCGATCGAGGAGGGCAACGTCCTTGCCGCGGTGGCGTTGGTCGTGCTCACCGCACTCCCGATCGTCGCCACGGCGATCGGTACGTGGCGCCACGACTCGTTCTTCGCCGACGTCGTGGAGGCCGCGCAGGAGCACAAGGCGAGGGCGGGCCGCGAGTTGCTTGCGCTCTCCCGGCACCGGGTTCTCCGGCACTACGGGGAGCGGAAAGTGGACGTGGAGTACGACCTGGGCGCGGCCGAGCTTGAGGCCCAGGCCCACCGCAACCTGGCTGAGGCGATCAACGAACTGATCCGGGACGCGAGCCCAAAGGAGTTCGGCCGAGGGGCTGCGGCCCTTGAGAACTCCTCGCCTGACGCCGCCCAGGAGAGCGACCTCGACCGCTTGCGCAGAGTTCGGACGGCCGTCGAGTTCTACGTCGAGCCCGAGAAGGTAGCGAGCAACGGCTCGGGCAGTGGCTCGAAGTAGGGGCCTTCGGCTCCCGCGACTTCCGAAGCCTGAGGCGCTCCCGTTCCCGCGGCTCGCGCGGGCCGGAGCGTTGAGGGGGCAACGGTCGAAGCGGCCCCTCCTCCTGCTGCCGCTTCTCCTGTTCCTCGGCACGGCCATATACGACCCGCCGTACCCCACCGTCGATCTGGGGGACCCGGGGCCCTGCGCCCCGGATCCCCGACCCCGGCTGATAGTTGTCCTAGAGGACGACTCCGGGTCCACCCTCGACACCGATCCGGAGGATCGCCGATACCCGGAGACCCGTCAGGCCCTGGCTTGGATCCAGGAGCACGGCTGTCATAGAGACGACATGATCACTGTCGGCCACTTCGCCGACCGCTTCCGGATGACGCCGGCTGTGAGGCTCCGAGACTTCGACCCGGAGAGCCCGACGCTGCAGGGGCCCGATCCCGCCGTGGGAGCCGGGACGTCGCTTGCCGGGCCCGTGGCCGAGGCTTCGGACCTCGCCGCTAAATATCCTGCCCACGAGCTTTTGTTCGTGCTGGTCTCGGACGGCATCCTCGACGACGAGACCGCCGCTCTCGACGGGTTGCGGGCTCTCCCTGGGGAGATCCACCTCATCGCTTTGGGAGCAGAACCGCAATGGACCGCGTCGTGGCCGCGGAAGCCGCCTTTGACGGTGCAGGTGCTTCAGGGTGATACGGACTTGGGCGAAGTCGCGCGGGGCATCGCGGAGGTCTGGGTCCGAGCAACAAGGCCCCCGCGGCCTGCCGGTTCTCCGACCGCGTCGCCGAGCAAGGGAGCATGAGCGCTTTTCGAGACCGTCACCGGGGCATTGATCGGGCCCGCTAGTAAAACAAGCTCATGTAGGAGTATCTAACCCAACCTCCGCTGTTGCGCCCACCGGGGCTGGCGGAACCCAGCGCTCAAGCCGCTCGTGATCCATGCGTCGGGTCTCGATTAAGGACAATCCGATTCCAGACGCGACCTGCGTCAGGGCGGTCCGCACAAACTTCTCTGAGAGTTCTCCTCCACAGACAAGCTGACCTAACGAGAACGCAGAGCGGTTCAGCTGGTCGTTACGGGTTCCGACAGGCGCCCTGGACAGACGTTCGATCTCGTCATTCAAAGCAGTCCTTCTTCAACGTCGGCATCTGGAAGCACGCCGCGTCGTTCAAAGCGGATGTCTACGACCGTCTAGCTCGAGATCGTGACCTCGAGTCGTATGAGTTCGATTACCCCGAGAGGATGGTCCTTAGGCCACTCAACTGGCGAAGGGGTGAACTTCAGCTCCCTGAGACGGACTACCTTGAATAAGCACCAGGTTCGGAGTCCGTCCCTTTCGGCACTCGTCCGTTGCTCACAACAAGAGGGTGTTTTCGGGAGTCCACGACTCCGCCCTGACCGTCACCCGTATCAGCGCTCGTACCGAAAGAGGATCCGCTGTTGGGTCAAGCAGCTGCTCTGCCCGCACTCTCAGATCGATCACCTTTCTGTCGTCATCCAAGAGGCAGAAAAACGGATCCTCTTGTTCTTCCGGACTCTCCGAAGTCGGTAGCTCCTTGAGATTGAGGGGAGCACGCAGCGCGTCAAGAAGCGTCTTCAGCTGATTATCCAAATCTGCCCGAGAGGAGATCACAGCCCCCGGAGGACCCGGTCTCAGCAGAAGCACATCTAGCGCCGCGAGAAGGCTAAGTTCGGCGCACACAAAGGGAGCGAAATTGAAAGGCCCGAGTTGTCGCACGACTGAACCCATCGCACTCGGTTCGAGCAAGTATTGATTTGCTTCGAGGCCAGCGTGCGTCTTCCACAACTCACGAAGCTGAGGATGAAGCGTTCTCCTTATCCTGTGCTTCTGCGCGGCCGTGCCTGCCGCCGGCAACGTCCCCTCGTAAGTAAGTACGAATTCCATGAGATCTTCTTATCAACCTCAGTCCCCGGCCGGTAGCACTCCGCTCGCTAGGGCTGTCAAGGGCGCCTGCGGCGTCCGCTTAGCGGAGTGAACCCCTTGACAGCCGCTCGCTTCGTGCAAAATGGCAGCTATAGGGTTGCAGGAGTCACCCTGCAACCCGTAGTCGCCGATTCGGATCGTGAAGCAACCGGAAGTCAGCAGGAAGTCAGCTAACTGCGCGTCTCGACGTGAAACTCGGTGTAAGTCGGTGGCACATCCGCAAGTCGCCTAAGCTGCTGAAATGGCCAATGGCCCTGCTAGAAGCGACCTTCAGTTGAGCATTGTTCTCCCCTGATAAGGGTGAGGCCGATGGTTCAAATCCATCTGGGCCCACCACAAAGACAATGTTCGAACCGCCCGCACTCGATGAGCGGTGATCCGCTCGTCTGGCATCTCGTCCGATCGCTCGTCCGATCGCTCATCCGATCGCTCATCCGATCGCGTCGAGCGCTCAGTCACAGCAGTGCAGGCCAGGCTAGTTATTCGTTGCCGTAGCGCCGATGATTCTCCAACCGCCCGGCGACGAGAACGGTCAGTTTCCTGGGATCGAGTTTGCGATGCGCGCGATCCGCGTGCCGATCGGACAACCGGATTCGGCTCACTCCCCCTGGCAGCCTTTATGAAATTGCCGAAATTGGAAGGCGTCTAGTTAGAGCCACCGAGCCGGATCTGAACAGGTCAGGTCGTTGCATACCGCCCGGGATCCCTGCGCGCCGCCGACAAAGCGTAGGCGAATCCTCTTGTGGGACTGGTTCTCGGCGTGCACAGCGGCTATCGTCCGCATGAGGACAACCCACAGGGGGGGAACATGGCTGGGCGGGACTCTTCTCTATTTTCGCGCGACCGCTCGGCATCCGAGCGTGTCCGGCTGGGCCGGCTCCTTGCCACGTTGCTCTTTGCGGGAGCGCTGCTTCCCGCCGCCGGCCCCTCGTCGAGCGCCGCCGCGAGGCCTTCGACAGAACCAGCCCAAGCTTCAGAGACGGCGATAGAGGCGCAACTCGGCTCTCTACCGCTCTACTTCGTCGCCAACCGCGGTCAGGCCGACGAGCGCGTCAACTTCTACGTGCAGGGCAGCGAGACCAACGTCTATTTCACGAACAGGGGCATCACCTATCTGCTCAGCGACCGCGATTCGGACAAGCGCTGGGCGGTGAAGCTCGACTTCGTCGGCGCCAACCAGGTTACCCCGCAGGGCCGGGGCCGCACCCCCGCGACCATCAACTACTTCAAGGGCCCCCAAGAAGACTGGAAGACGGATATCCCCACCTACTCGGGCCTCGTCTACCGCGACCTGTGGGACGGCATCGACCTCGTCTACTCGGGCACCGCCAGCTCGCTCAAGCAGTCCTTCGTCGTCCATCCCGGAGCAGATCCGGACGACATCCGCCTCGCCTACCGTGGCGCCACCTCGGTGCACAAGAACCCCGTCGGCGAGATCACGGTGACGACCCCGGTCGGAGGCTTTAGCGACGCCCGCCCCCGCTCCTTCCAAAGGGTCAGAGGTGAGCGCGCGACGGTGGAGAGCTCCCACCGGCTCGAGACTGCGCGCAAGGAGACACGGACTTACGGCTTTAAGGTCGGCTACTACGACCGCACCCGAACGCTCGTGATCGATCCTGAGGTGGTCGTCTACGCGGGCTACATCGGCGGCTCCGGGCAGGACCAGGGATTCGGGATCGCGGTGGACGGCGCGGGCGCCGCCTACGTCACGGGGCTCACGAGCTCGACCGAGGCCACCTTCCCCGCGACCGGGGGCCCCGACCTCTTTCACAACGGGGGCGGCGACGCGTTCGTGGCCAAGGTCGTCCCCGGAGGGGGCTCGCTCGCCTACGCGGGCTACCTCGGCGGCTCCGGGGCCGACGAGGGACGCGGGATCGCGGTGGACGGCTCCGGCGCCGCCTACGTCACGGGGCGCACAGACTCGACCGCGGCCACCTTTCCGGTGACCGGGGGCCTCGACCTCTCCCACAACGGGTTCGAGGACGCGTTCGTGGCCAAGGTCGCCCCCGGAGGGGGCTCGCTCGCCTACGCGGGCTACCTCGGCGGCTCCGGGACCGACTTCGGAAACGGGATCGCGGTGGACGGCTCCGGCGCGGCCTACGTCAGCGGGTTCACGCACTCGACCGAGGCCACCTTCCCCGCGACCGGGGGCCCCGACCTCTCCCACAACGGGAGCGCCGACGCGTTCGTGGCCAAGGTCGCCCCCGGAGGGGGCTCGCTCGCCTACGCGGGCTACCTCGGCGGCTCCGGAACCGACGAGGGACACGGGATCGCGGTGGACGGCTCCGGCGCCGCCTACGTCACGGGGTTCACGGACTCGTCCGCGGCCACCTTTCCGGTGACGGGGGGCCCCGACCTCTCCCACAACGGGGTCTTCGACGCGTTCGTGGCCAAGGTCTCTCCCGGAGGG
>JBHELD010000051.1:0-16650 GCA_046263255.1 Actinomycetota bacterium
AGCTCGCTCGAGAACCGCCTGAAGCGCCCCCCCTCCGAAAAGGAGATCGCCGAGGAGATGGGCATCTCGATCGAGGAGCTGAACCACATCTACACGCAGCTCTCGACGGTGTCGCTGGTCGCGCTCGACGAGCTGATGGCCGTCGACGGAGCGCAGGGGGACAAGCTGTCGCTCGTCGAAACCCTCGAGGACACGAAGACGATCTCGCCGATGGAGGCGTTCGAGTCCGCGGAGATGAAGGACATCCTCACGGAGGCGGTCAACAAGCTGCCGGAGCGCGAGAAGGTCGTCGTGACGCTCTACTACTACGAGGGCCTGACGCTGGCCGAGATCGGGCAGGTCCTCGGCGTGACGGAGTCCCGCATCTGTCAGATGCACACGAAGGCGGTCCTGGCGCTACGCGGCAAGATCTCCGAGGCGACCGACCCGGGGTAGAATCCCGCCGCATCACAAAATCCACACGCCCGACATCCCGGACGAGCGCCGGGAGCTTCGGTGCCCGCGCATTTGCGGGGGCTCGCTCGGGCGGAGGCCAACCGAAGGAGGTCGTCCGTGCCCGTCGTCACGATGAGGCAGCTGCTGGAGGCTGGGGTCCATTTCGGGCACCAGACCCGCCGCTGGAACCCGAAGATGAAGCGCTTCATCTTCGCGGAGCGCAACGGCATCTACATCCTCGACCTGCAGCAGACGATGTCGGGGATCGAGAAGGCGTACACGTTCACGCGCGACCTCGTCGCCGGGGGCGGAACGATCCTGTTCGTCGCCACGAAGCGCCAGGTCCAGGACGCGGTCGAGGAGCAGGCGCAACGGTGCGGGATGCCGTACGTGAACTTCCGCTGGCTCGGCGGGATGCTCACGAACTTCCGGACGATGCACGACCGCATCAAGCGCATGCGCGAGCTCGAGGAGATGGTGCAGACGGGCGCGCTCGAGTCGCTCCCGAAGAAGGAGGCCCTCGGGCTCCGCAGGGAGTTCGAGAAGCTCGCGCGCAACCTCGGCGGTCTCCGCGACCTCGACAAGCAGCCCGAAGCGGTCTACATCCTCGACACGAAGAAGGAAGAGATCGCCGTCCGCGAGGCGAAGAAGCTCGGGATCCCGATCGTCGCGGTGCTCGACACCAACTGCGACCCGGACGACGTCGACTACGCGATCCCCGGCAACGACGACGCGATCCGGTCGGGAGCCTTGCTCACGCGCGTGATCGCCCACGCCGTGATCGAAGGCAAGTCGATGCGCGGCGAGGCGGGCGACGGCGCGGTTCCGGCCGCCGCGGCGAAGCCGGCCGCGGCCGACGTCCTGCCCGGCGCCGCGGCCGAGCCGAAGGCGGAATGGGAGCTGCAGCTGGAAGCGGAAGAGCAGGCCGAGAGGGAGAAGGCGACTCAGATCGCGACCGGGGGCGGCGACGCGACGCCCGCGGGCGGCACGGCCACGGACCAGACGGGGGGGACTCCGGTCGAGGAGAGCTCGCTCTCGGCGCCCGTGACGGGTGCGGCCGGCAACGGCGAATCGCCGGACGAGAAGGGCGACGAGCCGGGCGACCTGTCCCACCCGCGCCCCCAGACGGAGGAGCAGAGCAATGACTGAGATCGGTGCGAAGGACGTGAAGGCCCTGCGCGATGCGACGGGCGCAGGCATGATGGACGCGAAGAAGGCTCTCGTCGAGACCGGCGGAGACCTCGACAAGGCCAAGCGGCTGCTGCGCGAGAAGGGTCTCGCCGACGCGGCGAAACGCACCGGCCGCGCGGCGACCGAGGGCATCGTCTACAGCTACATGCACAAGCCCGACCCCAACTACCCGCCGAAGCTCGGCGTCCTGCTCGAGCTCAACTGCGAGACCGACTTCGTCGCGAAGACGGAGGCGTTCGAGCGCCTCGCGAAGGACATCGCGATGCACATCTCGTTCGCGGACCCCACGTGGACCCGCCGTGAGGAGGTCCCGCAGGACATCATCGACGAGGAATCGGCGATCTACGCGAAGCAGGCGAAGGATTCCGGGAAGCCCGAGCAGGTCGTCGAGAAGATCGTCGCCGGGAAGATGGAGTCGTTCTACAAGGAGCGCGTGCTGCTCGACCAGGAATGGATCCAGGACAAGTCGAAGACGATCGCGGCGCTGATCGACGAGGCCCGGTCGAGCATGGGCGAGAACGTCGGCGTCGGCCGCTTCGCCCGCATCCGCGTCGGCGAGGGCATAGAGGGCTGAGAGCTGGCAACGGTCGGCTCGGCGAGAGGTCCAGGGGTGAACGTCGTCGCGCCGGAGGCGAAGTACAGGAGGGTCCTGGTAAAGCTCTCCGGCGAGGCTTTCGCCGACCCGCAGCACGGGTTCGGGATCGACCCGCGGATCGTCGCGTCGATGGCGCGCCAGATCGCGGAGGCGCAGGCGCTGGGGTCGCAGCTCGCGCTGGTCATCGGAGGCGGCAACATCGTCCGCGGCCTCTCGGCGTCCGCACAGGGGACCGACCGTACGACGGCGGACTACATGGGGATGCTGTCGACGGTCGTGAACGCGCTCGCGCTCCAGGACGCCCTCGAGAAGGAGGGCGTCAGCACCCGCGTGCAGACGGCGATCTGGATGCAGGAGCTCGCGGAGCCCTACATCCGCAGGCGCGCGATCCGTCACCTTGAGAAGGGGCGCGTGGTGATCTTCGCCGGCGGCACGGGCAACCCGTACTTCTCGACCGACACGGCCGCGGCGCTCCGCGCCCTGGAGATCGGCGCCGAGGCGATCCTGAAGGGGACGCGGGTCGACGGCGTCTACGACTCCGACCCTCTGGTCAATCCCGACGCGCGCATGTTCACCTCGTTGACGCACATCGAGGTCCTGAACCGGGGGCTGAAGGTCATGGACTCGACGGCGATCTCGCTGTGCATGGACAACGCGCTCCCGATCATCGTGTTCAACCTCGCAGCCGGGAACATCGTCCGGATCCTCTCCGGCGAGGAAGTCGGAACGCTGGTCCACGCAGACGTCACGGGAGGGAGCTGAGTTGTTCGAGACCAAAGACGAGGTCCTGCGCGACGCCGAGCACAAGATGAAGAAGGCCGTCCAGGTGAGCCAGGAGGAGCTCGTCTCCATCCGTTCGGGCCGCGCCTCGCCGGCGCTGCTCCACCGGATCACCGTCGACTACTACGGGACCCAGGCGCCGCTGAACACGATCGCGAACGTCTCCGTGCCGGAGCCCCGGCTGATGGTCGTGGCGCCGTACGACCCCACGCAGATCGGCGCGATCGAGAAGGCGATCCTCGCTTCCGATCTCGGCATCACGCCGAACAACGACGGGCAGGTGATCCGCCTTGCGTTCCCCGAGCTGACCGAGGACCGGCGCAAGGATCTCATCAAGGTCGCGCACCAGCGCGCCGAGGAAGGCCGCGTCGCGGTGAGGGGCGTCCGCCGCCACGCGAAGCAGGAGCTCGAGCGCATGAAGAAGGACCACAAGCTCTCGGAGGACGAGGAACGCGGCGCCGAGGCCGCCCTGCAGAAGCTGACCGACCGCTACGTGGGCGAGGTCGACGCCAACCTCAAGCGCAAGGAAGCGGAGCTCTCCGAGGTCTGAGTGCCTCCCCCCGAACAGGCCTCACCGCCGCCGTCGGGCACGGCCCCCGCAAGATCGCTGCGCCAGGCGGTGGTGACTGCGGTCGTGCTGCTCGCGCTCATCGTGATCTGCGCGCTGGGCGGTCGCCGCTGGTTCTTCGTTCTGGCAGTCGTCGTCGTGCTGATGGCTATGTTCGAGCTGCTCGACGCGCTCGTGCAAAAGGGGCGGCGGCCCAACATCCCGCTCGGTCTCGCGGGGACCCTCGGGATCCTGGTCGCGGCGTACCAGGAGCGGTTCGCGCTCATCGCGATCGTGCTCGCGGCCGCGACCTACGCCGCGCTCGTCCTGTCGCTGCGCTCGTCGCGCGGCGCGACGCCGGGATCGGACGCGGCGTGGACGATCTTCGGGCTCGCGTGGATCGCGGGCGGGGGCGCCGGCGCGGTCTCGATCCTCGTGATGGACGGAGGTCTGGCCCTTCTGATCGCGTCCGTCCTGATCGTCGCGTGCGACGACATCGGCGCCTACTTCGCCGGCACGCGCTTCGGCCGGCACAAGATGGCACCGTCGATCTCCCCCGCGAAGTCGTGGGAGGGGTTCGCCGGCGGAATCCTCACCGCGCTCGCCGCCGGCCTGGCGGCGGCGTCGCTGCTGGACGAGATGACGGTCCCGACCGGCCTCGCCCTGGGCGTCATCTCGGCCCTTCTCGCGCCGGTCGGCGATCTCGTGGAGTCGCAGGTCAAGCGCGAGCTCGGGATCAAGGACTCCGGGAGGCTGCTCCCGGGCCACGGCGGGATGCTCGACCGCCTCGACGCGATCATCTTCTGCTGCCCCGCGCTGTCGCTGTACCTGCACTTCGTCGCCTGAACCCTCACGTTTCCCACACATCGCTACGCAAGTCCCCGTGTGAGAATGCGCGTGTGAACCCTGATCGCAGAAGGATCGTGGTGCTCGGCTCGACCGGATCGATCGGTCGCCAGGCGCTGGAGGTCGTCGCCGCTCATCCCGACGCACTCGAGGTCGTCGGCCTCGTCGCGGGATCCGACGCGCGCGCTCTCGACGCGCAGGTGGACGCCATGCGGGTGCGCCATGCCGGGCTCGGTCCGGATGCCACGCTGGACCTCGCGACGCTCGCCGAGGCGGACGTGGTGCTGAACGCGATCGTCGGGTGCGCGGGGTTGCGCGCCTCCGTCGCCGCGCTCGAGGCGGGGAAGACGCTGGCGCTCGCGAACAAGGAGAGCCTCGTCGCGGGGGGCGGTGCCTGCGCCGCGGCCGCCGAGTCCGGCGGCGGACGGCTCGTCCCCGTCGACTCCGAGCACGCGGCGGTCGCGCAGTGCCTCGCCGGCGTGAGGCGCGAGGAGGTCGCGGGCGTCACCCTCACGGCCTCGGGCGGGCCGTTCCGCACGCGCGCCGACCTCGCCTCGGTGACTCCGGACGAAGCCCTGGCGCATCCGACGTGGTCGATGGGGCGGAAGATCACCGTCGACTCCGCGACGCTGATGAACAAGGGCCTCGAGGTGATCGAGGCCCGCTGGCTGTTCGGGTTCGACTACGACGCGATCGGCGTCCTCGTGCAGCCGCAGAGCATCGTCCACGGGATCGTCGAGCTGGTCGACTCGACGCTGTTGCTCCAGGCGGCGCCGACGGACATGAGGATCCCGATCCAGGCGGCGCTGCTGGGGCCGGAGCGCGCGCCGGGCGGCTACGAGCGCCTCGACCTCGGCAAGATCGGCGCGATCGAGTTCGAGGAGGTGGACCACGAGCGGTTCCCCGCCCTCGGCCTCGCCTACCGCGCGGGACGCGCCGGCGGCACCGCCCCCGCGGTGCTGAACGCGGCGAACGAGGTCGCCGTGGAGGCGTTTCTGTCGGGGAGCCTGTCCTTCACCGGCATCGCGCAGGTCGTGGCGCAGGTGCTCGACGCGCACGCGCCGGACGACGCCGCCGGCCTGGAACAAGTCCTCGCCGCGGATGGTTGGGCCAGACGAGAGGCTTCCCGGGCAGTCGCAGGAGCAGCTGCATGAACGCCGTAGGCGTCCTGATCATCGTCCTCGCGATCCTCGCCGTGATCATGATCCACGAGGCGGGGCACTTCCTCACGGCCAGGGCGTTCGACTTCAAGGCGACGAAGTTCTTCCTCGGGTTCGGTCCGACGCTGTGGTCGACGCGCCGCGGCGAGACCGAGTACGGCGTCAAGGCGATCCCCGCTGGGGGCTTCGTGAAGATCGTCGGGATGAACCCCTACGAGGAGGTTCCCCCGGAGGACCGACCGCGGTCGTACCCGAACAAGCCGCGGTGGCAGCGGGCGCTCGTGGTCGCGGCGGGACCGGCGACGCACTGGGTCGTCGCGTTCGTGCTGCTCGTCGTCACCGTGATGACGATCGGCGTCGAGACAGACCGCGTCACGAGCCGGATCTCGTCGATCCAGGGCGTCGAGACGGCGACGGGGGTCGAGACGACCGCCGCGATGGAGTCTGACCTCGAGCCCGACGACAGGATCCTCGCCGTCGACGGCCGCCGCACCACCTCCTGGCGCGAGATCAGCCGGTTCATACGCGGGCACGCGGGCGAGGACGTGACGTTCACGATCGACCGCGACGGCGTCGAGAAGACGATCGAGGTCACGCTCGGCAAGGCGATCTTCGACCAAGACGGCCGGCCGATCGCATACGCGGGGCCGAACGAGTCGATCCGCGAGCCGGCCGAGAGCGAGGAGCTCGTGGGCTTCCTCGGCGTCGAGCCCGCCCGCGCGTACGAGCGGTACGGCTTCTTCGAGGCGTTCCCGAAGGCGGCGTCGATGACATGGTTGTTCACCTCGCGGTCCGTGCTGGGCGTCGGGACGATGTTCCGCGAGGTCTTCAGCGGGGACCTGTGGGGCGAGCTGGCGAAGACCGGCGACCGCGCGCTCGAGGAGGACACGACGTTCGGCATCGTGGGCTTCGTCCAGTTCGCCGGCGACAGCTTCGCGAGGGGCGAGGTCTTCGACCTGATGATGATGATCATCGGGTTCACCGTGATCGTCGGGCTGATGAACCTGCTCCCGCTGCCGCCGCTCGACGGCGGACATCTAGCGGTCCTCGGTTACGAGGCCGTCACCGGAGAGCAGGTCGACGTCCGCAAGCTGATCCCGATCGCGGCGGCCGTAATCGCGTTCTTCCTGGTGCTGTTCGTAGCGGTGCTCTATCTCGACATCGCGCGCCCCGTGCAGGTGGACTTCTAGTGTTCGAGCGCAGGAAGTCCCGGCAGATCCACGTGGGCCGCGTCGCGGTCGGCGGGGACGCGCCGGTCTCGATCCAGTCGATGACGACGACGAAGACCGACGACGTCGACGCGACGCTCATCCAGGTCCACGAGCTCGCGACGCAAGGGGCCGACATCGTCCGCGTCGCGGTGCCACACGAGGGAGACGCGCGCGCGCTCCCGACGATCGTGCGGGAGGGCGGCGTCCCGATCGTCGCCGACATCCACTTCTCGGTACGGCTCGCGCTCCTGGCCGTCGAGGCGGGCGCCCACGGGCTGCGGCTGAACCCCGGGAACATGCGCAACCCCAAGCACGTCGAGGAGGTCGCCGTCGCCGCGAAGGAGCGGGGGATCCCGATCCGCATCGGGGTGAACGCGGGCTCGCTCGACAGGAGGCTCGTGCAGAAGCACGGGCGCCCCACGGCCGAGGCGCTCGTCGAGAGCGCGCTCTACGAGATCGGCCTCCTCGAGGAGCACGGCTTCGCCGACGTCAAGGTCTCGGTCAAGCACCAGAACGTGTCCGAGATGATCCAGGCGTACCGTCTCCTCGCCGCCCGGACGGACGTGCCGCTCCACCTCGGCGTCACCGAGGCCGGCACGCCCAAGCAGGGGATCGTGAAGTCGGCGATCGGGATCGGCACGCTGCTCGCGGAGGGCATCGGCGACACGATCCGGGTGTCGCTGACGGCGGATCCCGTCGAGGAGGTCAAGGTCGGCAAGCAGATACTCCAGGCTCTCGGGCTGCGCCAGGACTCGTTCGACTTCGTCGCATGCCCGTCGTGCGGGAGGGCCGAGCTCGACGTGTTCGCGCTCGCGAACGAGGTCGAGGCCGCGATCGAGAAGATGGACCTCCCCCCGATGCAGATCGCGGTGATGGGATGTGAGGTGAACGGCCCGGGCGAGGCGAAGGACGCCGACATCGGCATCGCCGCCGGGCCCGGACGCGGGCTCTTGTTCTCCAAGGGCAAGCAGCTCGGGTGGGTCCCGCACGACGAGCTCGTCGAGGCGCTGCTGCGCGAGGCCCGGCGCGTGGCCGACGAGATCCGCGCCTCCGGCGTCGACGAGGCCGGCGAGGTCGTCGTCCGCAAGGGGGCCGGAAGGCGCACGGGGATCGCGACGGTCCCGATCGGGATGGGCCGGCCCCGAACCTGACCCCCGCGACGACGAGCCGCCGCTCCGCGTTCCGGAGCCGCCGTGAGCCGCTCGCTACTTGCGGCCGGCGTTGGGCCTCTTGCCGTGGTTGGCCTTGCTCTTGCGCCTCGTGCGGCGCTTGCGTCCCTTCTTCGCCATCGGACCTCCCGTTCTTGGAGCATCGCCGCGCGATGCTTCCCGTGGGCTGGCGAAATTTCGCCCTGTGGTAAGATCAAAAACCGCCGCTGACCTGGGGTTTTCGGTTTTCGGCCCAGCAGTATAAGAGGTGCGATAACGAGTAGCTGTGAAGAGCCCCTCCGTCGAGGGGCTTTGTCGTGAAGGGCGAGGTGCGGACGGACCGGGAGGTGTCATGGGAGCGATCGAGGAGGTCCGGGACCTCGCCGAGGCGGTCGCGCGCCGGCGCTCCCTGCGGCTGTGGGACGTGGAGATGGGGGGACAACCGGGCCGCGCGATCGTACGGGTCTTCGTGGACGGCGACGAGGGCGTGGACCTGGACACGGTCGCGGAGGTGTCGGAGGAGATCTCACGAGGCCTCGACCTGCGGGACCCGATCCAGGGGCGCTACACCCTCGAGGTGTCGTCGCCGGGGCTCGAGCGGAGCCTCAAGCAGCCGGCGCACTGGCGCTCCTCGGTCGGCAGGAAAGTGACGGTGAAGACGACCGAGAAGCTCGTCGGCGACAGCCACCGGGTGGACGGGACGGTCGAGAGCGCGAGCGACGACGCAGTCGTGGTCGCGGTCGACGGCCGGGAGGACCGCGTCGAGATCCCGCTCGACGCCGTGAGGTCCGCCCGCACCGTCTTCGAGTGGAACAACGACTAGAACGAAGGAAAGGAGGCCGAGGCGCGATGCAGATCCCCATGGACTCGCTGCGCGAGCTCGAGCGTGAGCGCGGGATCGCGTTCGACACGCTGGTGGAAGCGATCGAGAAGGCCTTGGCGTCCGCCTACCTCAAGGTCGTCAGCGCCGACGAGACGCGCGGCGCGCGCGCCGTCGTCGACCCGGAGACGGGGCAGGTCACGGTGTACGCGCAGGACATCGAGATAGACCCCGACACGGAAGAGGTCACGGTCCTCAAGGAGTGGGAGGACACGCCCGCCGACTTCGGACGCATCGCCGCGCAGACGGCGAAGCAGGTGATCCTCCAGCGGCTCCGGGAGGCCGAGCGCGACATCACGTTCGGCGAGTACGCCGGCCGCGAGGGCGACATCGTCACCGGTATCGTGCAACAGCAGGACCACCGCTACACGATCCTCGACCTCGGCAAGACCGAGGCCCTCATGCCGCCGTCGGAGCAGATCCCGCACGAGCGGTACGAGCACGGCGCGCGGCTGAAGGCGTACATCGTGGAGGTCCGCCGCTCCGCGCGCGGCCCCCAGATCATCACCTCGCGAACGCACCCGGGGCTGATCAAGCGGCTGTTCGAGCTCGAGGTGCCCGAGATCCTCGACGGGATCGTCGAGATCAAGGCGGTCGCCCGCGAGCCCGGCCACCGCTCGAAGATCGCGGTCGCGTCGAACGACCGGAACGTCGACCCCGTGGGCGCGTGCGTGGGGGCGAAGGGGTCGAGGGTGCGCATGGTGATGAACGAGCTGCGTGGCGAGAAGATCGACATCATCAAGTGGACCGACACGCCCGAGGAGTTCGTCGCGAACGCGCTGTCCCCGGCGAAGGTCAAGGAGGTCCGTCTCCTGCCGGACGGCGAGACGGCGCTCGTGATCGTGCCCGACTACCAGCTGTCGCTCGCGATCGGCAAGGAGGGGCAGAACGCGCGCCTCGCCGCACGGCTGACGGGGCTGCGGGTCGACATCAAATCGGAGTCGCAGCTGCGCCGTGAGGCCGAGGAGGCCGCCGCCAAGGAGGACAAAGCGGGTGACGCAGCGCCTGCTGCGGTCTCTGGAGATGCCGAGCAAAGCGACGAATAAGATCAGTCCGCCCCGCCCGCGGCGGGGCCGATCCTGCAGGAACCGAAGGGAACGCTTATGGCAAAGCCGAGGGTTCACGAAGTAGCCAAGGAGCTGGGGCTCACCTCGAAGGAGGTGCTCGCGCACCTCGAGAGCATCGGGCAGCCCGCGAAGAGCCACAGCTCCAGCATCGACGAGGACCTGGCGGCGCGCGTCCGTGCCGACCTCGGCAACGGCGCCGCTCCCGCTCCCGCCGCCGAGGCCCCCGCTCCCGCCGCCGAGGCCCCCGCCGAGCCCGCCGTCGCCGAGGCGCCCCCGCCTCCGGTCGCCGAGCCGGTGCCGGCCGCCGCTCCCGCCGCCCGCTCCGCCGCCGCAGAGGCCGAGGCCGAGCCGGCCGCCCGCTCCGCCGCCGCAGAGGCCGAGCCCGAGCCCGAGCCGGAAGGCACCGGGGCGATCCGCGTCCACCGCGGGATCACGGTCAAGGAGTTCGCCGAGGCGCTCGACCGCTCTCCGGCCGAGATCGTGAAGGTCCTGCTCGGGATGGGCGAGATGGTCACGGTCACGCAGTCGATGAGCGACGAGGCCGTGCTGCTCGTGGCCGACGAGCTCGGCGCGAACGTGGCCGTGATCGATCCCGGGATGGAGGAGGCCGAGGCAGACATTGACGAGGAGGAGGAAGACGGCGAGCTCGTCGTCCGGCCCCCGGTCGTCACGGTCATGGGCCACGTCGACCACGGCAAGACCGCGATCCTCGACGCGATCCGCAGGACCGACGTCGCCGGCGGGGAGGCCGGCGGCATCACGCAGCACATCGGCGCCTACCGCGTCCATTACGACGGCCGCGAGGTCACGTTCATCGACACGCCGGGCCACGAGGCCTTCACGGCCATGCGCGCCCGCGGCGCCCAGGTCACCGACATCGCCGTGCTCGTCGTCGCCGCGGACGACGGCGTCATGCCGCAGACGGTCGAGGCGATCGACCACGCGAAGGCCGCGAACGTGCCCATCGTCGTCGCGGTGAAAAAGATCGACAAGCCGGAGGCAGACCCCGTCCGGGTGCGCACGCAGCTCTCCGACCACGGGCTCCAGCCCGAGGAGTGGGGCGGCGACACCGTGTTCGTCGACGTCTCGGCCAAGCAGCGGACGAACCTCGAGGGCCTGCTCGAGATGATCCTCCTGACCGCGGACGTCCAGCTCGAGGGGCACCTCAAGGCGAACCCGTCGGCGCACGCGCGCGGCGTCGTGATCGAGGCCCACCTCGACAAGGGCCGCGGCCCGGTGGCGACCGTTCTCGTGAAGAGAGGGACGCTCTACCAGGGCGACGCGATCATCGCGGGGGCCTCGTGGGGCAGGGTCCGCGCGATGCTCGACGAGCGCGGCAACAACGTCGAGCAGGCGACGCCCGGTCAGCCGGTGCAGGTCCTGGGATGGCAGTCCGTGCCGGAGGCCGGCGACGAGTTCCGGTCGCTGGACGACGAGCGCGAGGCGCGCGGGATAGCGAGCGGGCGCGAGCAGCACCGGCGGGCCGCCCAGCTCGTCGCCGCGCGCGGGCAGTCGCTCCAGTCGCTCCTCGCCGCGACGCGCGAGGGCGAGACCCCGGAGCTCAACCTGCTTTTGAAGGCCGACGCGCAGGGCTCGGTCGAGGCGCTCGACGACCAGCTCTCCAAGCTCGACCAGTCGGTCGTGAAGGTCAACGTGTTGCGCAAGGGCGCCGGCGGGATCACCGAGAACGACATCACGCTGGCGCAGGCGTCGAACGCGATCGTGATCGGCTTCAACGTCGTCCCGAACGTGCAGGCGCGCTCCCTCGCCGAGGAGGGCGGCGTCGACGTCCGCACGTACCGCGTGATCTACCAGGCGGTGCAGGACATCGAGAACGCCGCGCGGGGGCTGCTCGGGCCGGAGGAGCGCGAGGTGCCGCTCGGTCAGGCGGAGGTCCGCGCGACGTTCCGCGTCCCGCGGCTCGGCGTGGTCGCCGGATGCATGGTCCTCGACGGCGTCATCCGCCGCAACGCCGCGGCGCGGCTCGTACGCGACGGGACCGTCGTATACGAGACGACGATCGGGTCGCTCCGGCGGTTCAAGGACGACCAGCGGGAGGTCGCGGCCGGCTTCGAGTGCGGCATCGGCCTCGAAGGCTTCCAGGACGTCAAAGAGGGCGACGTCATCCAGGCGTACGAAGTGCAAGAGGTCGCCCGGTAGCAACCTGCGCACGTGTTCGTAGGCGTGGCTCGGCTCGAGCTCTTCATCCCTCACAGCTCGTCGCTGAAGGACAAGCGTCACGTGCTGAGGTCGATCACCGACGGCGTCCGCCGGAAGTTCAACGTGTCGATCGCCGAAGTCGCGTACCAGGACCTGTGGCAGCGCGCCGCGCTGGGGGTCGTCTGCACGTCCGAGTCGATCGGCCAGTGCCGCAAGATCCTGCAGGAGGTCGAGAAGGTCATCGGGCGCGCCGCGCTGAACGGGGCGGAGATCGTCGACCGCGCGACCGAGGTCGTGGCGTGGGAGGACCTATGACGCAGCGGACGGAGAGGGTGCAGAAGCTTGCCAGGCAGGTGCTCGGCGACGCCATCCGGTTGCTGAAGGATCCTCGGGTCGGCTTCGCCACCGTGACGGCAGTCCGGATAACGCCGGACCTCAGACACGCGCGCGTGTTCGTGAGCGTCCTCGGCGACGAGGACGCCCGGAAGGCGTCGATGGAGGGGCTGCGCTCGGCCGCTCCGGTGCTGCGCGCGGAGCTCGGACGCCAGATGCGGATGAAGTACCTTCCCGACCTGGTCTTCGAGCTGGACGAGGGCGCGGCGGAGGCCGAGCGGATCGAGCTCCTGCTGCGGCAGATCCACGAGCACGACGACGAGCCCGGCGAGGAACGAGAGGGATCTTGAGGTACGACAACCCCGACTGGGACGACGTCGTCGCCCTCCTGAAGGGGGCGACCGAGGTCGCGCTCGCGTGCCACGTCAACCCGGACGGCGACGCGGTGGGCTCGCTGCTCGCCGTCTCGCTCGGCCTGCGCAAGCTCGGCGCGCGCACCTGGCCGAGCTGGGGGACCGACCCCGTCGTGATGCCCCCGGCGTACGGGTTCCTCCCCGGCGCCGACACGCTCATGCAGCCGCGCGAGGTCCCCGACGTGCCGGTCTTCGTCGCGCTCGACTGCGGCGCCGCTGACCGCCTCGGAGACCTCGAGGCGAAGGCGAAGGCCGCACCGGTGCTCGTGAACGTCGACCATCACCCCGGCAACGAGAGCTTCGGGACCCACAACGTCGTCGTGACGCATGCGTCGTCGACCGCCGAGCTTGCGGCGCGCCTGCTCCTCGACGCGGGCGTCGAGCTCGACAGGGACATCGCGACCACCCTCTACACCGGGATCGTCACCGACACCGGGCGGTTCCAGTACTCGAACTCGACGCCGGAGACCCTGCGGCTCGCCGCCGACCTGCTCGAGCTCGGCGTCGCGGCGCCCGAGGTCGCCATCGAGGTCTTCGAGAGCGCGCCGTACGGGTTCTTGAAGCTCACCGGTCGCGTGCTCGAGCGCGCGGTGCTGTTCGAGGACGAGCGCTTCATCTATTCGTGGGTCGACCGCGCCGACCTCGACGAGACCGGCGTGGCGATGGACGAGACGGAGAAGCTGATCGACGTCATCCGGGCGACGAACGTCGCCGACGTGGCGGCGATCTTCAAGCAGCAGCCCAACGGCGAGTACCGCGTGAGCCTCCGGTCCAAAGGACCCGTCAGCGTCGGGGCGATCGCCCGGGCACGCGGCGGCGGCGGCCACGAGCTTGCGGCCGGGTTCACGGCGCGGGACGTGCACGAGGCGGCGGCGTCGATCCGCGAAGGCGTCCGTGCGGCCGGAAGCGCCGCGTGACCGACGGCGTCCTCGTGATCGACAAGTCGGCCGGGATGACGTCGCACGACGTGGTGGATGCCGTGCGACGCGCTCTGCAGACCCGCAAGGTCGGTCATGCCGGGACGCTCGACCCGGACGCGACCGGGATCCTCCTCGTCGGCGTCGGCAAGGCGACGCGCTTTCTGTCCTACGCGCAGGCCGCGCCCAAACGCTACGTCGCCGGTGCGCAGTTCGGCTCCTCCACGACGACACAGGACGCGTCCGGCGAGGTCGTGGCGACGGCCGAGCCGCGGTTCTCCGAGCCCGAGCTCGTCGCCGCTCTGGCGCGCTTCACCGGCGAGATCGAGCAGGTCCCGCCGATGGTGTCGGCGGTCAAGGTCGGCGGCGAGAGGCTCTACCGGAAGGCGCGGCGCGGCGAGGAGGTGGCCAGGGCGCCGCGGCGCGTCACGATCCACGAGCTGAAGCTCCTGGAGGTCGACGCGTCCACGGCCCGCGCGACCTTCGAGGTCCTGTGCTCCGGCGGGACCTACGTACGGACGCTCGTCCACGACCTGGGCGCCGCGCTCGGATGCGGCGCGCACCTGACCTCGCTGCGGCGGACGGCCGCGGCCGGGTTCACCGAGGCGGACGCGATCGGGCTGGACGACGTCGACGACGGCGCCCTGCGCCCGCTCGGGGACGCGGTTCGGGACCTCGCGCGCGTGGACGTGGACGTGGCGGCCGCGGCGCTCGTGTCTCACGGACGGCCCCTGCAGGTCGACGCGCCGGCGCGCCCCGGGGAGCACGTCGCCGTCTTCAACGACGGCGAGCTCGTCGCGGTCTGCGTCGCGGAGCACGACCGGCTGCGCCCGGACCGCGTGGTGCCGGCGTGACGCACGCCGCGTCCGTTCCCGCGCGCCACCAGGCCGCGCGGATCCTCGTCGGCATAGAAGCCCTCGAGCCCCCCGAGACCGGCGCGGCGGTGACGATCGGAACGTTCGACGGCGTCCACCTCGGCCACCGGGCGCTCATCGCGCGGACGATCGCGGAGGCGCGGCAGAGGGGGCTCGCGTCCGTGGTCCTCACGTGGGACCGCCACCCCGCGACGACGCTGCGCCCGGATGCCGCGCCGCCGATGCTGTCCAGCCCCGAACGCAAGATCGAGCTCCTGCGCGAGACCGGCGCCGACGTGATCGCAGTCCTCCCGTTCGACGTCCCGCTCTCCCGGCGGTCCCCGGAGTCGTTCGTCGAGGACGTGCTCGCGAAGGGGCTCGGGGCGCGGCTCGTCCTCGTGGGCGCCGGCTGGCGGTTCGGCAAGGACCGCGCGGGAACGGTCGAGCTCCTCGAGCGGCTGGGTCGGGACCTCGGCTTCGAGGCGCGCGGCGTCGAGCTCGAGGAGGTGGGGGGCGAGGCCGCTTCGTCGAGCCGCGTCCGCAAGGCCGTCACCGCCGGTGACCTCCCGCTCGCGGAGCGGCTCCTCGGGCGTCCGTTCGACCTAGACGGCGTGGTCGCGCACGGCGACTCCAGGGGGGCGGGGCTCGGCTTCCCGACCGCGAACCTCGCGATCGACCCCGCGATCGCCGCGCCTCCGGTGGGCGTCTACGCGGGACGCGCGCGGACGGGGCCTTCCTGGTTCCCCGCCGCCACCAACGTCGGGGTCAACCCCACGTTCGGCGGAGGCGGGCCGCCGCGGATCGAGAGCTACCTGATCGGCTTCGACGGCGACCTGTACGGCCGGACGCTGCGCGTCGAGTTCTGGGAGCGGCTCCGCGACGAGAGACGGTTCGGCTCCGCGGCCGCTCTGGTCGAGCAGATCGAGCGGGACGTGGCGGCGACCGAGGCCGCCGTTGCAGCCCGGGAATGCCCGTGACCTGCTACGATGGCGCCGGCTTGCGGCCGGGTCTCACGCCCGCGAGCACCATCAAGAAGCAGCCGCCTCGGCGGGCGCGCCGGGGAAAGCGAAAGGAACCTGAGTAGCGCGCATGCCTCTGCTCAAAGAACAGAAGCAGGAGATCATCTCGGACAACGCCCGCGCGGACGCCGACACCGGGTCGCCCGAGGTGCAGATCGCCCTGCTGACGCAGCGGATCTCCGAGCTGACCGAGCACCTGAAGACCCACAAGCACGACCACCACTCGAGGCGCGGCCTTCTCCGCATGGTCGGCCGCCGCAAGCGTCTGCTCGCGTATCTTCAGCGAGAGGACGTGGACCGGTATCGCGCTCTCATCGGCAAGCTGGGCCTGCGCCGATAGCTCCGGCCCCCGTCCGAAAAGGAGGACCGCCGCCGCCCTGATCCCGTAGCACCGCAAGTGGAGAGGGCCGGCCCTCTCGGTCGGTTATCAGTCGAGGGCTCACCGGCCACCGGTGGGCACCCCAACTGACAATCGGCCACGGCTGGCGCCTCTCCTCCGTTCACCCGAACCCGCGCCGAGGCGCGGGTCGAACCACAGGAGGATCCCATGTCAACAGCTATGTCGCCCGAGCCGACCTATGTCGAGCGCAAGATCGGCGACTCGGTGTTCCGAATCGAGTCCGGCCGCCTCGCCGGCCAGGCCGGAGGCGCCGTGCTCGCGTCCGTCGGCGAGACCACCGCATTCGCCGCGGCCACGTCGTCGGCCCCCCGGGGGGACGCCGACTTCTTCCCGCTGACCGTCGACGTCGAGGAGCGCATGTACGCCGCGGGCAAGATCCCGGGCGGCTTCTTCCGCCGCGAGGGCCGCGCCAGCGAGAAGGCCATCCTCAACGCGCGCCTCATCGACCGCCCGCTGCGCCCCGCGTTCCCCGACGGCTTCCGGCACGAGGTGCACGTCGTCGTGAACGTCATGGCCGTCGACGGCATGAACCCCGTCGACATCCTCTCGATCAACGCCGCCTCCGCCGCGCTGGCGATCTCCGACATCCCCTTCGAGGGGCCCGTCGGCGCGGCCCGCGTCTCGCACGTCAACGGGCGCTGGGTCGCTAACCCGACGTGGATGGAGCAGGAGGAGGCCACGATCGAGCTCGTCG